>JAUYSM010000003.1 GCA_030696315.1 Pseudohongiella sp. | reverse complement strand
ATCGCCACGGGCTATTTTGAGTGCGTCGCCCCGACTGTCTTCGATGCCAATGTCTTCGATAGTAAAGCCGTTGCCGTTAACCAGCAGACCTTCTCCGCCGGCTACCTGGTTTTTGAAGGACAGCACCGTGCTGTCCATGCCAGCGCCACGCAGCGTGATATTGTCGACGTTCAGGGTCAGGCCGCGTTCAAAATTGAAAGTTCCTGCCGGCAGGCTGATGGTGTCACCGGGTTGGGCTTCCAGAAGAGCCAGCTGCAAGTCTGTGGCCGGATTGGCAACATCAATTTGTCGTGATGCACTGGCGTGCTCTGTGTGGTCTTCCATCGCTGGGGAGCAGGCTGCCAGCACCGCCAATGCCAGCAAGCCTGGGGTAGCAGCTCTGGAACAGGATTTAAACCGGGTATTCTTCTGCGGCATGACGTGCTCCTCGTTGTTTTTATGAATGTATTCAAAACTAACGCGCAGCCCAGTGATTTGCAAGCTGCCGATGGTCATGATGTGAGGGCCGGATGCTCCGCGATCGGGCGATCCAGATAGTATCCCTGCACCATATCCACACCCAGCGCGCACAACATCTCGTAGGTTGCGCGATCTTCTACAAACTCAGCGACAATCAATTTGCGCAGACCGCGCCCAACATCAATCATGGCTTTGACAAAGGCCTGGTTGTCCTGATTGTTGGGTAAGTCACGAATAAACAGACCGTCGATTTTTAACACCTGTACGCCCAGGTATTTCAGATACGCAAAGGTTGAAAACCCGGTGCCAAAGTCGTCAAGGCACACCAGGCAGCCGGTTTGTTGCAGTGCCTCGATAAAACGTTGAGCATCCTGCATCTCGGAGACAGCGGCTGTTTCGGTCAACTCAATGATCAGCCGCTCGGGTGCCACGTTCATTTCCTGCAGCAGCGCGTGGATGGTTTTGGGTAAACCCGGCTCATCAAAGCTGCGACCGGATATATTGACCGCCAGCGCTGGCAGTGTCGGGTGGCTGGCCAGTGTGCGTATGCTTTCGCGTAACACCCATCGGTCTATCTCCAGAATCTGCCCGCTTTTTTCAGCAATCGGAATAAATTGCCCTGGCATGATGATGGAGTCCGGATGCACCGGGTCGCGCATGCGCACCAGTGCTTCCAGATGGCTTATCGTGCCATCGCTGGTTTTGTAAATGCCCTGGAAGTGCAGCTCCAGTAAGTCTTGCTCGAGGCAGGTCGCAATGCGGCTGACCCAATTCATGCGCGCGATCATCAGTTCGCTGAGATCTTTGTCCGGGTCATATATTGACCAGTTGTTTTTGCCGGCATTTTTGGCCTGATACATAGCGCTGTCGGCGTGCGCGATCAGGTCCTCGGTATTGTCACCATGTTGCGGGAAAATGGTGATGCCAATGCTGGTGGTCAGGCGTAAGTTGCTGCCGCGGAATCGGAAGGGCAGTGCCGCAATGGCATGGCGGACACGTTCGGCCAGCGGGATAGGTGAGTCATTCGGGCCCAGTTCGGTGAGAATGGCAAATTCGTCACCTCCCAGGCGCGAGAACATTTCACCTTGTCTGACCAGGCTGGATACCTCGCCAGCGGTTCGCACCAGCACCGTATCACCTGCGCGATGACCAAAGGTGTCGTTGATATATTTAAAGTCGTCCAGATCAAAGTACAACAACGCAAAGTGGGTATTGTTGCGTCTGGCACTGAGGATCATCCATTCCATTTGCTGCTGGAACCGATGGCGGTTGTGCAGTCCGGTCAATGGATCGTGTTCTGCCAGATACACCAGTTGCTGGGCTGTCTGACGTTCATGGGTCACATCTTCGTAGATCCACAGCCGGCCCATGACACGACCGTCGGGATCGCATACCGGGTAAGACAATTGTGTCAGTATGCGCCCGTCATACAGATCAACCTCAAATCGTTCACTGATTTCATGGGTGTCGAGTACATGCAGGACATGTTTTGACGCATGATCGGGCCGCGCAAAACGGTGCGTAGAATGTTCAAGTACGGTGCGGGTGGTCACGCCGACCAGTTCAGCTTTTTCATCAACCGCCCACATACGCCGGAATGCCGGGTTTACATATTCCACGCAGCCTGCCCTATCTTCAAACAAAATGCCGATACTCATGGCAGACAGCAGCGCCGCCATGCGTCCTTGTTCACGTTGTGCCAGGTTCAATAATTGTTGTTGCTGTTGCGCGGATTCACGCAGTGCTACCAGTGTGGTTTGTTGTTCTGTGACATCCAGCACAGTTCCGGAAAAGCGTTGGATGCGGCCTTGTGCGTCAGGGATTGCCTGCCAGCTGGGTTTTAAGCTGCGCGCGGGGCCAACCTCGGGATTTGTGCGGTAGATACTGGCGTCTGGCGCCTTGTTCTCGTTCATGGTACTCATCGCTGCAAGCACTTGAGCACGATCATCCGGATGTACCAGTTTCAGATAAGTTTCGATGTCTGGTGGTTCGTTTGCCAGATCCAGGTTGAACATCCGGAACATCTGATTGGACCAGTGCCCACGCCCGGTGCCTGGATCAAGTTCCCAGTGCCCGAGCCCCCCCAGTTGCTCTGCCCGCTCCAGGCGATTGCGTGATTCCACCAGTTCGTCCGCGTCAAACACATGGCCTTGCAGGTACAACAGATTGCCAAGCTCGTCGTAGATGCCTTCGCCACGTTCGCTGACCCAGTTGCTGCGACCGCTACGGGTAATAATGCGAAAAGAAATGTCATATGAACAGCGTCTGGCCAGCGCGTCCTGTACTATTTTCCACGCGCGATCGCGATCGTCCGGGTGGGTCATACGATCAAGGGTGATGACCGACGGGTGACGAAAATCGTTAATGGTGTAACCTGACAATTCATGGATGTTGCCGGCCATATAAATCAGCGACCATTCACGGTCATTGCGGCAGCGATACACAAAACCATCGATGCCTTGCAGCATATTTTCCACGTCATTCACAATGCTGAAGGTGGTTTTGTACGCAATTGCCATTAGTGCGATTACCAGCACAATCGCACACAAAGCACGAGGGACTGCAACCGGCATTCCGCTCAGTTGCAGGAAATCCTGCGTGGTGGGAAACAGCGGAAGCACGTCCGGCCCGCCATTAAAGATGCTGAGCCCGGCATATACAAACAAGGTCACACCCGCGATTGAGAACCAGATGTCCGCGCGTTTTTTTTGCTCTCTGTTATCAATGGTGGTCAAGCTGGACGTGGAGGTGAAACGTGCCTGCAAAAATATCAATCCCGACATCACTGCACCGGGCACACCAAACAGATAACGACCAATCACATTGAGTGTGTCGGAATTCAGGTCAAGCGATATCAGTATGAGCAGTGACAGTGGCAGCACAATGGCATAGGCGGGAACGGCTTTGATAAAAGCCCTGCGGCCGAATTCAAATAAGGCAACAAATGACAGCAACGTTAAAAAATTGCCAAAAACCGTGAGCCCTGCACTGGGTTTTATCAGCAGAGTTGCCAACACAAATTCCAGACTGCCATGCAGGATGCCAAAACATCCTAAAAGCCACAGATTGCTGGAAAATGCCAATCGGCTGTTGCGGGGCAATGCCAGTGCAATCGCGCCCAGCACTACAAACGCCGCACCATAAAACTGGTACACCAGAAACAGATTGTCGGCCAGCCAATTGATCATCAGACATCCTTGTTTGTCGCGGGATTGACCCAAGCATAGGCGAAGTACTTGCCTAATACCAGCCACTTAGCCACACTTCAGTCATCTGCGGGCATGGTCTGCAGCGCGAGTACTGAGTTGCGGTAGCGGGCGTCATGCGAGACCTCTTTTCCCAGCCATGGCGGCTTGTTGAAGTGCTCGTGTTCTTCCCTCAGTTCAATCTCAGCCAGCCATAATCCCTGATGGGCGCCGTGAAATTCATCGACTTCCCACAGGTGATTTTCAACAGGGATGACATAGCGGGTTTTAGTGATGGTGTGGCCAACACACATTTGCATCAATTGCTGTGCGTCACTCAGCGGTATTGGGTATTCGAACTCAGACCGGCTGATGCCAGTGGTCTTGCCCTTGATCGTCAGAAACGCATCGTTACCCGCGATGCGCACGCGCACCGTGTTGCCTTTGTTGCCATCCGCATCGTCGCTGCGGCTCAACCACGCCTGACTGATCGCAATGCGTTTTGCGTCGACAAGCGCGCCGGATTGTGTCAACACGTCAACATCAACCAGAAATTTACGTTCAATCTCGATTGCCATGATGAGTCCGGCGCGCGTCACTTAACAAATTTTTAGAACGGGTGCCGTGCGCTTAGCATGACATGGCGCCCCAAGGTATTGTAACCATCCACCACCTCGTAGTTTTTGTCCAGCAGATTGCCGACTTTGAACTGCAGGTTCAGTGCCGGCATCAGATGCCATTCAACCACTGTGTCCAACACCCCGTAGCCGGCAACACGTGAGCGCCCGAAGCTAACCGGGTCAAGATCGGCCTGATGGCTGCGCACTTGCCAGTCCAATAACAACGAGAACTGCTCAAAACGTTTTGACGTGCTCAGGCTCAATTGCTGATCCGGGCGGCGCAGCAAAGCGAGTCCGGTCTCGCGGTTCTTGTGATCCAGCAGCGTCAGCGACAAGCGATTCTGCCAGCCCAGTACGGCACGGCTGGCACTGATCTCCACGCCGTTTATCTGTGCGCGACTGACGTTATCCAGACTGCTGTAGCTGCTGTCTGTGCCGATCAGATTACGGATATTGTTGCGGAATACGCTGACATCCACATCAGAGCCCGCGATTTGTGTACGTAAGCCTGCTTCCAGATTGCTGGCGTGCTCGGGTTTTAACAAGGGATTGGCAAAAAAGCCGAACGCAGGAAAATCCACATACAGATCAACCAGGGTTGGTGCCTTGAACGCCGTTGAGGCGGCGAGCCAGAGTTTGCTATTGCTGCCTATATCTGTACCAAGGGCCAGGCGCCCGGTGGTGTGTGCACCAAACTGTTCGTTGTCATCCACACGCACAGAGGCGGTGACATCAAACTGTCCGAGATTATGTTGGTGCACCGCAAACAGTGCATCATTGCGACGGGTACTGACATTTTGCACCGCCCCGGAACTGAGGTAGTACAGGTCTTCATCATCGACATCAACACCCAGCAGCGTGTTGCTGTTGCTGCTGAAGCTCAGTTCATTCTGCCACTGCAGACTGTTGCGGTCAGTGGTGCTGTGGGATAAGCCCCATTGCCGGGTCAGATTATTGTCCTTGAACTGGCTGAGTTGCAGCTGTGTGCGCCAACGTTCAGAAATCTGGGCGCGCACGCCCACGCTACCGGTTTTTTGAGTGGCCTCGCTATCACCACCCTGAAATATTTTTTCTGAATCCGTGTGTTGCCAGCGGCCCCACAGTTGCCAGTCACTATTCAGAGTGTGCTGAACACCGAGTGACAATGACTGATTCTCCCACGCTGCGTTGAGCGTACCGGGTGTGGGTGCGTTTTGTGCGGGAATGCCGTCGGTCTCGCGGTGTGACACATTCAGATCAACCGTTGTCTGATTGCCGGCAAAACGCAGGCCGCCGTGGTAATTGCGCGATTGTTCTGTGCCAATACCCGCCTCAAGTCGGCCGGAAAGGCGCTGATCGGGGGCATCGTCACTCGGTGGCAAACCACTGCGGGTAAAAATCTGGATTACCCCACCAATGGCATCGGCGCCATAAAGACTGGACTGAGGACCCCGGATGACTTCAATACGCTCGATGTGACTGACAGGAATATGTTCCAGTCGAGCTGCGCCTTCGCTGGCCGTATTCAGGCGTACGCCGTCGAGCAGAATCAGCGTGTGGTTGGAATTGCTACCGCGCATAAACAGGCTGGTCTGAGCGCCGTCCACACCGGTGCGCGCCATTTGCACGCCCGGTACTGAGCGCAACAGATCAAACAGGCTGCCGGCTGCGCTTTGTGCAATAAAGTCGCGATCCAGCAGAGTATGTGCATTGAGTGTGTCGTTTGAAAATTGTGACAAGCGATTGGCAGTGACCAGCAATTCCTGGACCTGCGGATCGGCAGCCGATGCCGGCTGCTGGGCGCTGACGCCCATGGGTAACAACGCTGCCGATGTGCAGCCTATAAGTGAGCAGCTCAACAGCACGCGGCTGGTAGAGATTCTTGATGTTTTGTTTGTCATGCGCATAACTCCATTTATGCTCTCACCCGAGCATAAAAAATAGATGGTATGCGCCACGACGGCAGTCGAATACAACACAGCAACATGCCTGGCCCTGAAGGGGAAGTCATGCTGCTAAAACAACATTCAACTGAATCGCATCAACTGCCCGCCGCAGCGCGTTCTGGTGCAGCAGGCCGGTCTCCGGGCTTACAAGTTGGTGAGGGCATGATGTCCCTCGACCGTGGATCTGCCGCCTTCCCATCACATGAATGACAGTGGCATCTGGCAGATCAGACTTGTTTACCGTTGCGGGGGCAGCGCCGGCGTTGGCAGTATTCTTGAGACAAGTCTCCATACCGCACCGGCTTCCCGTTTCATTCTCTGCTATGCCTTCCTGCACAGCGTCGAACACCTGAAGCGTGGCTACCTTAGGCGAACGGCCGGTTTTATGCAAGGCCGGTCATGCAAGTGTCTGAACAATCAGGCTATACTTGCGGCCACGTTGCTTCCATTCAAGAAAGAACGCTAAGCAGGCAGGGAGAGTCGAGTTTTATGTTGTGGTCCAGATTTCAGCGCTGGCGTGATGGTGCATCTGAACGGCAGGGCATTTCCCTGAACCGTGAGGATACCGAACGTCTGGACCAGTTAGCGCGCAGCGTACGTCGGGTACGCATGTCGCGCAGTCTGCTCGGTTTGGCGTGGACTGCGGGCCCGGTGACCGCGCTGGGTCTGTATGGTGGTTATTACATCGGTTACGGGCAGCTGCCGAGCAACCAGCAGCTCGTGTATTTTGTGAGTTTTACGGTGCTCAGCGGCCTCATCGCGCTGGCAGCCAAAGTGCTGTACGACGGCACCTGGGGTTATCGTAATGAAAGATCACAGCGTTATGTAGTGGAGGTCACTGACAAGCTCGGCGATCTGATTCTTTCCGTGCGCAATCTGATTGTTCACAGTCTGGACGGTGAGGCGCGCCAGCGCGAGTCTGCCACGCAGTTGTTACAGCGCGTCGACCTGTCACCGTCAGGCATTCGCCATGCCGTTGAGCAGTTGACCGGCGACCCATCCCTGGCAGAGTTGTTGGCACAGGTTGATAACTATCGCCGGGCGGGGTTGACCACCCGCATCCGCGATTTGCATGAGCGCAGTGGCATAAAACCGGACAGCCACATTGACGCGCTGCGCACCTTGTCCCCGGTAGCCGCCGATATTTTACGTTTGCGTTATAGCGGTGACATTGCCCTGCTGCGTCATGGCATGCCCAGAGCGGAACATTTTATTGCGCGGGTATTGGCAGCCATCGAACAAGATAATCTGCTGTTGATCACAATGCAGGATGTTGAGTCCATGCTGATTCTGGCCTTTGAACTGATCAATGGCCGCGAAATACCGATGCTGATTTTTGACTACCGTGGGCAATGGCGACTTGCGGCTGCGCTCGATCGTATGGAGCGTCGGCGCAGCCGTTATCGCATCGCGCAGGCGGCTGGCAGCAACCGTGTGCGCAGTCTTGCGTCCTGGCTGGTTGAAGTCGATCTGATGTTGTACGACGAGGCCCCCGAAGGCATTTCGTCCAGCCTGTTGATTGAACGGGTGTGTAGCGCACTTGACCGGCTGGCTGAACAACTGCAGCAACTGGCGCACACGGTGGATGCTGGCGCCACCGAGCGCTACGATGACTTGCGTCAGCTGGCAGAAAAAATGATTAATGCCCTGCGCCTGTATCGTTATGCACATGAGTCTTTTTTGCGCACGGGTGAACTGCATGCCGACTTCCTGCAAGCGGCGGCCAGTTGGAACAAATTGCTCGATCAAAGCCAGCAGCCCACAGAACAGTTGCAAGTGGGGCCGCGCGGGCGTGGTGTGCACATTCTGGAAAAAGTAGTGCAACTCAGCGACGATGAGCGCATGGAAGTGTGTGAGCACATTGCGCGCTATTTGCGCTCCCAGCATCTGGAATCTCACGAAACCAAGGGGCTGTTTGAGCGGCGCAGCGATCGTGATTATCCGTTGACCTTTGAGAGTGCCCGGCGTCTGGCCATTGAGGTCGCCCTGGCACTTGAACCACATGTACATTTGTCGTACCCGGAGATACAGCGCGGCATAGGTGCCACGTATGCCAGTTATCTTGGTGATCTTGAACCCGGCATGAGTGCCCGCGAAAAACGTACGATTGCGGAAGCGGTTGCGCAGGATGTCGAAGAGGATATGAGCGAAGCCGCCGAGCATCTTGCATCCGCCCTGGTGCGTCACTACCGCGTTAACCTGAATCAGGACGCTTGCCAGTTTCTGCACAACACCTACGGTGCGCGTCAGTCCGTATTGGCGGTGTTGAGTGAGCAGCAAAACGGTGAAGCGGCGGCACAAAGTCCGCTCGCTGCGCGTCCGGCCATGGTGCCGCCAGCACAGCGGCGCTGGTATCGCAGTGTGGTGCTGGCCCGGCGTCTGGTGACTGAGCTACGCGATTAGCAATCTGCGTTCAGGCAGCAGCCGATGGCCGCGCTGAAACCCGGTCATACCAAGCTTGCAGATTCACCTGTTCTGGCTTGATGCGTTGGCGAATCACGCGGTTAAAGTCGACGGTACACAGCGCGTTGATGTCAGCTGCGGTGAACTGGTCGCCCATGATGAACTGCTTGTCTGCCAGGTGCTGATCAAGAAAATCAAAAAAACGCGCAGCCTGCTTTTTGCATTCTTCGCCCCATTCCGGGAACGGCGTCATTCTGTCCTTGAAGTATCCGGTGGTGTGCTGAAAACCCATGCCGGTTGGACCCATAAAATAAAAATCGATCCACCGCAGCCACTGGTCGATCTGCGCTTTTTCCAGCGGTGTTCGTCCAAGCATAGGTGGACTGTCCGGAAACTCCTCTTCAAAATACCGACAGATGGCCATGGTCTCTGACACGCAGTCACCGCTGTCCAGTTCCAGCATCGGCACTTTTTTCATCGGGTTTTTGGCCACATATTCCGGTGTCAGGTTATCGCCTTTCTGCAGATCCATCTGGATCATTTCAACCTGATCAAGCAAGCCTTTTTCGGCCAGAAAAATCCTGACTCGACGTGGATTGGGTGCGGTTTTGGTTTCAAACAATTTCATGCTGAAGGGCTCCGGAATAAGTTGGCGCGCAGATCAATGGACAAGCTCACACTGCCCGGACTGGTTGCGCGATGTAAAGCGGAGTGTCGCATAGGCCGCGCTGAGCTGGCTACCGCTGTCATCACCGTCCGTCATGATGGCGATACCGTCAAGCTCGCGAATGGGCTCGCCAAATGCCTGTTGCCAATCTTGCTGAATATCGCGGCTATGCCATTGCCATTGGTCTGCGAATTGGTTGCCAGTATCAATCGCCCACATCTGGGCGTTGCTGCCCGCATAGGCGTTGGGCCAACGCGTACCCAAAGGCTGGTTTGCCGACCAGACGTAGTTGATGGTCTTGGCGCGCCAGAACATCAAACCACCGCTGCGCACGACATAAATGCGCGCGGCGTAGTCATCACCGGTTTTTGTTTGTTCATCAAGTTGCACAGGGGCAGTGGCATTGATTCTCCAGCGCCAGTGCAGACAGGGTGTCTGTTGCAGGTTGATTTTGCCTTGACGGTAGAACGCGCTGGCGGTGCCGGCGGCGGTAGCGTTCAAGATGGGATCACCATTCTCAAGCGTTGGCAGATACAGAGTTTCACCGCTGAACGAGCGTGACTCCCATATCCGGAAGTCACTGACATCCAAGGAGGGCGGTGCCGGGGGTTGCGCCATTAATGGCGTGACCCCCAGCAACAGCATATAAAAGCTTATGCGAAGTACATTTGGTCGCTGCATTCGGCTCAATCAGTAAAAATGGGTGAAAATCCTATTTCCCAAAGGAACACGGTGAGACCCATCAGCGAGACCATCAATACCAGCCCTACCGCAACCGTCGCACTCGCAAACAGAAAACCACGCTCCTTTGGCATGTCATATACGATGGGAATGCCAATATAGAGCAAATAAATCGTATAAGCCGCCGCAAGTGTGCCCAGCAGCATGTCCAGCCACAGGTTGGGGAAAAAGCCGGTCAGGCCAACCACAAACATCGGCACACACATGTAAGCAGCGACGCCAATGCCATGCGCAACATCGTCATTGCGCGCATCATAGGTTTTGGCCATCCAGTGAATCATCATGCCCAGAAAGGCAACTGACGCCAGAATGGTCAGGTAAAACAGCCCCATGATCAGCGCTGCCGACTCAGACGTCAGGCGGATGGACCGACCGGATAACTCCCAGCCTATCTGCGAAGCGCCGTACCACCACGCGACCGGCGGGAGTATTGCAATCCAGATCAGATACTTAAGGTAGGTGGTTAATACCGAATCATTACGGTCGCGTATTCGCGCCCACTCTTGTTGTGGCTTGGTCAACATGCCCAATATGTGGTTCATGACCTTGTCTCCTTTTTATGACACCGGCAGCGCTTAATGGCCACCGGTCTGTTGTTGTTATCCCAGGTTGTTGACCAGGGTCCAGGCGCCTAACCCTATCATGCCCAGTCCAGCGCTTTGTCTGATCCAGGTCATTTTCAGCAGCGGCAGCATAAACTGCAGCAAGCCCCCGCTGAGCAATACAAAAGGCAAGGTGCCCAATCCAAAAACCATCATGATCAAAAGACCATTGATAGCGCTGCCACTGGCCAATGCCAGACTCAAAACGCTGTACACGATGCCGCATGGCAGCAAGCCCCATGCAATTCCGGCCAGCAGTTTGTTCGATGTGTGCCGCAGCGATAAATGCTGAACACGGCGCAGAACCGGTTGCCAGAGTCGGTAAGCCCAGCGTTCCAGCGACAGAACACCCAGCCACCACCCGGCCATGTACAAGCCCAGCGCAATTAGCAAAATGCCAGACAGAGCGCGCAGCATGACAAATGCCGCTGAATTCATCCCGCCAAGCAGAAATCCACCTGCGCCGGCGATCAAGCCCAGCGCCATATACCCTAAAATTTTGCCGCTGCCATACACCAGCGCATCACCCACAAGCGGTCGTGTCAAGCCGGGTGCTGGCAGCGGTGCAGGTGCGGCAGAACTGGCAATCAGTCCTGGCGTGCTGGCCAGCGCGCGCGTTGGTTTTTGCCTGGTAGCGATTAACTCTGTTCGGCCACTCATCAGTAGCGCGCTTGCGATGCCCCCGCACATGGCAAGGCAGTGCGGCGCGCTGAAAAGGCCCAGCGCAAACGCGGATATCAATTCGCCGGTTAATGCCCCGCCTGATCCAACTAAAGCGGCGTTCATGGTTTGTCGCCCTCGCCGTCAGAATCAGCCTTGCTTGTGGCACTGATGATTTTTGCCGGTTTCTCATCTTCAAACAGAATCGACCAGCCCTGGCGTTCAAGATCTTCAAACTGATCATGTTTCACTGACCAGACAAAACTCCAGATGGCGGCCACAACCAACACCAACCCTAACGGAATCATGACAAACAGCACGTCCATCTCAGCGCTCCATCCATCGCAAGCGCCCGGCGTTGCTGACCACCAACACCGACGACAGACTCATACCCAGTGCTGCCAGCCATGGCGGTACCAGCCCCATCAGGGTGAACGGGATCACCGTAAAATTGTAAACGACTGACCAGGCCACGTTCTGACGGATAATGGCGCGGCATTTACGGGCAAACACCAGAATGGCAGGCAGTATCATCAGCGAGCCGTTGAGCAGCGTGGCATCCGCGCTGTTCTGTACAAAACTGTCGCGCGGTGTAACGGCAAGCGAGGTGTCGGCGGCAGCCATGGCCGCCGTGTCGTTGATACCATCACCCACCATCATCACGCGCGCAGTCTGTTGCAATTCTCGTAAAGCTTCCACTTTGTCCTGTGGGCTCATGCCGGTGCGGATATCCAGCACAGCAAACAATTCGTGTATGCTCTCGACACTCATGGATCGGTCGCCGGTAAACACCGCAGTGCGAATGCCTTGCTGATGCATTTTGTTGACCACCGCACTCGATTCGGCGCGAGGATTGTCCTGCAGGCAAAACCAGGCCAGTGGCTGCCTGTTTTTGCTCAGCAATATCCAGTGTCCGCTACCAGGTGGCTGCGTGCATGCGGCGTTTTGGGCGTCCAGTGCAAACTCAAACAGCCCCAATCGGTAATGCTGGTCTTCAATGTCGCCCATCACGCCGCAGCCCGGCACCACCTGACTGTTGTTCACAAACAACGCATGCGGCACATTAAACGCGTGTGCGATGGGGTGTTCACTGCCGGCTTCCAGCGCGCTGGCCAGTTCCATACAACGCTGTTTCTGCGCTGAGGGCTCCTTTTGTGCTGAGGGCTCCTCTCGCGCTGAGGGCTCCGCTGCGCCAAACGCCTCAGCCAGTACAATGTCGGTGACTTTAAGATTGGCTTCGGTCAAGGTGCCGGTTTTATCAAATACCACTGTATTGGTCTCGGCGGCACGTTCCAGAAAAGCGCCGTGCTTGATGACAACACCATGATTGCGCAAAGTTGTTGTGGCAACACTGTAAGCAACCGGTGTGGCCAGGGACAGTGCGCAAGGGCAAGACACTACCAGCACCGTTAACATGATCACCAGATAATCCGCGCTGCCAGCCTGATACCAATACAGACCCGCACCCGCAGCAATCAACAGCACCGCAGCCACAAACCAGCTAGCGGTGCGATCCGCCAGTTGCGCCCAGCGCGGGCGATAGGCCACGGCCTGTTCATGAAGGCGGGCGATCTGGCGAATGACAAATTCGCCCGGGCTGCACTTCACACGAATAATCAGTTCGCCGTCATGATTGACTGAACCCGCCAGCACACGGGCACCGGGTTGTTTGGGTTGAGGAATTGCTTCGCCGGTAAACGCCGCTTCACTGACACCGCTTTGCCCGCGCAGCACAATGCCGTCTGCGGGAATGGTGTCGCCGGGTAACACCAGCAAGATGTCGCCAGCCGACAATGTGTCGAGCGCAACACGCTCGGTTTCAACCATACTTGCCGAAGCCAATGCACGATCGGCCGTGTGCGACGGTAGCCGTAAAACAGTATCCGGCAACAGATGTTCCAGCAAATCCTGGCTTTGTTGAAAATGGAAGCGCGACAACAATTCCGCGTATCGTCCAATCAGCAGGAAAAATGTGAACATACAGGCCGTGTCATAAAAAACCTCGGGCGCGTTGTTCAGGGTATTAAATATGCTCAACAGCCAGGCGGACAGAATGGCCAGCGACACCGGCACATCCATGGTGAGACTGCGATGTTTGAGTGCATAAAACGCTGCGCGATGGAAAGGCCAGGCACTGTATAGTACGACGGGCGTGGTCAAAGCCATACTGGCCCAGCGCAATAATGCCTGAAACTCAATATCCATCTCGCCGCCAGAGAAGTAATCCCCAAAAGCAAACATCATGACTTGCATCATGCCAATGCCGGCAATCCCCATTTTCAACAGCAGACTTCGGCGTGACTCCGTAAAGGCTGCACGCGCGGCATCAGGTACGTCAGGGCGCACACTGTAACCAAGACCACTGATCAGATCAGCCAATCCGGCGGGACTTTGTGAACTGTCAAAAATCACGCGCAGGCGTCGGGTGGCATAGTTCACGCTGACTTCACTGACACCCGGCTCGCGCCCCAGCACCTGTTCAAGCAGCCAGACACAGGCCACGCAGCGCAGATCGGGAATCAACAAAGTCAACTGCTGACGGCCATCAGGCAGCGTGGTGAGTGCTTTCAGTAAACGACTGTGCTCGGGATTGCTGGTGTTTTTGTCGGCCGCACTGGTCACACCACATTGTTCCCGGTACTGATAGTAGGACTCCAGTTTCAGGTCATGGATAAACTGCACGGCTGCCTGACAGGAGGTGCAGCACAGCGGGCGTGCAACCCCTTCAATGGTGACCGATAATTCAAGTTTTGACGGCACAGGGGATTGGCAATGGAAGCACAGACGTTGCGCTGCATCGTCTGCGATCATGCCTGAAGTGCCGGTCAAAACGCTTGCCATTAAAAACGTGCCTCCGCCAACGGGGTGGTGATGCGTTCACGCAGGCGCCAATCGTTATTGCTGCCTCGTACTTCCAGATACCAGCTGGTATCACTGGCAAGAATGCCAGCCAGCAGCGCCTGCTCTTCTGGATCAAGCAATTCAAAAACCCCGGCCTGATCGATTGCGGGCAGCATCAAAAATTCATGGTCGCGATGATTGTCGGTCACGTGATAGACGAACAGCCGTAAGGCGTCTTCGCCGGTATCAGCGACGCCGTTCTTGAGCAATTGCAGGGTAACTGCGCCGTTTTCAACAGACAGTGTTGTAGTCAATTGCAAGGCAAGCGCTGCGTCATCCAGTGCCATGGATCGATTAATGCCGCGGCCTTCCGCGTAGTAGTTATCAACCACCAGAATGGCAGGGTTCTTGATAGCAGTGGTAATCAGTATGACGCCCAGCACCATCGAGAATGCCGGAATTGATATCAGAATCCATGGCCAGCGGTACTGATACCAGGGGCGAGTATCCGTGTCAGCAGCGTTGGTGGTTCGTTGAGTGTTCATCGTTGCGTACTCATAATTTTTATGGCCTTGGTATGGGCGTGGATGGGCCAATAAACCGGCTTTCAGTTTCATCGTTCAGTACGCCATCGCGACTGCTGACACTAAAACTAAACCCTTGATTGAAGTTGCTCAGCTGAGCGGGGTCTACCTGTACACGCAACAACAGATCATGAATTTCACCAGAGCTGACCAGCACAGCTTGGTCAGGCACCATGCTGGCGCCTTCCAGGCCGTTGATGGCGATATCAAACTCGTGTGCCTGATTATCCATGTTGATGATTCGCAGTCTGAAAATGTTTTCGATGCGACCGTCAGACAACTCCTGGAATAATGCGCCGCGATCGCGCATCACTTCTATGGACATGGGTACCCGATTCCACAGCACCAGCACAAACAACAGGCTCATCACTAGCATCGCAACGCCATAGGCGATCAGTTTGGGGCGCTTCCATGTCCAACTGCCACCGGCCAGTTTATTTTCGGTGGTGTAGGAAATCAGTCCGCTCGCGTACCCCATCTTTTCCATGATGTCGTCGCAGGCGTCTACGCATGCCGCACAGCCGATACACTGATATTGCAGGCCGTTTCGGATGTCGATGCCCGTTGGGCACACCTGAACACACATGGTGCAATCAATGCAATCGCCTAAGCCTTGTGCCTTGTAATCCGTGCTGCGTTTGCGTGCGCCGCGTTGTTCCCCACGCGCAGCATCATACGAAATCACCAACGTGTCGCGATCAAACATCACTGACTGGAAGCGCGCATACGGGCACATATAAATGCACACCTGTTCACGCATCCAGCCCGCGTTGATGTAAGTGGCCAGTGTAAAAAATACTGTCCAAGCCACCGCAACCAGCGGCAACTGCCACAGCAGCGCATCACTCACCAGATCGCGTATGCCGTAAAAATACCCTATAAACGTGATGCCTGTGAGCGCAGCAAAACCCAGCCACATGCCATGTTTGAACATGCGTCGCCAGGTTTTGTTTATGCCGGCTTTGTTCCAGCCTTTGGGAGTCAGTATTGACGGCACTTTGTCGAGCTTGATGCGTTGGTTGCGCTCGCCTTCAGCCATCTGTTCGGCCCACATGAACACCGCGGTCCACACGGTTTGTGGACAGGTGTAACCGCACCAGACCCGGCCCCACAAGGTGGTCACAAAAAACAGACCAAAAGCCGCAATCGCCAGCAGCCAACCGAGCAGCACAAAATCCTGCGGCCAGAATGTCATCCACAACACATAAAATTTGCGGGCGGGCAGATCAAACAACACGGCCTGGCGGCCATCAAGATTTAACCAGGGCAGCAGGAAGTAGCCGAGCAGCAAGGGCCAGCCGGTGTACAAACGGATGCGCTGGAAAAACCCCTCAACACTGCGGGTAAAAATCTTTTCCCGTTTCTCATAGAGATTGTAGACGCGAGAATCAACGTCTTCAGAACTCAGTTGTTGAACCGGAATTTTCTGCATCTTATCTATCCCGGGTTACCCCAAAACTACAGTATGGCCTGCCAGCAAAGGCGACTGGCAGAACGGCTCAACAGCGCAAGTTATTGAGATGAAAGACTTCTCACATAGGCGTTGAGTATATGTATGCGATCTTCATCGAGTCGGTCAGAGAATCCCGGCATCCGGCCGTTTCGGCCGTTACGCAGCACATCGGAAATCTGCTCGCGGCTACCACCATACAACCAGCGGTCATTGGTCAGATCCGGCGCGCCCAGCATGGGCTGACCTTTGCCATCGGCGCCGTGACAGGCTGCGCACAGCTGATTAAATTGAGTCTGACCTGCAAGTGCCTGTTCCGCAATTGCATCACGACCCGACAACTGCATGACGTACTCGGTGACATCCCGAATGCCGTAGGCATCCAGCACGCCTGCCCAGGCTGGCATCACCGCAACTCGCCCGTTTTGAAGGGTTGCCTGCACCTGCTCAACAGACTTTCCCCATTGCCATTCACCGTCAGTCAGATTGGGGAAACCGTATGAGCCCGTGCCTGCGCTGCCATGGCATTGTGCGCAATTGGTGGCAAACAGGCGCTGCCCCATGCGCAATGCAGCGGGGACGGTTGCCAGTTCCTCAACCGGGATCGCTCGATACTGGGCAAAAATTGGACCAAAGCGCTCATCGGCGTCGGCTTGTTGCTGAGCCAGTTGCCCTGCAGATGTCCAGCCTGACAAGCCTTTAAAGTTGCCGAGACCGGGGTAATAAATCAGGTAACCCAACGCAAACACAATGCTGAGCAAAAATCCCCAGAACCACCAGGCCGGCAGGGGGTTATCGTACTCTTCGATGCCGTCGTATTCATGGCCGGTTGTTTGCCCGGGATTACTGACCTTTCTGTTCATCAGCAACAGCAGCGTAAAAACCACCAGCGACCCGAGTGTCCCAATGATAACAAACAGACTGAACGCATTACTCATCATGCCTGTTCTCCTTTTTTATGTTGAGTGTTTGCGGGTTCAGCGTCGTCATCCTGAAAAGGCAGCTGCGCAGCTTCATCAAAATAGTGTTTTCGGCTAGGGCCATAAGCCCACCATGCAACGCCCATAAAGGTCAGGAAAACCAGCACGGTGGATAGGGTTCGGAAGTCATTAATATCCATTTCAGCGCCTCTCGGTAATCAAAGTGCCCAGTTCCTGCAGGTAGGCAACCAGCGCTTGTGCTTCGGTTACGCCTTCCAGGCCTTGTGTGGCATTAGCGATGTCTTCGTCGCTGTAAGGTACACCGATACGCTGGAGTGCCCGCAGTTTGCGCGGTGTCACATCGAGATTGAGTTCAGTAGAGAACAGCCAGGGGTACGCGGGCATATTGGAGCCGGGAACCACCGAGCGCGGATCCATCAAATGAGCAAAGTGCCAGTCATCACTGTACAGACCGCCCACACGCATCAGATCCGGACCGGTGCGTTTGGAGCCCCACAGGTGCGGATGGTCATAGGTCATTTCACCAGAAACTGAATAGTGACCATAACGCTCAACCTCTGCGCGCAGGGGTCGAATTTTCTGGGAATGACAGTTGTTACAACCTTCGCGGATGTAAATGTCACGCCCTTCCAACACTAAGGGCGAGTACGGTTTCAAACCTTCCATAGGCTCCTGCACATCTCGCTGCGACATCAGCGGGATAATTTCCACGGCGCCACCAAAACTGATAGCAACGACGGCAAGGGCAATCAACAAGCCGAGATTCTTTTCGATCAGATCGTTCATGCCAGTGCCTCCTGTTGAGTTATTTTGCCTGAGGCCAATTCCTCACGGGTAATCTGCCAGGTTTTCCAGATATTCCATGCCATGATCAGCATGCCGGACAGGAAGATGCCGCCACCAATAAAGCGCACAACATAACCGGGATAACTGGCTATCACCGTTTCCACAAAACTGTAGGTCAAGGTGCCGTCGTTGTTCACGGCGCGCCACATCAGGCCTTGCATCAGACCATTGACCCACATGGAAACGATGTACAGCACGGTGCCGATGGTTGCCAGCCAGAAGTGCAGGTCGATCAGTTTGATACTGAACATCTCGCCCGGCTTGCGTCCGTACAACAACGGGATCAGGTGATAAGTGGCGCCAATGGAAATCATCGCCACCCAGCCCAGCGCGCCGGCATGTACGTGGCCAACAGTCCAGTCGGTCATGTGTGACAGCGCGTTAACAGATTTGATGGACAGCATCGGGCCTTCAAAGGTGGACATACCGTAAAACGACAGAGATACCACCAGGAATTTCAGGATGGGGTCGGTGCGCAGTTTGTCCCATGCACCTGACAGCGTCATGATGCCGTTGATCATGCCGCCCCAGGACGGCGCCAACAGAATCAGTGACATGGCCATGCCCAGATTCTGCGTCCAGTCTGGCAGAGCGCTGTAATGCAGATGGTGTGGACCTGCCCACACGTAGATGGCAATCAGCGCCCAGAAGTGCACAACAGACAATCGGTAGGAGTAAATCGGGCGTCCAGCCTGTTTGGGTACAAAGTAGTACATGATGCCCAAAAAACCAGCCGTCAGGAAAAAGCCCACCGCGTTGTGTCCCCACCACCATTGCACCATGGCGTCAACGGTGCCGGCGTATATTGAGTAGGACTTGGTCAGTGTCACGGGGACGGCAAGATTATTCACAATGTGCAGGATGGCGACTGCAATGATAAACGCAGCAAAAAACCAGTTGGCAACGTAAATGTGTTTTTGCTGGCGTTTCATGATGGTGCCAAAAAACAGAATTGCGTACGCAACCCAGACCACCGCAATCAGGATGGAAATTGGCCATTCCAGCTCAGCGTATTCTTTGGACGTTGTCATGCCCATGGGCAGCGTGATAACCGCCAGCACAATGATGGTTTGCCAGCCCCAGAATACAAACGAAGCCAGGCGATCACTGATCAGGCGAGCACCACAGGTGCGTTGCACAATAAACAGGGAGCACGCCATCAGCGCACTGCCACCAAACGCAAAAATGACACCGTTTGTATGCAAAGGACGCAATCGCCCGTAGCTGAGCCAAGCCGTGTCAAAGTTCAGCACCGGCCAGGCGAGCTGGGCGGCGATCAATACGCCGACCGCCATGCCGATGATGCCCCAGAATACGGTGGCGAGGGCAAATTGATGAACCACCTTGTAGTTATAAACAGGTTGGCTGAGTTGATTGCTGGTCATTGTAAAACCATCCATTTTGTTGTTTTGACGCGTGTGGCAATCGGCTTTGGATTGCGTTCAATGGGACTCTACTACGTCAGGATTGCGATGTGAATCCTGTGAAAAACAGGACCGTATGCCGGCTTGCAGAAAGAATTGTTATTAGCGTTTCAAATTCGGCACGTATTCAAGCGGAGGTATTGTAAACCTTGGGGCTTTGAGGGTGTTGATCTGGATCAATTGCCCCGGGGAGATCGGGACATCAGCATGTTCTGACTGGCCCTTAAAATTAACTGTTGTATGTTGTCTTTGCGCTGCAGAAGCGCCCAGCCAGACACATGCGTTACCGGATGCTCAGGCGCTGAATGAGCGATGAAATCATCCAGTCGTGTTAAAGCACTTTCCGATGCATGCGGATCGATGCCGGTCATCAGCACAACAAAGTCGTCATCACCGTATCGGGCAATCAGATCTGAACCTCGGAATGTTTCTTTCAGGACGCGCCCGAACTCAATGAGCGCGCGGTCGCCAGCTGCACGCCCCCAGGTTTCGTTAAATGCCTTGAACTCCAGTAAATCAAACAGGAACAGACAGGCATGCATGCCGGCATCATGACACAAGTCAATCGATTCGGCGGCACGCGCATCAAATCCCCGGCGATTCAGCATGCCGGTCAATGGATCGCTGTGCGCCACATAATCTGCTATCAACTCATTTTCAATCATTTGCGCGGCATGTTTGAGCAGCAGTTGCTCATGACTGCTGAAGTTGCGCGGCTGGCTGTCGATCAGGCACAGGGTGCCGAGGCGAATGCCGGTGTCTGCGTGAACAGGGCAGCCTGCGTAGAAGCGGATAAACGGCGCGCCAGTGACCAGCAGATTATCAAAAAACAACTCGTTTTTAATGGCATCCGGGATAACCAGTATCTGATCATCCAGAATGGCGTGATGGCAAAACGATACCCCTCTGGGAGTTTCCGGCACATCCAGTCCTACGGATGACTTGAACCATTGCCGGTTAGTATCCACCAGACTGAACAGCGCGATTGGCACCTGAAACAGGCGTGCCGCCAGCCGGGTAATGCGGTCAAACCGTTCGTCTTTGGGTGTGTCCAGGATGTTAAGTGAGTGCAGCACGTCCAGGCGGCGGATTTCATCGTTGTTGTTACGGTTGATGAGCCACTCAATAACGGCCGGACCGCTCATCGGACGTGCGATGGCGTAACCCTGTGCCAGATCACAGCCAATGCTGCGCAGATACTCCAGCGTTTCAAGGCTTTCAATACCTTCTGCCGACGTGTACAGACCCAGTCCATGTCCCAGATCGTTGATGGTTTTGATGACCGTACAAGACTCTTTGGACTCGGATGCGGTCATTACAAATGATTTGTCGATCTTGATTTCTGAAAAAGGCAGGCGTGCCAATTGCAACATGGACGAGTAGCCCGTGCCAAAATCATCAATGGATAAGTGAAACCCTTTCATTCTCAAGCGCGTAAGGATGTCCAGTGAGCTGACGGGATCTTCCATGGCGCAGGTTTCGGTTAGCTCAAAAATGATGCGTTCCGGCAAGATATTCATGTTACGGCAATGACTTTCGATGCGCTCAAACAAATCCAGATGGCTCAGCGAGATGGCGGAGATGTTTACTGACATGGTGACATCATTCAAGCGACGTTTCAGGTAATCAAAACCAGGCTCAGGGCCGATGGCGTCCGGCAAGCTGGCAAACCAACGCAAAGACTGCAGCATCACTGACTCGGTGAGTGCATTGATAAGGCCGGATTTTTCCGCCAACGGTATAAAATCGTCTGGCGCAATTGTTCCCCGGCTTGGATGGTACCAGCGTGCCAATACTTCAAATCCGGCAAGCAGGCCGGTGCGGCAGTTGATTTTAGGCTGGTATACCACTTTGATGTGCTCAAGGCTGATCGCATCCGCTAATTCGTGGGCCGGGATGATGTCAGCAGATTGAGCAGAACTTGTGACATTGCGGATAAGGCTGGTTGTTCTGGGCGATTGCCGGTTGAGCAATTCGCGCAAGCGTGCGGGCGAAAACGGCTTGGGCAACACTCCAGAAATTTTTAGTCCATGTTCGGCAGCCGAGCGTGCTGCAGCATCGAGCACGCGCCCACCGACGCCACTGGAAATGATGATATCTGCCTGACAGCCCAGGCGCGCGAGTTCGACCATGACCTGCACGCCATCCATGTGCGGCATTATCAGGTCCAGGGCTATAAAGTCCGGGGCCCAGTCTTTGCACAGCCGGAAAAATTCGCGTGGATCGTCGGTATACAGCGCGTCAACACCGGCAAGTACCGCAATATTGGAGATGGTTTGTCCGGTTAACGGATCATCATCCAGAATCAGCAGGCGGGCAGGCGATTTCATTGCCGGAGGTCTCGTTTACATTGCAGTGTTAGATTTATCCTTCGCCTGCCATCATGACATTGGTCAGGAACAAGTCAACTACCGTCACGTTTTGTCGGTTGACAGCGGCAGTGTCAACTGTGTTCGTGTTCCGCTGATCAGGTTACTGCTGATATCGACCACCGCATTGATTTCTTGTGCGCGACTGAAAATATTGTTGAGACCATTGCCATCGTGCATACCGGATTTGCTTTGCATGCCACAGCCATTGTCGCTGACCGTTATTGTCAGCTGCGCAGCGTGGCAAGCGATGTCTAATTCAACTACGCTGGCGTTAGCATGACGGATGATATTACTGACCAACTCTTTCATAATCCGGTTCAGATTAAAGACGACATCAGATGGCAGGTTGACCTCAGGCATTGCGGTTTGAGTCCATGTCACCGTGTGACCTGATCCGTGCAGACGTAATTCGGTCTCTTCCCGCATGCCGTCGAGTAGTTCATTTAATGCCTGGTCGCGCGTGTTGGCTTTGGATACTGCCTGTCGCAGGCTCTCGAGCGCGGCACGTGCCATGGTGCCCAAACGGTTGTCAGTATCAGCGTGGATGATGGACAACAATCGTGATCCAACGTCGTCGTGCAGATCGCGATAGATTTTTATGCGTTCCTGCTCTGCCGCTTGTTTCATTTCAAGAATACGGCGCTCTTCAAAACCGCGTTCAATGATCAGTCGGCTGTGTTCGACTTTTTCCTCCAACTCCCTGTTCAGCGTTTCGGCAGTCTGAAGTGCATTTGTAAAACGTTTTAGCAGTACCGCAGCAAAGATCATCAGCAGCACCGGCAGGCCGAGGTGCGCAAACACCAGCGAGCTATCCCAGGCTTCACCCGTGCTGAAAAACATCTGAAAGGCATTCACAATAAACAGCATTATCTGGCCGAGGATTGCGAGAGTAATGATGACCGCTTCAGTTTGACGTTTGCGCAGAGCAATCAACGCAACTCTGACTACAATGGTTCCCAGCACAGCCATGCCAATTAAGTGCATGGAATAGGTAACCTGCCAGAACCATTGTGGGGGAATACTGAGATTGATGATCGCGGCCATGATGGTCCAGATCAAAAACAGACGCTCGCGCTCGGGTTTGCGCGCATGTGCCAGACGCCCAATAAAACAATAGATGCTGAATGTGCACAGATCGATAGCCATGTGTACCAACGGCAGCCAGACATCATAGGTTAATGGGTTGTAATAAATCACCATGTGGCTGGTGGCCACAGCCCAGCTTGCGCACATGACGCTGAACCACAAATACACATCATCCTGACGACGAATCAACCACAATCCGAAGGTGAACAAGCCGATGCTGAGCGCAAACGCTAGCAGAATGCGGTTGATCTCCACCTGCCGGAATTCCCGGTCAGACTGAATAACTTCAAGCTCAGCACGCGGTCCAATCAAAATCGGCGCGAGATTGCCGCCCCATCGCGTGATGTGTAACTTGACTAAAACCTCATTGCGATTGGCAAGCCATTGACTCGTGCGGATGTTCGCCAACAACGGTCGATTCCATCCGGTTGTCAGGCGATTGGGACGGCTGCCATTTGACACAATTTCTTCACCGTTAAAATAGATGGTTAAAGACAGGTTGTAGCGCCAGAACAGCAAGCTGAGAAAATCAACATCGGCTGGTTTGTCCAGATAAAAACGAAACCACACCGTTTCATTGGCAGGAAAGCTTTCGTCAGTCATTAATCCTTGCGTGGTGCCGTAGAACGGTAGGGTTGTAGCGATCCATGGAGCGCTGTCGTCCGGGAAACCGTCAGCTGGCCACACGGTGTAATCAATCTGCTTCAGTTCGTAGGGCTGCATGTTTGCTGCCGAACCAGCCTTGTCGCTCTGTGTCTGTGCAGTTTGGGCGAAGCCCAACCCGGAAACCAGACAGAAAAAACTGAATAATAAAATTCTGATGTCAGAACTCCGGCGTGCAATGTTGACATATAGCCCCCGCAGAGGGGGTATACAAAGAATATCCCATTGTCTACAGTCAGCTGGAAATTTCAAGAAGTGTGATTTTGTATTTAATGAGCTTTGTTTGCGGCAGGCCTGGCCAGGGGAAGTCACATGTGGGTCGAAGAGCAGGGAAGTGCGCTGGTAGTGGAGGATAACCCGGAAACCCGGGTGTGGTTATGCTCGTGTGTGGTTTCGGCTTTTCCGGGGCTGACTGTTCACGCAGCTGCCAATCTGGCTGAGGCCATGAGTTTGTTGGGCGGGATGCAGTTTGACCTGGCGCTGGTGGATCTGGGGTTGCCCGACGGTAGCGGCATGGACGTCATCCGGGCCTTACACAGCGCGCAGGCGCAATGTCATGTTGTGGTTGCGACGATTTACGACGATGACCGCAATTTGTTTGCTGCGCTCAAGTCGGGCGCCAAAGGTTACATTCTCAAAGATCAGGATCGCGGCAGGATTGTCAGTTATCTGCAGGGCATCAAGAAGGATCAGCCGGCAATGTCGGCGGCCTCGTCACAACGCCTGATCAACCACTTCAACAACAAAGCGGATGCGCTGGCGCAGGCCAAACTCACACCGCGCGAAGTCGAAGTACTGTGCTTGATTGGTAAGGGCTTTAGTGTGGAGGATGCTGCAGGCATGCTGCAGTTGTCCACCGACACCGTGAAAGGTTATGTCAAAACCATCTATAACAAGTTGGGCGTGTCCAATCGATCCGAGGTAACGCTTGAAGCGATACGCCTCGGATTGATTGATGTCGACTGATTGTTACCAGACTGACACTACTCTTGAGCTGTCCTTGCGTTGCGGGCTGGCTTTGCGTGGCGCATTGTCGTTGCGCGCAGGTGCACGCCGGTCGCTGCGCTCGCCGCGGGTATCAGCTGCAGCAGGAGCCGCCTGATTTCCACGCGATTGATACAGACGTTCCTGGTCTACACTGTCGGGTGTCGGGCGAATGCCAACATGACGGGTTTGGGCAGGACGGGCTGTTGCAGCGGAATCGCGACGCGGGCCACGGCTGAACGGTTTGTCAGCATCAAAGTTGCCACGCTGTGGCGTGCGCTGCTGACCTGGCTCGGTGCTGCGCGGAGTGCTTGTGCGTGCAGTGGTCGTGCTGCTGGTGCGTGCGGGGCCGTTGCTGGTACGCGCGGATGTGCTGCTGGTGCGCGGGCTGCTGCGACCATTGTCACTGCGGCTCTGACTGCGAGCTTGTCGCTCCGCCATGGCACGACGTGGCGCTTCAAGGCCTTCTTTTTCATCCTGAGCACGTTCACGCTGCTCAAAACCGGGAACAACCTCCAGCAGCAAGCGGGTTTTTAACACCTTTTCAATCTGCTTCAGTTGTTTGGTCTGGTCAGCGCTGACCAATGAAATGGCCTGGCCTTCCGAGCCTGCGCGGGCGGTACGACCAATGCGGTGTACGTAGTCTTCCGGGACGTCGGGCAGATCGAAGTTAATAACGTGGGGCAACTGATCAATATCAATGCCACGCGCGGCAATGTCAGTGGCTACCAGCACCTGAAGCTCGCCGTTTTTAAACTGGTGCAGCACCTTGGTGCGTTGTGCCTGGCTCTTGTTGCCATGAATCGCTGCCGCTTGAATGCCATCTTTTTCCAGCATCATCACCAGTTTGTTGGCACCATGTTTGGTGCGGCTGAACACCAGCACCTGATACCAGTTATTGCTGCTGATCAGATGACTGAGCAATTCAGTTTTGCGGGATTTGTCCACCGGGTGCAGCGTTTGCGTGACGCGCTCGGCTGTTGTATTCATCGGCGCGACACTGATCTGCACCGGATTCTGCAATAAACCGCGCGCCAGTTCCTGTATTTCGCCAGAGAAGGTCGCAGAGAACAGCAGGTTCTGACGCTTTTTCGGCAGCATCGCCAGTACTTTCTTGATGTCTTTGATAAAACCCATGTCGAGCATGCGGTCGGCTTCATCGAGAATCAGAATTTCAACTTTGTCGAACTTCACCGCGTTTTGCTGGTGCAAATCCAGCAGGCGGCCCGGTGTTGCCACCAGAATGTCGAGACCGCCGCGCAGAATCATCATCTGTGGGTTGATCTTCACGCCGCCGAAAACAACGGCAGAGCGGATTTTCATAAATTTGCCATAGGTCTTGATGCTGTCATGTACCTGAGCCGCCAGTTCGCGGGTCGGGGTCAGTATCAAGGCGCGAATCTGGCCATTACTGGTGCGCTCGCCGCCTTCCAGTTTTTGCAGCAAAGGCAAGGTAAATCCGGCGGTTTTGCCGGTGCCCGTCTGGGCTGATGCCATCAGATCGCCACCGGCCAGAATGGCAGGGATGGCTTGGGCTTGAATAGGGGTGGCTTCGGTGTATTGTTGCTCGGCAACAGCTTTAAGCAGGGCTTCTGACAAGCCCAGATTTGCAAAACTCATTGATATCCTTGAAGGGTGCACAGTGCACCTGATCGGGTAGCCTCTATCACAGATCCATCATTGGTTCTGGACTCGGGCCAGTGGTACAGCGAATGCCCGAGAGAACCTGTTACAGGTTCCGGGGCCTTATTTGCAGAATCATGTATTGCAGCGATTGCAGTCATTACGACATGCCTCGGTAAACAGAAACCTGTTGCCCAATAACAGGGGCTTGAACAGGTGCAACCCAGGCAGGCGATTCGTCAAAGGCAGGCACTTTACCACAGGATCAGCTGACTGGACAGCAACAATACGCCAAAGCGAGCACAAAGCCATTGCCAGAGGAGGCGGTTTTTAAGTAAGTTACCGGCTCAACTTTTTAAAAAACGCATGAGAATTCCAATAATGACTCGCATTACCCTATCCGCTGCGGTCCGGCGAGCACTTTTGCTCGGCCCGCTGTTATCGATTGCCCTGTTGTCGGAGTCCAGCAGGTTACAAGCACAGGAAGTGTCTGACGATAGTTCTACGGTTGTATATCCAGCAGCCTATTTTTCACAATGGTCACCTGTTACAGCGCAGGACATGATGAACCGTATTCCCGGCGTGAGCTCGGCCGGTGGTGGTGGTGGTGGTGGTGGCGGATTTGGCGGCGGTGGCGGCCCCGGTGGCGGTGGTGGCGGTCGTGGCCTGGGTGGCGGCGGCGGTAACCAGATCCTGATTGATGGCAAGCGAGTTGCCGGCAAAAGTAATGAGGCCAACGCCCAACTCGCCCGCATTTCTGCAGACAAAGTACTACGCATCGAATTGATCCGTGGCACATCAACCGATCTCGATGTGCGCGGTGATCAGATTATCAACATTGTGTTGTCTGAGGCACTGTCCAGTCGCTCGTATTCCTACGAAGCCAATACTGACCTGAACGATGATGGTCGTTTGCAGCCTGGCGGCAAAATAGCGGTCAATGGTCAGTATGGCGGTTTGAGTTATTTGTTGAGCGGAGAAATGGAGCCGCGCAATAGTTACCAATCCAGCTTCGAAAGCAGTGTGTTGGGCGATTTTTCCGCCAACGACACTATCAGTGAAGAGCGCACGCGTGATCAGTACACCTACGCGACAGCAGCCAATCTGGGTTATGAAATCAATCTGAACAGCAGCGTGAGACTGAATCTGCTGTATGGTAATTCCGATAACGAAAACGAAGTGTTCCGCGACATCACAAATCTACGCGTGACGCCCAACCTCGTTGACCGTGAGCGTGAGGATAATCCCGGCCGAAGCAGCAATTGGGAAGTCGGTGGTGACTACGAGTTGCGTCTTGCCAACAACCACCTGTTCAAAGCGCTATTCATTCTGAATGAACGTGATGACAACAACACACGGGAGCGTTTTGACACCGATAACAGTGGCAACTGGAGCAAGGATCTGTTCCTGAATTCGCACTCCATCACGTCCGAAGAAATTGTGCGCTCGTCGTATTCGATGCCGTTGTCTGCCGGTCAGGGTATCGAGTTTGGTGCAGAACGCGCGGTGACAACCCTGGATTCAGCCTTGCGCCTTGGGCTGCGCAGCAGCACGGGTGTTGTGTCCAATAATCACGGAGGCCTGACGCCGCAGGTCGTGAGCAATGGCACGTCTACTGTTGAAGAAGTGCGTTATGAGCCTTTTGTCGTGCACAACTGGCAATTCAACCCACGTCTGTCACTGGAAAGCTCGATGCTCTATGAGTTGTCTGAAATTACGCAGACCGGTGATGTTTACAATAAACGCGATTTCAGCTTTTTGAAGCCCAAGCTTGATCTTCGGTTTGAGTTGCGTCCGGGTTTGCAATTGCGCGGCACGGTGTATAAAACTGTCCGTCAATTGAGCTTCTCAGATTTTGTGGCGTCCAGTGATGACCGTGACAACGATGCTGAGACCATGGCGGGCAATACCAACCTGGTGCAGGAGCAGGTGCTGTATGCCGATTTCAGTACCGAGTATCGGCTGCCGCAAGATATGGGTGTTGTGGATGCAACCCTGTCATGGATGAAACACATTGACGTTATCGAGCGCATTGATGTCACCCGGCCGGGCGGCAGTCCGCAGTCAGCAAACGGCAATATTGGTGATGGCACCATGCTGGTGTTCCGTGGCAACGCAAGTGTGCGTCTGACACAGTTCAACATGCCTAACCTGATGTTGATCAGCAGTCTGGAAATTAGAGACTCCGAAGTAACAGATCCATTTTTGGGTATCAATCGTCGATTCCAGAATTTTGATCGTGGTCGCTTCCAGCTTGGTTTCAGACACGATATTCCGTCGCAGCGTATCACCTATGGTGCAAACTGGAATAACCGGTTTGATGGCAACATGAAGCGCTACGACATCAACAATATTGAACGCATGTCGGGCGAACCAAACGTCAGTTTGTATGCGGAATATGTGACTTCAAATAGCATTCGTATTCGTTTTGACGCGCGCAGTGCCACCAATAATAACCAATGCCGTGAACGCACACGCTATGCCAACACCATTGCCAACAGTGCAATTACAGAAATTGAAAACTTCTGCTCAATTGCGCATCGTGTCATGTCAATCAAGATTAACGGCACGTTCTAAACTGTACTGGTTTAGCAAAAAAAAGCCCCGACAGGATCGGGGCTTTTTATTTGACTTACTTTTTGTAAATTCATTAGCACCATTCATGCATGCCGCAGCGCTTCTACCGGATCCATGTTGGCGGCGCTGATAGATGGATAGATTCCAAACACAACACCAATCAATGCAGATATGGAAAAAGCCAGTAACGGCGCTGTCACTGTCACAATGGTGGTCATTCCCCAGAAAATGGAAATGATGACGGGGATGAGTATACCGATCACCACCCCGATCAAACCGCCGACCCCTGACAAAATCACCGCCTCGATCAAAAATTGCTGAACAATGTCTTTTTTGCGTGCGCCCAATGCGCGGCGGATACCAATTTCGCGGGTGCGTTCAGTGACACTGGCCAACATGATATTCATGATGCCAATGCCACCAACCAACAAGGAAATGCCGGCAATGGCGCCAGCCACAATCTGATCGCGCAATGCGCTTTCTTCAGCCTGGCGGATCAGCGCCAAAGGCACTTCTACCGCGTAGTCCACGCGGCGATGTCGTCGTTCGAGAATCTGCTCGATAATTTGACCAACCGCTTCAACCTGCTCCTGATCCTGCACCTGAATAATGGCTTCGTGCAATTCAACCGTTTCCATCTCAACACCACTGGATGCCTGACGCACCAGGGTTTCTCCAAAACGATAACGTGCAGCGGATAGCGGTATAAATATCCGGGTAGGTGCCGCGTTGGAGCTGCCGGCCTGGCTACGCCCTAAGTTAGAGTAAGCCTCGGGTTCCATCACACCAATGATGTTGTAGTAATTGCCATCGATGCGGATGCTTTCACCCAACGGGTCGGTCATTGGAAACAAAGCACGGGCGACTTCGTCACTAATCACCGCGACATTGCGTTGCGCCAACATTTCTTCCTCAGAAAAAAAACGCCCTGCGCGCAAACTGTAATTACGCGAGATGGGGTAATCGATGGTCGTGCCTACCACGTCAGTGCTGATATCGCGGCCAAGGTGCCTGACATCTTTTTTGATGATGCGTGAGGGAATCACATTGCTGATGCCTGGGATAGTCTGCTGTATGGTCAGAATATCTTCGTAGGTCAACCCGTAAGAAATAGACTGCGGGCGCATGTTGTTGCCACCGCTGGCTTCCAGACTCGCGGGTTTGACACTTTTCACGATAATGTTGTTACTGCCTAGCGCCCGAAACTGCTGCTGGGCTTCGAAGCTGGCGCCTTCGCTGACCGCGAGCATGGAAATCACCGCGGCGACACCGATCACAATGCCCAGCACAGTGAGCAGCGAGCGTAATCCATGAGCATGGATGCTCTTGATGCCTACCTCGGCCGTCTTTCTAAAACGCGTCCAGTACACGGGCTGCAAATGTAGCTTGATGCGCTGAAAAACCGCCAGTACGGCGGGGTGTTTAATGGCTTCGTTCATCAGATTCCACCCTGCCGTCACGCAGCCTGATTTGCCGCTGAGAGCGTTCGGCCAGTTCATCGGAGTGCGTCACCATAATCAGGGTTTTACCTTGTTGATGCAGTTCGTCAAACAGATTCAGAATTTCCGCGCCGGATTTTGAATCAAGGTTGCCGGTAGGTTCATCTGCCAGAATGATCAGCGGATCATTGGACAGTGCTCTGGCAATCGCAACCCGCTGTTGTTGGCCTCCGGAGAGCTCAAACGGCCGGTGTTCCAGTCGATCTCCAAGACCAACACGCGCCGCCAGTTCGGTGGCGATGTGACGGCTTTCTTCGGCAGGATGTCCCTGATAAAACAACGGCAGTTCGATGTTCTCCAACACGGTCAGTTGTGGAATCAGATTATAAGATTGAAAAATAAACCCCAGCCGCGCGCCCCGGATAGCCGAGAGTTCGTTGTCGTTCATTTGTGAGGTGTCTTTGTCGCCCAGAAAATACCGGCCTGAGGTGGGCTGATCCAGACAGCCCAGAATATTCATCAAGGTTGATTTTCCGCAGCCTGACGGCCCCATGATGCTGATGTAGTCACCATGATAAAAATCAAGACTGATGCCATGCAGCACTTGCACCGCCAGTTCGCCCATATGATAGGTTTTGGTGATGTCCTGCACGCTAGCTACGGTTTGTCGCGCAACGACGGCTTGCACAAGGCGATCGTTTCCCATACTGAGAGTCTGCATGCTCATCAGGTCGCGACCTGATCGGTGCTTTGACTCGATTGCCGGGGCGGCAGCAGCATGACTTCTTCACCCGCGCGCAAGCCGCCGGTGATTTCAATAAATTGCTCAGAGTAGTTGCCGGTCTGAACTTCACGTGCTTCACGGCGACCCGCACGACTGACGTATACCACTTGTTTGTCTTCCAGGTAGGTCACTGCCTGTATGGGTACATACACCGCATTGTCGAGCGAGGCGACCAGAATCTCGACCTCGGCGGTCATGCCCGGACGCAACCAATCGTGTTCGCCATCAATGCGAACAATTGTTGGGTACACTTTCAGATCAGGATTCATAAACGCGTTGCCGGAATCTGCCACCACCGCCACTTTGATGACCTGTCCGGTCAAGCGCATGTCCGGGAAGGCGTCGATACGGACGGACACGGTCTGGCCTTCGGCAACACGTTGCACCGAGGACTCGTGAATGTTAACCCGTACCGCCATTTCAGTCAGATCAGGAATGGTCAGAATGGCCTGACGTTCGCGCACGGTTGCGCCCTCCTGAATGGGCTCCTGATTGCCACCGCGAAAGGGCTGGCCAGTATCGGCAGAGCCGTAAACCACCAGGCCGGGACGCTGCGCGCGAATCACCGTCATGGCCAGTTGCTCATTCAGATCCGCCAATCGTTGCGCTTCCAGTTCAAGGCGCTGAACCGCTGACTTGTATCGCGCCTCAGCCTGCGCCAACTCTGCGGCTGCTTCTGCCTGCGTGCGCTGGTAGCTCATGATGGCGTCTTCGTAGTTGGCCAGTTGCTGGTCTGCATCTTTGATAAATGTGTACTGGGTATACAGATTCAGATCGGTGATTGCCTGCTCGAGGCGGGATTCGGCTTGCAGCAGTCGTGAGCGTTCAGCTTCCAGTTCGTTAGGGGTAATAAAGTCGCGCGCCGCCAGACGCTCCTGGCCGGCGTATCGTGCCTGCGCCTGCAGACTGTTTTCTTCAGCCACTCGCACCGCTTCCTGCAAGGTGCGCAGTTGTTGTTTGGCCATGCCGTCTTCCAGGCGGTTTTCACTGGCGTAAATTCGAAAATCAATGGCTTGGCGTAGTGCCAGATACTCGTTGTCCATCAGCATTTCTGTGGCGGGTGGCAATGCAATCGCAGCGGTGCCAGCCAGCCCAATCACTTCTGGTTCGGTGTCTGACGGCCCGTCACTGCTGTCTTCAACGCGAATCAGTGTGCTTGCGTCGCCGTCACTGCCTGCCCCGCCTGCGCCAGCATTGGCACCAGGTGCAGCGCCTGCCCCACCTGGCGGGCGACCGCCGCCGGAACGCATTCGCTCCAGAAATTCAGCCGGAATCTCGCCATTGTTTTGTGCCATCATTTGTTCGATACGTTCGCGCATGGGTGCCGGTAAAGCGCTTAAATCTGATGGGTCAAAACTGGCAGGATCAAAACCGCCACGCGCGCCGCCGGTGCGACCCTGTTGACGGGTGGTTTCGCGATTTTGCTGTATCTGATCAACCCGGCTGTCACGGGTGGGCGCATTGCCGGTGGCGGCAGCCTGTGCAGCTTGAGTGCGCGCGAGACGCTCCTCGATACCCAGGCGATTCACCAGATCCAATACCACATTGGCGCCCAGGAATTTTTCAAGATCAAGTCGGGCAAAGCGCATGCGTTGTGACGCGGCATTCAGATTGGCAACGTTCTGATTGATGCGGATTTCCAGCTGAGCCTTACGTTCAATAAAGGTGGCATCTGCGGTTTCATAAGCGATCTGTTGATTGAGTTTTTGTTCATTCAGTTGTGATGAGTCCAGCTCAACCAGAATTTTGCCGGTGGTCACATCTTCAGCGGTGACACGATAACCTTCTTCAACAATGGAAAGAATTTTTACGCCACTGCCGCCGCGGATGGCCGAACGAATCTGCTGAGATTGCAGCGCTTCGATATTGCCACCTTCACGTACCACAATATCCAGTTTGCCTTCGCGCGCAGTAAAGGTAGGTCCGCTGAAACTGTTGTCTGCGCCGCCGCCCAGCAGGTTAAACAGTACAAACAAGCCAACAACTGCCGCACTTGCAACACCTGCCTGCATGGGGCGCGACGCTTGTTTGAACCGCTCTATGCCGGTCTGGATTGTGCCGGGTATCTTCATGCGCGTTTGCCTGTTTTATAGTGGTGTCGGATTGTTGTTTGATGGATCGGGTTGCTCAACAGCGCCTTCTTGCCAACGACCGTTGTCGCTGACACTTAACAGTCCTGCATCGCGCCACAGCGCGAGTTTTGCAACGTTATGGTCAATAATCGCCGATGTTAACTGTGTGCGCGAGTTGATCAAGTCATTCTGCGCATCCACAGTGTCCTGAATGTTGCCAGTGCCCAGCTCTGCGCGCAGTTCAGCCTCTTCTACACGACGTTCGTTGATACGTACGCTGGCCATACTGATCTCATAATTGCGCTCGGCTTGCTCCAGCGCGCGCCAGGCATCCAGAACACCCAGTTTGGCGTTGTCGACAGCAGACTCATAGGCGCGTACCGCGACTTCATAGTCGATAAGCGCACGGCGATAAGCGGTGCGCTCACTCATCTGATCAACGGGTATATCGAGTTCCAGTCCTGCGCTGTAGTCCGTCAAGCGGAAGTCCAGATCGCTCAGTGTGGCGCTGTTTTTACTATTGGCGGGCACCGATGCGCGCAACACCATGGCCAGTCCGGGTTTAAATGCATTGGCGGCAACGTCCAGCTTGCGCGCACGATCGGCAATCCGATCAGCCTGGGTAAACAGATCCAGGCGATTATTGACGGTGAGTTCCAGCGCCTGTTCCAGCGTAATGTCTGGTGGTACCAGATTGCCTTCAGACATGCGCAGCATTTCCTGATCATCCAGCATTAAACGGGCGTCAGCGCGCAGGCCTAACAAGATTTTGAACGAATCCAGTGCATTGGCGTAGCGGGTGATGGCCAGCGCCCAGGCGCGATCACGCTGCAGCGACGACTGCTCCAGTCGGCCTACCTGCCCCGGTGTACGCAGCCCTTCGGCCTGAAATGCACGTTCTCGCTCAAGGCTGCTCAGTGTGGCACTCAAGCCGGCAAAGTTGTTGCGCACGGTGTCGCGCGCTTCCAGCACCGTGTAGTACTGCGTGGCAATACGGACCGCCAGTGTTTGCCGGTAACGCGTAAACTCGCGCAGCTGATACAACAGATCACGTTCGGCTTGCATCAGGGTTTCGGCGGCGATATCTGAACCGGCGCCGCGCAGTAAGGGTTGCGTAAAAGATCCGACCAAGGCAGACGAGGCGGTGCTGTCCAGATCGCCCGTCACAAATTTGAGAAAGTTAGACGTGAGGTTGAGCGCAATCTGACCACCCCCGCGCAGCAACAAGCGTGTCCCCAGTGTGGTATCCGTGCGCAGGCGCTCATCGGTAGCGACGGCACTGGCGGGCAGACTGATCAGCGCGTCGGCATCCTGGGCAAAGGTGTCGGTTGTGTCCTCAGACAAGCGTGTGTCCCATGCATAGCTGCTGTCGACTGATGCGGAAAATATCGGGGTATAGCGGTAACGATCTGCTGTTAACGACAGGGCCTGCAGGTATAGGCGTTCGCGCTGCAACTGGTAGTCTTTGTTAAGGGCAAAGGCCAGATCCAATGCCTGTTCCAGATTGATGATGTGGGCACCGTTTTCGCTGTTGGCGAGGTTGCCCAGAAAATCAAATGTTGCGGAATTGCTGGGATATTGATCCAGCGTCATCAGACGCGGGCTGTCCACAATGATGTCATTGGTGCTCATGCCCGGCACAAGGCTGGATTTTTCTTCGATCAGCGCATAACTGGCCTTGTCTGCGGCCTGTTGATTCCACGCGGCCGTGCAACCACTGAGCAGACTGATGGCAACAAGCAAACTCGCGTGTTTTAAGGCCACGCGTTTGAGGCCCACGCGGTTGAGACCCACGCGTTTAAGACCCACGTGTTTGAGACATAGCGGCTTGAGCAAAGCGCCCGTTTTCAGAGTGTCAGAAAAATATAAAGATGCTTGCATGGTGCGCCGACAGTCAGTATCTGTTGAGCCAAATGGCCTTTATTCAGCTGACTATACGGGCAGTTAAAAAGTTTCCGTCGTACCGGCACGATGAAGTGCCGGTTTTTGCAGACGGTGAGAGCAATACCCCTGTCAGCTGACGCCTGTTGCCGGTTGGGGCTGCCAAGTCATTGGCGAGCAGTCAAACCGGCTTTAAAGGCAACAGTACCACACCACGCGCGGTGAGTGACTCAACCGTGTGTTTGCAAACCCCCGCCTTATGTATCAGTTTGCTTTCACAGATATCGCAGCGCACACATTCTTTAAAATCGATGGTGTGTTTGCGGATGGCGCCAGTTGGGCAAACGTGTTCACAAACGCTGCAGGCAGTGCATTGCTGAACACGTTTGATGCGGCTCAGACTAAAAAATGACAACACACCCAACGCCGCGCCGAGCGGGCAAACATAGCGGCAGTAAAAGCGTTTGACCACGGCTGATGCCAGCAGTATCAGCAGCAGAATCGCCCACATGACGATGGACGTGCTGTAGAAAAACAAGGTGCCGAAGGGTTCAAAGTATTGAAAAATGCTGACGCCGCCTTGCACCACCGCCATTACCAGAATCAATGCCAGGAACACATATTTCAAATAAAGTGCTTTGTCATGTATGCGTGCAGGTACTGTCCTCTGCCAGCGGCGTGGAACAAACTTGCTGAGCAGATCCTGCACCGCACCAAACGGGCATAAGCTTGAGCAGAATACCCGACCCCAGATGAATGTGGTGACCAGTGTAAACACCACAATCATCAGCAGGGGCACATCACCCAAGATCATGGAGGGGCCAAGATTGATGGTATTGGTAATGTGAGATACCGACAGGAAACCCCCATTGATAAAACCCAGATACACCAGCGTGATGCTGAGGGTGACCCATCGCAATCGCGCGTTTTTAGTCAGGAAGCTGGCCATCACCAGTGCAAAAATCACCAACAGCGCCACTATTTTTGGCCAGCTGATATCGCTGCCTGACTGGGCAGCCTGCGGTTCGGCGCCTGGCGCATAAATTTCATTGCCCATGGCAACATCCATCATCAGGCCGTTGATACTGAATTCCAGTGCCGCTGGTGGTTGACCATTGCGAGGATCATACAAAATCGTAAATGGCCGGGTGACATCAATTTCAACCGGCAAAACTATGGCGCCAGCGTAGGCGGCCTGCTTGGCGATTTTGCCTTCCAGTGCGCTGCCTGCGTATACGAAGCGTCGGCGTGGCATTTCAAAGTCAATGCCATCCTGCCGTAACGCAAGTCGTTCCTGCCGGAAGGGGTCCGAGGCATCGCCGCCAATACCCACCAGCACCAGTTGGCCAGCATCAAACCGATTACTGGCATCACGTTCTGCCCGCGAAAAATCTTCGGTGCCCAACAACAATTGCCCCAGGGTTTCATTGTTGCCCATATAGGCAAACGACAGTGCCAGAACGGTGGCATCGGGCAGATTGACGTCCAGCTCAAGCACATGCTTTTGTGCTTTTAAATCGTCCCAGCTCAGAGGTTCCAAATGCAGGCGCAGATTGGCACTGGAATCTTGCCCGGCGGCGATGCCGCTGTCTGGCAGATAGAACTGCGCTACGCGCCGTGCCGCATTGTAGATGCCGCGTGTGGTTGCCCAGCTGGTAATGGTGGCTCGTGAAACACCGTCAACATCACGACCCACGCGGAATTCATCCGTCAGGGCCTTACGGCGGAACTGTTCCTGAAATCCGCGTGAAGACAAAAAGTCGCCGCGACTTCCGCGGAATGATTCATTGTAGTCGAGTACTTTGATGGCGGTGACAGTCGCTTGGGTATCCAGTGCAACCAGCACTTCGATGGGCGCGCTGAATCCAATTTCCAGCGGGGGGAAGTCAGAGGTCTGAAACAGGTAACCAATAATCCCGGTTTCGCCGGTGTCGCCCAGCGGGCCATAGGCCGTAAACACCGGTGGTTCGCCGGCCTTTTCGCTGAAACTTGTGGCGTTTGGCATCAACTGCTTCAGCAGCTCGGGCGTGACATTCCGGTTAAAGGGTGTTTGAGCCTGTGCTGTTTGAAAGAGCGCCAAATACAACAGGATGACAGGCAAAAACAGCGCCCATAACACAGTTTTGTTGGCACGCCATGCGGATGCCCTGAATGACCTGACTTGCATAATTATTATTATTTCCTTAAACGCCAGGCTGACTTACGCAGTTAGAAACACGCTGCGCACCAACCATAAGGTGTAAAGCACATAACAGCTCAACAAAAATATGCCTTTTCTGCGTGTGATCAGGCCATGTTTACCGCCACGGCCATAACCGATCACAAACAAAGACACGGTCAATGCCAGCATAACGGCGACGTCTCGTGTCAGTACCTCGTGACCCACCGCAAGGGGATGAATCGCGCCGGCAATACCGACCACCGCCAAGGTATTAAAAATATTTGAACCCAGAATGTTGCCCACCACCATGTCATGCTCGCCTTTGCGCGCAGCGATCACAGATGACGCGAGTTCGGGCAGCGAGGTGCCTATGGCAATGATAGTGAGGCCAATGATCAGGTCGCTGACGCCAAGGCTCTGGGCAACTTCAACGGCGCCCCATACCAATAGACGAGAACTGACAATCAAAAGCACCAGACCGATGATCAGCCAGATAACTGCAAAACGCAGCGGCATTGGATTGGCCAGATCCAGTTCAATTTCTTGAGAGAGTGTGTCTGGGATGATATTGCGCTGATCACGCATGCCTTGATAAATGGTCCAGCCCATCAATGCCGAAAACACCAGCAACAGGACAACAGCGTCAAAGCGGCTCAGGAAATCATCCACTAGCAGGAAAGCAGCAATAAAAGAGACCAGAGTCAGCAAGGGCAGGGTGTGTCTGAGTACCTGCGAGTCCACTGCAATAGGGGCTACCAGCGCCGTAATACCCAGAATCAACGCAATATTGGTGATGTTGGAACCATAGGCATTACCCAAGGCAATGCCTGGGTTGCCTTCCAGAGAGGCAAACGCCGACACCACCAACTCGGGGGCAGAGGTGCCAAAACCAATAATGACAATACCGATCAGCAGCGGGGGGATGCAGAAATGTTTGGCCGTGCACGCGGCACCATCAACAAAGCGATCGGCACTCCAGACCAGTACGACCAGTCCGACAACAATCGCGAGCATGGGATAAAGCATAGGTCAATCGATCCTGCTGGAAATCACGAGTCGCCAAGTGTATGCGTAGCCATACCCCTTTGTCAGCTGCAAACTGAGCGAATTCAGCGGAAAGACCAGTACTTGTGTCCAATGAAACTGGTAAATACCGGTACAACAATGCCAACAGCGTGCGCCAGCTCAAGGGTGTAGCGTTGCACATCCAGTGCGGGCAAGACGTAATAAGCCATCAACATGCTGATGGCCCATGTTTGCAAAATAGCCAGACCATTGACCAATATGAAGAATGCCGCTGAACGCGACAGTGTCTGTGTACTTGCCTTAAATACAAACAGCCTGGCTAATACAAATGCAGTGATCATGCCGGTGATATAGGACAACACCACGGCCGATGAAAAACTCATCCACTGGTTATAGATCAAACGGGTAACAAAGTTCACGACGGCAGCGGTCCCGCCAGTCAGCAGAAACATCAGAAACTGACGTGACAGGAAGGCGCGGATCACTGGCAGGCCTCGCGCGCCAGCCGGCGCCCAAACTCCACGCTCTCCGAGATGCCGCGATCCTGCGGATAATAATACGAGGTATCCGCCACCCAAAGACCGTTGATATCGGTCTGATAGGGCGGCAGCTGTTCCAAAAATCCCGGCGGACAGATGGGCTGGGCATAGCGATATCGACTGGCGTGAATGTCGATAAAGTCATCGTCACTCACCTCTGGGTTAATGCGCTGGATATAGCGACGTACTTTCTGGATAAATGCGGCGTCTGACTCAGCATAGGTCGGGTGATCGGCTGGCAGATAAAACGGCACATACACTATGTTGTGTTCAAGCGGGCGCAGGTTGCTGTATTCCACCAGTCCCGGTATGTCCATTTCTTTGTCATTGATGTTCAGCCAGAAATTGGGCGTCACTGCTTTACGCAATTTTGCGATCACACAGACCACGGCAATATTGGCTTGAGAGCGGTATTGAGCCAGCACCGCGTCAGGCAAATCTGGAATTATTCTGGGTACAAAAGGCAACGGTATGGTGCTGATTACCCGGTCAAATGCCTCGGTTGTGGCTTGGCCGGCAATGCTGACGCCTTTCAGTTTGCCATGTTCAATCACCACTCGTTCCACCGGCATGGACAGTCGTATGTCACCGCCTGCGTTTTTGATGGCTGCTGACAGCGCCTGCAGCAAGGTTTCTGAACCACCTTCCAGATAACCGAGCTTTTCACGCATCAGGCTGTAGCGTGAGCGACCGATGCGGTGTATCCGGCACCAGATCCAGGCGGCCGATAAATTGCTACTGAAGTGATAAAACTTGTAATCGAACAGTGGTTGCCACAGCACCCGCCAGGCTTCTGCGCCTACCCAGCGCTTGATCCAGCCACTGGCTTCAACGTTATCCAGTACGCGCCAGTTGCTGCGTTTGGTCGACATAAAGGCATGCATACCATAGCGAATTTTGGCTATCAGGCTGAGACCTTTAAAGTTCAGCAATGCCAGCGGATTGCCCCAGGCCTGCAGCCGCTGCTGGTACCAATAGCCCATGCGCGTTTCAGTCCAATGCAGTTTGTCCGCAATGCCAAGTTCATCCAGAATTTGCAGAAAGGCGCGATCAGACACGCAGTGAAAGTGATAAAACCGTTCGATGGTCAAGCCATTAAAATCAAAGCTGGCGGTCATCCCGCCCAGCCGGTCATCTGCCTCGAATACCACCACCTGATGGCCATCGCGCACCAGTTGGTAGGCCGCCGCCAATCCCATTGGGCCTGCGCCCAGTACAGCTACTTTCACTGTAGAAAACTCCCTTTTTGCCTGCGACTCAAAACTTCATGATGATGTGGCTGTAGCGAGCATCGTTAAATGTCTCGTGCAGCGCCTTGGTAAACGGTGTGTACGGCACACCAAAAATACCGGGCCAGTCTATCACTTCAAACTCATCTTTGGCGCTCAGTGCCGCCAGTTGCTGTGTCGTAAACGGCGGATTACGGTCAAACAGCGACCATGTCCACAGCAACACATAAAACAGTGAATAAGGAATACGCAGAATCAGGGTGTTGGCCCGGGTGGCGCGTTTGATCTCGCGGATCATATCGATGTAATCGATTTTTTCATGCCCGGAAATGTTGTAAATGCCATGACCAGGCCGGTTCTGTATACAGCTGATAATGATGTCGCTGAAGTCGCCGGCATACAGCGGCTGGCGCATATAACGGCCATGACCGGGGATAGGGAACACCGGCACCTTTTTCATAAAGCGCGACAGCCAACCGAGGTGTTTACGGTCAAACCAGCCAAACATCAGGGTGGGCCTGAGGATAGGGCAGGCAATGCCGCTGTCGAGCACCAGTTGTTCCTGAGCAATTTTGCTGCGGGTGTAGAAGTCATCGGCCACTGACACCACCACCGAGGAGCTGATGTGTATAAGATAAGGCTGCACCTCGGCGGATTTAACCGCGTCCAGAATCAGGCGACTGGCGTCCACGTTATTGCGCACAAATTCTTCGTAGTGGATGCCGCCGATTTGTGCCTGCAGCATCACGACCACATCGGCGCAGCGGATATGGTCCTGCCAGGCGCCGGGTTCGGCCAGATCGGCAAACTCACACACTATGTCAGGCTGCACCTGCTGCAACATCGCCAGATTGTCGCGATGTTTGTCCAGCACCACGATGTCGTGATACCCACGATCTTTCAAGCGCGCCACCAGATTCTGGCCAACCAGGCCGGCACCGCCAGGCAGTACAATTTTGCAGTCTTTGTGCAGGGGTATCACAGGTATTCCTCAAAAATGTTTCTCATGCGGGCTGACGTTATTCCGGTATCGGTGTGTTGACTTGCAGGGCACAACCGCCATTCGCATCGATCAACCAGACCGCCTGTCCGCCATCTTCTGTGCGCAGATAGGCTTTAAAGCCTGTTGTGATGGTGTTGATACCGATGGCCTGTGCCACATCGGGGCGTGAGTATCCACTCAGGCCAAAACCCGACACGATGCCGTTTACAGTGTGTACTTCGATCAATTCCGGCGTTAACTGAGTGGCAGGGTCAACCAGCCAGCCTGCAATGGAAATAAAGCGGGGTTCACCGGGAATGCGCGACACAATATCCACGTGTCCCTGACATGCCGGCAAGGATTCCGGGTCGGGTCTGTCGCTGGCGCGGTTGCTTCCCGGTACTTGACGCAGATTCTGCCACGGCGACATGCCAAACATGGACAGATCGTACTGTGAGGCAATGTTTGCCACATTAATAAGACCGTCTGACATTTCGAAGATGGCATTGATCTGGGCTTCGTCGCGAATATCCAACTCCAGCGCCAACCCCGCCATGCGATGCCCGAACACCTGATCATCGCGCGCTTCCAGCGCTTTGAGCTGTAGCATGATCATCAACACAAGTAAAAACAACCCGCCGGGTATCAGCGCCCAGCGCACTGACCGCCAGTGCCGATACGCCAGAGGCAGCAACAACACAAACACTGCAGACCATGCCATTAGCGCCGGGGTTGTGTAGCGATGTGAGAGCGCCTGATTGACGCCAAAGATTAAGCGGCCACTGCCAGTACCAAATGCCGTTCCCACCAGATAAATGATGTAAAACACCAGTGCCAGTGTTAGCACCTGCACTGCATTCAGAGTTTGATTGCGCGCCCATAGATTACGCAGGCTCACAATCAGAAAACTGATCGACACCACGGCAATGACACTGGTGCCCATTAGCGCGGCTGCCCTGCCGGTATTCGCCTCACCAAACAGCCAATAAAACGGTGTGCCCAGATAAAGAAATACGTATTGAATCAGTAGCAGCGGTTGGGCAAGCACAGATTGTTCACCCGCACCGTGACTGCCGGGTGAGTTATAGTCCGCAAAGTACAGCAGCAGCGTGGCCAGCGAAATAGTGGCCAGGATGCCAAGGCGAATGCGCGATTGGCGGCTGGCAAAAACAAACACCGTCATCAGGGGCAGCGCCAGAATGCCATTAGCCATGGTGCCTGCGCAGGCGACACCTGCCACACAGGCGGCCACAAACCATAGGTTGCCTGATCGATCAGCACCGGCGATGGCTGCAGTTCTGGCCGAACGTGCGAGCAAATAAAACGCCAGCAAGGGCATTGATTGCGCGAGGAAAAACTGGCTCTGAAATGCCCAGCCAAAATTTTCGTCCTGCATCCATTGAAACAGCCATGCACACAGCAGCGCCGTGAACAACCACAACACCAGGCGCAAACGCGCTTGTTCCCCGGGAAAATGCGCCGTCAGCAAGTCGCGGCTGAACAGATAAAACAGGGCGGTCGACAAGCCAGCCAGCACCGCATTCATGACGAACAGGAAAACGGAGCGCCCGGCAAACAATTCATAGTCCAGCCAGAACAGCATGCGCGACAGGATGATGCGGTGTTCATTATGCTGCGACCACCAGATACTGGTATCGCCGTCACGATGCGCAATGTAAAACCCAAGCGTCCCGCCCCACATATCCCAGTACGGCACCGGTGTGTAAGTGTTGATCATGGCGAACACAGTGGTCAGCACAAAATATGCTGCGACACCGATGGCTGACAGCAGCAGCGCCTTGCCCAGCCATTCGTCCCTGTTTGCAGATTCCATAAGCGTTCTCGTCAGATTTTTCATCAGATATTCATGCGGTTAAACACAAAGCGCGGCAGGTGACGAATGATCATCATGATCAATTCCCATTTTGCCGGGGCATATACAGTCGGTTTTCCTTTGCCGATGCCTTGCACAATGCTGTTGGCAACCTCTTCAACACTGGCCAGTTTGGCGCCTTGATGTTTCAGGTGCGCGGTCATGGCTGTGTCAGTAGGGCCGGGTTTGACCAGCACTACTTTGACAGGACTACCTGCGAGTCGGTGCTGAAGACCTTGCACATAACGCGTCACCAGACCTTTGGCCGCGCCGTAGACATAATTGGATTTGCGACCACGGTCACCCGCCACCGAACCAATCACTGCCACCGTGCCGCGTCCGGCGGCGACCATCCGAGTGACAAATGCTTCCGCAAACCAGACCGGCGACAGCCCATTAATTACCAAGGCTTCAGCGTTGACAGCCAGATCCTGCTGGCACTGGGACTGATCAGGCAAGGTGCCATGCGCAATCAGCACAATGTCCGGGCACGCTTCGTTTGCAATGCTGTCAACCAGCTGTTGAATGGAGGCCGGGTCGGTAAAGTTACCTGTCTGGCAGCGGATATGCAGCGCCGGGTTGCGTACCTGCAGGTCCTGTTCGATCAACGCCAGTTTTTCCTGATTGCGGGCGACCAGCACCAGATGACTGGCCCCTTGTTGAGCCCACAATCGGGCGCAGTGTTCGGCGATGCCAGAGGTGGCACCGATAATCACGATACGTTGTGGGGTGTTGGAGGCTGTGGCCATGTTGATCTCTCTGAATTCCGGTTTTAGTGTTTAACTGCCAAACAGGCGGCGTGACATGGCTGAGCTGATGCCGGGATCGCGGTGTGTTAAAAATTCGGGCACATTCGGATAACCCGCCGCGAACATGTCTGCCGGCATGCGTGCGTCCTTGGCGGCATACAGGCGGCCGCCGGCCTCGCGTACGATATTGTCGAGCACAGAAAATAGCTGCAAAGTCTTACTGCCCTTGTTGGGGAAATCCAGTGCCAGAGTGGCGCCCGGCATTGGGAAGCTCAGCAATCCAGGCCCTGGTCGTTCACCAAAGGTTTTTAACACCGCCAGAAAGGAACCTGCGCCCGCATGACGAATGCTGTCCAGCAGTGCCGCAATCGCATCGCGCGCGTTGGTGCGTGGCACCACGCACTGATACTGATAAAAACCGCGCGGGCCATACATACGGTTCCAGTGCTGCAAGGCATCCAGTGGATACGAAAACGGTTCGTAGTGCGCAACGCCCGCGCCGGCCTTGCGCGCCTGCAAGCGGTAGTACAACTCATTAAAAGGGCGCAGACTCAGGCCATTTACCAGTGACAGTGGCGGTGTCAGCGGCATGTTGAGCTGCTTTGCGGACGGTGCTTTTTTACCCGCTGGCGCGGCATCGGCGTGATTGGCGCGCAGGAAAATACCGCGCGCCTGGCTGCCGGATAAACAGTCTATCCACGACACCGTGTGTTCCCAGGCCTGTTCAGATGCATCGGCCAGTTCAAAAAACTCATCGAGCGAATGGTAGGGTATGGTATCGGTGGTCAGCCACGGACTTTTGATTGCGCGTAACTGAAGCTCTGCGTCCAGAATAATGCCGGTTAAACCCATGCCACCGATGGTGGCCTTGAACAGATCGGTGTGTGGCAAACAATCCAGCAGTGTGCCATCGGTTTTTAACAAACGAAACGCGTGCACATGATCCCCAAAGGAGCCGAGAACATGGTGGTTCTTGCCATGGACATCATTGGCGATGGCGCCGCCGATCGTAATCAGCTGGGTGCCTGGTGTGACCGGCAACATCCAGCCCCGCGGCACCAGCGTGCGTTGAATGTCACGCAGCAATACACCTGCTTCGCAGCGCAAACGCCCGGTTTGTTCATCAAAGTGGATAAAACGATTCAGTGAGGATGTCTGCCAGAGTGTGCCGTTGGGGTTCAGACAGACATCGCCATAACTGCGACCATTGCCAAAACAAATGCCAGGGTTGGATTGTTGAATCTGACCTGCTGCTTGATGGCGGTCAGACAAGCTGATCACGTGATGCTTATCTTGGCTGAGCCTGCCCCAGGAAGAAACTTTCACCACGGCCAGCCCACCGTGCCGATCACCAGCACCAAGGCAAAACCCAGTCCTGCAAACAGACTGGCTTTGTCTTTGACCGCAAATACCAGCGGGTCATCATGCATGTTGCCGCGGTTGGCCTGCATCCACATCCAGCTGATCCAGAACAACATAAACGGGATAGCAGCCCACACAAAGGCCGGGTATTGATACAGTTGCATCACCGCTTCGGTATTCAGATATAAGGCCAGCACCAGCACTGCGATATAACCAGAGATTATCCCTAAGGTCTGAATCATGGGCGCATCACTGGTGTAGTAACCACGACCGTGGGCTTTTAAGGCCCCGGTTTGAACCGACATTTGTAATTCGGCATATCGCTTCACAAAGGCCAGTGACAAGAATAAAAATACCGATTCAGCCAATAACCAGAACGTGATGGCTGTGCCGGCCGCCGCTGCACCTGCAATAATTCGCAAGGTATACAACATGGCCAGCGCCATACAGTCGACCAGCACAAGACGTTTCAGTCCAAACGAATACGCGCAGGTCAGCACAAAATAGAGCACCAGCCATTGTAAAAACTCGGTGCCCACTTGTACCGCCAATGCGACGCTGGCCAGCAGCAACGCCGGCATCAACAACACCCCTTGCCAGGCAGGTAACAAGCCCGAGGCAAACGGGCGTCGACGTTTGCGCGGGTGCAGGCGATCACTTTCCAGATCAAGCAGGTCATTGGTGATATAGACCGCCGAAGCACAAAAGCTGAACGCAAAAAACGCCATGATCATGACCGGCAGTAATGCGGGATTGTCAAATTCGTGGGCGGCCAGCATGGGCACAAATAACAGCAGGTTCTTCAGCCACTGATGCGCCCTGATCATTTTAAGCCAGGTCAAGGGGCTGGTTTTTGGGGCTGGAAACTCATGGTCTACCTGGCACACCTGTCGTGCTTTATCAGCGAGACCCGGCGCCCCATTCACAACAATTGCGCGATTGGCATGCTGCCAGACCGGCAGGTCTTTATGCGAGTTGCCCACATAATCAAAACCTGTTGGATAAAAGCGTTCGGACAAAGCAGTGGCTTTATGGATGCCCGATAAATTGGTTTGACCGTCACTGGCCATGACTTCATCAAATAAATTCAGATGGTTTGCCACCGCTTCTGCAATTTTCTGGTCGGAAGCGGTACATAAAATCAGTTGGCGGCCAGCTGACTTCTGCGCGCGCAACCACGGCAGCAATTGTTCGTTGTAGGGCAGAATACTGGCATCAAATTTAAGGCGACTGGCCAGTTGCTCTTTGAGCACGGCTTTGCCGCGCATTAACCACAGCGGAATCAGCAAGGTACTCAATGGATGATCACGCAGCACTTTCAGCGCTGATTCATGGAGCATGTCCGTATGAATCAGTGTGCCATCCAGATCTACCACCAGTGGTGTATGCACGCGCAAGGTCCTTACTGTCAGCAAAATAACGGGTGAGTCAGTTGTGAAACGGAGGGTATGGTAGCAGTCTTTGCTTTGCGTGGGAAATTTGTACAGGTGCGCAAGCTACTGACTCACCACCTGGTTCCGGCCAAGTTGTTTTGCTTTGTACAGCCGTTTATCGGCCTCGCCAATCAATGCATGTACCTGTTCCACGTTATCAGGTTGTTTGCTGACGATCCCGGCCGAAATGGTAATGCCAAGGCTTGAATGTTCAACACTGCTGCGCATGCGCTCGGCAATGTCAGCCACCATATCAGCATCAGCACCGGGCAGCACAGCAATAAATTCCTCGCCACCATATCGGGCCAGGATGTCGTCGCTACGACGCAGACAGTGGATGAGTTGATCTGCAAGCAGGCGCAACAGTTCATCACCGCGCTGGTGTCCAAAGCGATCATTAAATTGTTTGAAGTGGTCAACGTCGATCAGGATCAGGCCTAGTGGTTTCTGTGTAGCGATACAGCGCTCGGCGGCATCCGGCAGGTAGCGATCGAGCTGCCGACGGTTGGCAATGCCCGTCAGTGCGTCAATATGCGCCATATTTTCCAGCTTGCGGTTGGCAGTGGCAAGTTCGGCGGTCTGCTCTTGAATCAAGTGTTGCAGGCGTTTGCGTTCCGCGTGCAGGCGCGCCAGTCGCCACCGGGTAAAACCCGCACCAGCTGCAATCAGAAGCCCCAGCGCCAGCAATAACCAGAGCAGTTTTGCCCACGAGGTTTCATACCATTGTGGCTGAACATCAAAGGTGAATACCAAGGCTTCACTGCCGGCGCCGTTGCCACTGCGCCCACGGATCTGCAGGCGGTAACTGCCGGGTGGTAAATCGGTATAACTCAGACGTGTTGAAGGATCCCAGTCATTGTCAAAGTTCAGCGGCCCAGAAAGTGTGGTCTGGTATTGCATGGCCAAAGGAGACGGTAAGCGGTTGGGTGCGTATTCAAACGCCAGGCTGTCGGTGCGATCAGGAATGATGAAGTGTCGCCCATCCACAGGCAGACTGCTTTCCTGCCCGTCATCCGAACGCAGAATGATATGGCGCATGGCGACTCCGCTAACCGGCGTGCTGGCCACCGATGGTTGCAAGGTGTCCAGGCGCAAGACACTACCGATGCCGCCCAGATAGACGGAGCCGTCTGCCAGTTCGCCCAGCGAGTTGATGCGCCCGGGATTCATGGGCTGGACCACATGTTCTTGCCAGGGACTGTTGGGCTGGCGCGATAACACGCGCCGGTCCGAATAGGCCCATGCCGTATTGTCACTGAACTGTTCAATGGAGAATATCTCGTCAGGCTGGCGCATGCCGGCCAAGCCATCAAGATCAGTGGCTTGAAACTGTCCGTTGTTCCAAATAAAAAAGCCGTCCGACACAGATGCTATCAGGGTGTTGTTGTAGGTACCGAGTCGACTGGTAAGCACATTGTTGCCGGTTAAACCAACGCTCTGATCCAGTACCGACCATGTTGTCAGGCTGCGGTGATCCTCGGCAAACTGAGCGCGCACCAGGCCGTGATCCGCGACAGACAACAACAATTCACCTCGAGCTGTTTCGTGGATATCACGCACGCGTCCGATGAGATTTTCTTGTATAAAAAGCGTTATCCAATCGTCGTCGACGCGTTGCATGGCGGCAATACCCAGTTCGGTACCGATGTAGACAATAGAAGGGTCAAAGCGGCTGAGCTTGAGAAGACGTGGGTAGAAGTCGTTACGTGAAATTGTGCGCGCGCTGTCGCCTGTGATTTCTTTTAATTCGTAGGACTCGGCCAGTAATGCCCGATCAGGCGCTATTTCCAACCAGTCCCAGGCCTCAGCATTGGTCCAATCGCGCGGCACAAAACCACCCGCAGCCGTGGACTGCATAACACCGGCGTTGCCCAGCGTCAGCCAATGATCACCATAGTTGACCAGCCGTTGAATACTGCCGCGTAGTCCTGACTCTGCACTGGTCTTTAGCCATGGCGATGGCCAGGGGATGTAAACCGTTTCCTGATCGGTCAGTGCCAGCAAGCCTCCGGCGTCCAGCACAATCAGCTCATTGATGTAGTCATTGGCAATCTGGAAAACCCGGTGGCTCTGACGGGCAATATCAACAATGTGTATTGCCCCGCGATTGTCGCCCAGGGCGAGTGTGTGCTGATCAAGGGTGACCCAGGCGCTAAACTCGTTTGAGGCCGGCAAACTGGCGGGAACGGTGAGTGGGGAAAGTTCACCGGCTGCCAAGCGCAGCCAACGCCCTGGTCTCTCCAGAATGACACGTTCGTTATTGTTGACGGCCAGAGTACCCATGACCTGCTCGGTCAATGATTGTGTGCCAGGCACCATCACAAATTCGCGGCCTTGCAGTTTTTTTAGGCCTTCGCCTCGAAACTGCATAAACAGCTCGCCGTCGCTGCTATACATGTCTCCAAAACGCGCATCGTGTTGCCAAAGCATGCCAGTGTTGTTGCTGATATCAACGGCAAACATATGCCGCACACCACGAAAGTACACGTGGTTCCCCAACTTAACAATTTGCCAGATATCAGCGTATGCCTGACCGGCCAGCTCATCCTGAAACAACCCGGAGAGATCGGTAAACTCCGGCTGATTGCGCGCATCCCACTCGATATAACCAAACTGGTCATACCCGCCCACATACATTCTGTTGTTATCACTGATCAGTAATTGCCGCACCAATTGCCCGTTTGGCATGTCAAAACGCTGCCACGCCCGGCCGTCAAAGGTGAAAATGCCGCGTGTGCCACCCACATGTAAACGGCCGTCGGGTGAGTAGGCAAAGGTGTAATTGTTGCCCACATGGTCCGGAGGCATGGGTATGCTGCGCAGCGATGGGGTTCCGTTCAGGGGGGCAGGGGCGCCAAAAACCGCGTGTGAAAAGCAGCTGGCCAGCACAAGCGTCAAGACGCATTGGTGGACTTGTCGAGTAAATCTTGTGAGCAATGTCGCGCTACGCAAGTGTGTACCGTGCTTATTTTATGAAGCTATTTTTCTGGATTTATTACCGTGCCATCATACATCAATCCATGCTGTTATCGACCCCTGGCGCTGGAGCTGTAGCCCGCCCTGTTCAAAGTGTTAGCATAACGCTCGTTTAAACAAGCAACGTTGTCAGGCTTGCCTCGTAACCCGGAAATTCAGAGAAATAACATGGAAACTTTTGCCGCCGCCGTCACTTTATTCCTGATCATGGATCCGCTGGGGAATATCCCGATTTTTCTGAGTGTGTTGTCGCGTGTGGTGCCCGAGCGCCGGCGCCGTATTTTGATTCGGGAGCTGTTGATTGCGCTGGCATTGATGCTGCTGTTTTTATTTGCCGGTCCAGGCATTCTCAAATTGTTGGGATTGTCGCGCGAAGCAATTTCCATCGGTGGAGGATTGGTGTTGATGATCATTGCCATCCGCATGATTTTCCCATCGCGCGGCGGCGTGATGGGCGACGACGATGCCGAAGGCGAACCTTTAATTGTGCCCTTGGCCATGCCGTTAATCGCGGGACCGTCAGTACTGGCAACCTTGGTGCTGTTGGCAGAGACCGGTCCTGATCGCAGCGGCGATTGGTTGCTGGCATTGATGGGCGCGTGGGGCGTGACGGCAGTGATCCTGCTGTCGTCCCAAAAACTCTACAAGGTGCTGGGCGCCCGCGGCTTAAAAGCCATCGAGCGCCTCATGGGCATGATACTGGTGACCGTTTCAGTGCAAATGTTGCTGAATGGTTTCAGTGCTTGGTATGTGAATTAGACTGAACTTCTGCGACCGCTATTGCAGAATCAACCTGCTTCTCCAGACGCTTCTCCCAGAAGGTGGCATTTTTGATGCCCAGGCTTTTGGGGTCAAACCCGATGGGGCCACCAGCTTTCATCTGGGCCTCATAATCACGCAGACAAAGAATGGCGGGTTTGGCGACAAAAAAGATCATCAGGATGCCAAGGATGTTGATCCACGCCATCAGGCCAACACCAATGTCGCCAATGGTCCAGATATAACCGGCACTGTTCACCATGCCGTAGGCCACCATGGTCATCAGGACAACCTTTAGCGATGACATCGGGATACGTGCTTTGAAGTAGCGGTTCAGGTAAGCGATGTTGGTTTCTGCAATGTAGTAGTACGCCAGAATGGTCGTGAAGGCAAAAAAGAACAGGGCAATGCCCACAAACACTGGGCCGAATCCGCCAAACACACTTTGCAGCGCCAGTTGCGTAAAGGCAGCCGAGCTGATGACGGTATCGCCAGGTACGTTCTGAATAATAAATTCACCCACTGGCAAGGTGCCCTGCACATTGTACTGTTGGGTGATCAGAATCATAAACGCCGTGGCCGTACACACAAACAAGGTATCTACATAAATCGAAAACGCCTGCACCAGACCTTGTTGTGCCGGGTGGTCCACTTCAGCGGCAGCGGCTGCATGTGGTCCGGTACCTTGACCGGCTTCATTGGAGTAGATGCCTCGACGCACGCCCCAGCCAATCGCCGCACCAAAACCGGCCTGCGCGGTAAATGCATCCCCGATGATCATGCCGAGCATGGCGGGCACCTGGTCGTAGTTCAGGAACACCACAATCAGCGCCATAATGATGTAGCCGATGGCCATAAACGGCACCACAATCTGGGTAAAGTTGGCGATGCGTTTGATGCCACCAAAAATGATAAATGCCAGCACCATCAGGATAACGGCCAGTGCCACCAGTTTATTGGTACCCACATCGCCGAACTGGGTGGACACAATATTGCCGTCACCAAAAATCTGGGTGACGGCATTACCGACGGCATTGGCTTGAACACCCGGCAGGAACATACCGCAGGCTATCATGGCGGACAGCGCAAACAGCACCGCCAGCCAGCGTTGCCCAAGGCAGCGCTCAAAATAGTAGGCCGGACCGCCACGATACTGGCCGTCCTCCTCGACTTTATAGAGTTGACCGAGTGTGGATTCTGCATATGCAGTGCTGGCCCCAAGGAAAGCAACTACCCACATCCAGAACACCGCGCCGGGTCCCCCAAATCCAATTGCTGCTGCCACACCTGCGATGTTTCCCACGCCTACGCGGCCAGACAGTGATACTGCCAGTGCCTGAAAGGATGAGATGCCTTCAGTCGATGAGTTTTTGCGGAACAGCAGGCGCCACATTTCGCGCACGAGCCTTACCTGGGCAAAACGGGTCTGAATGGAATAAAACAGACCGGCACCCAGACACAGGAAAACCAGCGCCGGACTCCAGATAATATTGTTGATGGTGGTGACGAAAGCTTCCATGAAGAGTTCCTGTGTTGTTATTACTCGCGAGATCAGGCTGAACAATAACCGAGGGGGGAAATGCTTTCAATAAGGGGTTTAACGAGGCCAGCATTTCCCCGCGCAAAACATCACGCGCTGCGGTTAACAACCGCCATGGTCAAGCGTGAAATACACACGGTTTTGCCCTGTTCAGTTGTGATACGGATTTCCCATACCTGTGTTGTGGCGCCAATATGAAGGGCGGTAGCGGTGCCAATCACCCAGCCTTTGGATACCGGTCGTATATGGTTGGCATTGATATCCAGCCCCACTGCAACTTTGTTTTCCTGATGCAGGCAGTGATTGGCAGCAATGCTGCCCAGTGTTTCAGCAAACAGCACCGAGGCCCCACCATGCAGAATGCCAAATGGTTGTACAGTGCGGTGGTCAACGGGCATGCGTCCGCGTAAAAAATCATCGCCTGCTTCAATGTATTCGATGCCCAGGGCACTTGCTGCGGTGTTGTTGGCGTGTTCGGCGATTTGTTGCAGGTTGGGCTGGCGTGTCCAGATAGGCATGATCAGTTGGGTAATCCCTGAATTTAAAAACGCAAAACTTACACGAAGTCTTGCGGAAGGCAAGCGCGGGTGTACAGCTTCCCGTTGTGCCGGTTAGACTTGCAGGCTGAATCCATCTCGTAACAAGGTGACTGCGCTTGACCCGACCGCTGCTGCATTTTGATCATGTCATTGCGATCGCGCCCCCAAGCGCGGCGGGCAGATCCGTCATCAATCGCGCTGATTTGTGGAAGGCGCTGGTGTTCCGTGCCCGTTATCCCGGCTATTTTACGCCGGGGCTGGAGTGCACGCTGCAGCCCGTCGACGACACCCGTTTTGTGCGTATTATCAGCTTTGCAGACACCCAGTTGCGTGACGAAGTGACCCTGACACCCCACGAGCACATCTACTCGATTGTGGATGGACGTCACCAGCCCATGCACGCTGAGTGCAAAGTGGTGATCGAAGAGCCAACACCGGGACAATTTGCCGTGCGCTTCAGCTATCGACGGGACTCAATTTCTGAACACGGTGGTTTAAACGCAGATGAATTTCTGAAATCCGCTTATGTACAAAATGACCGCGAAGCGATGAATCGTCTGCTTGAGATGCTCGCCGAAGGCTGGTTGCACCCGCACAGTTAACCCCGCAGGAGAGTTCACACCATGTCCGCCACTACCACGCATGCGCTGGATGAGGCCATTGCCTTGGCTGAAACCGCGCCCGGTCGTTATACCGCGCGCACCCATCCGGCGTATGCCAATGCAGTTGGACCGTTTGGCGGCGTTACGGCGGCCCTATTGCTTAATGCTGCGCTCAAGCACCCACAAGCGTTGGGCGAACCGATTTCGCAGACCGTGCATTTTGCCGCACCGATGACCGATGAGCCCCTGCAGATTGATGCTAATCCCGTACGCACCAACCGCTCCACACAACATTGGATAGTGCAGGCATTCCAGCACGGACTTCTGGTTGCTATGTGCACGGCTGTGTTTGCCGTGCGTCGTGACACCTGGTCAGCGGTTGATGCGCGTTTTCCCGGTAACCTGCCGCCACCCGATCAGCTGTCGCCTTTGCAATGGAGCAAACAGCCACCGTTCACGCACTGTTACGACCTGCGTTATATCAGTGGCATGGTGTCGCTGGATCAGGCCATGCGCGACGGGCCACAGGAGCAGCCGCATGCGGAGTCGAGTTTGTGGGTGCGTGATGAGCCGCCGCGTGCGCTGGACTTTGCCTCGCTGGCGTCATTGTGTGATGTGTTTTTCCCGCGCGTGTTTGTGCGCCGTCAGCGCTGGACGCCGATAGGCACTGTAACCATGACTTCGTACTTTCACGCCGATAGCCAGACGCTGGCGCAGATCGGCAGTGCGCACGTACTGGGCTGTGCGCGGGCGCAGGTGTATCAGAATGGCTTTTTTGATCAGAGTGCAGAAATCTGGTCAGCCGATGGCAAGTTGTTGGCGACAACGCATCAGATGGTGTACTTCAAGGAGTGACCGGGGGGCTGGCTTACTTGGACATGCTGTAAACAAAGGCGGGCAAGATGTTGAGCGGCACAAAACTGACATCGTCCATCTTTTTACCAAACACCTGTTCGATATCGGATTTGTTGCTCTTGAAGTACTGGTACTGCAGGTAGATGCCGCCTTCTTTTAGTCCGTGGCGCATGGCGTGAATTACCTGATACAAAAACGCATGCTGACTGTCTGGATCTTCAAAGTTCTTTAAGGGTAAGGACGAGAGGATGACATCGTATCGTTCGGCTTCCACCAGCAGATGCGTGACGCAACAGTTATGCAGGTTGACGAGTTTGCCTGGGGTTGCTTTGATCAGCTGTTCAATCCACGGGTTGTATTCAGTTTTGATCTCGCAGATGTCCAGTTGCGAATCCGGCGACATACGGCTGATGAGTTCCCGCGTAAATGCGCCGCGGCCGCTGCCAATCTCAAGGATGCGTAAGGGGCGCGAAAAGTCGATTTTGCCCACCATGTTGTTCACCAGGAAGCCGGAACTGCTGATAATCAGCCCGTCTTCTGTGATATTTCGCTTGAGATTGCGGTAAATCCGGATCAGCATAGTGGTGTTTTGAGCAACTCCAGTTGGCAAAATACACGGCATCATTTCTGCCGAGGGTGGATCATACCCTGAGTCTTGACCGTTGCCTATGGGGGCGGGGGACTATAGGGACGGAGGTCGCAGAGCTCCGTCCCCATCTTTCTCTTGTCTGGTTTGCGGCAAACGGTTTACTCTCCGGCTGAATCCAAGGAGAACCCCAACAATGCTCAAGTTGCTTAAACCCGCCATGGTGGCCACCGCTGTGGTCCTGTTCAGTTCTTATACCCCCATCAGTAATAGTGTGTTTGCCCAGACGGCCGCATCGCCTGCAGAGCACGTGGACCTCGACGTTGTCACCCGCATCCGCCAGGAGGGGCTGCACCGCTCACAGGTCATGGATACACTCTGGCAGCTCACTGATGTCATTGGATCGCGACTGACCGGCTCGCCCGGTATGGACGAAGCCAATGCCTGGACGCGCGATAAACTGGCGGCGTGGGGTTTGAGTGACGCACGACTGGAACCCTTCCACTTTGGCAAAGGCTGGTCGTTTGACCGCGTATCCTTGCACATGGAGTCCCCACGCAAGGAGCCATTGATTGCTTATCCGCGCGCTTGGACGCCGGGCACCAACGGGATTGTGCAGGGTGAGGTGATGCGCATCACGCTGGAAGACGATGACGATCTGGAAACACATCGCGGCAAACTGGCTGGAAAGATTCTGATGATGGAAGCCCCGCGCGTGATTGCCGAAGGTGAAACGTCCATGGTGCACCGTCATGACGACGACACCCTGGAAAATTTGATCAATTTTCCTATCCCCTCCGATGCCACACCCCCGGTGGCCGGCGCGCGTGCCAGAACGCATCACTTCCGCGAAAAGCTTAATGCTTATTTGCAGGATGAAGGGGTAGTGGCAACACTCTACATCAGCTCGCGCGACTACGGCATCGTGCGCCTCGGCGCGGGTGCCGCGCAGGACGCCGACGCCAATCCCGGCGTACCGTCACTGCAGATGGCAGCCGAGCACTACAACATGTTGACGCGGCTGCTCGACGATGAGCGTCCGGTATCGGTGTCACTGGAAGTGGAAGCGCGCTTTCATGAAGAAGATCTCAACGCCTATAACACCATCGCTGAAATTCCAGGCCGTGGCCGCCGTGCGGATGAAATTGTGCTGGTCGGCGCGCATCTCGATTCCTGGCACGCTGGCACGGGTGCAACCGATAACGCTGGCAGCGTCGCCGCCATCATGGAAGCGGTACGTATTCTGAAAGCTATTGGTGTGCAGCCTGAGCGTACCATCCGTATTGCGTTGTGGTCCGGTGAAGAACAGGGTTTGATCGGCAGTCGCGCCTATGTTGCGCAGCACATTGCCACGCGTCCCGAATCCACCGATCCCGAGCAGTTGTCTATTCCCGCGCGTGTGCGTGATGTGACCTGGCCGATTCAGCTGTTGCCCGGCCATGCGCGCCATGTCACTTATTTAAACATGGATAACGGCAGCGGCAAGATTCGTGGTGTCTACGCGCAGGAAAATTCTGCGGTACAACCGATTTTTGAAGCCTGGTTAAAGCCGTTTAATGATCTGGGTGCGGACACAGTCACGCTGCGCAATACCGGCTCAACGGATCACATTCCGTTTGATGATGTCGGCATTCCGGGATTCCAGTTTGTGCAGGATCGCCTGGACTACAACACACGTACGCACCATTCACACCTGGATACCTACGACTATGCGCGTCGTGAAGACCTGATGCAGGCCTCGGTGGTGATTGCGTCGTTTTTGTATAACGCCGCGATGCGGGCTGAGCCCTTGCCCCGCAAGCCCTTGCCGGTGGAGCGTGTCTGGGAGTGAGGCACGGGGACGGAGGTAAGCATCGGGGGCAGGTAAGTATCGGGGACGGAGGTCGCAGAGCTCCGTCTCCTCATCTGCCCCGTAAATTGCAAAGCATGAGTTTCAACTCTTGCAGCCAACCAGTTTCGAGCAGTTACTCAGGCAGTGTGAGGAGTCTGCACGTGAAACCGAAGCAGGTCCACAGTGCTTGGAGTTACATAAATTGTACACTCTTGCAGGGTGGTAGTTTGCTTTGGACCCACATTGTCGGATTTTCCGGAGCAATTTCAGAATCTGGAGGTTGATGGCATAAATCAGGGAGCATATGAAACGCGGCTAATTCTTGCCTGATTGCCTGCAATGAAATCGTTTTAAAACCCCGACTAAATTACCTCCGCGGTAAGCTTTGTATGCAATAGTTGATCAAAGTAGATCGGCTTCGTTATATGCAATGCTGCTACTAACTCAGTTTGCAACGCTGTATCAAAATCTGGGAAGGCCAATGATTCGTGGAAATAACCTGCGCCTAAAGTAAAAAAATATGCTATTAAATCAAAGGAGGATTGCGCAAGTAGTTGCATTTTACTCTTGATGGTCATGTAGACTGCTGATTGAGTGAACAGCCCGGTTGCATGTATCGACTTCGATTTAAACCCGTTTTCCAAATAGCAGTTGTCTGCAAATGAGTTTCAGGAGAGAAGCTTAGAATGGTTGGTAACGTGAAGTTTAGAAATAAGCACAATAAAAACCGGAAGTGTCCAGGGTACTGGGGTAAGTCCAAAAAGCAAAGTGCACTGTCAAAATTTCAACAACATTTGAAGCGAGCAGTTTCCTTTGCGGATTCTGACGGTGAACAGGCAAAGCAACGCGCTTCTGACTCCATGCAGGAAGTTGTCAATAGCTATCAAAAAGGGATTGGCGCAGAGCCTGACAGTCGCAAAGCCTTCGAATGGTTAAAGCTGGCGGCAGAACAGCATAATTTGTCTTGGGCCTATTTCGATTTGGCGATGGCCTATAAAGAGGGAGTAGGTACTGCGCAGAATGTCGAGTTATTCCTTGAGTGGATAAAACGCGCAGCTGGGGCTGAAGACAATCCAACCGAGGCGATGTTTCAGTTGGCAGAATATCACTTGGATATATCCCCCGAGGAGGCATACAACTGGAAATTCAGGATGGCGGAGCTTGGTGGTGCCGGAGCCCAACTTGAACTAGCCAAGGTGTTCTACAGTGGTAAAGGTGTAGTGCAAGATACGAAAAAGTCTCTTGAGTATGCGGAATTGGCAATAAAATCTGCCAAGGAAGCAAAAGCCAAGACAGCGAACGAAGACTACTCAATAGAGGACTATCCCCTATCCCTGTTTTACAAAGCCGTTCTATCAAAACTGACCTTGGGGCAATTCCTTTTACTTGAATTGAAGGAGGCTTCGCAGGCAGCTTCTGAAGCGATAGAGGATGCAAAGAAAAAGCAGCGCCAGGTTTCCGATGAGCTTTTGCTGATCGTTGTTAGATATGTCGATGAGTTGAAGATGCAGCAGGGAGAGGAAGATCAGGGCTGGCAGGAAATTCTTGCTTGGTTGTCAAATGAAATCTTACAAAAATTTCATGGTTCAGAGGCATCAAGAAGTGAGTTCTCACGGATAGTGTATGAATTCTCAAAAGTACAAAATTCAGTTGATCAGGAGCAACTAAAAAAGCGTCTTGAGGATGCAGCAAACTTGGGTTCTCGGGATGCACAACATGATCTTGCAGTTGACGCCGCAATGGGTGAGAAGTTGGAGTTGTTTCGTAAGTCTATGGATCAAGGCTCAATGCCTTCCTATATATATTTCAATTTGATCGGACTGACTGGAGACAACAAGTTTAAGCAGATCGTAGATTCATTTTTGGAACTCTACAAAATTGTTGATGATATTAAGTCTGATCATAAGGTAACTAGCGAAAGTAACGAAATCGAGTTTGTTGCACACTACACGAAGAGTGTCGAAACGATTAGGAGTATGCTTCCTGACAATAAATCAGGTATGTCTAATGTACTTAGATTGAATCATATTGCGTACTTCAATGACCCTGATGAAGGACAGCGGCTAATTAGGTTCAGACCCAGTCATGGCAAAGTAAATTATTTGGAATCCTTCTTCAACGAGAATGCTGATGAAGGCCCGAATCAGTGGAAAGACTATGATTTCTCCGTTCACATAGGGTCGTTCTCAGAGGATAAAGATCGACTGGACCTATGGCGCGCGTACGGAAACGATGGATCTGGCTTTTGCATAGTCACACCTGTATCTGTTTTTGATGGTGCTCACGAAGCTCCCATAATGAGCGGTGGTTGGAAAAAAAGAGATTCCGTAGAAGTGAATTCAGACCCGGTAAGACCAGTTTTATACCGTGTGAAGTACGATGATGAGTCTGTGAAAACCGTCATGGAAAAAATCTTGCCAATTCTTGAACGTATTAATGCATTCATGACAGACAAAGGCATTTCTGTTAAAAGCCAAGATACGATGAAAAGATTGGTTCGCGACATAATGAGTGAATTACTTTACTTGTACAAAGGAGATGAGTACCGAACTGAAAAAGAACTAAGAGTCGTCGCTGCAAGAACCCCATCCAATCCCGGGATTAAAAGGAAGGACTTTAAGTTTGGATCCCGAGTGTTTATTGAAACAACTCCAGTTTTCTTTGAAGAAGCTGGATCCAAAATAGTAATTGGACCAAAAGTTAAGGACAGGGTTGCGATAAAAATTGAGTTGGAACATCGGTTGGCTGTGCTTCGACTTGGTCAAACTTGCAAGGTAGAATATTCAAATACACGCTATCGCTAAGATCATGCGGCAGCTATCAGTTTTCTTAGCAGCAGTTGCCCTTCAGGTGTCAGCGATTGCTCAAATGGGAAGTCTTTCACGAGAATCATCTCTTTCGTAATCTGGGAAGTGCGCGACTTGATGTATGCATTACGTTCCGTTGTTAGTCGGCTCAATCCGGCCCTAATTGAGCAAAAAACATAGATTGCATGTAGTATCCCACGTGCGCTGCGATTGGAACCTTTCCAGGGTGAAAAAAACTCAGTCCTCTCGTTTGATACCAAGGGTAAGAAATTTTCGATAAGTGTAAGCTGCAAATGCATGGCTTCATGGATAATTGACTCGGCTAGCCGTTCAACGGCATTCGGAAATTTCATGTCTGGAACTGAAACGAATATTGAGAACGGTATAGCTGGGTTGCTGTAGCTGATGTCAGTATCAGGGTCTGCAGTGCCAATAATGTGCACTGACCGAATTAACCAGTTGATTGTGTCGAATAGACTAGGATCTGTTGCTATATATGAGTAAGCCATATTGATGGCGTCGATAATCGCAATTGTGTGCGCTTTGTCTAAATCAACCGGATCTATTCCGATAGAGCTCAATTCAAGTAGATATGAGTCCGGGATGCTCTCCAACGCAACGCTGAGGTAGTGATTTTTTTTAATAATAGTACTGAGAGGTATCCGAAGAGTCGGAGCTGTATTATATAAAAACATGCTGCTTGAGTATTCAAGCAATTCCAGTTGTGTCTTAGTGAGCATCTGCTTTGATGCGGCCAATACCAACATTTCTGTCAGGTTTGGCAACCACGGCAAAAATGGATCGCTGTTAATTTCGCGTATAACAGTCTCGGTTATATTCACTGCTTTTCTTCAGGTAGCCTGTAGAAGGAATAGACCATTGTATAGCGTTCTCCACTAAGTATTGTAGAGACTGCATGATTTGATTTTTGGCTAATTTCGAATGCAAGGCAACTATTATGAACAGGCAGCAAAGCCCTGTGAATATCCGCTGGGTCTTTGCTGTTAAACAGCATCAATAGACCGCCTTGGTTCATCTCCCAGCCGTTATTTAGTTGGATTATGACCCGATGTGTTTCCTGACCTTCGATATAGTCATTATGTAACCTAATTGTTTGACCAGCCGTCAGTTTGTGAGCGGTCAAATCAAAGTTTTCCGCTAGTCGGGTGTTAAATTTTGAAGCCACCAAATGTTTTATGGTATCGGAATAATTCTGCAACTTAATGCAAGAAAGAGATGCCGGGAGATCAACGTCAAAAAAACTGAACTCATACTGTTCATAGAAATCCGCTACTGTAAGCGACCATGGAGCTTCCGTTTGGAGCCAGTTGAGGAGCGTGTAGCTGAACTCTGGATCAAATGATGTGTGGCAAATGTAGTATGGGAACGGGGTCTCGGTATATGTGCCGTCCGATATTTGCTTTGAGATCAATTTGCAAGTCCTGATTCTTGCAGTTTTGCTACTACAGCTGAAATTATTTTCTTCTGGTCGTTGCAATATACTGATGGGTTGTCGAAGTTAGTGCCAGCCTTCCACCGATGAAGAGGCATACCACCGCCGCAAATAGGCAAAAACGAGCATTGATTGCAGATGGTCGATGAGGGTCTTTGCATTGAGTGGTAATTTTTGAATTCATCGGATGAAATGACTGAGCTTAGTGCATCAGATTTGAGGTGCCACTTGTTATCGAATTTGTCTGCACCATTAAACGCGCTCTTTAATGTGTCATTTTTTGTGATGCTTCCATCAGTTTCGATAATCAGTATGCCGTAGTTGTTGTCGCCCAATCCTTCTTTAATACCAGTTTGCCCAAGTGCAAGCCTGACAAGATCATCAAGGAATCTGATCCTAGGAGGCGATGGGTCTGCGCAATATATGTTTAGTAGCGCTGACAACCAATCGCCATACTCCGTTGAGTTAAAATCCTGTTTCCCATAAGGCAAATTAGTGTGGTTACCATCGCGATACAGAAAATCCAGAGAAGGCGACCGCAAATCTTTCAGGAAGGCGTAGATTTCTCTTGGATCCGAATTAGGTTCAATTACCGACAACGTTCCCGCAAACAGAAAATTGGCATCCGGGTGGTTACTCAATAGTTGAATGCCAGCGACAACGCGATCAAAAGTGCCCAGTTCCTTGTGATCTACTCTAAATTTGTCATTAACGTGTTGTGGACCATCCAGGCTCACTGAAATTGAAATTCTGTAGTCCGAGCATAAATCAAGAATCTGGGAATTGAGAAGCATGCCATTTGTCTGCATGCTTATCGGGTATTTGTCAGAGAGCGATTCGCGAAGCCCCCGAAATAGGTGCTCTAAGCGGCGAGCGCCCATCATTAGGGGTTCTCCACCGTGAAGTACTACTGCGAAGGGTGGAGACTGCTCGTTGGACAACTCCTCGAGTCGGAAAAATAGCAGTTCGGATTTATCAGATGTAATGAGGTGCGGCATATCACGCCAACCTTCATCACCCATATTGTAGACATAGCAGTAACTGCAATTAATATTGCAGCGGCTCGCAACTTTAAGCAGTACTGTATGAATCAGCATGCATTGTATTATCTGTTGTGGCGATTGTGGACGCGATCGTATGCTGAGTGAGTATCTGACAGGTCGTTATTCTTGATTTCATTGATAATTCTAGCCAATGCTGGGCTGGAGATTGTAGAGAGATCAACATCCAAGTTACAGCGACTGTCGAGATTCTCTGCGTGTGCTCCTTGCCGGGCTAAGTCTTGCATCGCAATTGCTCCTAAAAAGTTGGTTTAACTGATGCCTATAATACACGATAAGTGATGCGGGGCAATGTTGTAATAATTATTTTAAAAAACAATGAGATAAAATGATATTCCATGCTCGTGAGAGTTTTGATTAGCAATATAATATTTTAATAAACAATATGTTATGACGGCTATTTTTATTTTTAGATCGCAATTTGGTAGAGCCCTTCGACTAAACCCGCACTGCTGAAAAACCTCTGGTCTTGATCGAGTTAAAGATACCCACCTACCGCCCCACCCAAAAAATCACCACATACACCAGTATCGAAACCACGATATAGACCCTCTCGGCGATACGTCGCCGTTGAGGATTCTCGCGCGAACCGCTCAGGTCGAGCGCCATCTGCCGCAACAGAAATGTGTACATGATGTAGTACATAAACGGGATCACGTGTACCGTCGGGGGGAAATCTGCGATGTTCAAATCCTGCAGAGCAAGTATCCATCTGAGCTCGGCGTAAATCCCGAAGCCGCCCAGTGCAGCATTGATGAACATCCAGCGTACCTCATCGCGGCCGAACAGGATGTTGTAAAACATCAGATAAATCAGCAGCGCAAAGCCGCCATGGGCGTAGAGGAACAGCGTGGGGACCTCTGTGTCGGCGTATGCGAGGAAAAAGCCGCTACTGCCGAAAATGCCCATGTGAAAGAGGAAAAACGGGTAGATTTTCCAGGCGGATATGTCGCTGCCGGCAGGATAAAGTTTGCCGTTGATGGTGATGTCGCCGTGTAACTTCATGTACCTTAGTCTCCTGCAGGGACGGAGGTCGCAGAGCTCCGTCCTCATCTTTCAGCTCATGTGCCAGCTGGATAGCCGGAGGTTCCTCAGGGCGACGCCTTTGGCGTCTTTATTGCCCTTCGCTCTCCTCCGGCTACCCATCCTTCCCAATCGCCTCCGTTGTCACAGTGCCGCCATCAAACAGTCATAGGATCATGCGTCAGGGACGGTGGTCGAAGAGATCTGTCCCCACCTTGTAGCGTAAGGGCTAGCTGGCCAGCCGGCCCATCCGCTGACAAAAGAATCGGGGACGGAGCTCTGCGACCTCCGTCCCTACGGGAGAAACGTTTATCAGGAGAGAGCACCATGAAGAATTATCTGTCAGGCGCAGCCCTGTTGACGCTGTTGTCCGCACAATCCGTGTTTGCCGCCGACAATGTGGTGTTGATCACCATTGATGGCGTGCGTTGGCAAGAGGCGTTTTCGGGCATCAGCGCGGCGCTGGCGACTCATGAAGAATACTCGGACGTGGCAGAGCAGTTGATGGCTGAGTTCTGGCATGATGATCCTGCTCAGCGCGCGCAGAAGCTGATGCCGTTTCTGCACAATACGCTGATGACGCAGGGGACGGTGGTTGGTGATCACAACAAGGGTTCTTGTGCGGTGTTAACCAATGACTGGAATTTTTCGTATCCCGGTTACAACGAAATTCTGAGTGGCGTGATCAATGACGCCATCAACTCCAACGCCGCCGTGCCCAATCCGGAGAAGACCGTGCTCGAGTTGTTGAGTGCAAATCCTGCGTTTGCCGGGCGCATGGCGGCGTTCGCGTCATGGAATGTATTCCCGGCAATTTATAACGTTGAGCGCAGCGGTATTCCGGTCAATATTGGATTAAGTGATCAGCCGGCCAATGCGTTTGAGGAGATGTTAAACACGTTGCACGCCGATGTGTCGCCGCACTGGCCAACTGTGCGCCACGATGCCTTTACCCATCACTATGCACTGTCTTGGTTAAAACGCACCGAAAGCCGCCTGGTGCATATTGCCTATGGCGAGCCGGACGACTTTGCGCACGAAGGCGACTACGACGAATATGTGGTTGCCACGCGCCGTGTGGATGGGTTTATCGAGGATGTCTGGAACACATTACAGAGTCTGGACTACTACAAGGACAACACCGCCATCTTTGTTACCGTGGATCATGGCCGTGGCGAACAGCCACTGGAGAGCTGGTTGCACCATGCCAGCAAACGCGCAGTTGAAAACTACATGAGTGGGCTGGCCGCAGATTACCCGGAGGGTATTATCGGTTCTGAAAATATCTGGATGGCCGCCATGGGGCCGGGTGTCCCAGCTAATGGTCTGCTACCTACCAGCGAGTGCCTGGGTGCGAATCAAATCGCTGCGACACTGCTGCAATGGATGGGTGAAGACTACACACAATACAATCCAGCCATGGGCAAACCGATGACGGAGTTTCTGCCACGATGATCACTGATCTGTTGCGAAAGCCGTTTTCCCGGCGTGTGTTTACCCGGGTGTTGGGCACGCTGATCGCCGGTGCCGCAGTGCTGCGATTGCCTGTTGGCGCTCACGCGCAGGCCGCCTCTCAAACGCTGGCACAACGCGCTTCACGCAACGGCCCCGTCTCACGCATCGCCTTTGGTTCCTGCGTTCATCAGGACAAACCACAACCCATCTGGGACGTCGTTAATACGGCAAAACCTGATGTGTTTGTGTTTCTGGGCGACAACATTTATGGCGACAGCGAA
>JAUYSM010000062.1 GCA_030696315.1 Pseudohongiella sp. | reverse complement strand
CTTTTTCAGTGCGCAGGATCACGCCAAGCGCCGTACGCGCTATCTAGTGCTGTTATTTGTGCTGTCACTGCTCAGCTTGCTGGCGATGACAAACGTCCTGTTGTACCTGATATTCAGCTTCTCCAGCGTCGATACCGAGATAAGCCGTGTAGACGCTACACCTGGCCCTGCGCTTTATATTGGTGTGAGCCTTGCGGTGCTGCTTGTGGTCATTGTCAGCAGCCTGTTCAAAACGCTCAGTCTTAGACAAGGGGGCGATGCGATCGCCCAGATGATGAATGCTCGCCTTTTGGTATCAGCCAGCAGCGTTGATGAACAAAAATTGCTGAATGTTGTGGAAGAAATGGCAATTGCTTCTGGCACCGCTGTTCCCCCGGTTTATGTCATGGACGAAAACTCCATCAATGCATTTGCAGCGGGCCACACCAGCGATGACGCAGTCATTGGTATCACCCGTGGCGCCATGCAGAAACTGAACCGAGAGCAGCTACAAGGCGTCATTGCCCACGAGTTCAGTCATATTTTGCACGGCGACATGCGACTCAATCTCAGACTGATCGGCTTATTACACGGGATCATGGTGCTCGGCATCATGGGTCACTACATGCTCAGAGCCGCGTCAATGTCACGCCGTAACAATAACAATGCAGCCGTAGCAATTTTTGGAATTGGACTTCTGATCATAGGGGCATCGGGCACTTTTTTTGGCGGCTTGATAAAAGCGGCTGTCAGTCGTCAACGCGAATTTCTTGCCGATGCTTCTGCAGTGCAATACACCAGAAATCCTGCCGGTATTTCTGGCGCGCTCAAGCGTATAGCGAGTGACTCCAACAATCAGTATCTGACCAATCCCGCAGCCTCTCAGATCAGCCATGCATTGTTCAGCGAGGGCATCAAGCATAAATTCAACGCCTTGTTTGCGACGCATCCTCCTCTGGAAACACGCATACGTGCGCTGGAGCCAGACTGGAATGGGAAGGTCAGTGAGACTTCTGTTACTCGAAATTCAGACGCATCACCCAGGATGGCGGCCGGATTTGCGCTCATGCGGGCAGGCACGCCAGATGACTCCGACATCAAAGAAGCCAGGCATATCCTGCAATCCTTGCCTCCCGAATATCTTCAGGCATGCAAGGAGCCCTTAGGTGCATCGGCCATCATTTGTATCTTGATGCTTAAACAGGATTTGGAAGGGCAAGCGAATGTTGACCAGCTCATTGCAAATCGCATGGCAACAAACAGCCCTGGACTGGTTTCTGAAGTCACCAGACTATGTCGGGTGCAATTAACAATTGAGCCAGCACATAGATCAGCGCTGGTGAATCTGTGCTTGGGTTGCCTCAGGCAACTCAGTGAATCGCAGTACCAAAAATTCAGAGCCGAGTGGAGTGAATTGATCCAACGTGATCCTCAACCCGACTTACATTCATGGCTGATCTTCCAGTTGACCAGCAGCCATCTTGATCGACTTTTGCTTACTACAACGGGCACGCTGCACAACGCAGAAACGAGCCTTGAGGGCAGCCAGTCTGAACTGGGCACGTTCCTGTCAGTTCTGACCTACAGTGGCGGTGTCAATGGCGTTAACGCTGAACAGGCATTCAAAGCTGCTGCGAACTCTCTCAAGATAGAAAACCTTGAACTGATTCCCGCAAACAGACTGACTTTGTCTGAATTTCAGCGCGCCTCCAATCAACTCAAGTCGTTACGCTTCAGTGATAAAAAGCGATTGCTTGATGCCATGTTGTTGTGTGTCTATTACGACAATACAGTCACTGTTGCTGAAAACGAATTGATGCGAAGCACATCAGAAATTTTGGGTTGTCCTTTGCCGGCAAAATTTTGATCGCACGCAACTCAGTTCAGTTCAGCTCTGTTCAGCTCTGTTCAGTTCGATCACAGACGGCATCAGTTTTGCCTGTTCACAGTTCAGAATAACCAGACTCTCCTGACGGCCACTTTCAAATTTCACTGAAACCACAATATCTTCAGTTGGCACATCCAGTTGCTTGTCCTGTGTGACCGCGCCTGAAAGATCAGAACTGACATAAAACAGTCTGCGCTTGGCGTCTGCCTTGTAAAACATCCGGGCCACTATTTCCTGACCGGTATAACACCCTTTTTTAAAATCAATTACACCATTAATGTCGTAATTTAATAGTTGAGGTGTAAACACTTCTGATTGTTCAAGATCAGGATGCGCTTGACCGGTGCGGATATCTGCCAGTGTCCAAAGTTGCTCAGGTAACTCAACAAGTGTTTGCTGTAGGCGCAGACTCAGTGCAACAGCCTGTTCGGATGATCGAGGGAACACCACCAAATATCTGGATATACCCAACAGTGACGTTGTGGGCATTTTTATAAACGTCGCCCCCTGACATTGTGTGCAGGTGTCAGGTAAAACTGGCAATTCGATATCCAGCTTGGCAACTATAGCGTCAATGCCACTGCCGCCAATGCCATACACAAAATACTTTGTATTGACTTCAGCCAAGTCTGTTTTAAAAAATACTCGATACTTGTTTAAAGTAGTGAGTACCTTTTCCTGTAAGTCCAGGCGCGACAACATCAGTATTTTATCAGCGTCTTCGACCAGTCTGAGGTCTGCTATCACACGGCCCTTCAGGCTGCACAACGCACCTCTGAGACTGGTTTTTTCATCCAGCTTTAGCACATTGCAGCTTAACTGCCCCTGCAAAAAACGTTTGCTATCAATACCACTGATTTCTGTAAAAGCCATCGACTCCAATCTGGAAAACCACACGCTATTGGTCAACAGCGCAGAATCGGTATCAGTCATCAATGTCATAGTTTTTCCGGATAAAATGCGGATTATGAGTTAATATCATTTGGGTGTTGGCAGCACAGATTGCGGCCAGTAGAGGAATCAGTATGTTATCAGATATCGCCTACAAAAAAATGCTCTGGCACAGCCGCCGCGGCATGTGGGAACTGGATATTTTGCTTCTGCCATTTGCAGAAAAAAAATTACCTGAACTCAATGAAAATGACCACAAGCTGTATGAACGTTTACTGACTGAAGAAGATCAGGATTTGTTTGCTTGCCTGGTTGAGCGTGTTCAACATCCAGACAAAGAGTTGCAAACAATTATTGCAAAGATACGTGAATTCGCTGCTTCAGGTGTCGCTAAACCCCATTAGCTGCCTGCGCATCTTCATACCGGGCCAGCATTATGGATATGGATATCCAACTAAAAAGCTCTCGAATGTTGTGTTTGCTTCGTGCATTTGGCGTTATCTGTGCTGTGTACGCCTTGATGATTTCACGCATTCCAACAAGCATCTGCCTGCTTTTACTTTTAGTAATCAGCATAAAATGCCTGTGGTGGTTTGTGTATCAAGTCCGCATTTGCAGTTTTGTCTGCGAACTTGAAAAACTGACTGACTCAGGCGATACGGCAGCAAAGCTGAATCTTTCACTCAAACTTTCCGATGGGCGTTGGCTTCAGGTATATCTGACAAGCTTTTATTGCCTTTGGTGGATTCAGATACTTGAATTCAGATCTGCATCCACACGGCATACTTTGATTGTACTGCCCGATTCTTGCGAACGTGACAGCCGGCGCAGGCTCAGGAGCCTTTTGTTATCAGGTCAATTGCGTGATCAATGCGCAACAAAATAATCGTTATCAGGAGACGGACTGCGTCTGCGATTACGGTGTCAGAATTGTATCTTCCGCGGTCGCAATCAGATCAGGATAGTCCACGTTAAAATGTAAACCGCGACTCTCTTTGCGCAGCAGGGCGCATTCAACAATCAACTTTGCAACCAATACCAGATTTCTCAACTCCAGAGAGTCGCGGCTGATGAGGTAGTGGCGATAATGATGCGAGATTTCCTGTTCCAGCAATTCAATCCGTTTGCTGGCTCGCAGCAATCGACTGTCACTGCGCACAATCCCAACAAAATCCCACATGACTCTGCGCAATTCGTCCCAGTTATGAGCCACCACTACTTCCTCTTGTGATCGGGTAACCCGGCTTTCGTCCCAGCCAGGAATGGCAGCCGGCACAGGCTCTACCTTGTCGAGCCGAGAGAAAATATCGTCGGCCGCACCAAATGCCAGCACAAAACACTCGAGCAAGGAGTTGCTCGCCATGCGATTGGCCCCATGTAAACCGGTGCAACTGGTTTCGCCAATGGCGTACAGGTTGCTGATATCCGTCCTGCCACATTTATCAACGATGACGCCACCACAGGTGTAGTGTGCTGCGGGGACTACGGGTATGCGGTCTTGCGTGATGTCGATGCCATATTCAAGACAGCGGGCATAGATGGTTGGAAAGTGCTCTTTGACAAACTCTGCGGGCTTGTGCGAAATATTCAGATAAACACAGTCACAACCCAGCCGTTTCATTTCATGGTCTATCGCCCGGGCCACAATATCACGCGGCGCCAACTCTCCACGCGCATCAAATTCCGGCATAAATCGTGTGCCATCCGGCAATTCAAGTGTTGCACCTTCGCCGCGCAACGCTTCCGTGATCAGGAAGGATCGCGCATGTGGGTGATAAAGGCAGGTAGGATGAAATTGATTGAATTCCATATTTGCAACACGACAACCAGCGCGCCAGGCCATGGCAATGCCATCACCGGTCGCACTGTCAGGGTTGGTGGTATACAAGTAGGCTTTGCTTGCGCCGCCACTAGCCAGAATCACAAACTTTGCGCGGAACACTTCAACCTTTTCGGTTTCCGGATTAAACACATAGGCACCCACACAGGTCTTTCCTGGCAAACCGAGCTTCTCAGTCGAAATCAGATCAATCGCCAATCTATTTTCAAATAAGGTAATACCTTCTGTTTGCAATGCACGACTTTTGAGCGTTTCAAACACTGCACGACCTGTTGCGTCTGTCGCGTGAATGATACGCCGGTGACTATGACCACCTTCCTGAGTAAGGTGCAAGGGCTTAAGATTGTCGCGATTTAAAGGCATGGAAGCAGGGCCGGTGCCAGCTTCCTCAGGCGACAACACAGTGAACGGAACGCCTTGTTCGACCAACCACTGAATCGCTTGCTGACTATGCTCAACAATATGGCGGACCATGTCTTCGTGGCAAAGACCTGCACCTGAATCCAAGGTATCTGCTATGTGTGCATCGATGCTGTCAGTCTCGTCAAGCACAGCAGCTATGCCACCTTGTGCCCAGTAAGTTGCCCCTTGACTCAAGGTGCCTTTACTCAGCACGGCCACTTTTGCAAACGCAGCAGTTTTCAACGCGAGACTTAGCCCGGCTGCACCACTGCCAATAATCAGGATGTCAAAGTCAAACAAGGTATTTGTATCCCATGTGGTGCTAGATCGCAGAATTCTATAGACTCTGTTAACTTTTGCATATCCTCGGGTCTGGTTGATTATCAGATCTCCGCTGTAAAACGCATTAACAGGTAGTCAGTAAAGATTGTATGAAAAGCACGGATACAGACAATCAGCTGGTTGAGCGCGTACTTCAGAATGACCCACGGGCTTTTACGCTGCTTGTGTTGCGTTATCAGCACAAAGTACTTGGTCTTATCAGTCGATTTGTCAAAGACCCGCATGAAGCGGAAGATGTTGCTCAGGAGGCATTCCTGAAAGCCTATCGCGCTTTATCCAGTTTCAGAGGTGACAGTGCTTTTTATACCTGGCTCTATCGTATTGCGGTCAACACTGCCAAAAATTATCTGGTATCCCGAGGCAGGCGGCCGCCGAGCACTGATGTCGATATGGATGATGCCGAGCAGATAGATGACACCAGTACATTGCGAGACGTGGAGTCGCCTGATGCCACGATGGAAAGAGAAGACCTTCAAAGAGTTATTAACAAAGCGATCAATGACTTACCTGAGGAACTAAGAACTGCATTTACCTTGCGAGAGTTCTCTGGATTGAGTTACGAGGACATCACGGAGATTATGGATTGCCCGGTTGGCACCGTACGTTCACGCATCTTTCGGGCGCGGGAAGCCATTGATAAGTGTGTGAAAGAGGCCATGAACCCAAAATGATCAAGGATTACGCTTTTTTGATCAACGCGGGAACTTGACTCCTTAATTATGGTCTGAGCAGTGTGGACGTTTTCAGCTTGTTGTTAGTTCGAGGTATGTACTGACCGAAAATTGCGTGATGGATAATAGTATCCCGTATGAGGCAAATGCATGAATCAGGTTAATCAGAACGGATCGGCACAGGTGGACTCTAATTTGGACAATGATACAAAACGCGATTTATCACTGACTGATCAAGAAGCCTTGTCAGCCCTGATGGATGGCGAACTGAGCGAGTTTGAGTTACGCCGCCTATTGACCAGAATTACGCAGTCTCCGGAATTACTGGAAACATGGGAACGGTATAATCTTGCTCGTGCTGTGTTTGAACCAGAACCCCTCAATTTGCATGCCTTCTCTGCGCTCAATAGCCCCGGTGTATCAAACAGTTTGCTCGATCGCATTATGGTGGCCGTTGAACAGGAACCACTGCCCGATACCAAAGCGCTAGAACTACATGCTTCGAATAAGACACCTGTCAAATCCTGGCAGAGCTCTGTGGCGAGACTTGCGATTGCGGCCTCAGTGGCATTGGCAGTGTTTGTGGGCATGCAATCACTGATGACTTCAACATCAAACCAACCCGAAATTGCGGAAACTGGCAGCAATACCGAGCATCAAAATGTGCAGCTTGCGGTGGATGAAGAAGCACAGCAAAGGCTGAATGACTATATAAGAAGCGTGTCTATTCCTGGCAGAGTGGATTCGACTGCACCCTTTAACATCCTGGATGAATCCGCGATGTTGCGACCCGTATCAGACCGTGAACTGATCGAAGAAGTGGAGCGTCCCAACCCCTGAGCAGCTGCCAGTGGCAGGGAGTTTAACTCATATTATTTTCAACCGTTGAATGCGAACGTTCAACGCGGTATGTTTGTCAGCATAAAAAGTTGAAAGCCTGTTCATCAGGTTGTCACTTGTCTCTGTCATCCAAGTTGGGGAACACAGAATGCTGATCAAATCGACTGACCTGTTGCATTTTGATTTTAACAGGACGTTGAAATCCAAGATTTATCTTCAAACCATGGGTTGGATCCCTGCAGTGCTGCGCTTACCGCGGATTGCAGCTGCCGTTCTTATTTCCCTCTCAATGTTTCTTGTTGTTCCACCAACGGCACAGGCTCAACGTGGCCTACCGGATTTTGCCGATCTGGTTGAAGCCAATGCGGCCACTATTGTCAACATCACGACGGTACAACGCGTGCCGGTGCGCAGCGGCTCGCAGCAAGGAGACATTGAAGAGCTGCTTCGGCAACTCAGACCCGATGGACTGCCCATCGACCCCGATGCCCAGACGCGCCCCAGAGGCGGTGTGGGTTCTGGATTTATCATGAGCAGCGATGGCTACATCATCACCAATCATCATGTGGTTGCCAACGCTGACAGCATCACGGTGACACTGACTGACAGAAGAGAGTTTCCAGCTCAAGTGATTGGCAGCGACGAATTATCCGATGTTGCCTTGATAAAAATCGAGGCATCAGGACTTCGTCCGGTCAAGTTTGGCGATTCAGAGAAAGTTCGCGTCGGCGAGTGGGTGCTTGCCATAGGCTCACCCTTTGGTCTGGAATTTTCTGCGGCGGCCGGTATTGTCAGCGCCAAATCCAGAAATGTGCCATCACGTGGTCCCGCCAATTACGTGTCGTTCATCCAGACTGACGTTGCCATCAATCAAGGTAACTCGGGTGGGCCGTTATTTAATCTGGACGGCGAAGTCATCGGGATTAACTCTCAGATACTCAGCAGCACAGGCGGCTCCAACGGCATTTCATTTGCCATCCCCAGTAACATGGCATTGAATGTTGTAGAGCAATTAAGAGAATCAGGTGCTGTCAGCAGGGGTCTGCTGGGGGTTTTAATCAAAGATGTCGATAATGCACTTGCTCAGGCATTTAATCTCGATAGACCAAGAGGGGCCTTTGTGGATGAAGTTCAACCCGGAAGCCCGGCAGAGCAGGCAGGCGTTTTAAACAACGACATAATTCTTGCGTTTAATGGCATCCAGATAGAGCAATCCTCACAGCTTCCGTTTTATGTCGGCCAGGTTCGCCCAGGCACCTCTGCGGAATTGAATGTCCTGAGAGACGGAAACATGATTCGATTGCCTGTGGTGGTCGGTTCGCTACCTGGCGCCGATCAAGCCGCGACAGACACACGCCCAGCTACTCCGCGCGGAAACAGCCTTGCACTGACTGTACAAAATATTGATGCAGACATGCGGTCATCCTCTCCAGCTCTGAGCAATGGTGGCGTTATCATTGATCAACTTCGCGATGGACCGGCGCGCGCTGCAGGTTTAGCCAGTGGAGATGTCATTGTGTCACTCAACCATCAAGCGATACAAAACGTCGATGATTTTAACCGGGTAATTGAAGAGCTGCCTGCTCAAGGTTTTGTTCCAATCAGGGTAGTAAGAGATGGAAGAGGAACTACGCTGGTGCTTGAATTGCGCTGACAGTGCAAGCCAGATCATGTAGACTTGCGGCCTCTCGATTGATTGGTGATCCTGTTAAGTGACTGATTTAAGCCGTATTCGTAATTTTTCCATCATCGCGCATATTGATCACGGCAAGTCCACGCTTGCCGATCGCTTCATTCAACATTGCGGCGGCCTCAGCGACCGTGAAATGGGTGAGCAAGTGCTTGATTCCCTTGATATTGAAAAGGAACGCGGCATCACGATAAAAGCCCAGAGTGTAACCTTGTTTTACGACTCAAAAGACGGCCATCGTTATCAGCTGAATTTTATCGATACTCCCGGGCACGTTGACTTTTCATACGAAGTATCTCGCTCGCTGGCAGCATGTGAAGGCGCGTTATTGGTTGTTGATGCCGGGCAGGGTGTTGAAGCTCAATCGGTTGCAACCTGTTATACCGCGATTGAGCAAGGTCTCGAAGTTATTCCAGTACTTAACAAAATGGACTTGCCTCAGGCTGATCCAGATAAAGTGCGTATGGAGATTGAGGAAATCATCGGCATTGATGCGTCCTCAGCCGTCAGTGCCAGTGCCAAAACCGGCATGGGCATCGTTGAAATCCTGGAAGAAATCATTCGTTTGATACCGCCGCCTGCTGGCGATCGCAGCGCGCCTCTGCAAGCCCTGATTATTGATTCCTGGTTTGACAACTACCTTGGGGTGGTCTCGCTTGTACGGGTGATGCAGGGCACACTCAAAGTCGGCGATAAAATTATCGCCAAGAGCATTGGCAAAGCCCATCTGGTTGACCATGTTGGATTTTTTAACCCTAAACGAAATGACCTTCCTTTGCTGCAGGCAGGAGAGGTGGGTTATATCATTGCTGGCATCAAGGATATTCAAGGGGCGCCCGTTGGCGACACTATCACCTTGTCTTCTACGCCCGACACGCCAGCGCTGGAAGGCTTTCGACGTATACAGCCACAGGTCTATGCTGGCCTGTACCCAGTGTCGGCAGATGACTTCGAAGAATTTCGAGATGCACTTGAGAAACTGACTCTGAACGACGCATCGTTATTTTACGAACCCGAAAGTTCTGATGCCCTTGGTTTTGGTTTCCGCTGTGGCTTCCTCGGCATGTTGCACATGGAAATCGTGCAGGAACGCCTTGAACGCGAGTACGACATCAACCTCATTACCACTGCGCCTACGGTGGTTTACGAAGTGGTGTTGCGCAACAACGAGGTTGTGCGCGTAGAGAGTCCATCAGCATTACCACCCGTTGCTTCGATTGTAGAAACACGGGAACCTATTGTAATTGCAAATATCCTCACGCCCCATGAGCATCTTGGCAACATCATCACCCTTTGTACCGCTCGGCGCGGTGTACAACGCGACATGCAGTTTATTGGCAGCCAGGTTTCCTTGTCTTACGAACTCCCCATGGCTGAAGTGGTAATGGACTTTTTTGACAAACTTAAATCTGCAAGTCGCGGATACGCCTCATTGGACTATCATTTTATACGGTTTCAGACGGCGAGCCTTGTCAGGCTGGATGTCTTGATCAACTCTGAGCGGGTTGATGCTTTGGCGTTGATTGTGCATCGTGATCAGGCACACCACAAAGGTCGCGTTTTAGTCGAAAAAATGAAAGAACTGATTCCGCGTCAAATGTTTGATGTCGCGATTCAGGCGGCGATCGGTGGTCAGATTGTGGCGCGCTCGACAGTCAAGGCATTACGCAAAAACGTAATTGCGAAGTGTTATGGCGGCGATGTCAGCCGTAAGAAAAAGCTGTTGGAAAAACAGAAAGCTGGTAAAAAACGCATGAAGCAGGTGGGTAATGTTGAAGTTCCACAGGAAGCATTCCTGGCAGTGCTTAAGGTAGACAGCTGATGGATATCGATTTTTCTTTAGTGTTGGTCGTTCTTGTCACAATTTGCGGCGTAATCTGGCTGATCGACCATTTCTTGTTCGCAAAAGCTCGTAATAAGGCTGGCGCCACTGAAGAACCTATTCTTGTTGAATATGCCAAGTCATTTTTCCCGGTGCTGTTTATTGTTCTGATGCTACGCTCCTTTGTCATCGAACCTTTCCAGATACCTTCAGGTTCGATGATACCCACGCTGGAAGTTGGTGATTTTATCCTGGTTAACAAATACCACTATGGTCTACGGTTACCCGTAGTAGGTACCAAGATCATGGAAAACAATTCGCCTCAACGTGGCGAAGTCATGGTGTTTATTCCTCCACATGATCCACGCTACTTTATCAAGCGCGTGGTGGGCTTGCCTGGTGATCGCATTGAATATGAAAACAAGATTCTGCGCATCAATGGAGAACAGCTCGAAGTCGATATCGTTGACGAAATTATGATTGAAACCGGATCTGGCATGCGCTCTGGAATTCTGTTTAACGAACAGCTCGGCGTAAGTAACCATCAAACTCAAATTGTCAGCAGTGACACGCGCGGCTCATCACGCACCAGTTGGATTGTCCCCCCCGGACACTACTTTATGATGGGTGACAATCGCGACAACAGCGCAGACAGTAGAGTCTGGGGGCCAGTACCGGAAGAAAATATTGTGGGCAAGGCAATAGCGGTATGGATGCACAAAGAACCGGGATTCAACCTGCCATCCTTTGGTCGTAATCAACGCATCTATTAACGAAAACGACTTAAATTCTGTTTGGGCGCCGCGGAGGTGATGTGCAACACCCGGCTGGCAGTCGACAACACAGAACAATGTCCAAGTCTCGTAACGCACTGCGCAACTGGGTAAAGATCACCTTGGTTGCGGCACTTATGCTGCCACTGACTATCGGTACATCAAGAGTCTTTGAGGCATATCTGGAGCATTTTTACATACTCCAGACATTGCGCCTCACAGTCATAGAACCCGATTTACATACTCGTTCCGCCTTGCAGGTGAAACAGGATGTGATTGCGAGACTAAGACTACAAGGAATAAACACCCTGAATGCTGAACAGATTGTTGTCAGTCGTCAAAACAACATCACACGAATACGCATCTTGTACTCTTATGAGTTAATGTTGCTTGATAGTCGCATAGCCACACTGCATTTTGATGAGACATTGCCATGAACTCCAACACGCACAATGCGCTCGAAATACTGCAGACGGCGCTGGATTACACGTTTAAAAATAAAGAGCTGCTGACTTTGGCATTGACGCACAGAAGTGCGGCTCGCAACCACAATCAACGTTTGGAGTTTTTGGGCGATGCAGCACTTGGCCTGATAATGGCTGAGATTCTTTTTCAGCGTTTCCCTGAGTCCCCCGAAGGCGAGCTGAGCCAGGTCCGCGCGTCGCTGGTGAATCGCAGCAGTCTTGCTGCAATAGCCCGCCAACTGAATTTAGGGACGATTATTGTTTTGGGGCTAGGTGAACAAAAGAGTGGAGGGCAAGCACGCGATTCCATTTTATGTGATGCACTTGAGGCAATACTCGGCGCACTATTTCTTGATGGTGGCATTGATGCTTGCAGAGCCTGTATTTATAAATTGTTTGCCAGTCAACTTGCACCAGGCTGTGAGCAACAGCTAATCAACAGCAAGGACGCCAAAACGCGACTGCAGGAGATTATGCAAGGGCGCGCACTGAGTCTGCCGTTGTATGAAGTAACCGATATTCGTGGTGATGAACATCAACAGGAGTTTGTTGTTTCCTGTTTTATACCGCTGCTGAAAAGAGCGGTCACAGGGCAGGGCAGATCGCGTCGCGAAGCAGAACAACAAGCTGCACAGCAGGCATTGCACATCCTTGATATCCTGCCAGGCAAACCAACAGATTAATGCTGAGAGCAAACGATTATGAGTGACACCAAAACAACACGATGCGGATTTATTGCAATTGTCGGCCGCCCCAATGTAGGAAAGTCTACCTTGCTCAATCACCTTCTTGAGCAAAAGATCAGCATTACCTCGCGCAAGCCTCAGACCACAAGACACAGGATTACCGGCATTAAAACAGAGGGAGACGTGCAGTTTGTCTATGTAGACACCCCTGGTCTGCATAAAGATCAAAAACGTGCGCTGAACAGGGTCATGAATGCAACGGTTGCTGAAGTGCTCAAAGACGTTGATGTTGTCCTTTTTGTGGTAGAACGCCTGGTCTTTAATGAAGAAGATGAAATGGTACTACAAGCCATGGAAAAACTGAGTGTGCCAGTGCTGCTGCTGATCAACAAATGCGATCAGATTGAAAATCGTGAACGCTTATTGCCTCACATCCAGAAAATCGCAAGCAAACGTAATTTTGCTGAGGTGATACCCATAGCGGTATTGTCTGGGCATAACCTGGACACAGTGCAAACTTGTGTTGCCAAATATTTGCCGGAAGGTCCGTTTATGTTTCCGGAGGATCAGATCACTGACCGAAGTTCTAAATTTCTGGCTGCTGAATTGATTCGCGAAAAAATCACTCGCCAACTGGGCGACGAATTGCCTTACGAAGTTAACGTAGAAATTGAAAAGTTCTCTGTTGAAGGCCACGTTATCCATATACATGGACTGATACTGGTAGACAAACCAGGGCAAAAACAGATTATTATCGGGCACGAAGGTGAGCGCCTGAAAACTATTGGTAAAGCAGCGCGCCTGGATATGGAAATCGCATTTGATAGTAAAGTTATGCTTAATTTGTGGGTAAAAGTTAAATCTGGCTGGGCAGACGATGAAAGAGCGCTGCAAAGTCTATCCTGAACACTAGTGGCTGACGAGGTGTCAGGTGAGTCGGAACATTGAATTACAACCGGCTTATGTGCTGCACACACGAGAGTATCGTGATACCAGTTTGCTTGTTGATTTTCTAACGCTTGATTATGGTTTACTGCGCGTTGTTGCCCGAGGAGTGCGTGGTAAAAAATCGAACCGGCGTGCCTTGCTTCAAGCACTGCAACCCTTGCTTGTATCCACCAGCGGCCGGGGAGAACTGCAGACCTTGACCGCAGTTGAAGCGGCGGCACCCGTGTTTCAGTTACATGGCGAGCGACTTTTTTCGGTTTTGTACATAAACGAAATTTTGACCAGATTGCTGCAACCCGGTCAGTCACACCCCGAGATTTATCGCCTATACCAGAGCAGTCTGGTCGCACTGCTTAACAACACACTTATCGAATGTGCATTACGTCGATTTGAGTACCGGCTATTGTTCGAACTGGGTTATGGGCCAGACTTATCATACGATGCTGGCAGCGGTGCGCCCATTCAGCATGACGAAATCTATCTGTTTGACCCTCAGACCGGGCTGTCACGCTGTGATGAAGTTCGGGAAAACCAAAAACCAGACCAATTTACCGGACAGCAGATCATTGAGATGAAATGCTTGCTGATATCCGACACCACACACACTTTCGACAAACAACTGTTGTCCACTGCCAAACGATTTATGCGACAGGCGCTTCGACCACTTTTGGGCGTAAAACCCTTAAACAGTCGCCAATTGTTTATCTCACCAGGTTCAGCACCCGTCTTTAGCCTACCCCCAGACAAGGATAACAGGTAAAATCCAGCGTTTTCAGCGGGGCTGGCCGAGCACTATCCGGGTAGTCAGTCATAAGTACTTCAATAGCCAAGACGGTCATCATGTCATATCCCACCATTGATACGTTTGTCGGAAATACACCACTTGTCAGATTGCAAAGGCTTCCAGGCGTTACCAGCAACACCATTCTTGTAAAGCTTGAAGGAAACAATCCAGCAGGTTCGGTAAAAGATCGCCCGGCCTATAACATGATTATGCAAGCCGAATTGCGTGGTGCAATCAAACCAGGTGACACCCTGATTGAGGCAACCAGCGGCAACACAGGCATAGCGTTGGCCATGGTAGCCGCGATTCGTGGATACCGCATGATCCTGATCATGCCGGAGAGCATGTCTGCCGAACGCAAAGCGTCGATGGCAGCCTACGGTGCGCAACTTATTCTGGTCAGCGACAAGGACGGTATGGAAGGCGCTCGTGACCTGGCGGAAAACATGGCAAAACAAGGTAAAGGCAAAATTCTTGATCAGTTTGCCAATCCTGACAATCCGGATGCGCACTATAGGATGACTGGCCCTGAGGTCTGGCGCGATACACACGGGCAAGTGACGCACTTTGTGGCATCCATGGGAACCACCGGGACCATCATGGGCGTATCACGCTACTTGAAAGAGCAGAACCCATTAATTCAAATTGTAGGATTGCAGCCTCAGGATGGATCAAAAATCCCGGGTATCCGGCGCTGGCCCAAAGAGTATCTGCCCAAAATTTTTCAAGCCGAACGCGTCGATCGGATCATTGATGTGCACCAGAGTGATGCTGAAACAACCATGCGAGCATTAGCGACGCAAGAAGGTATTTTTTGTGGTGTGTCATCTGGTGGCTCAGTATTTGGGGCGCTCCAACTCAGCAAAGAAATTGAGAACGCAGTCATCGTTGCGATTATTTGTGATCGCGGCGATCGTTACCTTTCAACTGGCGTGTTTTCCTGACAGCCGAAATAAGATTCAGAGACCAGAATATGAGCAACAATCGGCGCCGCCGTCAGAGCCTGCCTACGCAACCGGAAACATTGACCATAGAACGCATGAGTCACGAAGGGCGAGGGGTCGCCAGAATTGACGGCAAAATTGCATTTGTTGACGGAGCCCTGACCGGTGAAACTGTCACGGCCACATTCACATCGCGCCGCAGTCAATTTGATGAATTGAAATTGGCGGAGGTCATCCATGCATCTGAAGATCGTGTGCAGCCACCTTGCGAGGCTGCATCCATATGCGGTGGCTGTCTGCTGCAACATCTTAAACTGGAAGGCCAGATCGCACTCAAACAGCAGGTGCTGTTTGATCATCTCAAACATACCGCTGGCATTGTCGACTTTAATGTTATTCCAGCCATGACATCTGTATTACAGTCCTATCGAAGAAAAGCACGGCTTGCGGTCAGGTATGTTCATAAAAAATCTGATGTACTGGTGGGATTTCGTGAAAAGGCCAGCACATTTATTACCGATATGACACGGTGCACCACCTTGGTGCCACCTGTTGGAAATCTCATCAAATCCTTGCGCGCGTTGATGCTGACGCTGGAAGGCTGCCGCGATGTCCCACAAATTGAAGTTGCCGTTGGTGAGCGCTCCAGTGTGCCAACCGAGTTGCTTGACACGGTACTGCGCGTCACCATGACACTGAGGCATCTGGCCCCATTATCTGATGCAGACAAGCAAAAACTGCGCAATTTTGCTGATGAACACAATATCGAATGGTTTTTACAATCAGGTGGACCGAATACTGTCTCGCGATTCTGGCCAGAATCTGCCGATGATCAACTTCAGTATTTTTTGCCTGACGAGACCGGTGATATCTGTATATCTTTTTTCCCAGGCGACTTTACTCAGGTCAACGCCGATATCAACCGCCGGATGATTACGCAAGCAATACAATTGCTCGACTTGCAGCAAGACGACAAAGTACTCGATCTGTTTTGCGGGCTGGGTAACTTCAGTTTGCCTATGGCCAGACGCTGCGCTTCGGTGACTGGCGTTGAAGGCAGCGAAGAAATGGTTGAACGTGCCGCAGCGAATGCCGCGCGCAATCAATTGTCGAACACCCGGTTTTTTGCTGCAGATTTGTTCACCGACTTTGACAGCTCCAGGTGGGCAACTGCCAGCTACACCAAATTGCTGCTAGACCCACCTCGCTCCGGCGCCATAGAACTGGTCTCAAAAATCCGTGAATTGCTACCTGAGGTGATCGTGTACGTCTCATGTAATCCGTCCACGCTGGCAAGAGATGCCGCTGAACTGTCAAAACAAGGATACCGATTGACTCATGCGGGTGTTATGGACATGTTCCCACACACTGGACACGTTGAATCCATGGCACGCTTCGAACGGGTCAAATAATCAGGAATTTTTATGGTTCAGGTTCGCGAAGAATACTCGTTTAATCCCGATGGCAGCGTCAACTTCGAACAATGGCTGAACCGTCTTGAAACCTATGTAGGACTATCGAAGCACGACGAATTGCGCAAAGCCTGCGACCTGAGCTGGCAGGTCGAGCAACAGACAGTCGCAGCCCACAATGCCTGGTCACCTGGTATCAGCAGCTACCGGACAGGACTCGAAATGGCCGAGATCCTTGCTCAACTGCATCTGGACAGCGAAGCCATTGTCGTAGCCGTTTTATATCGCCCGGTGCGTGAATCAAGACTCTCCCTTGATCAGGTCAAACTCGAGTTTGGAGAAAACATTGCACGCCTGCTTGAAGGCGTGTTACGCATGGCCGCTATCAACGAGACCGACACCAGCAAAACCCGTGTTCTGGGCCAGAGTCAGGATCAGATTGAGAACGTCCGCAAGATGCTGCTTGCCATGGTGGATGATGTCCGCGTTGCGCTGATCAAACTTGCTGAACGAACATGCGCCATACGCTCTGTAAAAAATGCCAACGAAGAAAAGCGCCGCCGGGTTGCCCGGGAAGTATTTGATATTTATGCGCCGCTGGCGCATCGATTAGGTATCGGGCAACTGAAATGGGAGCTCGAAGACCTTTCATTCCGATATCTGCAGCCTGAAAACTACAAACGCATTGCCAGTTTGATTGACGAACGTCGGGTTGACCGGGAGCGCTTCATCACTGAAGTGACAGAAGAGCTCAGAAGGCAATTTAATCGGGCAGGCATCGACGCTGAAATTAATGGTCGAGCAAAGAGCATTTACAGTATCTGGCGAAAAATGCAGCGCAAACAGCTCGATTTCAGTCAGATCTTTGACATAAGAGCCGTCAGGGTACTGGTTCCTGATGTACGTGACTGCTATGCAGCGCTGGGCATAGTCCATAACATCTGGCGCGTGATTCCCAACGAATTTGATGACTACATTGCCAATCCAAAAGAGAATGGCTATCAGTCACTGCATACCGCTGTCATTGGCCCCCATAATAAAGTCTTTGAGATTCAGATCCGGACATATGCAATGGACGACGACGCTGAACTGGGGGTCTGCGCACATTGGCGTTACAAGGAAGGCATCGTAGATCCAAATTATAAAGATGGTTTTGAAGAAAAAATTGAATGGTTGCGTCAAGTGCTGGCATGGCACGACGAAATGGGTATGGTGGGTGGACTTGCAGAACAATTGCGCAGTGATGCCCGCGCTGACGACAGAATATATGTGTTTACACCTGAGGGGCACGTGGTTGATCTGATGGCTGGTGCAACACCGCTGGATTTTGCCTACTACGTCCATACGGAAGTCGGGCACCATTGCTCCGGTGCGCGCGTGAACGATAAAGTGGTCGCGCTGAACTATCGTCTCAAAACTGGTGACAGGGTAGAGGTGTTGTCCAGCCCGTTGAACTCCCCCGTCAGAGATTGGCTCAAACCACATCTGGGGTATGCAAACACACCCAGATCGCGCGCCAAACTGGTGCAATGGTTTAAATTACAGGACAAGGATCAGAATCTCGAATACGGAAAAGAATGGCTTGAAACTGAATTTAAACGCCTTGCTATCCGCCATATTCCGTATGAAGACATTGCTAAAAAACTGGGTTGTAAAAATGTTGACGGCTTGTTTGTCTCGGTTGGGACGGGTGCGATTGCCGTCGATGAAGTCATCGATGTCGTCAGATTACTGAGTGCAGATCTTGTACCTGCTGATCTTTTTGCAGGGATGCACTCGGAAAATAGTGGAGAACAGACGCGCAGCATTCATCTGGGTATTCTTGCTCATGACCGCGCAGGACTGTTGCGTGACGTTTCTGCCATTCTTGCAGCAGAAGGGATTTATGTACTTGCGATCAATACTCGCAGCAACAAACAGGCTGCAACCGCCTATATGCAACTGGAAATAGAAGCTGATTCATTCACACGGCTGGCGCGAGCGCTGGACCACCTGAATGATCTGGATAGTGTGATCGAGGCAACTCGCCTGGAGGATCAATAATATGCAAAGCAGCCAGACACAGGCGGATGCCATCTCTGCTCTTGTAACATTGATGGAGAATCTGAGAGATCCAGAACATGGTTGCGCATGGGATAGAAAACAGACCCTTACTTCGTTAACCCGACACACGCTGGAGGAGGTTTACGAAGTAATCGATGCGATAGAACAAGGAAATCCAGAAAAAATCTGCGATGAACTTGGGGATTTACTGTTCCAGGTGGTATTTTACGCCCGCATTGCCCAAGAACAGGGTTTATTTGATTTAAAGGATGTCGCCGACGCGATAACTAAAAAGTTGTTAGTCCGCCACCCTCATATTTTTCCGGATGGCACACTGGACAGTTTTGGGCAACCGACTTTATTGACTGCCCAGGAAGTAGAGCGTAACTGGGAAAAGATAAAAAATGCGGAGCGTATTCGTGAAGGACAGGGACGACAAGTCAGTGTTCTGGACGATGTCGCATCGGCCATGCCAGCCTTAGACAGGGCGGCGAAGTTGCAAAAACGTGCGGCGTCAGTAGGTTTTGACTGGGCAGACTTATCTGGTGTCATTGCCAAACTTGACGAGGAAGTAATGGAATTGAAACAAGCTGTCGCAGCAGGCAGTACCCTAGATCAGCAGCATGAACTGGGCGACATTCTGTTTACCTGCGTCAATCTGGCCCGACATCTGGGTCTTGATGCCGATGCAAGTTTACGCGATGCAAACAAACGATTTGAATCACGATTTAAATTTATTGAACAGGCTGCTGCCAAAAAAGATACAACGCTGACCGACTGCAATAGCGACGTACTTGAGCAGTGGTGGCAAGAAGCAAAACATCTGGAAAACTAATTTATTTTTGAAAAACTGAAGACTGGAGAAGATATGCGAATCATCTTATTGGGAGCCCCGGGTGCCGGTAAAGGAACTCAGGCACAATTTATCACTTCCGAATTGGGTATCCCGCAGATTTCAACTGGTGACATGCTGCGCGCAGCCGTCAAGGCTGGCACAGAATTAGGCAAACTGGTCGCCGGAGTCATGAGCAGTGGGGGACTTGTGACTGATGAAATTATTATTGCTCTGGTTAGCGAGCGTATCAAGCAGTCAGATTGTGAGAATGGTTTTTTACTGGATGGATTTCCGCGCACTATTCCTCAGGCACAGGCCATGGTCGATGCTGGGATCAATATAGACCGGGTTATTGAAATTCGCGTAGACGATGAAGAAATTGTAAATCGTTTAAGTGGTCGCAGAGTTCATCCTGGCTCTGGCCGCATTTACCATATCAAGCACAACCCTCCGATGATCGAAGGTATCGATGATGCAACGGGTGAAGCACTGATTCAGCGTGATGACGACAAAGAAACAACCGTTCGCAAACGACTTGCTGTTTATCACGAACAGACAAAACCCTTGGTAAATTTCTACGAAGTTCTCCAAAAATCGGGAGCGAGTGTTCAAGTAGTCAGTATCGATGGCCAGGACAGCGTGCAGGAAATTCGATCACGATTGGCTCAAGTACTTAGCAAATAGACTTTTATTTAATCCATATCACTGTATGGTCATATTTTTTTGTGTTATCGTGCGGCTCAAACGTGGGTTAATTCGCGTTCAGTGATGATGGTGGTTTTTTTCCACAGTAATGGAGAGATAATTGTATGGCCAAAGTTAAAGCGAAAAAGAAAACATCTGCCGTGTCAGCAGTAAAAAAACTGAAAGACGCTGCCTTGGCAAAAGCAGAAGCCTCTCTGGCGAAAGTTGAAAAAGAACTTGCTGCTGGCAAAAAGAAATTGGAAGCAGCAGAAGCAAAAGCCAAAGCCGCAGCTACTAAAGCAGCAAAAAGCACTACAGCTGCTGGTAAAAAAGCATTGCTGAGCGCTGAAACTGCCGCTAAGAAAGCAGCCGGAAATTTGACTGCCATCAATGACAAACTGAAGTCTGCAAAATCCCAAGTTAAATCGATTACTGATTCTGCAAAAGCCAAGGCGGCTGTAGAAGCCCGCAAGCAAGCAGCTGAAGCTCGCAAAGCTCAAATTGCGGCAAAAGCAGAAGCTGATCTCGACAAGGCCGTAAAAGCGTTTGCTGCCCAGTTCATGAAAAAACGTAAAAAAGCTGACGCAGCAAAAGAAGCTGCCAGAATCAAGAAGCAAAAAACCAAAGAAAAAGCAGCAGCAAAAAAAGCAGCTTTGAAAGCCAAAGCTTCAGCCAAAAAAGCTGCTGCTAAAGCTAAATCAATCGCAAAAGCCTTGGCTATTCGCGAAAAAACAGCTGCAAAAAAAGCAGCTGCCAAAGCTAAAGCTGCAGCCAAACTGAAAGCAACGCGTGATAAAGCCGCCGCTAAGAAAGCAGCACTCAAAGCAAAAATCGCTAAAGCTAAAGCCAAGATCAAACCTGCCAAGCCCGCAGCGGCACCTAAAGCAGTTTCCAAACCAGCAGTCGTCAAAGTAGCCAAAGCTGCTGCGCCTGTTGCTAAAAAAGCTTCCGCCAAACCTGCAAAGCCGGTAAAAGCAGTTGCCAAAAAAGCAGCACCAGCTAAAGCAACAGCCAAAGCAACTCCAGTTGCAAAAAAAGCTGCTGTTAAATCTACGCCCGCTGCTCAAAAGCCGGTAGTTGCTAAAAAACCAGTTGCTGCCAAAAAACCAGTCGCGGCCAAAAAGGCCGTAGCAGCTAAACCTGTGGTTGCTAAAAAAGCACCCGCAGCAGCCAAGCCTGCCGCTCCTAAAGCGCCGGTCAAACGCGCCGCGAAGAAATCTGTTGCTGCAGCCAGTGTTCCAGCGACAGCAGCTCCTGCGGCACCGGTAGTACCTGCTCCAACGCAAGATTGATCTGTCATCTTGCATACATCACATCGTGCGTTTGGCAGATGTGATGTATGCAAGGCTTACTCGCTTGATATCACCACTCTTTTCTCATTGGCAGGAACTCGTTCCCCAACGTCCGATTCCTATACAGATATAGGAAAACTTAGTGCCAGAAACCTCTTCAACATCAAACATTCAACAACTCGCAGTACTTGCAATAGATACTGCCTTTGATGAATGCTCAGTTGCGCTGACAACAACTGCTATTCGCGATGTGTGCTACAGCAAACGCCCGCGTAAACATGCTGATGATGTTTTACCACTAGTCCAGTCTTTGCTTCACAAGCACCAGCAGTCAATGGCGTCAATCAATGTCATTGCAATGATCAATGGCCCCGGGTCTTTTACCGGTCTGCGAATCGGTGCAGCAGTAACTCAAGGCCTGGCATTTGGAACAAGCTGTCCTGTTGTCTGTATCTCGTCGCTTGCAATTATGGCGTATGACAGTCTGGCAAAATCCGAATACAACAATACGGATCAACGCATCTTTATCACCGTGTGTGTGCACGCACGCGAATCCGAGTTTTACTTTGCCGTTTATTCATTTGACAGCGCCTTAACGCCGATAGCCGAACAACGCGATCAGATTCTCGACGCAGAATCGCTTAAAAATGTATTTAAAGACTTTATGTTATCGAGAGCAGAACAACCCATACCGTCAATCTGGATTGGCGCAGGGCAGGGGTGGGCTCACGATTTGCTGGTAGATTTTCAATCGATGTTTGATGAAATATTGATTGCCCCCGAATGTAATGCTTTGTTGCTGGCCGACCTTGCAATAAAGAGCTTTTATAAGGGCCTGGCTATAAATCCTGAGGCAGCAACGCCAGTCTATTTGAACGACGACATGCAGTACAAAACGGTATAGAGTTTGACGATGGCGCAGAGGTGGATAGCATGACTGCCGAACTTTTCCGTCACAATGACCGACTCTGTCTGGGCTTGCCTGCAGAGCCTGAAGCAGGTGTACTTTGCGTGGACTTTGCAGACCCTGCCATACAGCATCGAATCTCAAAAGCATTATCAGGAGAAGCTGTTGTCAAAGCGATGGGACAACGACCACACACTTCTTCACCGCATCCACTTTTCTCGCAAATTCAGCTTTTAAAACCAGAAAGCCATTTGATAGACGCGACTGCAGGCCTTGGTCTGGATGCCTTTATTCTGGCCTGTGCAGGCTGGCATGTGACGATGATTGAACAATCACCTTTGATCCATGCAGTGCTGTCAGATGGTATACAAAGAGCACTTCTACTTCCGATACCAGAAACAACTGCCCAAAAACTAACCCGCGAAGCTTTAAGCAGATTGTACCTTTGCCCACCGGGCAGCAGTCTGGATGTATTACCGACGCTTCCAGAAGCACACGTAATTTATCTTGATCCCATGTTTCCAGATCGTGATAAAAGTGCCAGAGTGAAAAAAAATCGTTACCTGTTACAACAACTGCATGGAGAGGAGGCTTTGGGGCATAATCTGTTGCCCCTGGCACTGTCATTGGCACACAAAGTTGTTGTAAAGCGACCAGCCAGAGCCTTACCTCTGGAAAACATAAAACCCTCTGCTGCAATCACGGGAAAAACCAGTCGTTTTGATATTTATGCAGGCAAAAGCAAACGCCTGATAATGCCCTGATAGATCAGACTGAGCTGATCAAGGTCTGTTAAACGCACATTTTCATCAATTTTGTGAATACTGGCATTACACGGACCAAGCTCAACAACTTGCGCACCGGTAGGTGCAATAAAGCGACCATCTGAGGTACCGCCCGTCGTCGATGGCATGGTAGTAAGGCCAGTGACATCATGAATACTATCGCGGACAGCGCTAATCAAATCTTCGTTACGGGTCAGAAAGGGTAATCCTGACAACTTCCAATCCACGGTATATTCCAGTTCATATTTATCGAGAATGGCTTCTGTACGTTGCCTGATGGTCGATTCATTAAGCTCTGTCGAAAACCGAAAATTGAATACCGCTTGTAAAGTGCCCGGAATGACATTATCGACACCGGTGCCGGCATGTATATTGGAAATCTGGAAACTGGTTGGTGGAAACACATCATTACCATGATCCCAGACTTCCTGACACAGTTCGTTTAATGGCAGCATTGCCTGATGGATGGGATTACGGGCAAGATGCGGGTAAGCAATATGACCCTGAACACCGTGAACAGTCAAAACGCCGTGTAAGGAGCCGCGCCGCCCCACTTTGACCACATCACCAAGCTTGTTGGTACTGCTGGGCTCTCCAACTACACACCAGGTAATCTTTTCATTGCGTTGTTCGAGTGTGCTGATGACTTCACGAGTACCATGTATGGCCGCACCTTCTTCATCAGCTGTGATCAGAAATGCCAGCGAGCCCGACAGCTCATCGTCATTCAACTGAGTTTCGGCCAAGACGGCTTCACATGCTGTGATCATGGCTGCAAGACTGCCTTTCATATCAGCCGCGCCACGACCAAACAAATGCGCATCACGAATCGCAGGTTCAAATGGCGGGGATAACCACTTTTCCTCAGGCCCGGAAGGAACCACGTCGGTATGGCCCGCAAAACAGAGAACCGGACCGCTTTGCCCATATCTGGCCCAAAAATTATTCACATTACCAAATCGCATGGCCTCAACGCTAAATCCGAGAGCAGACAGGCGATCGATCATGATTTGATTGCAGCCTTTATCGTCAGGCGTCACGGATGGAATACGCATCATCTGCACAGCCAGTGCTGCCGTTGCAGAAAGCTGCTCGGTGTTAATTTTGTGTGACATGTTTAAAGCCTGCCTCCAATAGCGGGTTGATCTCAGTTATGACTGTGCAACTCTTCATTCAGTGCAATACTGGTTTTATTGGTTTTACATTCCACTGCCCCGGTTTGCGAGTTTCGACGGAATAACAGATCACTGCGTCCAGATAAATCGCGCGCCTTGATGTGCTGGACAAGATTTCCTTCATGATCCAGGACGCTGACAATCGTGCCACCCGTAACATAGAGACCAGCTTCAACGATGCAGCGGTCACCCAGTGCGATTCCGATACCAGCATTGGCGCCTACCAGGCAATCGCGCCCAACAGAAATTATGGCCGTGCCACCGCCTGACAAGGTACCCATTGTTGAGCAACCTCCGCCAAGATCACTGCCTTCGCCCACAACAACACCCGCGGAAATTCGTCCCTCCACCATCGCGGAACCTTCAGTCCCGGCATTAAAATTGATAAATCCTTCGTGCATTACTGTGGTGCCTTCACCCACATACGCGCCCAATCTCACGCGCGCGGTGTCCGCAATTCTGACACCTGAGGGGACAACGTAATTAACCATCTTCGGAAATTTATCAACGGACATCACATCGAGCATTTCACCTTTGCTACGTGCCTGCAGTTGTCTGGCAGAAAGCTCTTCCACAGCGATCGCGCCCTGATTGGTCCATGCAATGTTTCTGAGTATGCCAAAAGCACCCTGCAGATTCAGTGAATGGGGCTTACACAGTCGGTGAGAGAGCAGGTGCAGCTTGAGATACACTTCAGCAACACTTGAAGGAGCACTGTTTTCCGCGAGGAACATCGCAACAACCGTTGAATGCGTCGTTCTTAATGTATCGCGCAGCAAATCACTCATCGCAATGGCGGGGTCCTCTGAAATGCTTGAACGCTGGGCTGAGGACAACTTGATATCAGAATTGCCTGCTTGGTATCCGCAATGTGCGCTCAAGGCAAGAACCATCTCTGGCGCGGGATTGACAACTGGCTCAGGAAAATAGGCTTCAATGATTTTGCCTTGTGAATCCAGTGTCGCCAGACCCAGCCCAAAACTGTGGAAATTGCTGTTATTCATACTTGAATCCTTGTTTATCCGTTCTCTATAAAATCATTGCATACAGTCAGTACCAAGACTGCTGACTTATCAGTGTCAGGCTTCCAGTTCCAGCTGCAAAGCCTTTTGCAGTTTTTCGATGGCCAATGGATCAGAAACAGGCTGATCATTGGCATCTGCAATAAAAAACAAATCCTCAACACGCTCGCCAAGCGTGGCAATACGGGCGTTCAGCAATTGTATTTCCTGCTCTGCGAATACCTTTCCTATGGCGGCAAGAATGCCCGGTTTATCGATGCAGTTGACCTCCAGTGTTGACCACGGCTGCCCCCCTTTGTTGATCACGGCGGTTTCAACTTGCTGACCAAAATGCTGCAGTTTTCGGGAACGTCGTTTTCTGGAAACACGCAGATGAGCTGACGGCTCGGCCAGATACTCACACAACAGCTTTTTAATCTGGCTGACGCGTTGAGGATTATCGCCAATCGCCGTGCCATCCATTTCCAGCACAGAGTAGGTGTTCATGCAAAAGTTTTTGCTGGAAGTAAAAATTCGCGCATCCTGAATGTTCAGTCCCAGCTGCTCCATGGCTGCCGCGCTGCTAGCAAACAGATGGCGGCGGTTGACGGTATAAATAAAAATGTGGGTAGCACCGTCAGCCAGAGAGTCTGCGGTATCCTGAACCAGAATCAGAGTCTCCTCTGCACCATGTTGCTGCTTGTGCCGGGCTATCGACTCCGTGTGCCAGACAATATTAGCGGCCGATTCACGCACAAAGTATTCATCATCGGTATTCTCCCAGATGCTTTGAATCTCGGCGTCCGACAAACCTTTATCGCGTAATTTCAGCAAGGCGCTTTCTTGTTTGTCCTTGATCCGATCCTGTCGATCAATCGGATTTTCGAGGCCTCTGCGCAGTGCCTTTTTTGTACTCAAATACAATTGTCGCAGCAAAGACGCGCGCCAGGCATTCCACAAGGTAGGGTTGGTTGCATTGATATCAGCAACCGTCAGCGCGTATAAATAATCCAGATGCAGCTTGTCACCAACCTGCACGGCAAAGTCTTGAATGACTTCAGGATCCGAAATGTCTTTGCGTTGCGCTGTCATCGACATCAACAGATGTTTTCCAATCAGCCAGCACACCAGTTTTGTATCCCACGCACTCAGGTGATGGCGCTGGCAAAACGCGGTCGCATCCTCCATACCGAGTGTTGAGTGATCCCCACCGCGACCTTTGGCGATATCGTGATACAGGCCAGCGATATAAAGCAGCTCAACTTTGGGCAGTTTTGTGATGATATGTGCTGCAATGGGATACAGATCTTTGGCCTCCGGCAAACGGAAGCGTCGCATATTCTCAACCACCTGCAAGGTATGCGCATCGACTGTGTAAATATGAAACAGGTCATGCTGCATCTTGCCGGTTATGGCGCCAAACTCAGGCAAGTAGCGCCCCAGAATGCCATAGCGGGCCATACGTCTGAGCTGAGTAGTCAGGTCATTGGGGGAGCGCAACAACTCCATAAACAGCGTGGTATTCCTGATATCCACCCGGAATTTGTTATCAATGAGTGTGCGATACTCATGGATCAATCGAATCGTTGCCGCACGCACGCCTTTGATTTCCGGGTTTTGTGCCATCAACACAAAAACTTCCATCAACGCAAATGGAAACCGTTTAAAAATGCCGCTGTCTGTGACTTCAATATAATTATTGCGAATCTGGAAGCGGTTGTTGATTCGAGTGATCTCTACCTTTTCGCCCGCTCTGAGAATTGCTTCATCAAAGTGTTGCAGCAACACGTCGTTTAAAGCGCGAAGGGTCGCTACCGCTCGGTAATACTCTTGCATCAACTTTTCGACCGCAAGACTCTTGTTATCATCCTGAAAACCAAACATCGCGGCCAGATCGCGCTGCTTGTCAAACAACAAGCGATCTTCTTTGCGACCCGCGAGCAAATGCAAACCGTAACGCAGCTTCCATAGCAATTGTTCGCCTTTATAAAGCTGCTCATATTCAGAAGGTAACAAAAATCCAAGTGCAACAAGATCTGCCAGGTTATCGGCGTCATAGTGGCGCTTGGCGATCCAGCCAATCGTCTGGATATCACGCAGACCTCCCGGCGAAGTTTTCACATTGGGTTCTAGTGCATAATCAATGTCGTAATACTTATTGTGCCGTGCAATCTGCTCGTCGCGTTTGGCGGTAAAAAACTCTCGAGCAGGCCACACGCTGGCATCCTGTGTTAACGCAATCATTTCCAGGCGCAAGGATTCCGGGTTGGCAGCGGGGCCCACAATCGTTCTGGACTCCATCAGACTGGTCGCGACGGTGATGTCTTTCACAGCCTCTTCGCGACACTGCACTATGGTGCGCACACTCTGACCTATCTCGAGGTTGATATCCCACAGAAAGGTAAAAAATTTGCTTAATGCTTCCCGGTTTATTGCGGACTGGTCACCCCGCATCAATAACAACAGATCGATATCTGAATGCGGGTGCAATTCTCCACGCCCATAACCACCCACCGCCAGTAAACTGAGATGTTCACTGTTTTTCCAGTCAAACAAACGCCAGGCTCGACGCAGTAATTCATCCATAAACCATGCCCGACCACAGACCAGGTTACTGATTTCAGCTCCTGCGCGATAACGTCGATCCAGTTCCTGCTGGGTCTGCGCTAACACGTCCTTGAACAAGGTAACCGTGGGCATACCCGAGCCTAGTTTCTGATCAAAGGTCAAGGTATCAAACAGTGTGTGATCCGCCCATCCCGGATGGCTGACATGAATATTCGGGTTATCTGTTACGGCAATCGATAAATCAACACTCATCGTGCACACCCTCGACGTCTATCGCCCGTCCACATCGAATGACGGGCATAAATAGATTTGTAAGCTAAAAAGCAGGAGATCTGGACAGTTCGATTTTCAAGCAGTAGACAATTACTTAAACAACTCTTCTTCTTTGCGACGCGTCAGTACTTCGCAGCCGGTGGCGGTAACCGCCAGTGTATGCTCCCACTGCGCAGACAGACGTCGATCACGTGTAGTGACTGTCCAGCCATCTGTTTTGGATAACTTGGTATGTCGTTCACCCAGATTGATCATGGGTTCAATGGTGAAGGTCATTCCTTCAAGCACCAGCGTGCCAGTATCAGGTTTACCATAATGTAATACCTGAGGGTCCTCGTGGAAAATACGTCCTATACCGTGCCCACAGTACTCTCGAACCACTGAATAATTGTTAGCCTCGGCATGGGTCTGGATAACATGGCCAATATCGCCAAGGCGGATTCCGGGTTTCACAATTTCAATGGCTTTGTACAGGCATTCCTGAGTGACCTTGATCAGTCGTTTTGCATGGGGTGCAACATCGCCCAGCATAAACATCTTGCTGGTGTCACCGTGAAAACCATCTTTTATCACGGTAATGTCAATATTGAGAATATCACCACTTTTCAAGATCTTGCTGTCGCTGGGGATACCGTGGCAAACCACATGGTTGAGCGACGTGCAAATTGACTTGGGAAACCCATTGTAGTTGAGCGGGGCCGGGATCGCGTTCTGTACGTTGACAATATAATCGTGACAGATCCGGTCTAATTCACCGGTGCTGATACCCACTTGAACAAAGGGCTCAATCATTTCGAGTACTTCGCCAGCCAGACGACCGGCTACGCGCATTTTCTCGATATCTTCCGGGGTTTTTATGCTTACAGACATCAATCAGCTCTCTATATCAGGGACTGCGGGTATTGTAGGTCTTTCATCAAGCAAGGGGAACCCGCCATCGAAGCCTCTTCAAGTGATACACTGCTCACCCGCAATTTCTTCATCGCTGTGCTCTTCTGGAAATAGATATGTCAGACACTGATTTTTCACAACTGCAATTACATCCCGCACTGCTGCAGAACCTCGCGGCGCTGGCTTTTACCCAGATGACACCGGTTCAACAACTCAGCCTGCCAGCCGTACTGGCGGGGCGCGACGTGATGGCGCAAGGAAAAACAGGCTCTGGCAAGACTGCCGCATTTGGCCTTGGGATTCTGCAAAAACTGGACGCTACATTGTTCAAGCCACAAGCCTTGATTTTGTGCCCTACGCGCGAACTGGCTGATCAGGTAGCTGAAGAAATACGCCGTCTTGCCAGACTGATGCCCAATGTCAAAGTGCTGAGCCTGTGTGGGGGCCGCCCAATTGCAGTGCAGGCCGATTCCTTGAGTCACGGCGCGCACATCATCGTTGGCACGCCCGGACGCATCGAAGACCACTTACAACGTAAATCGCTGGAACTGGCCAACATCAATTGTCTGGTTCTGGATGAAGCGGATCGTATGCTTGATATGGGATTTTTGCCTTCTGTTGAAAATGTCCTGGCGGAACTGACTATCCAGAAATCAGCACAATCAGGCTCAGCGGGCAGACCACAAATCCTGTTTTTCAGTGCTACCTACTCACCTGAAATCCGCTACTTGTCTGACAAAATATTACTGGAGCCGGTTTACGCACAGCTTCAAGAGTCTGAAACTGCACCGGATATTGATGAACTGACTTATCTGACCGGCGACGACGAATCAAGACTCGATGCTTTAAAGCGAATTTTGCTGCATTTTAAACCCGACAATGCCTTGGTTTTTTGCACAACTCGCAACGACGTTGATGAGGTGTGTCAGCGACTGTCACGCACCGGTTTTTCTGCGCTGGCATTACATGGCGAAATGGACCAGCGTGAACGCGACCAGGCGTTTATCCGCTTCAGCAATGGTAGCGCACGCGTGCTGGTAGCCACGGATGTTGCCGCACGCGGTCTTGATATTATTGGCCTCGATCTGGTGGTCAATTATCATGAAGCGCGCGATCGTGAAACCCATACCCATCGGATCGGGCGCACAGGACGTGCCGGCGCGAAGGGCAGGGCATGCACATTCACTTCGTTCGAAAAAGGTACTGACCAAGCCTTATCCGCGCTGCCACCGGCATCAGTGTTGAAACAGTCGCCACCGCCGGCAAGTATGGCTACTTTGATCATTGATGGCGGCAAACGTGACAAAATCCGTCCCACCGACGTGTTAGGAGCCTTAACAGGCACCGGCGAGCTGGATAGATCTGATGTGGGGAATATACGCATTACCCACCAGGCCGCCTATGTGGCAATTAATCGGCAAAAGGCAGAACTGGCAAAACAGATACTGAGCAAAGGCAAAATAAAAGGTAAAACTGCACGTGTTCGCGCTCTTTGAGCTCTTGCGCCCTCAGAGAGACAGACATCTTTTTCCACGGACAACCATGAGGATAAACAATGGATGCAAACAAACTGTTTGAGCAATTTCTGGGTTCCGGTCGCCAAAACCCGCAGCAAGGCATGACTGAGCAGAACAACGCATTTAACAGCAGCCCGCTGGGCGGCATGATGGGTGGCGGTTTTGGCAAAGGCGCGGCGCTGGGTGGTGTGTTAGGGCTACTGATTGGCAGCAAAAAGATGCGAAAAATGGCTGGCGGTGTCATCGGTTATGGTGGCGCAGCAGCTGCCGGCGCGCTGGCTTTTAAGGCTTACCAGAACTGGCAACAAGGCAAACAAGTGCAATCCGCACCCATCGCCACGGTGGATGACATGCAGCACGTCGACCCGCGCTTTCTGCCGCCTCCCGCCAATACCGCCTCAGGCCAGAATTTTTCACTGACCTTGATTACCGCCATGATCTACGCAGCAAAAGCAGATAGTCATATCGATAATAAAGAGCAGACTGTGATTTTTGAGCAAGTTGAAAAGATGTCACTGGATGCCGAAAGCAAGGCGTTTGTTTTTGATGCCTTACGCAAACCTGTCGATGTAGACGCTCTGGTTTCCTCGGTTCAGGGTATTGAGCAGGCTTCCGAAGTTTACCTGGTCTCACGTCTGGCGATTGATATCGACCACCCGGCAGAGCGAGCTTACATCGAAGTGCTTGCACACCGTCTGAATCTCCCGGCAGAGCTTACTGCTCACCTCGATCACCAGATCGTTGACGCCTGACCCTTACCTGATTCATGAATACGCCATTCAACGTAGTCTCGCCAGAGACTACGTATGGCTATTGGTCATTTTGCTCACCCACAGGCTTCATTCCAGCGCATACCCGGCTTTTTATGCACCAGAATAGAGCGTCAGGTTTTAGGCAGGTTTTGGGTAGGATAGCTATATTATTGTAAATATTGATATTTTGTATGTTGGCACAGGTATTGCTCCTTAGAAAGTAAGTCCGGGCGAATTGCAAACACGATTCGGACCCAACAAGAAAGAACTTACTATCAAGCACTAAACAGTGAATCAGGAGTGAACACTATGCAGGTAATCAACGTTGCAGCGAAAAGCAAACTGGCCGTACTCGGTGGCACAGCCCTTATGGCAGCAGCAAGCATCTTCGCAGTAAAACCGGCCCATGCTGAATTGGAAATTGCCGGCAACGTCGGTGTGGTATCAGGCTACGTATTCCGTGGCATTACCAATACACCGGAGAACGATGGTGCAGCAGTGCAGGCCGGATTCGACCTGACCAGCACAGAAAGCGGCTGGTACTCTGGCTGGTGGGCATCAAACCTGAGCTACGGGACTCCTGATCTCAGCACCACCGTTGAGAACAACTTCTACGCAGGATACTCAGGCGAAAGCGGCGGCCTGTCATATGACTTTGGTGCACTGTACTACTGGTACATGGATGACAGCGGTGCAAGCGTAATGGAACCCTACCTGGGCTTGAGCTTTGGTGGTCTGGATTTTGGCATGAAGTACATGGCAGAAGATGCAACCTGGTCAAACCAAGGCGACATGTTCTTCACTTTTGGCACCAGCTTTGATCTTGGCGAAGGTTTCGGTCTTGGCGTTACCGCCAGCTATGCAACCTACGAAGACAAAGGCAAATTCATTCCTGCAACTGCTGAAAGCGGCGCGTTCAGAAGCCTGGACATCACGCTGAGCAAAGGCATCGCTGAATTGCCAGCTGAATTCTTTACGACCTACATCATCGGTGGCAAAGACCGTAATGGCACTGATCAGGAAGATAAGCTGGTAGTTGGATTCAGCTACTCGTTCTGATCTGACGTGATTTAACGCAGGAAAAACTCTTGGATCTGCTCCCGTTTTGCCAACGCATCGGCGATGCCCAGATCCATGAGTGCCTCGCAGTACTCCTTCTCAAACATCAATAAACTGGCAATCGAGCTTGAATTGGTGTCTCTGATAAACAGCCGGATAGACCTTGGCAGGGTTTGGTAATAATCCTCAGCTATACGGTTAAGGTCGAGACTCGGTGTGATTTCCAACAGTTCTATCGGCCTGACGTCCAACGCCGTCTGTTTTGAACACAAGGGAATCAGCGCGTTGTATCGCCGCAGTACCGCCATGTCACTCTCCAGCGTATCCACAAATGCACTGTTTAACACGTGTCCAACTATCTGCGACAAGGAAGGTTGAGCCACCTGATCACCTTTTGCCGGGCGGCGTGTCCGGCTGCCACTGACACCGATAGCCAATATTTTGTTTGCCCCCATATGAATGGCAGGGCTCAGGGGCGCCAGTTGCCTGATAGCACCATCTCCAAAAAACTCTCGATTGATTTTCACTGCTGGAAACAGCGTTGGGATTGCAGACGATGCCAGCAAATGCCGATGTCGTAACTCGGTACGAATACCCACCCGATGTGATCGCTGCCAGTTTTCAACCGGCTTGCTGCTTTGAAAAAATGAAACTGATTCGCCGCTGGTATAGCCGGATGCCGTCACGACCAGGCTATCCAGATAACCAGCCTGCATATTTTCATTGATCCGCTCCAGTCGCAGAATCTCATGCAGCAAGTTATCCAGGGGACTGTTATCGAGCAATGAGGCCGGTGTCCGCGCTTTGCGATTGGCCAGAAAAGAAAACACCCAGTTTGAGGCGCTGCTGACCAAGCCCGCAGAATCAAGCCGGTAAATTTTGTCACTGCTGATATTGCGCCAGACATACTCCAGCATCTTAACGCCCGTGCGCATTTTATGCGCATGTGTCGCCAGCCCTACCGCATTCATGGCGCCTGCAGAGGTACCGGAAATAATCTGAAAGGGGTTACAGATATCTTTGGGCAATACACTCGCAATGCCGCGCAATGCACCGACCTGATAGGCTGCTCTGGCACCACCACCCGATAACACCAGTGCTATTTCAGGTTTGATATTTGTTGTATCTTTACTGTTCATCGATTTACCTGAAGAGAATTCCTTGTCAGAAGCCACCGTAACAGATTTGTCTTGGCATCGGCATCGCATTTTACTCGTGTGTTTTAGCTGATCGCCAGCTTACAGGAATGTCCACCATGTCAGAAACCAAGCCCACAAACCTGGCACCACAACCCAACAGTAAATTGGTGATTGCCATTTCGTCACGGGCTTTGTTTGATCTGACTGAAAGCCATCAGATTTTTGAAGAACAGGGGCTTGATGCTTATCAAAAGTACCAGATCGCCCATGAGAATGAGCCGCTACAACCCGGCGGGGCATTTAATCTGGTAAAAAAACTTCTACACCTGAATGTCATGCTGGCTGCACCACGTGTTGAGGTCATTCTGCTGTCCAGAAACAGCGCAGACACCGGTTTGCGCGTTTTCAATTCCATTGAGCACTACAAGCTGGGGATTACACGTGCCGCGTTTTCAGGCGGCAGCAGTCCTTACCGATATATTTCTGCGTTTAACAGCCATCTGTTTTTGTCTTTAGATGGCTCGGATGTCAGACAGGCCCTGGAGCAGGGTGTTGCTGCCGCAACCATTCTGCCATCTGCCGGCAATACCGGGCGAGACGATGCCCTCAGATTTGCGTTTGATGGTGATGCCGTGTTGTTTTCAGATGAATCTGAGAGAATTTATAAAACCCAAGGGCTGGAAGCTTTTGCACGCAATGAAAAATTGTCGGCCAATCAGCCCTTGTCTGGCGGCCCGTTCAAGCCGTTTCTGGCTGCGCTGCAACAACTGCAGCTGGCCTTTGCGCCGGGTGAGTCCCCCATTCGGACCTGTCTGGTAACTGCGCGTTCGGCGCCAGCCCATGAACGCGTAGTCCGTACGCTGCGTGCATGGAACATTCGCATTGATGAATCGTTGTTTCTGGGCGGTATGGAGAAGGGTATTTTTCTGAAAGCGTATGAAGCCGATGTATTTTTTGACGACCAACAGGGTCATTGTGACTCGGCGCGCCAACATGTCGCAACGGGACATGTTCCGCATGGCGTCGCCAATGAGCCAGCAGTGATACCTGGCCCTACCCAGCAAACATAGTTTTTTCGCGCAAGCGCATTATGACAGGCACCATACTTCATGAAATTGCAACAACTACGCTACATTTGCGAAGTCGCTAACCAAGGGCTTAATGTATCAGCAGCCTCCCTGCGCCTGCATACCTCACAATCGGGTGTGAGCAAACAGATTCTGGCCCTGGAAGCCGAACTCGGCATCGGCATCTTTGTCAGAAATGGCAAACATATCAGTGGCATGACGCCTGCGGGTAAAGCAATTATTGAACAGGCAATGATTGTATTACAGCAGTCCGAGAACTTGATGAAACTGGCTGCCGACTTCAGTGATGAGCGCGCCGGCAGTCTGGCCATTGCAACAACACACACTCAAAGCCGATATGTTTTACCTCCGATCGTGCGACGCTTTATCGATGCTTATCCCAATGTTTCTTTGCAGCTGCATCAGGGCACGCCTTATCAGATTGCTGAAATTGCAGCAAAGGGCACCGCTGATTTTGCCATTGCCACTGAAGCCATGGAGTTGTTCAGTGACTTGATGATGATGCCGTGTTATCGATGGAACAGAGCCGTTCTGGTACCCAAAGATCACGTACTGGCCACACAGGCAAGTGTCACGCTGGAAGAACTCGCACATTATCCGCTGGTGACCTATGTACCCGGTTTTACTGGCCGCGCAAGACTGGATGATGCGTTTGAAAAACTGGGTTTACACCCTAAAGTTGTGTTTACCGCCGCGGATGCCGACGTCATCAAAACCTATGTAAGGCTGGGTCTTGGTGTCGGTATTGTGGCGCACATGGCCTATGATGCAGAGAAAGACTCTGACCTGGTTGCTATCGATGCCAGCCACTTATTTGAAGACAGTATTACGCGTATCGGGTTTCGTAAAGGCAGCCTGTTACGGGCCTATATGCTTGACTTCATCCATATGTTTGCCGACCACCTCGATCGCGATACCGTGGAAAAAGTGTTGGCCTGTCAGTCTCAGAGCGAGGTTGATGCTTTGTTTGCAGATGTGGTCTTACCCAGCCGATAAGACCACCCGAAAACGATGAGTCAGATCAATCCGGCAGTTTGTGAAGGCCACACTCTTTGGCAGTGGCCTCTTCCCACCACCATCGACCCTCGCGCTCATGCTGATTTGGACCAATCGCCTTGGTGCACGGTTCACAGCCGATACTGACAAACCCACGATCATGCAGGGCGTTGTAGGGCAGATCAAACATCCGTATATAGTCCCACACGTCTTTTGAGCGCCAGTTTGCAAACGGATTAAATTTCAACAAACTGCGCCCGGGTGCTGCAAAAGTACTATCGATTTGTGCGACAGGGACGTTTGTACGGGTGGGGCTTTGATCCCTGCGTTGACCGGTTATCCAGGCCTGCTCAGTGGCAAGTTTGCGGCGTAAAGGCTCTGTTTTACGAATTGCACAGCACTGCTCATGGCCGTCCTGGTAAAAACTGAACAGACCTTTCTCGCGGGTGAGGGACTGAACGGCGAGGCTGTCAGGATACATAAACTCAATATCCAGACTGTATTTTTTACGAACTTCTTCAATAAAACGGTAGGTTTCCGGGTGCAAACGACCGGTATCCAATGTGAAAACACGCACATCGGGATTGAGCTTTTTCGCCATCACGACCAGTGCAACATCTTCGGCACCACTGAATGAAACCACAGCACTTGGGAAGACTGAAAACACTTCCGCAAGAATGGCACGCGGCTCCATAGACTGGAACTTTTCATTAATGTCAGTGATGTTGTTGGCATTGATCATGGTGATTTCCGGGCTCCTGTTCCGTGACTACGCCATGTTACAACAAGCGACCGGTCAGCGGCGAACAGGGAAACCATCAACAGTTGCTCAATCAGTGTGGTTCAGACTGGCAAGCATCGCATTGGCACTATAAAATCGCGGCTTTGATGAATTCTGTTAATCCTGAGGGGATATCGCGTGGAAATTGCCTGTCTTGATCTTGAAGGGGTATTGGTGCCGGAAATCTGGATAGATTTTTCCGAGCGCACCGGAATTAAGGAACTGCGGGCCACAACACGTGACATCCCGGATTACGACGTACTCATGCAGCAACGTCTGCGTATTCTGCGCGACCATGGTCTGGGGCTTCCGGATATTCAGCAGGTGATCGCTGGCATGGCGCCCATGCCGGGTGCACGTGAGTTTGTGGACTGGCTTCGCGAGCGCTTTCAGGTGGTTATTCTGTCCGATACCTACTACGAGTTTGCGCAGCCGTTAATGCGCCAACTGGGATTCCCAACCTTACTCTGTCACCGTCTTGAATCAGATGAAAAAGGTATGATTGTGAACTACCACCTGCGTCAAAAAGACCCCAAACGTCAGTCCGTGAAAGCCTTTCACAGTCTGAATTATCGTTGTATTGCGGCGGGCGATTCGTATAACGACACCACCATGCTTGCAGAGGCAGAGGCAGGCATTCTGTTCCGCGCACCTGACAACGTGATCCGCGAGTTCCCACAATTCCCGGCCGTGCATGAATACGACGACCTTAAACGTGAATTTCTGAAGGCCAGCAATCGCGCGCTTACTTTCTGACAGCGTGCGTGTCCTCACCTCTGTGAATCATGCACATTGGTCTGCAATTGGCAGATTCATGAGTGCGGAAACTTTATCAAGACATTCCTGATATTCCTCCGCCATCACTGAATCTGCCACCACGCCACTGCCGCCCCAACAAAACAGTTGTTGCCGGGTACTCAGAAGTGTTCGGATCAAAATACTGCTGTCCATGCGATCAAAGTAATCGCAATAAAAAATACTGCCGCAATAGACAGTTCGGGGCGCCTGCTCGAGTTCCGCAATAATCTGCATGGCACGAATTTTTGGCGCGCCGGTGATTGAACCACCGGGGAAGCAGCTCTCCAGCAATGCCAGTGGGCTGCTGTCTGCTGGCAGTTGAGCACTGATGGTGCTGATCAAATGATGCACATGTGTAAAGCTGTGCAGCTTGAACAGCGACTCCGTTTTAACCGACCCGGTAACACATACACGCCCGAGATCGTTGCGCAACAGATCCACAATCATCAGATTTTCCGCTTTATCCTTTTCACTGCTGAGCAGCGCCTGCTGCACAGCGCTGTCCTCGTCTGGGTCAGCAAGTCGTTTACGGGTACCTTTGATGGGCTGGGTAAACACGCGACCGTCATTTACCGACAAGAACCGCTCGGGTGAAACACTCAAAATCTGAAAATCACCCGCATCAATAAACGCTGAGAACGGGCTTTGGCTTTGTTCTCGCAGAATACCGTAGATACTGAATGCACTGCCTTGAAACGGCGCAGAAAAGGGAATAGCGAGGTTAGCCTGGTAGCAGTCTCCCGCCAGTATCCAGTTTTTTAAGCGATCAAACGACTGCGCATACCGCGCCTTGTCAATCATGGGCTTAAAGCTTTCAAGCAATCCCGTGCAACTGTCCTGGTTAAACGACACCGTGTTAGACGATGCTGACACGGTCAAGGAGATGTATTCCGTGGTCACATCAAGTACCTGCTGACGAATGTCCGGCGGGCACTGCGGCAGAATAAACAGCTCTGAACGCGCCTGTTGATGATCAACCACAATCGCCCAATCATACAAACCAAACACAGCGATCGGAATTTGCGCCAACTGCGAGGCATCCGCAACAGGGACAGACGATGCGTAGTGGGGCAGGGCATGAGGGCTGATGCTGGCGGCTTCATAACCAAAAAAGCCCATCAATCCACCGCAGAATGGCAGATGCCTGAGCGCTTCCAGCTCTTTTATACCAGCGTGATCCGGACGGTAGTGATCGATCAAGGATTGAGCAAGTTTGAATGCCTCCGCCCGCTTGCCAGGTTCGGCCATTACGCGCTGCTGTACGGAGGGCAGGGCAGTCAGAATGTCGTAGCGCGCTTCCAGCTGGTTGGTCAACCCACTTTCCAGACAGATGCAACCGGCGAATGGAGACAGTAAGTTCATAAGCAACTTGCTATCGCGCTGGTATGGCAAAACCTGCAAAAAAAGAGGGTACATCAGGGCAGCACGTCCACCCGAACAGCAATTGGCGCCTGGCGCACAGGTTGATTAACAACCGGCGGAACCTGTGTCACAAACTGAGACAGCAACAAGTCGTCAGCGGGCTGCCCGGGAATTTCTGCCGAAGCGCCATCTAACATAGACTCAATCACCTCTTCCGGAGATTCTTCAGGGTTGATGACATACCACTCGCCCAGACTCAGCTGTATGCGATGCAAACCGGTAAAACCGGGCACATTACTGATCACAATTTCGGTATCTGCCAGGTTTGACTGTATCGATGCTTTGACGGTCAACTGGGGAACTGAGGCAGAATCCGGCGCTTGTACAAACGCAACCGTATCACCTTCAACAGCCTGCACACTTTGTTGGGTTGCAAGACTTGTCGAGCCTGAAACCATGCTTGAACTGCCATGGTCAAAATCCACGCTGACCACCAGGCGGCGGGCAGGCAGATCGGTCTGCTCAATCAAGGTTTTGATTTGCTGCAAATTACTTGCAGTGGTCGCCACAATCAATTTGTTATCGACTTGTGAAATGCTGCCGCGCGGATCCAGAATGGGTCGGATGGCCGCGCGCACAAAGGCTGGATCTCTGTTTTCGACCGTAATGATCTCGATAGCCGCGCGTTCGTTGGTAGCCGCGACCGAGCCTGCAGATTCAGATTGCGCGGCAGCACTGCTGCCGACAGCCGCGAATATCAACGCCCAAACACAATACGAAATCAGCAACAGCTGATGTCTTATTCTGCTCGTGGCGATTATCAAACAGACGGTCCTAAACCTATGCAACATGATTCACCTGATTCACCCATCTTCAGCCACTTTCAGCCATCTTCAGCCAATTACCAGACTGCCGCCTTCGTACAGCGTCATAATCAAAGCCAGCGCCTCAGCATCTTCGATCGCGGCTTCAATAACGGCACGATCGATTTCATCCACTTTCCCAGACGTGGCCAAGGCTTGCAACAGCGTTAACAGCCGCAAATCACAGACATGGCACTCGCCATCGGCATAACACTCGACGTTTCCATCCGCCATTGCATAAGCAATGCGCGCACCAGGTACTTTATAGACTCCGGCCCCCTTTGATATGGCAACTTTCAAGTCTGTGGCGTTGTTTATCACGATGTGTTCATGGTCATCAGCATCATGATCGTGGTCACAATCTTCATTGTGCACATGCGAGTCTTCGCCAGTCTCATGGTCCTGCAAAGGATACTTGGGCGTTGTCATCGTGCGGCCAAACCATTGCCTGATACGCTGGGGGTCAAGCATCTGCGCCCGGATGACATCCTGCAAGTGTTGCACAACGTCGGCAGTAATTTCGCCTGGGTGCACCGGCAATCGCGCACACACATCGGTGTAACGCTGGTCTTCTGTCAAACCATCCAGCGCATCATCCAATACACCACTCAAAATATCAGCGACTGCAGGCGCACGAAACCCGACCGAGTAGGTCATGCTGTTGCCAATAGCCACACCGTAGTGAGCAAAGCCCGGGGGTACATAAAGGATATCGCCGGGGTTTACGATCCATTCCTCGCGTGCCACAAAATTTTTCAACAAACGCAATCCACTGTTATCACTGCGTTCGGTCATACTGTTACACAGGTCCCCAATCTGCCAGCGCTTTTGTCCCATGCCTTGAATCAGAAACACATCATAATAATCAAAGTGCGGGCCGACGTTACCTTGATCAGTGGCATAACTAATCATGACATCATCGATACGCCACGAGGGAATAAATGCGAAGTCGCTCAGCAGTGCCGCAACATCATCTACCCACTGGTCAACGGCCTGCACCAACAGACTGTAATGTGACTCTGGCAAACTTAAAAAATCTTCCTCGGTAAAGGGCCCCTGTCGCAGTGTCCAGGTATCGAGTGCCTCATTCACTTGAACAAGTCTGGACTCGACGCCTTCCTCACAAGCAAGGCCTGCCAGCTCCTCTGGTTCAATCAAATCCAGAAAGGACACGCTGCCAGCACGAATCAGCAAGGGCTTTTTCTGCCAGTAATCTCTCAGAAAAACGTGTGCATCAAAATCTTCAGGTAATACGGAATCCAGCACTGACAGGTCCTCTTGTGACACAAAAATAGGGCGTTAAAAAATGAGTAAGAAATCAGATCGCGTTGGCCTGATCAATTGCGTTGCCGATATAGTTGTCCGGACGTAAGGCGCGCAGTGTTACTTTGGCATCCTCCGGAATATCCAGCGCATTGATAAACGTCAACAACACTGCTTCGTTGATGGTCTGGCCACGCGTGAGTTCTTTGAGTTTTTCATAAGGCTTTTCAACACCGTAGCGGCGCATAACAGTCTGAATGGGTTCTGCAAGTACTTCCCAGCTATTATCGAGATCACGCTGCAGAATTGCCGGATTGATGCTGAGTTTGCTCAAACCTTTTAAGGTGGCATGGTAAGCAATCAAGGCGTGGGCAAACCCGGTACCAGCACTGCGCAGCACGGTCGAATCAGTCAGGTCGCGCTGCCAGCGCGAAATGGGCAATTTCTCGGCCAGGTGCTGCATCACTGCGTTGGCGATACCCAGATTTCCTTCAGAATTTTCAAAGTCGATGGGATTGACTTTATGCGGCATGGTCGATGACCCCACCTCACCGGCAATGGCACGCTGCTTGAAATAACCAAGGGAAATGTATCCCCAGATATCACGGTCCAGATCAATCAAAATCGTATTAAAGCGGCAACAGGCAGCAAACATTTCCGCAATAAAATCATGAGGTTCTATCTGAGTAGTGTAAGGGTTCCACTGCAGCCCCAATGTCTCCACAAATTGTTGGGCATTGGATTGCCAATCAACATCGGGGTAGGCACTCAAATGCGCATTATAGTTGCCCACCGCGCCGTTGATTTTGCCCAGCACCGGACTCTGTACAAATTGTTTGAGTTGCCGCTCCAATCGATACACGATGTTGGCTATTTCCTTACCAACCGTAGTGGGCGATGCAGTCTGACCGTGCGTGCGCGCCAGCATGGGCTGCGCCGCAGTATCGTGCGCCAACTGCCGCAACTGATCAATCAAGGATTGCATCACGGGCACCATCACCAGATCCCGGCCATCTCGCAGCATCAATGCGTAGGACAGGTTATTGATATCTTCAGAGGTGCAGGCAAAATGGACAAACTCGAGCTGGGTTTTTAAATCAGCCTCGTCAGCGATTTTTTCCTTAATAAAATACTCGACAGCCTTGACGTCATGATTGGTTGTGCGCTCAATTTCTTTAACACGTTCAGCATCCGCCAAGGAGAAATCACTGATCAGTTGTTCAAGTCGGGCCTGCGCCGCGTCGCTCATCGCCGGGGCTTCGGGAATACCCGGATGTGCTGCCAGTTGCTGCAGCCAGCGCACTTCCACCAGCACACGATATCGAATCAGCGCATATTCACTGAAATAATCACTTAATGCTTCTGTGCGGGCTCGGTATCTGCCGTCTACCGGCGAAATGGCTGTCAAGGTAGAGATGCTCATGAAACTGGATTTCCCTCTTTAGATGTCTGAAAGCGAATGATTAATGTGAGCTGACGCTGATCAATTTGCGTCGAATGTCACTCAAGGTGTCGCGGATGCGTTTTTTGTAGACAAATAAATGCCATCGTCGACCACCCAGTTGGTGCCAAAGTACTGCCGAGCGTATACCCGCTAACAGCAATGCCCTAATCTGCTCTGCCACTTCCTGGTTACGAAGATGTTCAGGATTGCCCGCCACATGAATTCTGAAACTCAAACGACTGATGGTGTCCTGATAAAGTCGCGCCAGTCGACTGCAATCGGCCTTAAGCAATAGTTCCGGATCACCCAGACCACTGGTGTACTCGGGCCCAAAATCACGAAGACGGGCAGCGATTTCAGACATCATTGCCGGTGTCCGATTGAGATGTTGTTGCAACACCAGCATCCCCAGCAAGTAACGAACTACTTCAGCGTGTTCTCGCAAGCCCTTGCTATCAAAGCTATTCTGCAGCACTTGCATACCTTCACTAAAGTCTGAAGGCCGCGGGTAAAGACTCGCAACAGAGTCTGCATCCAGCTGATAGACTGGCGTCAGGCAGGCATGCATACGCTCGCTGGATGCACGACCTTTACTCGCTAGTTCATGGACCAACACGGCGCATTGCGTGACAACCGCCAGTGCAATATTGCGATATTCCCAATCTGAAAATTCAACGGACATAATGCTCAATGACTCCTCCTCCCAGGCAAACATCTCCCTGATAAAACACAATCGCCTGTCCCGGCGTTACCGCGCGTTGTGCGACATTAAAATGCACAGCAACCTGATCAGGACGCTCAGGCTTAACCAAACTGACTTCACAGGCTTGATCCTGCTGTCGATAACGAATTTTTGCAGTACATGCCATGGGTAAGGTCGGTGCCTGTTCCTTTATCCACGCCACCTGACTGGCGATCAATCCATGTGAAAACAGGGCAGGGTGGTCATTACCTTGTGCCACGACCAAGACATTTTTTACCAGATCTTTGCCGACTACATACCAGGGATCTTCAGAATGATTGCGTAAACCGCCAATCCCCAGTCCTTGTCGCTGGCCATACGTGTGGTACATCAGCCCTTGATGGCGGCCCAGATGTTCGCCATCAACCGATTCAATGTCGCCAGGCTGGGCAGGCAGATACTGTTGCAGGAAATCCTTGAATTTGCGCTCCCCGATAAAACAGATACCGGTGCTGTCCTTTTTGCTTGAAGTCGCCAATCCTGCCGCACTGGCAAGCGCACGCACGGCCGTCTTTTCAAGATCCCCCACCGGAAACAGGCTCTGTTGCAAACAGGCTTCGTTTACCGCACATAAAAAATAACTCTGATCCTTGTTGGGATCGAGGCCTTTTAGCAGGTAGGTGTGGCCCTCGCGTTGCTCGCGTCTGACATAGTGACCCGTGGCAATATAATCGGCACCCAGCGCCAGCGCATATTCCAGAAACGCCTTGAATTTAATTTCCCGGTTGCACAGGATATCCGGATTAGGCGTGCGTCCTGCCTTGTATTCATTAAGAAAATGCTCGAACACCCCATCCCAGTACTCCGCTGCAAAATTGGCCGTGTGCAGTTTGATGCCCAGACGATCACAGACAGATTGGGCATCGGCCAGATCAGCTTTAGCGGTGCAGTATTCAGTGTCGTCGTCTTCTTCCCAGTTTTTCATGAACAGACCTTCCACCTGATACCCTTGCTGCATGAGCAACAGCGCGGCAACAGACGAGTCGACGCCACCGGACATGCCTACGATTACTCGGGTATTTTCTGGTGTTTTGGTCATGTCAGGCTTGTCGGTCCGGGAAAAATATTCTTGTCTGGCCAGTATCAGCAATTTAAAGCGTTTTGATTACGTCCAACGGGAAATGTTGACCCTTGCAGTAATCTTCCAGCACCGCCAATACAACCGGACTGCGCAGCTGTGCTTTGCGAGCAATGATCTCGTCCAATGTCATCCAGTGCGCGGCAACAATGTCTTTATCAAGCGCTCTGCTTTCGTCAAAGTGCAGTGCCTTGGCAATAAAACAACTGCGGATATAACACTCGTTGTTTTCCGGCGAAATATACTGATACAAACCCAGAAACGCGCTCAGCTCCACATGCCAGGCTGTTTCCTCCAAGGCTTCGCGTACAGCCGCCTGGAGCAGCGTTTCACCAGGGTCAAGATGACCCGCTGGCTGGTTGAACACCTGCTGACCTTGCACGATTTCCTCAACCATCAGGAAGCGGCGCGGTAGTGCAGGTGAAGCTGCACTATTCAGCGCATCGCCCAGCGGCAGTTGCTCTACCACCACAGCAACTGTTTTATGAGGGTACCAAGTCATTGTTGAGCGTCATCTCCAGTGAGGCATGGCGGCACAGTGCGGGGCTGCCTGACTGCGTTGCACTTAATCTGTAACGGGACGCAGTTTACCGGAAATCGACCGTCAGCGCCTCCACTTCGTCCAGAATTACAGTCATAATGCGGCGCAAGAGAGATGCCGAAAGGCCAAGCAAACCAAAAAGCAGGAGTCTGCATGTCGCAATTGACACATCTGGATGAACGGGGCAGCGCCCGCATGGTTGATATCGGTGATAAGGCAATCACCGCGCGTGTCGCGACGGCAGCCGCTGAAGTGCATATGCTGCCCGAGACATTTCGTTTGATTACAGACGGCGCACACAAAAAAGGCGATGTACTGGCTGTTGCCAGAATTGCAGGTATTCAGGCTGCCAAAAAGTGTTCCGATCTGATCCCTTTATGCCACCCATTGATGCTGACCAAGGTAACTGTGGACTTTGAAATGGATGCAGTCAGGCATCGGGTCATGATCACCGCAATCTGCGCAGTCGATGGCAAAACTGGTGTTGAAATGGAAGCCCTGACAGCTGCCTCGGTGGCCGCTCTGACTATTTATGACATGTGCAAAGCGGTAGACCGAGGCATGGTGATCAGCAACATTCGCGTTTTGGAAAAATCCGGTGGCAAATCCGGTCACTACCGTGAGAACACCTCAGCATGTTGACCATCCAGTATTTTGCAAGCATTCGAGAGGCTCTGGGCCAATCGTCCGAGCAGCTGCCGCTGCCCGAGGGCGTCAGCACGGTTGCTGAACTGACGCAGCATTTGGCCCTGCGTGGACAGCATTGGATGATGCTGGATGACAACACCCAAGTGTTGATTGCGGTCAACCAGCGCGTCGCTGACCGCTCGGCCATCCTGCACGGCGACGAAGAAGTGGCATTTTTCCCGCCAATGACCGGTGGTTGAGGACTAGCAGTTGAGGTCAAGCAGTCAAGAAAAGGTATCTGTGATGAGTGAAAGCACACTGCAAACCCATATTCACATCAGCGTACAAACTGATGACTTCGATGTGGCCGCGGAATATACGCAGGCCAGACAACAATCCGCGAACCCCGGTGCAATCGTTTGTTTCTGCGGACTGGTGCGTGACGTATTGGCAGGGCACGAACAAACCGCAGCACAACAGACTTTAACACTAGAGCATTACCCGGGCATGACCGAGCACGCATTAATGGACATTGCCACTCAGGCGACAGGTCGTTGGCCTTTGCATGCAATACGCATCATTCACCGGGTTGGGACGCTGTCTCCCGCTGAACAAATCGTACTCGTGGTCACCAGTAGCGCTCATCGCTCCGCCGCATTTGAATCAGCCGAGTTCATCATGGACTACCTTAAAACCTCAGCGCCGTTCTGGAAAAAGCAGGTAGCCGGTGCAAAAAGCGAGTGGGTGGCCAGTCGCGAATCTGACTACCGCGCTGCCGCACGCTGGTCTGCTCCCGATTAACGACGTGAAATTGGATGTGCTGATTTAGTGCCATTTCGCCACCACAGATCGGGCAGCGTGATCATACGCCACTGCCCGGGCGACAATCCTTCCACGGTCCAATCCCCGATACTGTGACGGATAAGCCGTAATGTGGGGAACCCCACCGCTGCCGTCATGCGCCGCACCTGGCGATTACGGCCTTCTGTGATGGTTAACCCAAGCCAGCTGTCCGGGATATTTTTTCGGACACGTATCGGAGGGAATCGATCCCAGACCTCTGGTGACTCAAGCTTGCGAGCAATAGCAGGGCGGGTAGGGCCGTCATTAAGCAGCACACCCAACCGTAATTGCTGCAAGGCGTCTTCGCTGATGATGCCTTCTACCTGCGCCCAATAGGTTTTTGGCATTTTGAATGAGGGATGACTGATTCTGGCCTGAGTCTCTCCACAATCGGTCAATAACAACAGACCCTCTGAATCCTTGTCTAATCGCCCGGCTGGGTAAAAACCAGGTGCATCAATAAAATGCGTCAGTGTTTGACGGGTCTCGGCACCCGTAAATTGCGACAGCACATCAAACGGTTTGTTAAAAAGAATCAGATTCGGCATGGCGGGCAGTATAACCGATTCGAACAGCGCCTTAAGCGACGGATGTTGTGGTAAAGCTGCAGTGTTATACTCGCCGCCTGTGATCAAAATCAACGCCTGTGTGGAGCGTGTTATGGGATACCACCATGTGCAGGTACCACCGGATGGTGCCAGAATTACCGTCAATGCCGATGGCACGCTCAATGTGCCGAATTATCCGATTATTCCATTTATTGAAGGTGATGGTATCGGTGTCGACATCACACCCGTCATGATCAAGGTCGTCAATGCGGCCGTGCATTCTTGTTATGGCGAGTCGCGCGCACTCAAATGGATGGAAGTTTATGCCGGTGAAAAAGCCGCTGATATTCACAATGGGGATTGGTTTCCCGCTGAGACATTAACGGCTTTAAAGGAATTTGTGGTCAGCATCAAAGGTCCACTGACAACGCCCGTGGGTGGGGGATTCCGATCGTTGAATGTTGCACTGCGGCAGGAACTTGATCTGTATATCTGTCTGCGCCCGGTCAAATGGTTTGAGGGCGTGCCATCACCCCTGCGCCAGCCCGAAAAGACTGACATGGTGATTTTCAGAGAGAACTCGGAAGATATTTATGCCGGCATCGAATGGCGGGCGGGGTCTTACGAAGCACGTAAAGTGATCGATTTTTTACAAACTGACATGGGCGTTAACAAAATCCGGTTTCCCGAACATTGCGGGATCGGCATCAAACCAGTATCGGAAGAAGGATCAAAGCGGCTGATTCGGGCAGCGATTCGCTACACCATCGATCAGGATCGCTCATCGCTGACACTGGTCCACAAAGGCAATATCATGAAGTTCACCGAAGGCGCCTTTAAAGCGTGGGGTTATGAACTCGCTCAACAGGAGTTTGGTGCTCAACCCTTGCCTGGCAGCACCGGGCTGACGTTTTTAAATCCGATCAGCGGTAAACCCATTATCATCAAAGACATGATGGCCGATGCCATGCTACAGCAGATTTTACTGCGACCCGAAGAATACTCAGTGATTGCAACTTTGAACCTGAATGGCGATTATCTGTCGGACGCACTGGCCGCGCAGGTTGGTGGCATGGGTATCGCGCCCGGCGCAAACATTGGCCTGAACGCAGCCCTGTTCGAAGCGACCCACGGGACTGCACCCAGGTATGCTGGCCAAAACAAAGTAAACCCGGGCTCTCTGATACTATCCGCCGAAATGATGTTAAGGCATCTTGGCTGGAATGAGGCCGCCGAACTGATACTGAAGGGGATGAACAAAGCCATTGCCGCAAAAACAGTCACGTACGACTTCGAGCGCTTGATGACAGGTGCCACCTTGCGGACTTGCTCAGCATTTGGAGATGATGTGATCGCGGGTATGGCATAACGGCGGGAGCCCTGGTTCAGAACCCCCGCCGTATTGTCAGGCTTGCGGTTGACCCGAGGTCTTTATGTTTGTTGCATGTAAGCCCTTAGGGCCCTCGATAGTTTCAAACGTGACTGGTTGTCCAGCCTTCAAAGTTTTGTATCCATCCATTCCGATGGCAGAATAGTGCGCAAACAAGTCGCCGCCACCGTCATCAGGAAGGATAAAACCAAAACCTTTGGCATTGTTGAACCACTTTACTTGTCCCGTAGCCATCGTATTACTCCATTGCACGTATAGTTTTATTTTAATTGTTACACGCTGGGCCTATTGACCCTGAGTGTTAGTCCTTAACTGGTATTTCTGTCCCTTTGGCTCGGTATTATTCACCATTTTTGTCTGTTTGCAACACTCTGTAATAAGGCATTAGACTAAAAAACTGAAATTGTTCACTTGAAGAAAAGGCATTAGCACCAATATGTTACTGAAAGAAACGGATAAGCTGTCCGATCTAGTATGGGGTACCACTACCGTCATGACGGGTAAATTGAACATGCATGAGATCCATTTACATACACCAGGCGCACCTGGCCAACACCCCGATGACGGCAGAGGCGTGGCCGCTGAACTGACTCGACCCCAGTTGGCCAAGCCGCCTATGTACAAAGTTGTGTTAATGAATGATGACTACACGCCCATGGAGTTTGTGGTGGGCGTATTGATAAAGTTTTTCCACTTGAGTGTGGAAACTGCAACGCGCGTGATGCTGAAAGTGCATACCGAGGGCAGGGCAGTCTGTGGTGTATACAGTCGTGATGTTGCAGAGACCAAAGTCAATCAGGTCAATGAGTTTTCCAGAGAGAACCAACAACCGTTGTTGTGTGATCTTGAAATAGATACATGATCTGCGCCCCAATGCGCTAATAATGCGCTAATGTAGTGACCATGCAGTACCTTATGCAGTGCGCTGATAGTGGCGTCACTGCAAACCGTGAGGAGGGTTGTCTTATGCTGAGCCGTGATCTGGAATTGACGCTGAGTTCAGCGTTTAACACCGCCAGGGAAAAACGTCATGAATACATGACTGTTGAGCACTTGTTGTTGGCGCTTCTCGACAATAATGTCGCGCTTGATGTATTGATCAATTGCGGTGCCGATCCTGATCGCCTGCGCGTTGGTTTGACCGATTACATCGATGCAACCACTCCCAAAGTACCCGCGCAGGAAACTGATCGGGATACCCAGCCGACACTCGGCTTTCAGCGCGTTTTGCAGCGCGCCGTTTTTCATGTGCAATCATCCGGACGCCAGGAAGTAACTGGCGCGAATGTGTTGGTTGCTATTTTCAGTGAGCAGGAAAGCCAGGCGGTATACCTGCTCAGCCAACAGGATATCGCTCGTCTGGATATCGTGAACTACATCAGCCATGGCATCAGCCGGCAAATTGGTAATGACGCCCGTCCGGATAACGCCGCGCAGGAAAATCGTGAAGACGAAAATCCACCTGTCGCCAGCGCCTTGGAAAGTTATGCAACCAATCTCAATGAACTCGCCCGACAAGGCAAGATCGATCCACTGATTGGCCGCGAGAAAGAAGTGCTACGCGTAATTCAGGTCTTGTGCCGTCGCCGAAAAAATAACCCCTTGCTGACAGGGGAATCAGGGGTGGGCAAAACCGCAGTGATTGAAGGCCTCGCGCGGCTGATCGAAGAACAGCAAGTGCCCGACGTGCTCAAGGACAACATCATTTATTCACTGGATCTTGGCGCCTTGCTGGCCGGCACCAAATACCGTGGCGATTTTGAAAAGCGCTTCAAAAATCTGCTCGGCGAACTCAAGAAGAATCCTAAATCCATTTTGTTTATTGATGAGATCCACACCATTATTGGTGCCGGTGCAGCCTCCGGCGGAGTGATGGACGCTTCTAATCTGCTGAAACCCATTCTGACCACGGGTGAACTACGCTGTGTCGGCTCAACAACCTATCAGGAGTATCGGGGCATTTTTGAAAAGGATCGTGCCTTGTCGCGACGCTTCCAGAAAATTGATGTGGAAGAACCTGATGTCGAAACCACCTACAAAATTCTTAAAGGTCTGAAATCGCGTTTTGAAGAGCATCACGAACTGCGTTACAGCGACAGCGCACTGCGCGCTGCATCTGAGCTGGCAGGCAAATACATCAATGATCGTTATATGCCCGACAAAGCCATCGATGTGATTGATGAGGCCGGCGCCTGGCAGCGGCTGCAACCGGAAAGCAAACGCAAGAAACTGATTCAAGCGTCAGACGTGGAGAGGGTGGTAGCGGCCATTGCACGCATTCCACCACAACATGTCACCACCTCAGATGTGCAGTCCCTGCGCTCACTTGAGAGCAATCTCAAGATGGTTGTGTTTGGGCAGGATGAAGCCATTAGTTCATTGGCAACGGCCATCAAATTGTCACGTGCTGGCCTGGGCAATCCGGACAAACCCATCGGTTCCTATTTGTTCTCTGGTCCCACTGGTGTCGGCAAAACCGAGGTCAGCCGCCAGTTGGCGCGTATCATGGGCATTGAACTGTTACGCTTTGATATGTCTGAATATATGGAACGACACACGGTATCGCGATTGATTGGCGCGCCGCCCGGTTACGTTGGATTTGACCAAGGTGGCTTACTGACCGAAGCAGTCAGCAAACACCCTCACTGTGTACTGCTGTTGGATGAAATCGAAAAAGCCCACCCTGATGTCTTTAACCTGTTGTTGCAGGTGATGGATCATGGCGCGCTTACTGACAACAATGGCCGCAAAGCCGATTTCCGCAATGTCATTCTGATCATGACCACCAATGCCGGTGCTCAGGAAATGTCACGCGCCAGCATTGGATTTACACATCAGGATCACAGCAGTGATGGCATGGAAGTGATCAAGCGCAGTTTCAGTCCGGAATTCCGCAACCGCCTTGACGCTATTGTGCAGTTTGGACCACTGGGCCCGGAGACGATCAGAACGGTGGTTGACAAGTTCCTGGTGGAGTTACAGGTACAACTGGACAACAAAAAAGTTACCTTGATTGTTGATGACTCTGCACGTGATTGGTTTGCAGAGCACGGCTATAGCCCGTTGATGGGCGCCAGACCGATGGCGCGACTCATACAGGAAAAGCTCAAAAAAGCACTGGCAGAAGAAATCCTGTTTGGCAGTCTGAGTGATGGCGGGGATGTGCTGGTCTCGATTGTGAATGACGAGGTCAAACTGGAGATTCGCAGCAAACAGAAAAAATCTGAGGGCAAAGAAATGAGCTCAGCATTGAGCTGAGCCGGACTCGGGCACTGGCCTGCCGCGCTTATCGAGCGCGGTAGGTGATTCGACCTTTAGTCAGGTCATACGGCGTCAGCTCTACCTTGACCATGTCACCCGTCAGAATACGAATGTAATTCTTACGCATTTTGCCGGAAATATGAGCGGTCACGATATGGCCGTTTTCCAGTTTTACCCGGAACATGGTATTGGGAAGGGTATCAACCACTTCGCCATCCATTTCAATCTGGTCTTCTTTGGACATTAAACAGAGTATCCCACTGCGAAAATTGAGCGCGCATTTTGCCTGAATTATCAGGGATTGGCAAAGGGCAGCGACATCAGGTGGTGAATTAGGCCAATTCGGGTATGTTTATGACAAAAACAACGAGGCAAACACGTCTTCCTCAAAAGTCCATCTACCTGAGCGCCCTTGCTGAGCATCGACCGCTGCAAGTTCGGACACAAAGTCAGCACGAGACATCGGCGACGCCCCAAGACTGGCGAGATGATCAGTGGGCAACTGACAGTCAATCAACTGATAGCCCCAGCGTTGCAATTGCAGCGCCAGTGCAATAAAAGCCAGTTTCGAGACATTCGGCGCCATACTGAACATGGACTCACCAAAAAACAGCCCGCCCTGACTCACGCCATACAGCCCACCAATCAACTTGCCTTCCTGACGTACTTCAATGGAATGGGCATGGCCCAACTCAAACAAGGTCTGATAGGCAGCCTGCATTTCCGGGGTAATCCACGTACCATCCTGCTGTTCCCGTAACTCTGCACACAGGCGTATCACGTCCGAAAAAGCGGTATCCATACTGACTTTCAGCGGCGAGTTACTGAATTTCTGTTGGCGTATCAACTTTCGCATGCTGGCAGACACATGAACATCAGCAGGCCGCATCACCATGCGCGGATCGGGACTCCACCACAACATGGGAGACTGTCGTGTGAACCACGGAAAGATCCCCCGAGCGTAAGCCGCCAGCAGTCGCTCAGGGCTGAGATCACCACCCACTGCCAGCAAGCCCGGCGGATCTTCCGCCGCCAAACTGACATCCGGAAACTCGATTGAATCACTTTTCAGCCAAAAGGGTGCAGGCATCACAACTCACTTATCGAGGAATTTTTCTGCATCAAGGGCAGCCATACATCCAAAGCCAGCAGAGGTGATTGCCTGGCGGTAGATATGATCCGCAATATCGCCCGCGGCAAACACGCCCGGCACACTGGTTTGTGTTGCGTTGCCTTCCGTGCCGCTGTGAATCTTGATGTAACCGTCTTTCATATCCAGCTGCCCGGCAAAAATATCCGAGTTTGGTTTATGACCAATCGCAATAAATACACCATCAACAGCCAGCTTTTGAGTGCTGCCATCCTGGGTACTGGTGATCTCCAGACCTGTTACACCCATGTCATCACCTAAAACCTCGCTTAATGCATGATTCCAGATAATGGTGATGTTGCCGGTTTTGGCTTTGGCAAACAGTTTGTCCTGCATGATTTTTTCTGCACGCAGTGTTTCTCGTCGGTGAATCAAGGTGACATGAGAGGCTATATTGGACAAATACAGCGCTTCCTCGACTGCGGTATTACCACCGCCAACCACGGCAACCGGTTTATTACGATAGAAAAATCCATCACAGGTCGCACAGGCACTGACGCCTTTACCCATAAATGCCGATTCAGATTCAAGCCCAAGGTACTGTGCCGAGGCACCAGTGGCAATAATCAGCGCGTCACAGGTGTACTCGCCAGAATCACCCTGAAGCACAAATGGCCGTTGCTGCAAGTTCACTTTGTTGATGTGATCAAACACAATTTGAGTGTTAAATCGCTCGGCATGCCGTCTCATACGATCCATCAAATCGGGTCCCTGCAGACCTTCCACATCACCTGGCCAGTTATCAACTTCGGTGGTAGTAGTCAGTTGCCCGCCTTGAATCATGCCGGTAATTACCACCGGTTGCAGATTGGCGCGGGCCGCATAAACGGCGGCGGTATAACCGGCAGGTCCGGATCCCAGAATGATCAAACGATGATGTTGAGTGGCCATAAAACGATTTCCTGAAGTCTGACGGGGTTCACAATGGGGCGCATTATAGCCTCAATGGTGGCGTGCTTGTCTTTATCAAGCGGGTTCACAACAGATTCTCTGTGATATGCTGCTCAGCCAAGGCAAGCGCGGGTTCCGCTGTCCATAAAAATTGATTATGATGGCGCCACCAAAACGTGAAATGGAATTAACTAGACTACGCAGGCGACTGATAAATTTTGAAAAATGCCTCCAAAAGAAAAACCGAGCAGGATGAAAGATTAACGGGTCTTTCACAACGCATCGCACGCGAAGGCTCGATCATTATTGCCTTCCTTGTGGGGCTTGTTCTGCTTATCTCGCTGATGAGTTACTCGCCTGCTGACCCGGGGTTCACTACCACAGGATCGGGAACCCAGGTCGAAAACGCGGTCGGCAAAATGGGGGCATGGACCGCTGACGTACTGCTGCACATGTTTGGGTACTTTGCTTACATTTTCCCGATTGCACTGGGGTTTCGCATATTTTCACTGTTCAGACAACAAGAGTCTGAACGCACACTGTCCTGGCGCATGCTGGCCATTCGCACTGTCGGCATTACCTTGTTAGCCGTTGGCGCCTGCACGCTGGCGACCTTGCATTTCGCCATGCCTGCAGATTTTACCTGGCCTGCAGGCGGCTGGATTGGCAATGCCATGGCAAATGCCAGCGTGCCGGTCTTTGCCGTGCTGGGAAGCACATTGATTTTTCTGGCGTTATTTTTGTTTGGCCTGACTGTTTGTTTTGAAATCTCCTGGATATTGGTCGTCGATAAAACCGGTTATTGGACCTTACACGCCTACAGTCTCGCAAAAGAACACTGGCGGGCGTGGCAGGAAAAGCGCGAAGAATCCGACAAGGTCAGGGAAGGTCTGGAAAAACGCAAACGCGCCATGGATGTGCGTATTGAAAAAGACAAAAAGCGAACGCCACCCCGCATCGAACCCGTGTTAGCACCACCTGCTGAACGCAGCCCCAGGGTTGAAAAAGAGCGTCAGGGCAAATTGTTCAAAGTCGACGTGCCTGGCGAATTGCCGGCGATCAGCCTGCTGGACGAGAAAAAACAAACGCCTTTCAAGGGTTATTCAACAGACTCGCTGGAGGCCATGTCGCGCCTGCTGGAATTGAAACTGCAAGACTTCGGCATTGATATAGAAGTCACTGCGGTGCATCCCGGGCCGGTGATTACCCGATTTGAAGTACAGCCGGCACCCGGCGTCAAAGCCAGCCGTGTGACCGGGCTCGCCAAAGATCTGGCACGCTCGCTCGCGGTGATCAGTGTTCGTGTGGTCGAAGTGATCCCCGGTAAAACCGTGATTGGTATAGAAATCCCTAACGAGCACCGCGAAATTATTCTGTTTAGCGAGGTATTGTCGTCACAGGAATTTGACAAGGCGCAATCCCCGGTCAGCATGGCCCTGGGCCACGATATTGTAGGCAAGCCCGTTGTTGTTGATCTGGCAAAAATGCCTCATCTATTGGTAGCAGGCACCACCGGCTCTGGCAAATCTGTGGGTATCAATGCCATGATTCTGAGCCTGTTGTACAAATCATCGCCCAAAGATGTGCGCATGATCATGATTGACCCCAAGATGCTGGAACTGTCTGTCTATGATGGCATTCCGCACCTGTTAACACCGGTTGTAACTGACATGAAAGATGCGGCCAATGCCTTACGCTGGTCGGTTGCAGAGATGGAACGCCGTTACAAACTGATGTCCGCGCTTGGTGTCCGCAACCTCGCGGGCTTTAACAAGAAAGTCGAAGACGCCATCAAAGAAGGCACACCAATTTTTGATCCCATCTGGCGCCCCGATCCCATGATTTTGCAAGATGACCAAACAGCACCGGCCTTGGAGCCACTGCCTACTATTGTAGTGATCGTCGACGAACTGGCCGACATGATGATGGTTGTCGGGAAAAAAGTTGAAGAACTGATTGCCCGCATCGCCCAAAAAGCGCGCGCCGCTGGTATCCATTTGATTCTTGCCACCCAACGCCCCTCCGTGGATGTTTTGACGGGCCTCATCAAGGCCAATATCCCGACACGTCTGTCTTTTATGGTGCAATCCAAAGTTGACTCGCGAACAATTCTGGGAGAGGGCGGTGCCGAGCAGCTACTGGGCCACGGTGACATGTTGTTCCTGCCTCCGGGCGGTGGTCTGGCTAAACGTGTACACGGTGCCTTTGTCAGTGATGAGGAAGTGCACCGCGTTGTTGCCGACTGGAAATCACGCGGTGAACCGGTTTATATCGACGAGATTACGCAAGGTGTGGAAGAGCGTGAAATGAACATGGGTAGCATGGGCGGTGGTGATGGCGAAGGTGAAGAGGACGATGCGCTTTATGATGAAGCAGTAGCGTTTGTAACCGAATCGCGTAAAGCCTCAATCTCTGCTGTTCAGCGTAAATTGCGTATCGGATACAACCGGGCAGCGCGTATGATTGAATCTATGGAAGCGGCCGGTGTGGTATCTGAAATGGGCAGCAATGGCAGTCGCGAAGTGCTGGCACCCGCACCACCTCGCTAGTAGCAGGTAAATTACGGCGGTGCACCTGCCGGGGAAGTCTCTGTGTTGAACGTAATGGCTCATTTTTCAAAATTACCCCGCCGCTTGATGGCTGGTCTCTATATATTGATCTTGTTTTCTGGCTCTGCCAGCGCTCAGATTCCAAGCGTAGCCCCTGATGTGGCATCCGAGGCCCAGGCTGAGCAACCAGCGCTGAGTGCAGAAGACCAGCTCCATGCGCTGCTGGCAAATCTGCAAACCTTCCGGTCCGACGTGCGCCAACTGATTGTTGAAAACACCGGCGGCGTGCTGGAAGAAAGTGAAATCCTGTTTATGCTCAAACGCCCACACGGGTTTTACTGGGAAACCCTGAATCCGTTTCCGGAACTGATCGTCACTGACGGTGATACGCTGTGGAACTACCAGCCCGATTTGCTGCAACTCAGCATTGAAAACTGGGATGCCAGCCGATCAGAGCTTGCTGCCCAGTTGCTCAGTGGCAACACCGCCGCAATTGTTGAGGAGTACAGCGTCAGCGCCATTCCGGTCAACACAAGTGACTGGGAGTTTCTGTTGTACCCAAAAGATCCGGCCAGTCTGTATGAACAGGTTTCTCTGTATTTTGAGCAAAATGAACTGGTCTCCATCCTGCTGATCAACACCAACGGCCAGCGCACCTTCTGGGAGTTCAACAACCGTGAGGTCAATATAGCGCTTGATTCCTCGCTGTTTGTGTTTGAAACTCCGGACGATGACTTTCTCGACATCGTAGACAAACGTGAAACAGTCGGGCTTTGACATTCTGAGCGCTGCCCCTGCGGATGCAGACGCCGGAGTGGCAGATAACCGGGCGCAACCCTTGGCTTCACGTATGCGTCCTCGTAATCTGGATGAATACATTGGCCAAAACCATCTACTGGCAAAAGGCAAACCCTTAGGGGAAGCGTTAAGGCGCGGCCAACTGCATTCAATGATTTTATGGGGGCCGCCCGGTACCGGTAAAACCAGTCTGGCGCGGTTGGTGGCACGCCTGTGTGATGCGCGTTACGACAGCCTGTCTGCGGTGTTATCCGGCGTCAAAGAAATCCGCGCGGCTATTGACCTGGCTAAAGAACATCAGCAGATGACAGGGCAGGCCAGTCTGCTGTTTGTGGACGAAGTGCACCGGTTTAATAAAAGCCAGCAGGATGCTTTTCTGCCGCACATCGAGGAGGGCACCATTGTGTTTATTGGTGCCACCACTGAAAACCCGTCCTTTGAGCTCAACAACGCCTTGTTGTCGCGCGCACGTGTTTATGTCCTGCAGAGTCTGAGTGATGCCGAGATTGTGCAACTGATGCAGCAGGCCTTGCAGGACAGTCAGCGCGGTTTGGGTCAACGTGCACTGCATATAGAGCACGCCAATCTTCAAAGACTGGCAGCAGCCACTGACGGCGATGCCCGCAAGGCGCTCAACCTGCTGGAGATCGCCGGCGATCTGGTGAATGACGGAGACGAAATCAGCGCTGATGTTCTTGACCAGGCTTTGCAGGGCAGTGTGCGCCGCTTTGATAAAGGCGGAGATTTATTTTATGAACAGATTTCAGCCCTGCACAAAGCGGTGCGCGGCTCATCACCGGACGCCGCCCTATATTGGATGATGCGGATGCTCGATGGCGGGTGTGACCCTTTGTACGTTGCGCGCCGCTTGGTGCGAATGGCCAGCGAAGATATTGGCAATGCCGATCCACGCGCCCTGCAAATCTGCATGTCAGCCTGGGATGCCCTCACGCGACTTGGCAAACCCGAAGGCGAGTTGACACTGGCACAGGCGGTGTTATACCTGGCCTGCGCACCAAAAAGTAATGCAGTGTATATGGCCTTCAATCAAGTCAGAGCTGATATCAGCAAACAACCCGGTTATGACGTGCCTGTGCACTTACGCAATGCGCCCACGCGCCTGAACAAAGAGCTTGGGCATGGTGCTGAGTATCGTTATGCTCATGATGAGCCCGGCGCGTATGCAGCGGGTGAAAATTATTTCCCGCCTGAAATCAAAGACACGCAGTATTATTTCCCGGTCAAAAATGGTCTGGAAATCAAGATTGGTGAAAAATTACAGTGGTTGCGTGAACAGGACAGATTGAGCGCAGTGAAGCGCTATGCTGGCGATAACCGTAAAACCCGCATCACGGATGAGGAGAGCTAGCATGTCTGCATGGTCTATTGCTGCCATCGCTGCCGGTGGCGCCGCCGGTGCGCTGGCACGTCATGCCTCTGTGAATGTGGTGCATGCGTGGAATAACACCAGCAACGGAGTATTCAGCGGATTACCCGTCGGCACCTGGGTGGTCAACGTCAGCGGCTCTTTGATGATTGGTATCCTGTACGTGCTGTTGGTGGAACGATTGCCGGTCAATACCGAGCTCAGAGCGCTGTTAATGGTAGGGTTCTTGGGTGCATTTACGACCTTTTCTACCTACTCGCTGGATACTTTATTACTGGTTGAGCGCGGACTGATCTTGCAAGCACTCCTGTATATGCTGAGCAGTGTGGTGTTTTGTCTACTGGCAACGTGGCTTGGCATGGCACTGACGCGCGCTCTGGCGTAAAATCCGCCACCTGACTTTAGCCTACCCGTTAAAAGATAAATGCCACGGGTCATTCTCAAGGAAAACCTTTTATGCTGGACCCCAGACTCTTACGCGCGGACCCCGAGCGACTGGTGAATGCGCTGGCCAAGCGCGGCGTCACACTGGATCTGAATACTTTTATTGAACTGGATAACCAGCGCAAAAGTCTGCAGCAGGAAACTGAAAAGCTGCAGAACGAGCGTAACCTGCGCGCCAAATCGATTGGTCAGGCCAAAGCAGCCGGACAAGATGTGGCACCACTGCTGGCAGAAGTGAATGATCTGGGCGATCGACTGGATGCCGCCAAAACGTCACTGACGCAGGTGCAGGACGCGTTTAACAGCGCCTGGATCATGCTGCCAAACCTGCCGCAGGACATCGTGCCTGCCGGCAAAGACGAAAAGCATAACGTCGAAATGCACCGCTGGGGCACACCCAAAACCTTCAGCTTTACGCCAAAAGATCATGTGACGCTGGGTGAATTTCAGACCCAGAATGGTCTGGCCATGGACTTTGCTGCTGCCACTAAACTCACCGGCTCACGGTTTGTGGTACTGCGTGGCAGTGTTGCACGACTGCACCGGGCCCTGATCCAGTTTATGCTCGACCAACACACATTGCAGCATGGCTACGAAGAAGCCTATGTGCCGTTTCTGGTCAACAGCGACTCATTGATGGGCACTGGTCAGCTGCCAAAATTTGCAGAGGACCTGTTCCGTCTGCAAGGTGAACAGGAATACTTCCTGATCCCGACCGCCGAAGTGCCGGTCACCAATCTGGTACGCGACGAGATTGTGCCGGCAGAAAAGCTGCCACTGAAATACGTGTGCCATACACCGTGTTTCCGCAGCGAAGCCGGCAGTTATGGCCGTGATACCCGCGGCATGATCCGTCAACATCAGTTTGAGAAGGTAGAACTGGTACAAATGGTGCGTCCACAGGATTCCAATGCTGCGCTTGAAACGCTGACCGGGCACGCAGAGCGTATTCTGCAATTGCTCGAGCTGCCCTACCGCGCCATGCAATTGTGTGGTGGAGATATGGGCGCGGGGGCTGCACGCACTATCGACCTGGAGGTCTGGCTGCCGTCACAAGACTGTTATCGCGAGATTTCTTCCTGTAGCAACTTTGAAGACTATCAGGCGCGTCGTATGCAGGCGCGCTGGCGTAACCCGGAAACCGGCAAGCCCGAGCTGCTGCACACCTTAAACGGGTCAGGACTGGCCATCGGCCGCACGCTGGTCGCTATCCTTGAGAACTACCAGCAGGAAGATGGTTCTGTGCAGATACCGGCAGCGCTGGTGCCGTATATGGGCGGTATTACTCAGTTATAAAGCCATTTAAACACGCTTTATAAGAGATTGAATAAAATGGATTATTTGCCAGTCTTTATGAATGTGCGCGGCCAGCGTTGTGTGCTGGTGGGAGCGGGTGAAGTAGCCAGCCGTAAAGCGGCGTTATTGGCTCGTACCGGTGCGTATATTGTGGTGGTGGCGCCACTGATCAGGGATGAAGTGCAGGCCATCATCAACGAGCACGGCGGTGAAATTCACCAACGTGCTTTTGAAGATACCGACATCAATAGTGCCGTGCTGGTGATTGCCGCGACCGACAACGATGCCGTCAACCGCCATGTATCCGCGCTCGCCAAAGCACAACAAATCCCTGTCAACGTGGTCGACCAGACTGAGCTGTGCAGTTTTATTGTGCCGGCGATTGTGGACCGCTCGCCGGTGGTGATTGCCATTTCAACCGGCGGTAGCTCACCGGTGCTGACGCGCCAGCTCAAAGAAAAAATCGAAATTCTGTTGCCAGCGGCTTATGGGCGACTCGCCAGTTTATTGGGCAGTCTGCGTGATCGCGTCAAAAGCAGTGTAAAAAGTTTCAGTCATCGCACCCGCTTCTGGGAAAAGCTGTTATCCGGCCCCATGCCAGAAATGGTGCTTAACGGCCGCGAACAGGATGCCATGGTTCTGTTTGAAAAAGCGCTGACGGAATCAGAGCAGGCGCCAGTTCAGGGTGAAGTGTATCTGGTGGGGGCCGGCCCCGGCGATCCGGATCTGCTGACACTTAAAGCACTGCGCCTGATGTACGCCGCCGATGTGGTGCTGTTTGATCGCCTGGTATCCGATGAGATCATGAGTAAAGTGCGCCCCGATGCTGAGCGCATTTTTGTTGGCAAAGAAGCCAAACATCATCCTGTTCCGCAGGAAGAAATCAACGATATGCTGGTGCGCCTGGCACAAGAAGGCCGCAAAGTTTTACGCCTCAAAGGCGGTGATCCGTTTATTTTCGGGCGCGGCGGCGAAGAAATCGACAGACTGGCGTCCGCTGGCATTCCCTTTCAGGTCGTACCAGGGATCACCGCTGCATCAGGTTGTGCCTGTTATGCCGGCATTCCGCTCACACATCGGGATTATTCGCAGTCGGTGCGTTTTGTCACTGGCCATATGAAAAATGATCTGCCTGATCTGGATTGGCCCGTGCTGGTCAAAGAGGATCAGACGCTGGTGATTTATATGGGCCTGATTACTTTGGCGGTGATCTGTGAGCAACTGCAAAAACACGGCATGAGCGCAAGTATGCCAGTTGCCGTGGTGGAGCAGGGCACGACACCCAGACAACGCGTGGTGACCGGCACACTCGCATCCATTGCTGACATCGTCAAACAAGCAGATATCAAAGCGCCGGCGATAATTATTGTGGGAAAAGTCGTCAAGCTGCAGACCGAACTGGCGTGGTTTAACCCTGGCAAGTAGTGTTCTTCAGTGTTATGAAAGTGCAATGCTGCGCCGCAGCGCCGGAAAATACCAAACCAGACAGATCGCACGCAAAATCACAAAACCAATAAATGCCAGCCACAATCCTGCCAGTTGCCATTGCAGCATCAGCACCAGACTCAGCATAAAAAACACCAGCGCTGACACTACAGAGGCATTGCGCATCTCCCGGGTACGGGTGGTGCCAATAAAAATGCCGTCAAGCTGAAATGCCGCAAAGGCCAGCGCAACGTACATTGCAGCAAAGGGTAAGGACGTTGCAGCAGCGGCGATGACTGATTCATGTTGGCTGATCAGCGGCACAAGGCTGTTACCCGCAAACACAATCACCGCTGCCAGCCCAAGCGCACACACACCGGAAAGCTCAGTGGTTTTGCGCACTGCGGCGTCAAAGGCAGCCACATCCTTTGCACCAGCGGCTTCACCCACCAGTGCTTCTGCGACATACGCAAACGCATCCAGAAAAAACGCGGAAAATGAAATCAGCTGCAGCAGGATATGATTGGCCGCCAGCACATCATCACCAAATTGAGCACTTTGCCGGACAAACCAGGCAAAACTGGCCACCAGCAGTAAGGTGCGGATCATGATGTCGCCATTGGCGGTGAGCGTCTGGCGCCAGCGTGTTTTATCTCGCAGGCGTGCCACAGGGATAAACAACACCTCGTTTGTTGCTGCAGAAGCTTTCAGGCGCTGTGACAGCGCACGATAAAGCAACCACAGTCCAAACAACACCGTAGTCCACTCGGCGACAGCGGTGCCCAAAGCGATTCCATGCGCGCCCATGCCCCAGACACCCGCAAACACAATATCGAGCAGGATGTTTAAACCATTTAACACCAGCTGCACCATCAGCAGGGTTTTGTTCATGCCCAGGCCAATCAGACAACCACTGATGGCGAACAACACCAAGGCAGCCGGTGCACCCCAGATGCGCGTGGCAATATAATCGCGGGTGATGGTTTCAACAGCATCGCTGCCTTGTAACAAACTCAGTGACACACTGGATATGGCGGACTGAATCAGAATCAGCAGCACACCGATCAACACCGCCATGATCAACGCGCGCATAAATGCCGCACGCACTTCAGTTTCATCGCGCGCACCCACGGCCTGCGCCACAAAGCCTGTGGTGCCCATGCGCAAAAAGCCAAAACCCCAGTACACAAAACTGAAAATGACTGATCCAAAAGCAATTGCACCCAGGTCGCTGAGCGTTCCCAGATTGCCGATCACTGCGGTATCAGAAAGGCCGAGCAGGGGGACAGAGGCGTTGGCCAGCACAACTGGCCACGCCTTTTGCAGAATATCGCGGTAGCGAAGTGTCACTAGGGTTAAATCCTTAACGGATTTTAATCATCCGGACTTTCGGCAGCCAGTCGACGTTGCTCGGCTTCTTCAGCTTCCGCGCGTGCGTCTTCGATGACAGCCATAATTTCATCGATATTGGCATTTTCGGCACGACGCTCAAATTTGCCGGTCAAGGCCACACCCGGGCGCAGGGCACCACGCTGGTACAGATCCCAGATTTCCGGACCATAAAACGTGCCACGCAACTCTGGCGCAAATCGACCAAAGTACCGTGTCATGTTTTCCACATCCCGAATCAACATCGCTGCAGCGCTGTTGTTACCGGCAGCGTTCACCGCTTGCGGCAGATCGATAATCACCGGACCGTCAGCGGCCATTAACACGTTGAACTCTGACAAATCACCATGAATCAAACCGGCGCACAACATTTTGACAACGTCCTGCATAACACTGGCGTGGAAACGCACCGCATCCTCAGCAGACATTTGCACATCGTTCAGACGCGGCGCTACATCACCGTCAGCGTCCGTGATCATGTCCATCAACAACACACCATCCACAAACCCATGTGTCTGTGGCACACGCACACCCGCATTGTGCAGGCGGCGCAGGGCATCGACTTCTGCATTCAACCAGGCTTCTTCATGACCGCGCTGACCATAACGACTTTTTTTGCCCATGGCACGAGCATCACGGCTGTTACGCACCTGCCGGCCTTCCTGATAGGTAGCTGCCTGTTTAAAACTACGCTTGTTGGCTTCTTTGTAAATTTTGGCGCAGCGCAGTTTGTCGCCACAACGCACGATATAAACCTGTGCCTCTTTGCCACTCATCAACTGGCTGATGACTTCGTCGATCAGGCCGTCATCTTCCAGTGGCTGCAAACGGGATGGTGTTTTCATATTGCTGTTACGGGACTCCTGTCAGCATGTTTATTAGTCTTTGATATCACTGAAATCCTTGCGGATATCCGGCAACTTCGCGCGATATTGATCACTGTCACCAAAGTCCACAAAGGTATGGTAACGGCTATGAATACTTTTTAATTGCGCCGCATGTTTAATGGGACACCAATATTGCTCAGTTCGGGCCCCCACTTCTCTGGCGAACGACACAACGCCATTAAAGTAACTGCAATAAAGGCAGTTAAGTTTTTCAATCACGTTCAGGTAGCGCAAATGTCGACGGTCAAAAATGACATGATCAGCGCGCCTGACTTTAGGGATGCCATACAGGGGAAAGCAGGTAAACTGATAAAAACACACCACCACATCCATCACTACAGCGGGTAAAAGACACAGCCATATGATCGGCAAGCTGACGATATGTTTGAGTTTTGCACGGCGAATATACGTAAACAGACTTAATACTTGCTTGCGATGATGTAATAAAACCTCTTGTTTGAACTGGATAGTTTTTTCACGAATTTCAAAACTATCAATTCGAATACGCTGAATTTCCTGTCGCAACTCCCGCTCCAGCCTACGAATTTCGTCTGCAATCTCTGTCGCGCGTTTGCTCAAGTTATCTCCGTAAGACGTGTGGTTGATGAGCGTATTATCCGTCGATGAGACCATATCGCGAACGCAGAATCTCCACAATCTCGGCCTTTGGATTTTCCGGCAGATAAATGCGCTGCCCAGTAATTTTCTCAGCCATACCGAGATAGGTTTCAGAGACCTGCATCATGGCATGCAGCGGCAAGGCATTGTCGCGCGCCAGTGCAATACGTTCAGGCATTCGATCCTTATTCAGCAGGATATCCGGGTCCGGGAAGTGATTCAGCAAGAACTGCCGGAAAGCTTCTTTGGATTGTTCAACAATATTACCCTGGCGGTAAGCTGCTCCATCCCAAATACGCGAGGAATCGGGAGTACCCACTTCGTCCATATAAATCAGTTTTTCCACACCCTGCTGGTCGCGCACATAACCAAATTCAAATTTGGTATCTACAAAAACCTGATCAATGGCAGCCAACGCCTGACTGATCACCGCAAAACCGTCGCTGAGCAGTTTTTCATAGAGATCAACATCAGTTGCTGAGCTGAAGTTAAATGCCGCGTAGTTAGTCAGAATATCCTGGCGGGTGATGTTGACGTCATCAGCCTCGGGCACGCCCGGGATGCCTTTTAAAATCCCCTTGGTGGAAGGCGTCATCAGCAGTTCTGGCAGACGTTGATCTTTTGTCAGTCCATCAGGCAACTCAATGCCACAAAAATTGCGCTCACCTTTACTGTATGCGCGCCACATGGATCCCGTAATGTATTGTCGGCAAATCGCTTCAATCATCACCGGTCGTGCTTTTTGCACAATCCATACAAATGGATGGGGGATGTCCAGAATATGACTGTCTGCCAAACCGTGTTGTTTAAATAATTTGAACCAGTGGCTGGCAATCGCATTCAGTGCCGCACCTTTGCCCGGCACACCCGCCATGCCACCTTCCGCATGCCAGACACAGTCAAACGCAGACAGACGATCGCTGATCACCATGATGGCAAGCGGGGCGTCGGGTAGAACAGGATAGTTGTGTTCTTTGATCAGACGCGCACTGTCCGCTGCGCTTAACCAGTACACCGAGCGGACTTTGCCGCTATGCACGGGTTTGTCGGTGCGGATGGGAAGATCGTTGTTAATCGCCAGTACGCTGTCTGCTGGATTCATTGCCTGAAATTGCCCTGTCTTAAGTGATTGTGTGTTACGTGCCACAAGCCCGGCATCATAGCAGAAAGCTCCGCTTCAGAAGAAAAGGTTCAAAAGCAATTGGCAGGGCGGGGCAGCCCCGCGATGCGACTGATACTCAGAGCGGGTTTACCTCCAAAGAGTTTCATCAGATAGATGCTTTTACCTTTATCTGGCCCGGCTTGTAGTGCGACGAGTCTGACCAAAGCCCGCGTTGCCGGTGATAGCCCGGTTTGTTGATAAAAGCGCTGAACCAGCGTGATAATTTCCCAATGCGCGTCTGTCAGTTCGATGTTCTCAGCACGCGCCAGCGCATGAGCAACATCCAGGTCCCAGTCTGCCAAGGCCTGCAAAAAACCATCCTGATCAACCGCAATCTGCCTGTGGTCTGGCAATAGCAGCATACAATTGGCCGCAGACTCGCTCATTGTCAGTTCCAGCTGACACTGTTGTGATGTTGACATACCAGTGCCACAAACCCGGCGTAATCCACCTTGGCAATGTTGTTTCTCAGGCGCGGCAACGCACGCGCATCAACATCCTCCGTCAGCACGTAGTGCGTTATATCGGGCATGGCTCCAGACATCAAGTTATCGATCTGTAACGCATCAACTGCCGCGTAAACACCGTTTTCAATCAACAGGATAGCATCGCCTTGTGAAGCTGTTTTCAAGGCTGAACTAAAGGCATTTGAATCAAAAGGTGATGACGACACAATATGTAAAGTGCTCATAAGGCAGTCACCACATCAGAGGTTTTAATCAGTGAACTCAACTCGGCACGGGTGCACAGGCGCACGGGAATCTGTAAGTGCGCAAGCGTGAGATTGCGTTCAGTCAGCGATTCTTCAAGCGCAAAGATATTTTCCACGCCATACAATTCGAGCGCTTGCAGGGCGGCCATGGTGTTTTTTGCATGGATACCCGCAGGTTCGTGTCCGCGTACCAGTTGCCAGACACCTTCATCCATAAAGATGTAGTTCACCTGTTGCTCAAACACGGCTGATGCCAGCACCATATCCAGACAGGCTTTGGCATTGCTCGTGCCAAAAGGTGCATGTCTCGACAGAAACGTCAGTGTTTTCATGCAACTATGCTCCAAAGCTCACCACACGGTCGGAATTTAAACAGGCATCCACCCATTGACCGAGACCGGATATGTCAAAGCCTTCAGCCAGATTTGCTGCCGGTTTCTGATAACGGCTTGCTTCACTGTCATTCAGAATGCCGCGTTTGAGCGCCGAGGCGACACAAATCACTGCATCCAGTTGATATTGTTTGATAAATTCAGACCAAGCCGCGTTTAAATTGCGCTCATCTTGTGGTGCAACATTAAGTGCACTGCCAAGTTGTACAGCATCTTCATAAAAGAATACCCGGTAAATCTGGTGCCCGGCCGACAACGCCGCCTGACAAAAAGACAAAGCCGTTTGCGCAGACTGCTGCGAAACCGGAGATCCTGTCACCATCACACTGATAATCATGAGAATTTGCCTATCACTTAGACCCCAGCGATTCTTGTCCGCTGGTTTGTTGGGCAACCATTATGCCGCAAGGCTGACGCTAAAAACAAAAAGCCCCGGACAGGCCGGGGCTTTTGTGAACAACATCGATCAATCGCTGAATTATTCTTCGCCGCCAAACGCGGTTAACAGGTTCAGCAGGCTGATAAAAATGTTGTACAGCGAAACATACAGCGTCACGGTGGCCAGGATGTAGTTACGCTCACCACCGTTAATGATGGCACCGGTCTGCATCAGAATCGCAGCACTTGAGAACAGCATAAACGCTGCGGACAGTGCCAGTTGCAGGGCAGGGATCTGCAGGAAAATATTAGCAACTACCGCCGCCAGAATGACCAGAAAGCCGGCCATCATAAAGCCGCTCAGGAATGAAAAATCCTTCTTTGAAATCAGGGCGTAAGCCGAGAGTCCGAAGAATATGAACGCAGTGCCGCCCAACGCAGTCATCACCAGCTGCGACCCATTGGCGGAGGCCATGTAATACCCAAGGATTGGCCCCAGGGTGTAACCCATGAATCCGGTCAGTGCAAATACACACAGCAGACCCCAGGCGCTATTGGCCATTTTATGCGTCAGGAACAGCAGACCGTAAAAACCGATCAGCATGACCCAGATGTTTACTGGCGCAGCGTTGGACGCCATGGCAAACGCAGCTGTCATGGCACTGAATGCCAGGGTCAGCCCCAACAGTAAATAGGTGTTTTTAAGAACCTTGTTCACCGCCAGCGACGATTCGCGGGTGTGGGTGGACTCAAGTTGATACTGACTCATACAATAAACCTCCGGTTAAACAACAAAAACATTCCTTGATTCACAGTGCCCGAGATAACGGATCAAACCGTCGGAATCTCAGTGTAAAAGATCGGCAAAGTGGCTTTTCTCTTTCACGGCCTCATCATACGGATGAAAGTACCAAAATCAACGATTTTCGGTTTCCGGCAAATGCCATCGCAAACAGCTCTCCGGCAAAAAAGTCAGTTGACTGATAAATAAATTGTAGTAACATGCCGGCTTCGCGCGCTGCGGAGGGATGGCAGAGCGGTTGATTGCACCGGTCTTGAAAACCGGCGAGGATGAAAGTCCTTCGAGAGTTCGAATCTCTCTCCCTCCGCCACTTTTAGAATCTACTACCTGCAATGCCCATCTCTCACCCGTAAATAACAACCGCAGCCCAGCGGCGGAGAGAGATTTGAACGTTAGAGTTCGATAACTTGCGCAGCAAGTTAAAACGAGCGCGTCAGCGCGAAGCCCGCAGGGG
>JAUYSM010000061.1 GCA_030696315.1 Pseudohongiella sp. | reverse complement strand
TGTGGGACAGGTTTAGGAGATATCTCGCCCATTTTCTGATCGAAGAAACAACGGCATATTATAGCTTTAATGTTCCAGCTCTCGTGCTCGTGTCAATCCAAGCCGTGTTTAATTAATTTGGCCAATATAACTTCGTGTTTCTGTATTAGAGTACGCTTCCATTTTATTTATAGATAATTAAATATGAACCTCAGCCGAGGTGCGACTGATTTAGTATTTTAGTTGGATGAAGTACAAATTGCCAAAGCAACGCTAAATCTGACTGCATTTTAGCGATCTTCTTGGATAGAAAATTTATATGCGCTTGAAAAGCAATAATATATTTTCAGCGGGGTTTTAGCTTTTAACTTGTAAGCTCAATACTCGCCTAGTTCTTTGCCTCCTTCCGTGAAGTATCTTTTGGAGCCATTTGTATCCTCGGTGGTCAAGATACTTTCCTGACCGCCGCCCGTTGCGAAAAGGGTGTTCAAATATAATTGATTTGATTTTGTAATTATTGCAGCTCTGTGCTCGACGCCCCAGTTTACGAGCCACTCACCGATTATCTCCCCATCAATTTCAAACGCCCAACTGTTGCGCATTATCGCGGCAAATTTTCTTTACGGCATAGATGCTGTAGCGAAGCCGCGCACCTTAAAAGCAAGTGTAAATGCACTTAAGCCACTATTCGCATTGTGCACTAACCACGGCATTAGTGCTGCAGACCTTTACCGGCACCCTCGCGTGGTAGATGAATTTGTGGCTTCGCAGCGAGCCAAGAACGGCTCAGAAAGAATCCTTACCGAATTGCACCGTCTATGGTATCAGCGGAAGGCCGTCGGGTTCATTGTGTTGGACGAGGACTCACTAAGAAAATTAGCAGCGGCCGTGTCAAGACGCGAATCTACCCAGCATGCGTACATCCCACCGCGCATATGGACCTATCAGAACCTTAGGCTGCGCGAATGTCTCGATGACTTCGTCAACAATCAGCCGAAGATCGAAGCCTGCTTCAACTTCTGCATGAAAGCTTACCTTCAGAACGCTAGTTCGCCAGCGATCGCATTCAGAGGTCTTCCTTCCCACTGGACGCCCTTCATGCACAAGAACCGCGATCGTAATATTTCGGGCAAGTTATTTTATGGACGATTCCGCCTGACCGCTGAACGCTTCGGCATCGCCGATTTATTGGATAAGTGGGTGAATTTTAGCGATAAGAAGGGCATCCAAGCGTTCTCCGCCTATCTGTCCCTAATCAGCTTCGTAGGTTTTGCATACATAGTGAACTTCAGTTTAATGCGGCGTGAAGAGGGAAGTGCATTACGAGCCAACAGTCTAAGTGTCGAGCGAGACGTCTTTGGTCAGGACGTGCACTTGATAAGCGCTCGAACAACCAAGACACAAGACGACGAAGATGCCAGATGGATCGTGTCTGAATCGGCACGTCATGCGATTAAAGCAATGCGAGGTGTCACGGATCTCAGAATCTCTGCTGCGCAGCGTAATCCAGCGATTGAGTTGACCGATGACGAGCTTAGTAACCCGCTGCTACAAACTAGAGCATACGAACCCTGGGCCGGTTTGCGTCATTACAAAGGAGTAGAAAAAAAGCAGGCGCAGAGTTTCGGTTTGTTGTTAGACGCATACCCCAAACTTTTGGATCGTGATGTACTGAGAATCACGGAGGCCGATCTTACAATCGCTCGGGAGATTAATGACCAACTTCCAACCCATGCCTTCACCGTCGGCCAAATTTGGCCTCTTGGTTGGCATCAGCTACGCCGAACTGGAGCGGTCAACATGATGTCGTCCGGCCTGGTAACTGAAAGTGATCTGTGCTATCAGCTTAAACACTTGAATCGACTCATGTCACGTTACTACGCGAACAATCATCGGCATTTAAGGGCCGCGCTGAACAAGCAGGCAGCTGGCGCCTATGTTGCCGAAATCTATGAAGCATTGGCACGAAAGGCCGCCACAATCTTGTCGCATGATCACCTATCTCCGCATGGGGAAAAACGCAAACTCCAGCTACTGGAGTCAATTGAACATAAAACCCACGTCCAACTCGTCGAGCAGGCTCAGGCTGGTAAAGTGAACTACCACGAAACCTTCCTTGGTGGATGCAGCAAGCCAGGAGTCCCATGTCCGCTCGGTGGTGTGAGTAATGTCTCAAGCTGTCTGGGGTTCGGGAGTGGAATGGCGTGCGAATGGGTTACTGTGGACCGCAACAAAAGGCCCGTGATCGCTCAACTGGTCCGATTGCTAACCGATCGAGTTAATCCAGAGAACGAAGGCAGTATGCTCAACCAATCGCTCAAAGCGCAGATCGAATCCGCGACCCGCGCGCTGGAGGTGCTCGATGCGGAATAAAAAACCAGTGGGTCGCGCCGAATTAATGTTTTGTGAGGCCTTTGACCGTCTAAAGAAGAACAAGCCAGATCGACTGCCAAAAGGATCACCGGTTTCGCAGAACAACGTCGCCAAGGAGGCCGGAGTAGATCCGTCAGCTTTACGCAGCGCCAGATATCCCGAATTAAGCGCTAAGATAAAGCGATGGGTTCAAGAACACCCACATGAGGACTCTCAGAGCGCCCGTCAGGCCACTATGGCTAAGCGAGCCGCTACACGTCCACTCCGTGATCGAATCGAAGCGCTAACCATACAACGGGATAAAGCAGCTGCACGATTACTGGATGCAGAGGCAGAAATTGTACGACTATTGATGCGCATCGCTAGCCTAGAGGCCCAGTTGCCCACCCCCAAGTTAGTCACGAAATTGCCGCAGCGATCAGGTCAGAACTGACGTGAAATGCAAGCGGCTTCCCCGCTGCTTAACTTTATTTTCAAGGACTACGTCCGGGACAAAACGATGAATAAGCATTTCCATGAAAATGCTCGTATTATCCGTGGTTGATCATCTCGACAAAGAATGACAGTCAGGCATACTGATGCAGTCGCTGCGAGTGATGTTGTCGACATCGCAGCAGTCAGTATCGACAGAACCCTGCTCATGGGTCGCATGATCCATTGATGCCGGTGGCATCGATTTATCATGCATTGCCGAGTGATCATGACCCTCCTGCTGCATGCCTATCCACATCATCTCCATTTGCTGCATGTCCATTCCGCAATCCGCCACACCCTTTGCAGAGGCGAACGACAACCCGCTCCCCTGCAACATGAGGCACAGGATCAGAGTAATCGTCAGACTTAAGCGGTTTCTTGACATGTGCGCAGACTACTCCTCAAGCAGATCGACTTCAACTCTACGGGAAGTCCTGCATGGGCTCGCTCTCGGAGCCAATCTGCTATCAACACATTTCAGTTGAACCTAACCTTGATTCCACCGTTCACAACGAATCCATCCAGAGGCGCATAGATGTCCCTGAACTGAGGATTAGACAGGCTCCCTGTATAGATCGTGTCGAACCTCGTTTGCCGGGTGTCTGATATGTTCTCGAAGTTGATGAATAAAGAAATGTTTTCACCAAAAAGTTTCTCACTCATCAGCCCGGTGATCCAGTAACTTTCCCCAGTGGCACCATCGCCCAACAGCTGAGGACTGTAATAGTAAGCTTCAAGCCCGACCCTGAAGTCATCTTCCCGTTCGTACATGAGCACACTATTGAGTCGATGTTCTGACACGAGCGGAGCCTCGGTCACGCCGGTTGCATAGTGCTCACGTACGTTTGCATGTGTATAGCCGAGATAGAGCTTGAAATCTCCCTGTGTGATCGTGAGATTGATCTCCGCGCCTCGCGTATCCACATAGCCGCTAGGCTGCGCAAAAACATAATTTTCACCCTGCGGTAACAACACCTGCGGGTCGTCTACACGCGTGTAGAAGAGTAAGGTGTTCAGGGTCAGCATCTCTCCGTTCGGCAGCGGATACCGATAATTCACATCCATATTCAGGCCGCGCGAGCGTTCTGCTTCTGTCAGATCTTGATCCAGCGGCAGGATATTGCGGAACTGCAGGCTTTCAGCATCCTCTGAAAAGAGAGTTGGATTCCGGTAACCCAGTCCGCCACCGGCGCGGATGGTGAGGTCGTCCCTTGGTTCGTACAGGAACGATATGCGTGGCAAAGCCAGAGTACCCTGCTTACTGTGCCGATCCACACGAAGCCCCGTTTCCAGGCTGAGTGTGTCAGTAAGCGGGCGGGCGTTTTGAACGAATGCACCTAATGTGCGCTGGGAGTAATCATGGCTGAACCCCGGTGCTGCATCCCGCTGGCGGAATTTTTCAGTGACCAGGCTCATCCCCATAACCCATTCCGATGTACCCTGCGGAAGCACATAGTGGAGCTCGCTGAAACTTGATTCCTGGGTACCTGCGAAAACAAAGTCAGGTATGGAAATTTCACGATCAAAATGCCCCAGGCTATTCCGCAAATTCAGTGTCCCATTGCCAAGTTCTCGTGTGAACTCCAGCTGGCTGGACAGTCTCTCCGTTCGGTTATCCTCGAAATAAGGATTTGAGACTGGCCTACCTTTGATGTAATCCATATTGCCGCCCGTGCGATCCTCGACAACCGCCGTGATGCCTACGCGTAGCTCGCTGTCATCTTCAAAATACACAAACGCACGCGGATTGATCGTCCAGCGCTCAAACTCGGGAATTGCTGACAACCCGATATCTGCAGGGTCATATGCAGTGCTTTCATTCCACGATGCGAACAGCGTTCCTCCTAGTTCCTCATTTCTTGCCGCATGAAAGGCGCTGGCATCGAGTCCCCCAGCTGACGTACGGTTCAACAGGAAACTGGTTTCCGGCTCACTATTTGGCACCTTCGTATTCAGATTAACCAGTCCTGCAATTGCTCCACCACCATATAGCGTCGACAAAGAGCCTTTGATTACTTCTACACTTTGCAAGTCAAGCGGCGCGACTTGCAAAAGGCCGAGCCCGCCAGCAAAACCTGAATAAAGGGGCATTCCATCTCGCAGCATCTGCGTGTAACGCCCGTCCAGACCTTGAATTCGAATGCTGGAATTGAAGGTCGTGGCAGAAGTCTGTTGAACCTGAATACCGGTATTTTCGTTTAGTAGCATCCGGATGTCGCCAGGCTTCATATTTGCCTTTTCGCCCAGCTCCTCCCCTGTGATCACTTCAACTCGTGTGGGCATATCTTCAAGCGATTGTCGGCTACGTGTCGACGTCACCACGATCTCTTCGATTTCATCATCATGATCTTCGTCGTCACCTTCTGGCTGACCATACGCAAGTGGTTGGATAATAAAAAAGACAGACACACCTCTAATCAGAGAGGAAAGTAAAACCCGCATTAATGACTCCATTGATTCAACCTTTTATTTACGATTAACTACTGAGTTTATTTTGCCAAATTCAATATGCGAAACGCGCCGCGTACGACAATAACAAATACAATGCTTCCTATGATCAAATCAGGAATTTTAGAACCTGTAAGGAATACCAGAACGCCAGCCACCAACACTCCGGTGTTGATAATGACGTCGTTCGAAGTGAATATCTGGCTTGCCCTCATATGAGGATCGTTACTTCTGGCTTTTCGAAGAATAATGAGACACGCCACATTCCCAAACAGCGCTAAAAACGAAATCGCTATCATCGTTGAGTAAACTGGCACTTCACTCAAGCCCCAGAAGCGGCGAAGTATCTCGGTTAACCCGACAACCGCAAGCAGCAACTGCAAATACCCACTCGATCTCGCCATGCGCTTCTTTCTTAACATTGTACTGCCCACAACAAGAAGACTAAGGCCATAGACAAAAGCGTCCGCCAGCATGTCGAGACTGTCGGCAACCAAACCCATAGAGTTGGAAAGGATGCCGGTCGTCATCTCAAGTACAAAGAAAAAAGCATTGATAGCAAGCACGTAGATGAGCAATCTGCGCTCATCTTTTGGCTGGATCGGCTCCCGCTCATCTGTGTATTCCGAAGAGATATGGATCGCTCCGAGGTTCAAATCCTGAAGGGCGTCTTCTACAGCGGTTATATCTCCTGCGTGTACGATCGTAACCGAGCGCTCTGACAGGTCGAACGCCAGATTCTTTACTTCCTTGAGACCGCTCAGCTTCAAGCTGACTAGTTGCTCTTCCGCAGAGCAATCCATTTTTGAAAGCGTGAATATCGATTTCTTCATTTTGCGGTCGCTCCCCAACTTGCAAGCCTTGTCAAATGTGGTCGATAGGACTATTAGAAAGCCTGTAGCAACTCCAAGGTCAATGGACTACTATAAAAAAAAAGCGGAGGTGGTCATGCGGATCGGAGAACTAAGTCAGGCAACCGGGGTGGATATTGAAACTATCCGTTACTACGAAAAAGCGGGTCTGCTACTCAACCCGACTCGGTTATCCAATGGATATCGGGACTATGGCACTGATCAGCTTGAGCGGCTTGCTTTTATTCGCCAATGTCGAGCTTTGGACATGCCACTCGCTGACGTCGCCCGCTTACTCGATTTCCACCATGGCACTCCAACGGACTGTAATGCCATCAATCACTTGATTGATCAGCACTTGTCACAAATTCGTGCTCGAATCGAAAATATGCATGCCCTGGAGAAAAGACTGATGGCATTGCGCACCCGTTGCGAGCAAGGAAAGACAACGACCGACTGCGGTATCCTGCATGAGCTGGTCACCGCTGCGCGTGGAAGTGTTAGACGGAGACAGTAGCTGAAGTGAGCGTTCAAGGATTTCGTTTATCGTGCTCCGGCTCATCGGCGTGGGGGATCGGTGGCATTCTTTCGTCTACGTTACTGACGCTTGTGGTGCTCCCGGTCCTATAGCTGCTGATGTGGGAGCGGGCCTCGCCCCACTTTTTCGGCAGCGGGTATGGGTTTATCAGGGAGCGATTGCCTTGAGCCTTATTACACGCAGCGCGTGGCCACGCCCAAGAATCTTTCAGCCGATCTGCAAATTTGCACTGGTGACAACAGGTCCATAGAAGGCGGATCTTTAATGAAAGGTGCCGACATCTACGGATACCTCGGAGAGCCTTATTCTGCGCGGCGCCCAGCCCTGTCACCAGTGCGTCTTCTAACCCGTAGTGCGTTGTCGCGCGATCGAAAGAAGCCAAAGCACTGGGTATCAAGATGGGGGTACCCGCCTTTCAGATTAGGGACATGATCCACAAACACTCAATCGTCATCTTCTCATCAAACTATGCCCTATATGCGGACATGTCGAACCGGGTGATGCAGACGCTAGAGGCGCTGGCACCTCGAGTAGAGGTGTATTCAATTGACGAAGCCTTTCTCGACCTGAGTGCTATCGACAAGGTGATTTCACTGTTCGACTTCGGCGTTCAGGTCAAACAGGCCGTTGTGCAAAACACTGGTTTAGCCGTGTGCGTTGGCATTGCGCCCACTAAGACTCTCTCCAAGTTGGCAAACTACGCTGCTAAAAAGTACCCCGCCACTCAGGGCGTTCTCGATATGACGGACACCAAAAGGCAGCGCAAGTTGATGGCGATCACTCCCGTGAACGAAGTGTGGGGTATCGGCGGCAGACTCGCCTCAAGACTTGCCGAGTTAGGAATTCAGACGGCGCTCGACCTGGCTGACGCCAGTCCTAAGCAAATGCGTAAGCACTTCTCAGTCGTCATGGAAAAAACTATCAGTGAACTCAATGGCGAAAGCTGCCTGGCGCTGGAGCAAGTAACACCGGCAAAACAGCAAATTCTGTGTTCACGCTCATTTGGAGAAGTCGTCATCGATAAAAAGGTGATGCAACAATTGATCAGTGGGTATGTCGCCCGTGCATCAGAAAAACTCAGAACTGAAAGACTCAGTTGCGGACACCTGCAGGTATTTATTCGGACGAGCTATTTCAGAAAAGACGGCAATCAATATAGCAATGCGGCAACGACTCGCTTTCCGGCACAAACGGATGACACACGAATGCTGACAAAATCGGCCATGTTGTTGCTTGATCGTATTTGGAAAGACGGCGTTCCTTATGCAAAAGCCGGAGTGATGTTTTCTGAACTGTCAGAATTACGTGTTCAACAGGCAGATCTATATTGCGGGCAATCAACCCATCAGAGCAAGCAACTGATGGAGTTAATGGATAGCGTTAATGCCAGTAAGTACGGCAAGATTTGGCTGGCCAGCCAAGGGCAAGAATCACCTTGGACCATGAGGCGGGAACATCTGTCGCCCGCCTATACAACACGATGGGATTCTTTACCTATAATCCGTTGATCATTCAATTGTGTATAACAAAATCAGCTACTGGTATGTCCGATAAATTTAACGAAACCGAGGGATAACCTATATGGACGACGATCGCCTTGCCATGTATAGAGGATTAGACACTAATTGGTGAACCGAAGCTGTACGAAAAAAAAGCGAGGATGTTGTCGATAGACGTCTTAACTGTCCTCAACAGGCTCGGGGATGACAGGACCAACTAGATAGATCTCGCCACCATCGGACGGGCCCGCATTCCACGAAACGCCGTCATATTCAGCAACCTCCCAGCGGCCTCCGATTTGACATTTTACCCAGTAGAATCCAGGCCTGAGCTTCTTAGTATTCATATCTGTAGCCTCTTAAACTTAGTACGCAATTTCGTGTTTTAGGATCTTAAATACCTACGCATATACGGTCCAAGAATTAAAATAGTAAGCAGTAAAAAATCAAATCACTCCTTAGGGATGCCTTGAAATCTATAAGTTCCCAAGCTCTTCAGGCCTCTTTCGAATCAATGCATCGAAATCTATGTTTGGCATAGAACTGGCGTTTGAGAGCATTCTTTCAATCATGCGCAATTGCTCAGCATTATTGCGTTTTAGCACAGTTAACTCCGCCTTAAGGTGTTCAATTTGTTCTACCAGTTTAACATCGGATGCCGTCACTTTCGTATACAACGCCGGAGTGGCACCTCGTAACTGCGCTTTTCTCTTTTTATATTCAGCGTTAATTCCAGCATAAGTACAAAGGGTTTGTCTGGTCGTCGTTAGGCCAAGCTCTAAGTCAATTTTTTTTACCAAAAATTCCCATGTTAACTTTCCCACCCATTTGACTAAAATCGTCTCAATTTTTCTCTGCTGCTGTGCAGTTATCTTTGGGGTTGCCATATCAAGACTCCTTTATGCCAAACCTAGACAGTAACGACTCAAGTTGAGGGTTCGAGCTTGTTTCTTCGCCCGACACTTCACGTTCTAAGAGCCGTTGAAGTCGAATTTCTGAGTCAGTCAGTACACAGGCAACGCTAGTGACTTTATTGGCCCCCAAGTCTGTCAAGTTGAATTCAGACTTCCTATCAGAGTAACGAATGATGGTTCCAACTAACTGGCTCTTCATAAGATTGACTAGTTGAGAGAGAATTGAAGTATTTCTTGAATGAATCATGTACCACCTTTTCATGGCACCCGAGTTTGATAGCCTTGGATCGCCCTCTACAGCTACAAGTCGCGCGCTCTGATATGCCAAGTCCTTCTCTAAAAAGGCGATGGCATCACTATCGCCCGCTATATGACATGACTCGGAGCACATAAAACATTGTGACACGAAGTCATTCAAATAATTGCACGGCATCACATTGAGCTCTTGTGTACAAAGGCCTGTCGAAGTAAGAGACGCTGGCAAATCAGTAACCTGCGAAAGCTCCTTTTCAGAAATCAATCTAATATTTCGACTGCTTTTATTAGGTGGATTGATGATCGCTCGTACCCTATCAGCCTTCTCATCTTGACTGGAATGAATGTAAGTATGCGTTTGCTCAGAGTTGACTCTACCAGACCAGGCGGTAATTACTTCAACAGGGATGTTGCTCATGTCTGCAAGTGTGTTAGCGAAATGGCGTAGCGAATGTGGTTTTACAATAACCTCCGCGGAATAACCATAGTCTTCGAAAATTGTCGTTTTTCGAGTTCCACTTCCAAGCCGACCAGCCACATATCTAGCCAGCGTTTGTAGTTCAATTATTGCATAATGAGAAGCTTGATATTGCTTAGTTCCTGATCCCCTAGTGCTAGCTTTGGCACGGCGATAGAACCAAGATCCAAGCATGCAGAACATCGCATTCTTCAGAGCTATATTACTCTCCCCTGTTGAATATGAGAGTGGGAAACTTGGAATAGAGACCGTCTTGACTCGAGAAATCCACCAGTCCTGAACCTCCTGAACTGAAACGGAATATCGATCGCCAAACGGAGATCTCAGGAATGTTGTCCCGAACAAGAAAGTAAGGCTGGAAAAACTGGTATTTATATTCATAGCTGTTGAGATATGGTCATCAGCCTGCAATGAGAATATCGGTTTTGCAACAAAACAAGAAGCGCGCTGAATTTGATTAACCTTAGCAGGATCAGCTCCCTCTTTAACCACATGAACACAATCGTCGATATCATAAAACCCAAGCGCATAACCCAACTGAAAAATACTAGGCCGTTTATGATACGATAAATGCAATTTCCTATTAGCGGCTACAGAGAAGTCACCTAGTAATGACTCAAGGGTTTCAAGGGGATTTTCATAGAATCGGCAAAGTACTCTCGCTGGTTCAGACGCCAAAAAAAAGTAATTTAAGGCTTTATCTACTTGGGGCGCCAATGAGGCAAGAATGTGATTCCTATAATCTGAGTGCCCCTTGCTTCCTCTCCAATTTATGAAGTAAACCAATTCGTCATTATTTTCAGAATATGAACACAATCGCTGTTTGCTTAACACTGGTATCTCTGCGGCAGTACGATTGGGAGATGCTAATGACAGACAAGCGAACGTCGCAGTGAGAGCATCAGTTATAGCGATTGCTTTACCGGATTTCACCTTTCCGTCTGAGTCAACCGCACTAAATATTCTCGTGAATATGGTGCCAAGGGCCTGCAAGTTCTGATCTTTCGGTAATTTTGCAATCGTATCATCGACAAGCTTGTGGCCCGTTCTATCTCTGTCATCCGCCGGTCTGGAGTGGACTTTCGGCATTAGCTTCTTCTGAACGCAAAAGTCTAAGAATTGAAGCTCTCCATGACTTAACCTTTGGTGACTTTCATTTACTAGAAAACCTGAATGCTGATAAAGATCTCCTTTCATATCTGTTATGAGCTTCCGAGCCGAAGACACAAGTCGCTGACGATGTATCACTGAAATCGGCCTATTTACCACATCTATTATCCAAACTTTCACTAAGTGGCTGTAAGGAAAACGGAGAGCGAATTGTTGTTCAGGTCCTTTTGTGGAGTTTCCGTATACGCCGTGGCGACAAGCCAAGAGTCTGGTACGGCGGCCAGTGTTGGGATCGATATGGAACCAAACTAAATCGTCAAATTCCGCTCTCTTTCCGCTAGGGCCCTCAAACTGTGTAAGTTCAATAGCATGATAGTCGCTAACTAAAGAGTGCAGTCGGTCAAGATACTTATTAAGCATGTAAGGCTCTCTGCCGGGAAATCACCTCATCACAGAACGCTATGGTGTACTTTATCCATTCAATCTGAGTTTGCAATTTTTCGATACTTCGAGCGTGCAAGGGGCTAAGTAACGCAGCACGATTTACAGCTTGCTTTTCTTCGGCAGCAATTAACACACCTCGATGATCAGCTTCGAGGATAGGCCTAAAATTGGGACAGCCGTAGCAGCCAAGCGGCTTGCCCATGTTAGTCGAGCAAGTTACACATGAATTTTTGTCAATTACTCCGCCTACAGGATTAAACTGATTATCCGCAATGTAATCGTCACCCTCCTTTACATCAGAAATCGGAGTTTGAAATATCTGCATAAGAAACTGAGTTCCAATGTATGAGGAGTCGATCTGCCTCCTTGATCGGTAATCCAAGTCAACATAATGTCTCGCGGCAGGTACGGTAACACCAGTAAGCTTAGCTAGTTGCATTGCGGGAAGCCCATCTTGCGCACCACGTGTTAAAACCGTGTGCCTAACCCTATTGGATGACGCTATACATTTGGCAACTCGATCAGAGGAAATTTTTAGCGCTCGAAATGCATGCGTGATCGTCGCCTCTGAGATGTGGTACGAATTAGAGCTGGGTGTAAATAAATGATCGATTAATTCAATACTATTGATCCCCTCTTCGAAAAACTTGTGCGATAGAAGCACTGGCATATATTCCATCGCCTGTATTAATCTAGAAGCACTGATCTTAATCCCTGAAGACTCCAGCATCATTTTAAGCCCATGCATGCAGACTTTCTTGTATTGCAGGATCTTTAGTGATAAATCTTCTGAGAGGTGAATTGGATAGCGTTCAGGATATTGCCTCAATCCTAAACTCCCTTTTTCTTTCGCTACAAAAACTCTTAGCTGTAAGGATATCGAGCCAAGCGTCCCTAACTCTTCCGTACTGAATACTCCGTTATTTTTAAAACTAGTGCCGACAGGAATCATGTCGCACCATTTCATAATTGAAAGCTGGATTGGACGTCTAACAGTGGACAATAGAATCTTGTTTGTAATCGCATTTCGCAACTCACCGAAACCATTCGGAGATTGGAAAAAAGAGAGCGGTTCGCGACTATTCCAATCAAACTCACCTAATTTGAAATTAATCCTTTTAGCTAACGAGTCAAATTCAATTTCCGAAAATGACCCCTTTTGAGAATCTAACATATTTGACTGATATTTATCGAGATTTGCCGAGGTAAATAAATGATGCTTTTGAAATTGTTGATGGCCTTGTCTAGCCAAGGTGCCAAAGAACTGGTTCAGCCCCTTTTTACGGTTTGTTTTCAATCCACTCCAAATTCTATTGATTTCGAATAAAGTAGGAATCCCGTTCTTCAAGTGAGGCTTGATGCAGGTGAGTACCGTAGCAGCCGTGTTTGCCGATTTGGTTTTAGCGTAAAAAATGATAGCGTTTAAAATTAACCAACGGTCAGCTTCAGACATTTCCGCTGAGTGAATCCAACTAACATTCAGGGTATGACCCTTACCATTGTTTGGCAACACCCTCCAGTGTGAGTCATATACATTCACTTCCAAACCAGACTTAGCAAAAAACGACAATTTATTGCTATCGAATGATTTTGAAGTTTGTAACTCCAACTTGTTATGCTCGCTAGTCAATTTATAGGTCCACCTTACGTTGGTGAGCTTTTGATAGCTCTCTTGTCTTTTGTGCTAGTCGCTTTTCATTGTAGAGTTGTGCCATCGTAGAATGTTGTGACCACCCCATTGCATATTTTCTAATATCTTCGAGTAAAAGAGGGTCAACTCCTTTTCGGTCGCCTTCTTCATCGAATATTTCATTCCACTTATGCCGCAATAAATGAGGATGAATATGAAACCCCAAAGCTTCTGAGAGGACGTAAAAAATGGCATTCAATGCTTTAAGTGACAAGGGTAAACCGATCGTCCCCTTTGAATTCTTCTCACTCACAAATACATAGTCGTGGGTTTGGGACGGCAGAAACCTGGCGCGATAGTGATCTACATAGAATTTAAGTTGCTCCATAAGCGTTCTATCAACCGTTGCAAGGTGCGCTTTTGTCTTCTGGTTAGGTTTTTCTAGACGGGGGTCGGAAGCATCATTTCCAGACCTATAAATCGATATTCGGTCGTAGCTGCCATGAAAATGGCAATCCGAAATTTTGAGTTTAGCCACTGCACCTCTACGTATGCCGCTCTGCATCAGCAGTGAAATAATCAAATAATTCCGAATCTTAGAAGATTTAAACGGATTGCAAGGAGATGTCGGGAGTATGATTTCAAGCATATGGCGAAATACGTTGTTTGGTATAACAGATTCTTCTGGATTGGAAACTTTTTGAGATCTGTTTCTACCAAAAGCTTGTTCGTCGAGTTTTATGTTCGCGATCAGCTTTTGAAACTTGTCGAGAGTTTCATCAGAATGATTATCAAAGTGGAACTCATTAAAGAGCCATTCTAGAAATAATCTGAATCTTCGTACTCTCCCCTGAATTGTTTCGCTGGATACTCGTGCACCAACTCGCGCATTCGCGATCATAGAGTTCCGCAGGTGTTTATTGTCGATATGGGGAACGATAAAGCTATAGTTTTTGTCTAACTGTGCTTTTTGGAAGAAGCATTGTTCGTAAAAGTGGGTGTACTCACTGAAAGAGATAAAATCACACGATGCAACCCGTTTTGCTAAGCGAATATTTCTACCTGCAAAGTGATTTAGTACAAACAATAGTTCGTTGGCATAACGAACCGTTGAGTTTGTTGATTTAGAAATGCGTATGCTAGTTAAGTAGCAAGAGACATAGGGATCAACTGGGCAGTCTGTATCGTCTACTATGGAGACGAATGGTATGCCGTCATATTGATATCGCTTCACTCTCATTCTTTACTCTTTTTGTTATCTAATAACCGAAAGAGTATGATTAAATGCCGAATTAGGCAACTTGCAAAGGATTGTGCTAAGCAAATCCTTGTTAAATAGGATAAAAAGGTTATGAGTCTCAGTAAAAATGATTTACAAATTTGTTTTTGGCTATAATTTTCCGCCAGACAGGCACACCATCACCAGATCGCCGTCCTCAATCATATTAAAATCAGCAATGGCACGCCCGACATCACGACGCAAACTTTTGCGGCTTCGATTGAGTTTTTGCTCAAACACTCTGTCCGGCGTGCTGGCTGCGTTAAAAAAAGACTCGTTGAGCACGTTCCCCACCCTCGAAATATTGACTATGTTTGGTACTGTCTGACTTTACCCATCGACCCTTATCAATCGACCCTTATCAATCAATTTTAATAAAATGATTGACCAGATTTTGCCATCGCGCGTAATGCATCAGTGGGATGGTACAAAGCACCCAGTTCAGCATATTTGTCCGCCATCTCACAAAACGCTGCCACACCCATGTTATCAATGAAGCGCAAAGCACCGCCGCGGAACCGCGGATAACCCAGTCCCAGCAACAAGCCCATATCAACTTCAGCCGCTGAACTCACAATGCCGTCTTCCAGACAACGGACCGCTTCAAGACACAGCGCAACCATCATACGCTCGCGTATGGCATCATCGCCGATCTCAAGGGCTGAGCCGTCATCCAGATTGGCCTGCAGAGGTTTCAAGAACAACAAAATGGCATCATCAAATACTTTTGCGGGTCGCCCACCCGCGGAGGTCTGGTATTGGTAAAAACCTTTGCCATTTTTCTGGCCAAAACTGCCCGCCTCATAAAGATGATCAATCGCCGTTCGGAAGCTGTACTGCATCCGATCAGGGAAACCTTCTGCCATCACCTTCATGCAATGTGAGGCAGTATCAATCCCCACAACATCAAGCAAATAAGCTGGCCCCATTGGCCAGCCGAAACGCTCCATGACCTGATCAATAACACGGAAATCAGCACCATCGCGCAGCAACTGACAAAATGCACCAAAGTACGGGAACAAAATACGGTTCACCAGAAAGCCTGGGCAATCGTTTACTACAATCGGGCTTTTGCCTAGCGATTGGGCATAGGCCACTGTTGTCGCAATCGCCTCAGTGCTGGTTTTTTCGCCCTTGATCACTTCAACCAGAGGCATTAAAGGCACTGGATTAAAAAAGTGCATACCACAGAAATTTTCTGGGCGTTTCAGAGCACTGGCCAGCAGGCTGATCGAAATGGTTGAGGTATTTGAGGTCAATACGGTATTAGCCGGTACACATTGTTCGACTTCTGCCAGCACGATCTGCTTGATACGCGGATTCTCGACCACCGCCTCCACAATAATATCGACCTGCTCAAACCCGTCGTAGCTGAGCGTCGGCGTAATACTGCTCAAGACTTTGTCGACCTTCGCCTGATCCATCCGGCCGCGCTCACGCTGTTTGGCCAACAGTTTATTTGCCTCTGACAAACCTAAATCAAGCCCTTGTTGCGCAATATCTTTCATCAGAATCGGCGTGCCACGCAGCGCGGATTGATAAGCGATACCACCGCCCATGATGCCAGCACCCATCACTGCGGCACGTTTGACCGGGCGCGCGGTTGCTGAGAGTTTTTTGGCGCGGCTTTTCAGAAACTGCTCACTTAAAAACAGTTGCACGAGGTTACCTGCGACTTCACCACGTGCCAGTGTCACAAACGCTTCGTTTTCAAGCTCCAAGGCGACCGCGCGCGACTGATCGGCAGCCTTCCACATGGCTTCCACCGCGGTGACGGCAGCAGGGTAATGGGAGCCAGCCTCTTTGTCTGCTCTGGCGAGTCCTTCGGTAAAGACCTGTTTAATTTCGTCGGCTGTCATGGGCAGCGGACCGGTTTTCTGGGCGCGTCTATCCTGAAGATCCAGTTCGCCGTTCAAGACCTGCTCAAGCATGTCTTCAGCAGCATCCTCCAGCATATCGGGTGCAACAACTGCATCAACAGCGCCTTCCGACAAGGCCTGATAGGCGCTGACCTGTTTGCCGGTGCGAACCCACTCGATGGCACTCAACGCACTCATCAAGCGTGGTGCCCGCACAGTGCCACCAAAACCTGGGCAAATACCCAGATTGACTTCGGGAAATCCGAGCACGGCGGCATCACTGGCCACCCTGAAGTCGGTAGACAGACACATCTCCAACCCGCCCCCTAAGGCCATGCCATTGATGGCGGTCACGGTCGGGATTGGCAGATCTTCCACTGCATTAAAAATCTCATTGGTGCGCGCCGCCCACTCCAACAATTCCTGTTCACCCAGTTTGAACTTTTCTGTAAATTCCTTGATGTCGGCGCCAACCAAAAAGCTGGATTTGGCGCTGACGCACACCAGACCGCGCGCGTCACTGGCGGCGACCGCAGCAATTGCCTGCGATAATTCTTGTAACATCAGGTTATTAAATACGTTGACCACGGAGCCAGGCAGATCAAAAACCAGTCGCGCGAATCCTGATGGACGTTTGGTGACCTGTATGGCTGTGCCTTGATAAATCATGCCTTTAATGCTCCTGAATGCTTTAAGCCATTGAACTGGCGATTAAAAATATTTCGGCTGACATCTGTCTGACGGGCTGTAACACTGGGTGGTGCACTGCCAAAGCGGCGCATTATACGTGAAGTCACCCGCCCATTTCTTGTGATCTACAGACAAGACTCATGCACCAAGTCGCTGCAGGGAATACTCACCACTGAGCACACGCTGCCACCACTGACGATTTTCTAAATACCACACCACGGTTTTGCGCAATCCGCTCTCAAAACTTTCTTCCGGCACCCAGCCCAGTTCACGCTCGATTTTGCTGGCATCAATGGCATAACGCAGGTCGTGACCCGGTCGATCTTTGACAAAGGTGATCAGTTTTTCGTGCGGCGTAACGGGTGACTGAGGATGCAACTCGTCCAACAGCGCACAAATAGCTTTAACCACATCAATGTTCTGCTTTTCGTTATGACCACCAATATTGTAGGTCTCACCAACATCGCCTTCTCTGAGCACTTTGTACAGCGCCCGGGCATGATCCTCAACAAACAGCCAGTCGCGGATTTGCCTGCCATCCCCATAGACTGGCAAGGGTTCGCCATGAATGGCCTTCAGAATAATGTGTGGAATCAGTTTTTCGGGAAAATGATAGGGCCCATAATTGTTGGAGCAGTTGGTCACCATACACGGTAGCCCATAGGTGCGCCGCCAGGCTCTGACCAGATGATCGGAGCTGGCCTTACTGGCAGAATATGGAGAACTGGGGGCATAGGGCGTGGTTTCAGTAAACAGATCCTCAGGTCCTTCCAGGTCACCATACACCTCATCGGTTGAAATATGGTGGAATCTGAATGACTGTTTATCTTCGCCTTCCAAGGCTTGCCAGTACGCACGAACCGCCTGCAATAAGGTATAGGTGCCAACAATATTGGTCTCAATAAAGGCGGCCGGTCCTTCGATTGATCGATCAACGTGGCTCTCTGCCGCCAGATGCATGACCGCCTGCGGTCTGAAGTCAGCAAGAATGCGATCGAGTTCAGCACGGTCACAGATATCAGCCTGTTCAAAACGGTAGCGCGGGTTGGCGCCGATGGGCGCGAGCGACTCGGTGTTACCGGCGTAGGTGAGTTTGTCCAGGTTCAGTACATGGTCATCGGTATGCTGAATGATGTGGCGCACCACGGCAGAACCGATAAATCCTGCCCCGCCGGTCACCAGAATCCTGATCGCGTGTTGAGGTTGCATGCTGCTCATAAAGTAGTCTCGTACGTCCTTTTATCTGACAACACCAGGTTGTCAAAAACCGATTGTGGAGTGATCTCGCTCAAGCACCGATAGTTTAACCGGCACTGGTGCCTGGTACACGTGGCTTCACACATGCTTTTTAAGGAAAGTATCTCGGTTGCCGGGCCCAACGGGCGCCAGATCCCAATATCGGTGGGGCCGAAGATTACCACACCCGGCACGCCCAGCGCTGACGCCAGATGAGATGGGCCGCTGTCATTACCTACAATTTTGCTGCTGATTCTCATCAAGCGAGCCAATTCAAGCAGGCTGAGCTGATTACACAGATCGACATAGTCTGGGTAAGCATTGCCGGTGCCAAGTTCCAACATAATATGGGCATTAACAGCCTCATCCGAGCGCCCTGCCCCAATCAGAGCAATCTGATAACCCGCCTTTACTGACAGAAGCGCTAGCTGGACAAAATGATCGGAGGGCCATTGTTTATAGCCCTTACTGGCGCCGGCGTGCATTAGCATTAAAGGTCTTTTAAAACCGAGACCGCTGAGTGCAAGTCTGGCCATCAATTCCTTGTCTGGCGGATCGATCTGCAAGTTTACATAAGCGGGCTTACCTTGAACCGGGATACCCAGGGCCGCAAACACATCACGAATGCTATACCAGACAGACTCTTCTCCCGTGGGACGCTGGCTGCGCGAGATGTCCAGCACCTGATCAAAACCAAGGTGATACCGATGAATGGTGCTGCTGACCTTGTGGCGCGCGCCAGAGAAATGTGTCAAGCGGTGGCACACAGAGTCTTCTTCAATCGTAAAGGCGAGGTCAGCGTTGAATGACCGGATCTGCCTGACACAGGCCAGCCACGCGCGAATCGCTGCAAACCTGGGCGCGCCCGGCAAGAGCGCTTTTCGCGGATACCACACCAGTTGTGCGTTGGGGAACGCCCCTGCAAACAGCTCAGCAAAACTTTCATCCAGCACAATCAGTAGTTGTTTGTTGTGCTGCGCGCACCAACTATCCAATTGCTGGATCAACCCGCCTGCCAGCAGGAGGTTACCCAAAAACTTGGCGGGATTGATCAATGCAATCCGTTGCGCGTTTGTCATGACAAATGAACAAAACGATCGGACTCGGTCTGGATCGCACACGAAAATGCAGGCATCGATCTGCCCAGTTCTGCGATGCTTTTCAGACACTCGATTGACGGGGCAAACAGCGCAATCGCTGCCTCATATCTTCCCGCATCCACCCACTCGCTGAGCACCTGCAGATGCTGGTCGCCATCGATGTAATCAAGGCGCTTGCCAGGTTGCGCGCAGTCCTCAATACCCAGCACAGGGTTCAACATGTTATCGCGCAAGATACTGACATCCAGATCTTTAACCGGATCAGAAAAAAACCAGGTCCCGGCTATCGCCGTCATGTGGTACCAATAGCCCGCCAGGTACAAACCAAATTCGCGCTGAGCGCTAGGGCGGGCATCCGCCGCATCGCGGGCGACACGGATATTAAAAGACTTCTGCAGGCGCTGCAGGAAATCGTAGTCATCCATACCATTAAGATCAGATAACAAACAATGGTAGGGCACAACCCTGATATCGTTGCTGGATCGCAGCTGATGAAGAATGCGCTCAGCGCTGTGTAATTCCAAACTCATTTTTCTGCCTTTTTATTTTATAAACAAATAGATAAGGTCGAATTATCATTTGCTTTCAAGATTATAAACCGCATCCCAGGCAGCGTGTATTGTCTGCCTCAATACCGCGATCCTGTCTGCATACAGGGTAAACAGCGCGCTCTCCCCTGCCTCATTGAGCTGACGTAATACTGCCAGCGCAGCGTCCCATTCAGCAGCCTGGTAATGCTGACGCATTTGTTGAAATAGTGCCGTTTGAGTCTGCTGCGCGGCGCTTATCGTATTGGCAAGGCCCAGTAATGTATAGATTTTAACCGGCTCGCGTTTACCTTTGACCCGCACATAGTCCAATGCCAGCCACTGGTATTTCTCTGCGTCTTTGCCCAATGCGTTGACGCTAGCCTCACTGACCAGATTGGATACGCCATAAAGGCGCGTCAGACTTTCCAGCCTTGAAGCCAGATTCACTGAATCACCAATCACCGTGTAATTCATGCGATTTTGTGAACCCATGTTGCCTGCTACAACCAGACCGGTATGAATGCCGAGCCCAATTGACAAACCGGCTGTAGGTGAATTGGGATCAAGCGAAAACTCACGCACGGCCTGCTCGATACTCAGCAAGGCCTGCATGGCCCTGTCTGCATCGTTGTTGTGGGAGATGGGCGCCCCAAACAAGGCCATCACTGCGTCTCCGTTAAACTTGTCAACAACACCGCCGCTGGACTCGATTGCCAGGCAGATCTTCTCAAAACACTGATTCAACATATACAAAGTTTGGGATGGGGTTTGTTTTTCACTCAAGGTGGTGAATCCGCGGATATCGGCAAACAGCACACTGACGATGCGCTCTTCACCTCCAAGCTCAATCTGCCCTTGCATCAACTCAGCAGCGATTTCCGGCGAAACCACCTTACCCAGCAGATCACGGATTTTTTCGCGCTCCGCCAGACCTCTGGCCATGGCGCTCACCGAACTATCCAGTTGCGTCAATTCATCGCTACCGGATCGGACATCCGCAGATGTCCCCGTTGAATAATCACCCTGCTCGATTTGTTTGACTCGTCTGGCCAATGCCAGAATGGGTCGGGTAAAGGTACGCGCCAACCAGATTACGGCTAACAAACTGATACTGACCACCAGCATGGAAAAAGAAAACAAACGATCCTGCAACTGGGCGAGGTTAACCTGATTTTCGCGGTAGGAGCGCTGGATGACAGCGATGATCAGCTCGCCACTGCCGGGATCCGCTGCAAGTGGTCTGACCAGTGTGCCGTAGTCTGCTTCTTGCAAACGAATACGCTGGGTCGCTCCAAACTGCGTGGGATCCAGGCTCGCTAAGGTCAGGCGCGCATCCTCTTCGCTCAGTGTGGAAGCAATGACCTGACCGCTTACCCTGCTGGAGGGTGTTGACACATCCAATGCTGAATTACTGGCCAGATCCGTCAAGTCCAGCCCTTGATATCGCAACACCGAAACATCGGACGCAGAACTTTGTTTGATGCTGGCTACAAACCTGCTGTTCAGCGGAAAGCCCGCAAATATCCAGGCGACCGGTGCGGGCAGGAACAAGGGGATCACCGTGACCTGGTAAGGAACATCGTTAACAGTCAGAACGGCTTCAGCAACGCCATCGCTGCTGGCAGCAGCACGTTGCATCAAACTTAACCACGCAGCGCTCAACTCTGAAAAACCTTGCGCAGCGGTATCCGCGATCACCTTACCGTCCATATCCGAAATCAGCATGATATCTGCTGCCTGAAAGGAACGAGACAGCAGATTCTGAGCTGCGTCGAGAATGGTCGCCTCATCGGCTGCGCCGAAAGCGTTACGAAAACCCCAGTCTCTGGTGAGAGCACTGCTGACTGTCAGCAGCGTATTGATGTGCTCTGTTCGGCTAAAGTCAAAAACTTCAGCGCCGATACCTAGGTAAGAGTCAATGGTCTGGTCTGTGTAGCGTTCATTTTCGCGACTGATGAAAATGTAGGTAGCACCCAGTACCGGCACCAACAAAAACAACAAAAACGCAATCAGTCTGGAGCGGATGCTGCTGACCGGCAGATGCAAAGGAAATAATTTTACTGCTCGCTTGGTCTTTGACATTCAAGGCCCAACTGATTTTGAAGCGTTGCCATAAGATAGGCAGAAATTTTGTTAATAACAACTTGTTATGGTCACAACATCTGCGATGCGTGAGCCACAGTGTAAGGTATTTTATGGATGTAATTTCAGGCAAGGCTGCACGCGTATTTGCTGCTGCTAGCGGCATCAAAGCCAGAAAAAAAGTTTTTTTAATCACTGCACTGGCACTTCTCCCTTTATCAAACGCAAGCGCCTTTGAACTGCGGCTCACAGTCAAAGATGAGCAACAACAGGCAGTCTCGGGTGTGGTTTCGGAAGTTGCGGGGCGTTTGGACAGCGCTGCGCCTTCGGGGTCGGCAATCATCGACCAGGTCAACCGCCGTTTTGTGCCCATGGTAACCTTAGTGCAGGCCGGTCAAACTGTCAGCTTTCCGAATAGTGACAATGTGCGACACCATGTTTACTCGTTCTCTGAGATACGACAATTTTCGACGCCCTTGTATGCTAACGAGCAGGTCGAACCAGTCCTGTTCGACAAACCCGGCGTTGCCGTGCTGGGTTGCAACATCCACGACAGCATGGTTGCCTATGTCTATGTCAGCCAATGGCAAGACCGGGCAATCAGCGATGAAAACGGTTTATTGGTCTTGAGTGGACTTTCCGAAAAACCGCAGACATTCCATGTGTGGCACCCTTGGCTGCAAACGCCAGACAACAAGCTGGAAATCGACCTGAGTACCGCATCTGATGGCGTGGCGTTTGAAGTCATTTTGCCCGTCAAGTCACCCGACACCCAGTTCGGCTTTCGTGCGTTGGTGCCGGGAGCCTCACGATGAACTTAGCAGGTCTGACGTCAGTGTGTGCTCTGACACTTTTGGTCATGTGCCCGGAGTTGGTCTCCGCGCAAGAACAGCCCGTGAACAGGGATGGAAAAATACTGGGTACCGGTGGAGTTTCAAGCATCTCCGGTGCAGGCGGTGGTGGTTTGATCCCTTGGGCCACTTTGAGTTCTTACGCGGATGAAGGGCAACGCGGTGGCAGCGTGTTTCGCACGCGTGTGGATGTCGATGCCTATCAACTTGACATTGATGGTGGCGCGTTGGCATTTGGCAACCGGATAGAGTTCAGTTTTGCGAGGCAAAACTTATTAGTCAAACCAGCAAATCTGCATGTTCGGCAAGATAAAACCGGGATCAAAGTGCGGGTACTGGGCGACATCATTTTTGACAAGGCACCACAAATCACGCTGGGTGCGGAACATGGAAGTCTAAGAGACAAAGGCCTGGCGCGTGCCGTTGGTGCACAGCATACCTCGGGCACTGACTATACCGTCAGTTTTGCAAAAGCGTGGTTAAACGGGATCGGACACCGCACAACCTTGCTGAATGTGAATGTCAGATATGGCAATGCCAACCAGTTTGGGCTGCTGGGCTACGGTGGCGACGATCAGGACGCAAAGTGGACGGCTGAGTTTGCAGTTGCCGTGTTTCTCACGAGACAGCTGGTGTTGGGTGCAGAGTATCGGCAAAAGCCTGACAACCTGGGGGCGCTGCGAGAGGAAAATGCCCACGATCTGTTTTTGGCCTACTTTCCCAATAAGCGAGTCTCACTGACTGCTGCCTGGGTCGATCTGGGCGAAATTGCCGGCGCCAGGAATCAACAGGGTGTTTACCTGTCTGCGCAACTGACTTTTTGAGCGCGGATATATCTGCAGCCAACCTCACAAACCTTGAATGTGCGAACACCCGGAGCACCCATGAAACAGAGTTTTGGTCACCCGATTTTTTTTACAAAAAATATTTTATTATCAATAGGTTTGGTAGCTTTTCTCAACAGTTGTGCGGGCAATAGTCAACAGTCCTTGTACGATGAAATCGGTGGGCAGGCTGTCCTTGAAACACTGGTCGATAACTTCATTATGGAAATTGCCAGTGACAATCGAGTGTTACCGCGCTTTCTGGATTCCAACGTCAATCGCTTTCGCGAAAAGATGATCGAACACATGTGTTTGCTGGCGGACGGTCCCTGCATTTACACAGGTGATGACATGGTACAAGTCCATGCCGGGATGAATATCAACAGTGCGGAATTTAATGCCATCGTAGAGGATTTGATGAGCGCTATGGATAAAACGGGCATTGCGCTAAGCTCCCAGAATCAAATTCTGGCAAGAATGGCGCCTCTTCGCCCACAGGTGATCGGGATATAGTTATTGCGATACTCGTCTCTCAACCTCACCCCATTGAGCCACTGAATATCCTCTCGACAACACAAAGCGCTGCAGCTTCAAATAATCTTTGCTACCGCGCTGGGGAAACTCCCCTGCACTCAAACGCTTTTTGATCAGTGTTTGTAATGCGTCGAGCCACTGCGCCTCTTCAACGTCTGACACAGCCGCCAGTCCCTCATCATCAACGTTCTTAATTCGTAATTGATGACGGATATAAAGCGGCCCGTACCCCTTGTGTTTGCGCGAGTTCAGAAAAGACTCAACAAACCTTGCGTCGCTGAGCAAACCGTCTGCTTCCAGCTTGTCTAATACTTGATCAAGCAGACTTTCAGCGTTTGTGAGTGTAATCAAAGACTCGTTGTCATTGTCTGATTGCGCTGAAGCAGCTGGCCCATCAGCACACAAACGAGTCCTGAGTTTAAGAAAAAGCTCTTGTCGGGTGTGCTCGCGTCGAGCCAACAAATCCATGGCTCGACGTCGTGCGTTTACTCTGAAGTGCTGCTCATATTCAAGACTCATCCAGCAGAATCACTCCATCTCTGCTTCCATCGGTTCAGTATCATCCGAACTGGCACTCAGCAAAGTTGCGCCACCCAGCAACTGGCTTCTGATCTGCTCTTCCAGCTCCTGCGCCAGCGCAGGATGTTCTTCCAGATAGGTCGCAACATTCTTTTTACCCTGACCGATTTTGTCTCCACGGTAGGCATACCAGGCACCTGACTTATCAATGAGATTGAGTTTGACACCCAGATCAATGACCTCTCCCATCCGATAAATACCTTTACCGTAATAAATCTGGAACTCTGTTTGTCGGAACGGTGGTGCCACCTTGTTTTTTACGACCTTGACACGCGTTTCATTACCAACAACTTCGTCGCCTTCCTTGATCGAGCCTATGCGGCGAATATCCAGACGCACAGATGCGTAAAACTTGAGCGCGTTACCACCCGTGGTGGTTTCCGGGGAACCGAACATCACCCCGATTTTCATGCGGATCTGGTTGATAAAAATAACCAAGGTGTTGGAGTTCTTGATGTTACCCGTCATTTTACGCAGCGCCTGGGACATCAGGCGCGCCTGCAGCCCCATGTGACTGTCACCCATCTCGCCTTCAATCTCTGCCTTGGGTGTCAGGGCGGCAACGGAGTCGATGACTACTACGTCAACGGCGCCTGAGCGCACAATCATGTCGCAGATTTCCAATGCCTGTTCACCAGTATCGGGTTGGCTGACCAGCAGATTTTCTACGTCAACACCCAGAGCCCCCGCATAAATCGGGTCTAATGCGTGCTCAGCATCAATAAACGCACATGTACCACCGGCGCGCTGACATTCTGCAATCACCTGCAAGGTCAGGGTGGTTTTACCGGACGACTCTGGCCCATAAATCTCAACGATACGGCCGCGAGGCAGACCACCAATACCCAGTGCAATATCCAGCCCAAGCGAACCCGTCGATATCGCAGGGATCGTCTCCTTGCCCTTATCGCCCAGACGCATCATAGAGCCCTTACCAAACTGGCGCTCAATCTGAGTCAGTGCCGCGTTGAGTGCCTTTTCCTTGTTGGGGTCACGAACATGTGTATCTGCCATGTGAAATTTCCTGAAGATTAAGTAAGAGTTTGTGCTTGTCCAGTATTAAAGCAGAGCTTTACTGTATATTCAACCAGTATTGTTGCGATTAATCGGCGCGTGACTGAACGCGCTGCAACAGACCATCAAGTGCTGCAGCAACAGCCTGGCGCCTGATCTGATCACGATTACCCGCAAAATTGTAAACGGTGGCAGTGCTGCCATGACGGCATGCCCAGCCAATCCAGACCAGACCCACGGGTTTGTTTGCGGTGCCTCCTCCTGGCCCGGCAATACCACTGGTGGCAACCGCCCAATCAACATCCGCCAAGGCCAGTGCGCCACGTGCCATGGCCAGGACGGTCTGCTCGCTGACAGCCCCCGGGGCATGCGGACCTTCCAAGAGTTCAACAGGCACCTTTAGTACAGTTTGTTTCATGGTGTTCGAGTACATTACAAATCCGGCCTCAAACCAGCTGGAGCTGCCGGGTATCGCGGTGAGGGTTTGCGCAATCCAGCCGCCGGTGCAGGATTCTGCGGTAGCGATTTTTTGGCCATGACTGCACAGAACGCTGCCCAGCCGTGCGGCGATCCTGTTTAATGCAGATTGATTGACAGTGGTGCTCATGGCCGAAGTTTAACATCGCCGGGCAAAGCGTTTAAACACGAACCGCAAATAACATAGAATGCGGCCTTACACTGTGATTCCAGTCGCCAGAATACTTAACAAATAACATCGCATAAAGCAGGTAGTATCTTGAGTCAAAAGGATTTATCACAACACACGCCAATGATTCAGCAGTTTTTGAGAATCAAAGCTCAGCAACCAGACAATCTGCTTTTTTACCGCATGGGAGATTTCTACGAGCTGTTTTTTCAAGATGCGGTCGAGGCTGCCAGTTTATTGGACATCACGCTGACAGCACGCGGTAATGTCAATGGCAAACCGATTCCGATGTGTGGTGTACCCTATCACTCAGTCGAGCGATATCTGGCACGCTTGGTAGAGCTGGGCAAATCAATCGCTATCTGTGAGCAAATTGGCGACCCGGCGACCAGTAAAGGCCCCGTGGAACGGCAGATCGTCCGCATCATTACACCCGGCACCATCAGCGACGAAGCCTTGCTGGATGCCCGCAGCGACTGCGTACTGATGTCGATAAGTGTCTCCGAAAAAGCTACCAGTGGTGAATGGCAGGCTGGACTGGCCTGGATGGACATTAGCGGTGGTCGATTCCAGGTCAGTGAGGTGTGCGGTCTCAGTGATCTGCTTGCCGAAATTGAACGCATACGACCCGCAGAATTGCTGGTCAATGAGCACCTGTTGTTACCTCCCGAACTTGCCAGTCGTCCCGGTCTGCGCCGTCGTCCCGTTTGGGAATATGACAGCGACACCTGTTATCGTCAGTTGATCAGCCACTTTCAGACACGTGACCTGCGTGGTTTTGGTTGTGAAGAATTGCCACTCGCCATTCAAGCAGCCGGTTGCCTGCTTAGTTATGCCAAGGATACCCAGCGCTCCGCCCTGCCCCACATCCAACGCATGAGCGCCGAAATTGCGGCCGATGCGTTAGTAATGGATGGCGCGAGTCGACGTAATCTGGAACTCGACCGTAATCTGGGGGGAGGCAGCAGCAATACCCTGATGTCAGTGATCGATGCCACCAGCACCGCGATGGGCAGTCGGCTACTGAATCGCTGGCTGAATCGACCATTGCGCCAGCGCGTCGTACTGCAACAACGCCAGCAAGTGGTCAGTGCCTTGCAGCATCAATACGCTTTTGAAACGCTGCAACCCTTGTTAAAACAGGTAGGTGATATTGAACGTATTCTGGCCCGCGTAGCACTGCGATCAGCCCGACCAAGGGACATGGCCCGCCTTCGCGACGCATTGACGGTATTTCCCGCCCTGCAGTCAGCCTTGAGCGCCCTGCAAACCGTGATGGAAACCAGCCGCCTGGCTCAGCTGCAGCTTGCCATTGCTGAGTACCCGGCCCTGTGCGCGCAACTGCAGTCCGCCCTGATAGAAAATCCACCCGTGGTGATCCGCGAAGGTGGTGTTATTGCCGAACACTACGATGCTGAACTCGATGAATTGCGCGCGCTCAGCAGCAATGCCGGCCAGTTTCTGATTGACATGGAGATACGTGAAAAACAGCGCACTGGCCTAAGCACCCTGAAAGTTGGCTATAACCGCGTACACGGTTTCTATATTGAAGTCAGTAAAGCTCAGTCAGAGAACATGCCAGTTGAATACCAGCGCCGTCAGACCATCAAAAATGCGGAGCGCTTCATCACTCCCGAATTGAAGGTGTTTGAAGATCGCGTACTCAGCGCCAACAGCAAGGCACTTGCGCGAGAAAAATTGCTCTACGATGAACTGCTTGAAGTAACTTCCAATCAGCTGGCAGGGCTGCAAGACAGTGCCGCTGCGCTGTCGGAGCTCGATGTGCTGTGCAACTTTGCCGAACGCGCCCTCACCTTGAGCTGGGCACAACCTGTATTAAGCGATGAGATTGGCATTGAGATTGAACAAGGACGCCACCCGGTTGTCGAGCAGGTATTGGAAAAACAGTTTGTGCCCAATGACACCCAACTCGGCGCCGAACAGCAGATGCTGATCATTACCGGCCCCAATATGGGTGGTAAATCAACCTATATGCGCCAGACCGCGCTGATTGTGCTGCTGGCCTTTTGCGGAAGCCATGTGCCCGCGGCATCTGCGGTGATTGGACCGGTGGATCGCATTTTTACGCGCATTGGCTCATCGGATGACCTGGCAGGCGGACGCTCTACGTTTATGGTAGAGATGACAGAAACTGCAAATATCCTGCACAACGCCACGCACCAGAGCCTGGTATTGATGGATGAAGTCGGGCGCGGCACCAGTACCTTTGACGGTTTGTCGCTGGCGTGGGCCAGCGCGTTGTATATAGCTGAAAAGATTCGTGCCATGACTCTGTTCGCCACCCATTATTTTGAATTGACGGTATTGCCAGATACCCATACAAACGTCGGCAATGTGCATCTGGATGCGGCTGAACATCAGCAAGGCATCGTATTCATGCATACGGTCAAGCGCGGTCCTGCCAACCAAAGTTACGGCTTGCAGGTAGCGCAACTGGCAGGCATTCCATTTGAAGTGATTGAACAGGCCCGCAAAAAACTCAGAGAACTGGAACAACTCGCTGTCTCCATGCCGTCAACTCCGGTCTCCAAAGCCCAAAGCAGGTCAACTGTGCCTAACCCCGGCTTGCAGCAAGCCCCCGCTCAAAGTGATCTGTTTGCCAGCGCGCCGCATCCAGTGCTGGAGCAACTGCGGCAAACAGAACTGGACGACTTGACACCCAGACAGGCGCAGCAATTGTTATATGAACTAAAAAGATCACTTTGACCTGTTTGCGGCAGTCGGCGGGTTTGTCGGCAGCAGGAAGGTACTCTATAATGCCGCATCGTTTGATTCGGACTGGAAAGCATTATGACATTTGTAGTCGGTGAAAATTGTATTAACTGTAAACACACAGATTGCGTGGAAGTCTGTCCAGTAGACTGTTTTTATGAAGGCCCCAATTTTCTGGTGATCCATCCGGATGAGTGCATTGACTGCGCACTGTGTGAGCCCGAGTGTCCGGTCGATGCTATTTATGCAGAGGATGAGCTGCCGGATGACCAAAAGCAGTTTCTGGAGCTTAATGCCGAACTTGCGCAAAAGTGGCCCAACATCACGCAGATGAAACCGCCGCTCGACGATGCGGAAAAATGGAATGGCGCGCCAGAAAAGATCAAACTGCTGATCAGATAAGCGCTGACCCAAAAACTTTTCAGCTTGTCATGTTTGCCATTTATCCAAGCTGACACTGACGCATGCCGGATGCACAACAACCGGCATGCGCAATTAGCTCAGCAAGCATTCAGATAGGCATGTTCGGACACTCTGTCGGTGCCAAAAAACGCATCCACCTCATAACCTTCACGACTGGCGATACGTCGGAGTCTTCGCATCGCTTCGATTTGAATCTGCCTCACACGCTCTCGTGTCAGTCCAATTTCCTCCCCTGTTTGCTCAAGCGTCAAGGGCTCATGACCATTAAGTCCGTAGCGCCGCTCCAGCACCTGCCTCTGCCGCTCGTTCAGCTCATTCAACCAACGCCAGGCGGTACCGTGCATACCCGTCAGCTGCATGGGACGAACGGGGTCGCCATCGTCCAGCGCCGGACAGCAGTCCGCCTCCAGCTCGTCGGTATCCGGTATGGCCTGCTCATTGTCATGACTTGATTCATGGCAATCGAGTAAAAATGTCAGCTCATGCAGTTTAAGACCACAATGCTCAGCAAGCTCTGATCGCGCGGGTTTACGGCCCATTTGATGGGTTAACAACATTTCCTTGCGCAAAATGAGACTGACCTCCTTGATCACATGCACAGGTAGCCGCACATCGCGTGCATGGTTCATGATAGAGCGGTCGATGGCCTGTTTTACCCACCAGGTGGCATAGGTCGAAAAACGGAACCCTAATTCAGGGTCAAATTTTTCAACGGCGCGTATCAGGCCCAGATTGCCTTCTGACACCATATCCAACAAGGCCAGCCCGCGATTGCGGTAACGTCTCGCCAGGCTGAGCACCAGCCGCAGGTTGTGTTGAATCATGGCTTGCCGACTTGCCGAATCGCCCGCGCGACTGGCTCGCGCAAGGCGCACCTCTTCATCGTATGTGAGCAGAGGAATGGGCGATACTTCCCGTATGTACGCCAATTCCGCATCACAGGCGAAGCTGTCCTTTGCATAGACAACGGTGGTATTGGGGGGGTGATCGGGGTTTGCTGCCAGCGCTTCCGGCTCATCCATTACATCGCCAGGGAGCAACACATCATCGAGTGTGTCTTCAGATAACTCTTGTACTACGTCAATGCTAATGCCAATACCAATATCCATATCGTCTGATCATCCTTGTCAGTGAAAATAGGCCGTTCTTAACAGAACGATCAGACAATATCACAGGACAAATGCGGTAATCAGCAGCCCAGCAGCGGAATCTGGCAGGTCAAATTCCAAAAATGTGCTGCCTTTCACAAAATCAGCACAATTTTTGAGCGAACTATCGGAACAAGTCGCTGGCGAGATTACCGATTTGGCAAATATCGCACCGGATCAACAGGTTTGCCGTCAACACGCACTTCAAAATGCAGCATGTCACGGCCATTGGGACCGGCACCCATCTCAGCAATCTTATCACCCGCTCTGACTTGATCGCCTTCTCTGACCAGTATGGTGCTGTTGTGCATATAGGCACTGAGATACCGATCATTGTGGCGCACAATCACCAGATTACCGGCGCCCTGAATACCGCTGCCGGCGTACACAACATCGCCGTCAGCTGCGGCGAATACGGCTTGTCCGCTGATACCAGCGATATCAATACCGCGTGCGGCGCCGGTCTCAGAGAAAGTGCTGAGCAAGCGTCCATCAGCAGGCCATTGCCAGCTGACACCCTCTACCTGTCGGGTATTGACACTTCCGGTACGACGCGCATCAATAGCAGCCTGTGGTCGGCGTCCAGTGTCTGGTGCTGTTTCGCCTGCGGGTGCCGCTGGAATTTGCGGCACAGCATCTATGGCAGACGCAGACACTCCACTTGCACTCAGGCTCAGACGTTGTCCTGGATAAATGGTATAGGGTGTCGCCAGATTGTTGGCCACCGCCAGACTGCGCACATCCATATTATGTGCAAAGGCGATTGAATACAGGGTATCGCCCTGCGCAACCACATGCACAGCGCCTGCGGGCCCAGAGGACTGCGGAGGAGCAGACTGCGGAGGAGTAGACTGCGCAGGAGCAGACTGCGCAGGAGCAGACTGAGCAGTAATCTGAGCTGGCGCTTGGGTGGGAGCAGGCGAATCACTCACAGCCGGGGATCGCGTCACGTTTGCTCTACTGATGCCAGTTCCCGTTGCAATGGGTCGCACAACGGTTGCTGCGGACCCTACCGCTGCCGGAGCAGCCGTTGTGCTGCCAGAGCCTGCACCAGAGCTAGTGACAACAGGCGCCCGCGAGGTGGCAGGTACAGTTTGACCATCAACGACTATCAGCGGGGCTTCACGCTCGAGTCGGCTGCTGCGATCATCCAATGGCGCCTGATAGTCACTGGCACAACTGGCCAGCACCAATACCAAAGACACCATCAGCCAGGGAGTGCGCACAACAGTTCGACTCGCAGTAAAATCAGATGACATAACGTCGTCGCCAAACTTTTTCATTAAACGCCTCTTCAAAAAACCTTGGATGACTGGCGCGGCGAATCAAAACTCACCGCGTTCAAACGCTTATTGGTTGCGGGTCAATCGCGATACGGTTGCAGCAAATACCATTATCACCACAAAACCGGTCAAGGCACAGACCAGAACCGAGGGAATCATCGCGCTATTGCCCGTCAGTTCTGAATATGTCCAAGGCATCATGCCCAGACCAGCACCGGGTTCTGTGGATAATCGCCAGGGCCACAAGACGACGACCGACGCCGCCAGCATACCCACAAGAAACGCATAGGTTGGCTGGCGATAATAAAAAAACATCAGGGTCAGCACATGCGCAAACGACAACAGGCCAATCGCGCAACCCGCTGCAAACACTAGCACCACATCCAGTTGCAGACCGCGCAACGCGTCCAGCACGTACTCATAGACGCCCAACAGAATCAGAATAAAAGCACCGGAAATACCGGGCAGAATCATGGCACAGATGGCAATCGCGCCGCAGAAAAACAGGTAAAGCAGTGAGGTACTACCTGCTGCCGGATTAATCACTGCCGTCAGCGCGGTCAGCGTGAACCCGAGCAGGAATAACAAGGTTTTGACCACGCTGATGGCACCCATTTCACGGTACAACAACACGCAGGACGCCAGCACCAGACCCAGAAAAAACGCCATCACCAACATAAAATGATTGGCCAGCAAGTAAAGCACTGTATTGGCCATCAACACCAGACTGCCCAGAATTCCCAGCCCCAGTGTTAACAAAAAACTACCATTGATGCTGTGCCAGAATGCCTTGAATCCATGCTGGTACAAGACTTTTAATGCCATCGGATTGCAACTGCGCAGCGCACTTAACAGTTGCTCATAGATACCACTGATCACCGCAATGGTGCCACCAGAGACGCCCGGCACGGAATCGGCAATGCCAATTGCCATCCCTTTCAAAAACAAAATAATCCTGTCCCTGACATTCATCAGTACTGCACCTGCCCTACGTACAGCGGCACAAAATTCACGGCTTCCAGCACACGACTGGAAAATTCATTGCCGGTTCTTTCGATCAGCAGCAGTTCTTGACCGCCGCGCTCTGTGCCTACTGGTATGACCAGGCGACCGCCCTCCGCCAGCTGGTTTAACAATTCGGCAGGCACGTGTTGAGGTGCTGCTGCTGCAATAATGATGTCAAAGGGTGCATTGTCTGCCCAGCCCAGACTGCCATCATCATGTTTAAACCGTACATTGCGCACCCCGACCAGCGACAGATGTTTACGCGCCCTTTCCAGCAATGGCTGAATACGTTCAACTGTCCAGACCCGTTCGGCAAACTGCGCAATCACCGCAGTCTGATAACCGCAGCCGGTACCAATCTCCAACACTCTGGGTACCTTGCCTTGCTCAGGCACACGTGGCCCTAATGCCGCCTCCGTCATGCGCGCTACCACATAAGGCTGAGAAATTGTCTGATTAAAGCCTATGGGCAACGCGGTATCTTCATAAGCCCGCGTGGCCAGCGCCTCATCCAGAAACACATGCCGCGGGATCGTTCTCATCACATCCAGAACGGCCCAGTTTTTGATGCCCTTATCCAGCAATGACGCAATCATGCGCTCCCGGGTGCGTTGCGAGGTCATGCCTATGCCGGCAAGATTGGGTGTATTCACAGGCTTTGGTACTCAATCAGATCATGCAGAACGGCAGTTGCGTAACTGCCCGAGGGCAGTTCAAAAGACAACTCCAGATCAGGCCCCGTTGGGGATTGGTTTTCTAAAAGTCGATAGTGTAATGCCTGAACCGGCAAACGCAAACTGCGCCGACTGGCTTCGACCTGATGTTGCACGAGTCCCTTGGTCAGACCAGCAAAACCTTCGGCGACACCTTGTTCCAATTCAGCACAGGCCGCTTGTGGGCATGGCGAGCGCGCTGTCGAACGCCCCCACATCGGGCCGGTAGGATGAATGTCCATGATCGCGATGCGCTGCGCAATGTGTTCATCATCTGCATCGGGCACAAACACACTGGCACTGCCGGCGAGGTTCATGACATCGCCTTCAAGGTATTGATTCCAGGTGCCAGCACCGACGCGCTCGCTCAACACCGCATTAAAAATTGCAGCGCGCGCAGCGGATAACAACAGCCCGCGCTCGGTGGTGTTCTGAGGACGATACTGACGGCTGAACCACGCTTGTGCTTTGTTGATATTGTCAAAACCAAAGCGCTGTTCACCAAAATAATTGGGCACACCTTGCTGTTGGATCTGCGCCAGCGCGGACTCCAGCGCGGTGAGTGCCAGGGCCAAATCAACCGTGTCTGACAGTGGTGTGAGATGTCGCAGTCGGATCACAAAGGCATTGCTACGATGGCTGCCCCGGCGCAACTTGCGACTATTGCGCTCTAATTGCTCGATGTGTAGCTCGTCCGACAGCACCGATGCAAAATCCGGTGTCGCTCGGCCGGGCATGTGCAGACTCAGCCATTGCCGGCACACACCGTGACGATCTTTTAATCCTGACCAACTGACATCTTTAAGGCTGATTCCGGCCGCACGTGCCAGTCGTTGCGCAGCTTCCACGGTATTGATGCCAGTTTTGCGGATCAACACCCAGACGTGCTCGCCATCACCAGAGCACTCAAAACCAAGATGTTCATCAACCATAAAGTCTTGCGGCTGCAGTTTGAAAGTCGCATGCAATAGCACTGGCCGGGTTCGGGTGAGGTTCACTGGCTTAGTAAAACCACAGCATGTGTTTCCAAACCTTCTTTGCGCCCCACAAATCCCATGCCCTCTGTGGTGGATGCTTTGACGTTCACAGCGCCCATATCAACCTCCAGCAATTCTGCAAGACGAGCGCGCATTTTATTGATATGTGGCGCCATTTTAGGAGACTGCGCCAGTATTGTCATATCGGCATTCACCACCGACCAGCCCTGCGCCTTGATCAGGCCCATCACATGTACTAACAAATTTGCACTGTCGGCATTTTTGTAGGCCTGATCGGTATCCGGAAAATGGCGTCCAATATCACCCAGTGCCAACGCGCCCAGCAAGGCATCACACAAGGCATGAATCAGCGCATCACCATCTGAATGTGCCAATAAGCCCCGGTCATGGGGCACTTCAATACCACCGAGTATCAAGGGGCGATTATCCGAGGGTTCGGCAAATCGGTGAGCATCATAACCATGGCCAATACGAAGTTGCATACTGTTGTTATGCTCCAGCGGAAAAAACGGATGAAGGCAGACGGGCTTGCAGAATCCATTCAGCCAGCTGCAAGTCTTCGGGGTAGGTAATTTTAATATTATCTTTATGACAGGGAATCAGCTGAACTTTTCCACCAGCACCACCAGCACCACCAGCACTTTCGATGGCGGAAGACTCATCTGTCACCGTGATGCCTGACTGAGCACACTGATTCAGGGCGGCCAGCAACTCCCCTACCCTGAACATCTGGGGTGTACAGGCCGCCCACAACTGGCTGCGATCCACAGTGTCCTGTACGCTGCCATCAACAGCGGCACGCTTGAGTGTATCGGACACCGGTGTCGCCAATAAGGCACCGGACGTCGATGCACCCGCTGCGCCACAATAATCCAGCAAGGCACGTAAATCCTGTTCTCGCACGCAGGGGCGCACAGCATCATGTACCAGCACCCAGTCATTTTGTTGTGATTGTTGACTGATCAACTGCAAGGCCGCCTGCACTGACTGCCAACGTTCGGCGCCGCCTTCACAGGTCACAATACGCTGCAATTCACGGTCGGATAACTCACCGCGGGTTTGTGGCCACCATGGATCTACCGGATTCAAAGCGATCACCAATCGAGCAACATCGGGCAATGCCAGCAGGGCCCGAATGGAATGCAGCAGCACTGTGCTGCCACACAAAGGCAAATATTGTTTGGGAACACTGGAGCGCATACGGCTGCCAATACCGGCTGCCGGAATGATTGCGTAGAGCACTATTCAATCACTCTGTAGAAAATTTCATCTTCCCGGGTCATACCCAGATCTGAACGTGCACGTTCTTCAATCGCATCGAGGCCGGTCTTCAAATCCAGCACTTCGTTTTCAAGCATCTGATTGCGCAAACGCAGCGCCTCATTTTCAGCCTGTTGAGCCGCCAGCTGCTGTTCCAGCTGGCGTAACTCCGACACGCCACCCTCGCCGGCCCAGAGTCGCCACTGTAGAAGTAATAGCACAACGACCAATCCTGCCAGCAGTGCTTTCATCTTGTCTGTGTTGCCTCTTTGCACATCAAGGGTGTTTCTACCCCGTTAATTGATTAACCCAGCACGTGACTGAATTCGGCAAGACCGCGGTACACGGCTTTGCTGCCCAGCTCCTGCTCAATACGCAACAGGCGGTTGTACTTGGCAACACGATCTGATCGGCACAGTGAACCGGTTTTGATCTGACCGGCACCGGTCGCCACTGCCAGATCGGCAATGGTGGTGTCTTCAGTTTCACCAGAGCGGTGTGAGATTACCGCTGTAAACCCGGCTTTGCGAGCCATACGAATGGCGGCCAGTGTCTCGGTCAACGAACCGATCTGGTTAAATTTGATCAGAATGGAGTTGGCAATATTCTGTTCGATACCACGCGCCAGAATCTCAGTGTTGGTGACAAACAAGTCATCACCAACCAATTGCACGGTGTTACCAATCTTGCGTGTCAGCAGCGCCCAGCCATCCCAGTCACTTTCATCCATGCCGTCTTCAATCGACAGTATGTTGTAGTCCTTAGCCAACTTGGCCAGATAGTCGGTGAACTGAGCCGGGGTATAAACAGCGTTTTCGCCTTTGAGATGGTACTGACCATCCCGGTAAAACTCAGAGGATGCGCAGTCCAGCGCCAGTCGCACATCGCTGCCCATCTTCAAGCCGGTTTTGCCAACTGCCGTCAGGATGGCGTCCAGCGCCGCTGCATTGGATGGCAGGTTAGGCGCAAAGCCACCTTCGTCACCCACTGACGTGCTCAGACCCTGAGCTTTTAATACCGATTTAAGACTGTGGAAAATCTCAGCACCATAACGCAGCGCTTCTGCAAAATTGGGCGCGCCCACCGGCTGAACCATAAATTCCTGAATATCGACATTATTGTCGGCGTGTTCACCGCCATTGATGATATTCATCATCGGCACGGGCAAGCTCATGATATCCGTGCTGCCATTGAGCTTGGCAATCCATGCATACAGCGGCATGTGATGGGCCTGAGCAGCCGCTTTGGCAGCCGCCAGCGACACTGCCAGAATGGCATTGGCGCCCAGATTGGCTTTATTGTGTGTGCCATCCATGCTGATCATCAACTGGTCAATGGCAGCCTGATCAGAGGCATCATGGCCGAGCAGCGCAGAGCGGATCTGTGTATTGATATTGCCGACTGCCTTCAAAACACCCTTGCCCAGATAACGGGACGGATCCTTGTCTCGCAGTTCCAGCGCTTCGCGCGAGCCGGTAGAGGCACCGGATGGCGCACAGGCACTGCCAACCATGCCGTTGTCTAACAGCACGTCAGCTTCCACAGTGGGATTGCCGCGTGAATCAAGCACTTCACGGGCGCGGATGTCTTTGATAATAGCCATAGTCACTTCCTGTCAGTTTTTAACGGGTATCAATTTCGGGGAATTGTTTGACCAATTCGTCCATCGCTTTCATTTGCACCAGAAAATCTTCCAGCTTTGCCAGCGGCAAAGCGCACGGGCCGTCACAGAGTGCTTTTTCCGGATCCGGGTGTGCTTCCAGAAACAACGCCGCCAAGCCCTGGCTCAAGCCGGCACGCGCCAGCTGCGTCACATCGGCGCGACGACCATCCGCACTGGCCGACAAACCACCGGGCTTTTGCAGGGAATGAGTGACATCAAACATCACCGGGTAACGGAATTGCTTCATCACAGAGAAACCCAGCATATCAACCACCAGATTGTTATAACCAAAACTGGAGCCGCGCTCACACAACATCAGCCGATTGTTACCGGCTTCCTCAAATTTGCGCAGGATATGTTTCATTTCCTGCGGCGCTAAAAACTGGGCTTTTTTGATATTGATAAAGGCCTTGGTGCTTGCCATGGCCGCCACCAGATCGGTTTGCCGCGATAAAAATGCTGGCAGCTGAATGATATCCGCCACCTCGGCAACCGGCGCAGCCTGCCAGGGCTCATGCACATCGGTCAACACCGGTACTTTGAATCGGTCTTTGATGTCCTGCAGAATTTTTAAACCTGCATCCAGACCCGGGCCTCGATAGGAGTGAATCGACGAACGATTGGCCTTGTCAAACGACGCTTTGAATACATAAGGAATATTCAGGCGTCCACACACCTCCACATAATGTGCAGCGACTTCATGCGCCAGGTCCGACGACTCCAGCACATTCATGCCGCCGATCAACACAAACGGCAAATCATTTCCAAAACATACCTGCTCTGACAATCTCAGATGCACAGGCGTCATGGCGTCGCTCAGACTCACGACTGATCTCCCGCAAGCGACCCAGCACTCTCATCCACTGCCAGTGCCTGGTGCGCCAGAGCGGCATTCACAAATCCGGTAAACAAGGGATGGCCATCTCTGGGTGTTGAGGTAAATTCAGGATGGAACTGACAAGCAACAAACCACGGATGATCAGGCACTTCGATCATTTCTACCAATTCGCCATCCATGGAGCGACCCGTTATTTTCAAGCCGGCCGCCTGCAGTTGCCCAAGATAGTTATTGTTGACTTCATAACGGTGGCGATGTCGCTCGGTAATCACATCCTGCCCGTAACAGCTGTGCGCGGTTGAACCTGGCACCAGACGACACTGCTGGGCACCCAAACGCATGGTACCGCCAAGATCTGAATGTTCATCACGCTGCTCGATGGCGCCATCAGCCGTCACCCATTCACTGATCAATGCCACCACCGGATCTTTACATTCCGGTTTGAACTCAGTGCTGTGTGCATCATTCAGTCCGGCCAGATTACGCGCATACTCAATCACTGCCACCTGCATACCCAGGCAGATACCCAGATAAGGAATCTTGTTTTCACGGGCATATTGCACAGTCAGAATTTTACCTTCCACACCGCGCATGCCAAAACCGCCTGGCACCAGAATGGCGTGCACACCTTCCAGCAAATGGGTGCCATGCACTTTGATATCGCTGGAATCAATGTATTTGACGTTCACACGGGTTCGGGTCTGGATTCCGGCGTGGCTGACCGCTTCAATCAGCGACTTGTACGCATCCAGCAGCTCCATGTATTTGCCCACAATGGCAATGGTCACTTCCTGATCAGGATTGAGTTTGGCATCCACCACACGCTGCCATTCACTCAGATCAGCAGGCGGGCAATCCAGGCCAAACTTTTTCACCACAAACTCGTCCAGCTCAGCCGCGCGCAGCAGCGAGGGGATGCGGTAAATAGTATTGGTATCAGGCAATGACACCACGGCGGGTAAATCAACGTTGGTGAACAAGGCAATTTTACGGCGGGCTGACTCTGAAATTTCCTGCTCGGAACGGCAAATCAAAATATCGGGCTGAATACCAATCGAGCGCAATTCCTTGACCGAGTGTTGTGTCGGTTTGGTTTTGGTTTCACCGGCGGTTGCAATGTAGGGCACCAGCGTGAGATGCATAAACAAGGCATAAGAGGAACCCAACTCCACGCGCATCTGCCGCACTGCTTCCAGAAACGGTTGCGACTCGATATCACCTACCGTGCCGCCAATTTCAACCAGCGCCACATCCGCGCCGGCTGCGCCCAGAATGACACGCCGTTTGATTTCATCGGTGATATGTGGAATCACTTGAATGGTGGCGCCCAGATAGTCGCCACGACGCTCGCGACGAATGACCTCTTCATACACGCGGCCGGTAGTAAAGTTGTTACCGGCTTTCATGGTGGTGCGAATAAAACGCTCGTAGTGCCCCAGATCAAGATCGGTCTCGGCACCATCTGCCGTTACAAACACTTCACCGTGCTGGAACGGGCTCATGGTGCCCGGATCAACGTTGATATACGGGTCGAGTTTAAGCATGGTGACCTTGAGGCCACGCGCTTCGAGAATTGCACCAAGCGATGCTGAGGTAATACCTTTGCCGAGTGAGGACACAACCCCACCGGTGATGAAAATATATCGCGTCATTAACGCCCCATCCTGAGTCATTGATGGGACGCCAGATTACCAGAAGCCCCACGCATGAACAAATTAATTATCCGGGAACATGTTCCGGTCTTTGTGTCCGGTCTGTGTTCCATTGTCTGTTTTAGTCGAGCTTCAATACTCGAACATCTCTGGCCGCACGCTCAGTGTTCCGGCGCCTCGTACACTGGCATCTGCCAGTTGACTGCCCAGCCATTACCGCCGTTATTGATTTGAAATCCTTCACAAACACCCACACCGGCAATCCATGCCAGCTGATTATCAATAAAAATCAATGGCGTTCGTGAACGCACCCACGGCGGCACATCTGATTCCTGCAAAATTTTTTTGAGTGCCCGGCGCGGTCGCCCTGCCAACGCGCACTCCAGCCCGTCCGCACCACGGTATCGCACACGGCACTCACCTTCCGGGAAAATCATGCCGCCATTTTTACTCTGCAGCAGACGTAAACTGCCATTGTTGCCAGGCAATACCATCACCGGCAAACGACCATCAGGCGTCTGTCGCCATAAAAAACCATCAATCGGAGCCGGCGGTAAAGGCTCAGCCGGCCACATTATATAAAGCCGATCACGAAACCGGCGGATCTCGCGCCCCTGCCACTGCAACAGTGGTTCAGCATCTGCTGAGGCCAACATCACCTCATCGATCAGTGTTTGTACACTTTGCCACTCCGGCCACTGCCCGGCAGACTCTTGTGTGCAACTGGCGTTGTGTAACCAATGCCTGAGCACCAGGCGCTGCATGGCAGGTGCTGCTGACAACAAGCCGGCAATGTTCAGCGTGTTTTCTTCCACATCATGATGCTGACTCAGATACTGCCCGGCTAACTGCGACAATAACTGATCATTATCCGCCTGCAGTGCCGCCGTTCGCAGCAAGGTCTCCTGCACCGAAGGCCAGTGTGACGCCAGTAATGGCAGCACCTGATGGCGCAGAAAATTACGACTCAATCGGACATCGCTGTTACTTTCATCTTCAATATATGGCAGCGCCCGACTCAGGGCGTAGGCCTCAAGCTCAGCCCTGCTTTGCTGCAGCAATGGACGCCATAACTGCCCCTGTCCCAGCGCCCTGCCCACTGGCATGCCTGACAGACCGCGAGCGCCACTGCCACGTAGCAGATTCAGCAACACGGTTTCGGCCTGATCGTTTTTGTGGTGTGCGGTCAGCAGCACTTCATCGTCGGCCAGCTCGCGTTCAAAACTCTGATAGCGCGCGCGCCGAGCGGCCTCCTCAATACTGTCGCCAGCCGCACAAAACGCCCTGACAAAAGCACCTGCTTTTACGCTGCTCAAGCGGATGGCGCGCTTAGCACATTGCTGTTCACAAAAAGCCAGCCAGCTGTCTGCATTAACACTCAAACCATGATGGACATGAATAGCGCGTACGCCGCCCGGAAACTGGCTGATCCATTCAGGCTGCAACTCACAACACACATCCAGCAACACCATGGAGTCAAGCCCGCCACTGAGGGCAATGACCAGACGCCGACTGTGCGGGAAGTGTTCATGCAGCTGTTTTAAAGAATGGAGCAATGCCGGGGCCGTGCCCGCCAGATGCTTGTCTGACATGCTGAAAACCCCTGACTGAAACCCCTGGAAATTTGCCCGTTCGTCGACTCAGCGGCTGATGCCGTAACTCATCAGTCGTCGGTACCGACGATCAACCAGGCTATCGATATCCATGTTCTGCAAGCGCTCAACCTGATCCACCAAGGCGGATTTAATGTTGGCTGCCACTGCTTTGATGTCTCGATGTGCACCGCCCAATGGCTCGGGAATGGTGGTGTCCACAATCCCCAACTCCTCCAGGCGTTTTGAGGTTACACCCATGGCTTCGGCGGCATCCGCAGCATGCTCTGCAGACTTCCACAAAATGGTGGCGCAGCCTTCCGGGGTAATAACGGTATAGGTGGAATATTGCAGCATGTTCAAATGATCAGCGATACCAATTGCAATCGCGCCACCGGAGTTGGCTTCCCCGGTCACCGTTGCAATCAATGGCGTACGCACACGCGACATCATCGCCATGTTTTCGGCAATGGCTTCATTGATGCCACGCTCTTCCGCGTCGATGCCGGGGTAAGCACCCGGAGTATCAATAAAACTCAAGACCGGCAACTGGAAGCGCTCGGCCAGTTCGATCAGACGGCGCGCCTTTCGATAACCTTCCGGGCGCGGCATACCAAAATTATGGCGTACTTTTTCTTTGGTGCCACGGCCTTTCTGATGGCCAATCACCATCACGGGTTTGCCCTCAAGTCGGGCAATGCCACCAATCAAGGCCATATCGTCAGCAAACAGACGATCGCCGTGCAATTCATCAAAATCGGTAAAGATGTGTTGAATGTAATCCAGCGTATAAGGACGCAGCGGATGACGCGCGACCTGGGAAATCTGCCAGGATGACAAGTTGCCATAAATTTTTTCGGTGAGTTTTTTGCTCTTTTCCTGAAGCTTTTGAATCTCTTCACCGATATTCAACTCGTTGTCGTCACTGACCAGACGCAACTCGTTGATCTTTACTTCCAGGTCCGCAATCGGTTGCTCAAAATCGAGATAATTGGGATTCATAATGTTGTGGTATGCCTGTATCGATCCGACGAGGCCCAATCATAACAAATAACATCGCTCAGCGGTAAGCGATGCTGACAGCCTGTTGCCCAAAAAGCTGCTTCAGATCATGAATCAGCGCTTGATCCGGCTTTACCTGCCACTGCTCACCGAGGGTAATCCAGCCGGTGATATCAGGTCGTCGATAACAAATACGGACCGGGCAAGCTACCGGCGGCGCTGGCTGAGCATCGTCTTGTACAGCCTGGACTTGTGGATTAGCGACCGCCGGATCCACCCGATAAGGCCCTAATACCTTGGCCAGATGTTGACTGAAGTCCTTGCCCAGAGTGACAGATTTCAAATCCAGCTGCACCGCGCTGGCATAACGCAGGCGCGCCTGCGTCAGCGTCATCACCTCACGCGCGCGTCCTTTCAGTGTGCCACTGAAATCATCCATGGACACCTGGCAATCCACCACCAGGATAGCGTCCTTTTGCAGCAACTCCCTGAAACGCTCGTACTCTTTGGCAAACAGCGATATCTCCAGCCGTGCACTGCGATCATCCAGCGTGATAAACGCAATATTGTCGCCACGTTTGCTGCGCATGGTGCGGGTGGCCACCAGCAGCCCAGCCAACACCTGGGTTTCGCGATCCGCTTTCAGATTCGCCAGGCGGTCGCGGGTCATTTGCCTAAGCTCTGGCAAAAACTCATCAATCGGATGACCGCTGAGATACAGACCAAGGGTTTCTTTTTCTTCGCGCAAGCGATGCTGCTGGCTCCATGGCTTGACGGTTTGATTGCCGGGACCATCGTCCGGGCCACTCGCAGACACGGTTTCGGGTACCGGTGCAATGTCACCAAACAGATCCTGCACACCGGATTCCAGATTGCGACTGCTTTGCTCAGCCGCCTGAACAGTATCTGCCAGTGAAGACATCAGCCAGGCGCGGGTCGTATCGGTATCCGATTGATAGAGGTTGTCGAGCGCACCGGCTTTGATCAAGGCTTCAAGTGCGCGTTTGTTAACCGTGCGCAAATCCACGCGCCGGCAAAAATCCAGCAATGACGTAAAATCGCCACCACTGTCACGGGCTTTGATAATGGCGTTGATGGGGCCCTCACCCAGGCCCTTTATGGCCCCCAGCCCATACACAATCTGGCCCTTGGTATTCACCGTAAAGTTGAAGGCACCGACGTTCACATCTGGCACAATCAAGGGCAGTTTCATTTCCCGGCATTCTTCAACCAGGGTCACCACTTTGTCGGTATTCTGCATATCAGCAGACATGACCGCGGCCATAAAATAGGCTGGATAATGCTTTTTTAACCACGCAGTCTGATATGACACCAACGCGTATGCCGCCGAATGCGACTTGTTAAAACCATAACCAGCGAATTTTTCCATCAAGTCAAATATGGACCCGGATAATTCCTCACTGAGCCCACGACCTGAAGCGCCATCCACAAAAAAGCCCCGTTGTTTGGCCATTTCTTCGGGTTTCTTTTTACCCATGGCGCGGCGCAGCATGTCGGCGCCACCCAGACTGTAACTGGCCAGCACCTGGGCAATCTGCATCACCTGTTCCTGATACAGAATGACCCCGTAGGTATTGCCAAGTACCGGCGCCAGATCAGGGTGCGGATAACTGATTTCGGCGCGGCCGTGTTTACGGTTGATAAAATCATCCACCATGCCCGACTGCAAGGGACCGGGTCGAAACAAGGCCACCAGTGCCACAATGTCTTCAAAACAGCTGGGCAACAAACGTCGTATCAGATCTTTCATGCCGCGCGATTCCAGCTGGAACACGGCCGTGGTCTCGCCACGCTGCAACAGCTCGTACACACGCACATCGTCCAGCGGAATCATGGTGATATCCAGCGGCTTGTCGCGGTGTGCAGGCTCCTGCCGGTTGATCATCTTCACTGCCCAGTCGATGATGGTCAGTGTTCTCAAACCCAGAAAGTCGAACTTGACCAGACCCGCGGTTTCCACATCGTTTTTGTCGAACTGGGTCACCAGTCCATCGCCGTTTTCATCACAGTACAGCGGAGAAAAATCGGTCAGTCGTGTCGGCGCAATCACCACGCCGCCAGCGTGTTTGCCTACGTTACGGGTGATGCCTTCCAGTTTGAGCGCCATTTCCATAATTTCCTGCGCGTCCTCATCGGAGTCAATAAACTCCTTGAGGGCAGGTTCGTCTTCCATCGCCTTTTCCAGCGTAATGCCCGGCTCAAACGGGATCAGCTTGGAGAGTTTATCGGCCAGGCCATAGGATTTACCTTGCACACGCGCTACGTCGCGCACCACCGCCTTGGCGGCCATAGTGCCAAAGGTGATGATCTGCGATACCGCTTCTTTGCCATACAATTCAGCCACATGCTGAATAACCCGATCACGACCTTCCATGCAGAAGTCCACGTCAAAGTCCGGCATTGATACCCGTTCCGGGTTCAAAAAGCGCTCGAACAGCAGGTCATAACGCAAAGGATCCAGATCGGTGATCCCCAGGGCGTACGCCACAATAGAACCGGCGCCTGAGCCCCTGCCCGGCCCAACGGGAATATCATTGTTTTTGGCCCACTGGATAAATTCCATCACAATCAGAAAGTACCCGGGAAAACCCATCTGGATAATCACATTGAGCTCAAAATCCAGACGCTCAAAGTAAGGTTTACAAAAATCCGCGTACTCCTCCACACGACTACTATCGATAGGGGTTGGCAAGCCGTGGCTCTCACTGATGATGCGGGGCAGTCTGCGCTTCAGGCCCTGCAAGCTGATTTCCCGAAAAAACTCATCCATGGTCATGCCGGCAGGCACTGGATAATTGGGCAGGTAGGGTTTGCCCAGCTCCAGAGACAAAGAACAGCGCATCGCAATCTGCACGCTGTTCTCGATGGCTTCCGGCACGTCTTCAAACAAGGCGATCATCTCGTCGGTCGAGCGCAGATATTGTTGCTCGGTGTAGTGACGGGGACGACGGGGATCATCAAGGGTTCGGCGATCATGAATGCACACGCGTACCTCGTGAGCTTCAAAATCAGAGGCAGCAATAAACCGCACATCATTTACCGCCACCAAGGGGCAATCGGTGTCTGAGGACAACATCACCGCCGCCTGAATATAGGCTTCCTCACCGGGGCGACCACAACGTGCAATCGACAGATAAAAACTGTCTGGAAACAGATTCATCCACCAGGCCAGCGTCCTTAAAGCGGTGGGTCGATCACCCTCCACCAGCGCCCGCCCAACATCCCCTTGCATACCGCCAGACAACACAATCAATCCGTCTGCGTGCTGCTCTAACCAACGTCGGCGCAATGTGGGCGCGCCAAGGCCTACTTTGTCGGTATACGACATCGAGATCAGGCGCGTCAGGTTACGGTATCCCTCAAGATTTTTGACCAGCAGTGTGATGGCATGCGGGCGATCAGTGTGTTCCGGATTCTCAATCAGTACATCACAACCACAAATGGGTTTGATGCCCTTGCTTAATGCTTCCGAGTAAAACTTGATCATGGCAAACAGGTTGGCATGATCGGTCACAGCCACGGCAGGCATGTCCAGCGCACGAACCGTTTTGATCAACTCCTCCACACGCACAAGACCGTCCACAATTGAAAACTCGGTATGTACATTCAGATGAACAAATTGGCCTGGAGCAAGGGACATGCAAATTTCCTGAAGAAAAAGTTTAAATTATCGGGGGCAAATACTGGGTCAGTGGTCCGCCAGAACCTTCGCCACGGGCGCATAACTGCGCCGGTGTTCCACACACGGGCCGTGCAGCGCGAGTGCCTTTAAATGTTCGGGGGTTGGATACCCTTTATGCCTGTCAAATCCGTACATCGGAAACGCTTCATGCAATCGCAACAGATCGCGGTCGCGCGCCACTTTTGCCAATACTGAGGCGGCGGCAATACAGTCCAGCCGGCTGTCGCCTTTGACCAATGCCGCGCCTGCCCGGTTCCATGGCGGGCAGTGCGTGCCATCCACGTACACAAAATCAGCGTCAATACCCAGTGCATCCACGGCGCGATGCATCGCCAGCAGTGAGGCTCTGAAAATATTGATCTTGTCTATGTCGGCGGCAGAAACCTGCGTGATCGCAAATGCCAGCGCCTGCTGTTGAATCAGATCGTACAACAGCGCCCGCCGCGCGGCACTGAGTTTTTTAGAGTCATTTAATCCGGGCAAATCATAATGACGAGGTAATATCACCGCTGCCGCAAACACCGCGCCAGCCAGTGGGCCGCGGCCGGCTTCATCCGCGCCGGCAACATGTTGATTGGCATGTTGCGGCCACTCGGACACATTTTTGGACAGTTCATCAAACAGCAGAGCGTGCGGTTCTTGCGTCGTATGTTGCGTCGTGTGCATCAGCTGGCCTTGCCTTTTGAAATCAGGGTACTGACCGCGCTGGCGGCTTGCTGATCAGCGTCCAGACGAATACTGCGATGGATGCGGGTAAAATCATCGTACAAAGCATCTCGGCGTACCGGATCGCTCAGCCAGGCCAGCAGTTCTGTCGACAGTGTTGATTCAGTCACCGCATGTTGCAGGTACTCTGGCACCAGGCGCTGACCTGCCAGCAGATTCGGCAAGGCAATATTGGGCACTTTGACCAGACGCGATGCCAGCCACCAGGTCATGGCGGATAACTTGTAACACACAATCATCGGGCGTTTGAGCAGCATCGCTTCCAGCGTGGCGGTGCCGGAAGCCAATAACACCATGTCGGCCGCACGCATGGCCTCATAGGATTGGCCATCCAGCACTGTAAAAGACGTTCGCCAACGAGCATGCGCCGGGTTTTCAGCCAAGGTCTCATCCAGCAAGCGATTCAGTTGTTCCAGACGCGCCTGGTTGGCACAGGGCAACACAAAATGCAGATCCGGGCGGGTCTGCAAACAGATCAAGGCGGTTTTCAAAAACACCGGCGCCAGACGGGCAAGCTCATCATGCCGGCTGCCGGGCATCAAACTCACAATCTGTTGTGTGCCCTCAGGATTAAGACCCAACAACTGTTGCGCCTGCTGGCGGGCCTGCTGCTGATTCTCATCCGGATCTACCCGATCTGCCATCGGGTGCCCTACACAATGCACGGCAATGCCGTGTTGGCGGTAGATATCCGTCTCAAAGGGAAACAAGGTCAGCATCAGGTCAACGGCTTTGGCAATTTTGAAAATGCGCTTCTGACCCCAGGCCCAGACACTGGGACTGACGTAGTGCACGGTTTTTATGCCAAGGTCATGAAGAGACTGGGCCAGGCGTAAATTAAAACCCGGTGAATCTATGCCAATAAACACAGCGGGTGTTTCTTCACTGAAACGTGTGATCAGATCACGTTTCAGTCGCAATAATTCTGGCAGGCGACCCAGCGGTTCGATAAACCCCATCACCGACAAACGTTCCATGGGTGTAATGGTTTCGAAACCGCAGTCCAGCATACGCGGACCACCCACACCCACAAAACGCGCCTCAGGGTAACGCTGACGCAAGGCGCGGATCAGACCGGCACCGAGTATGTCACCGGAGGTTTCCCCCGCCACCATGGCTATCAGCATAAATCCGGCACCTGCTTTTTATTGTTGATGGCAACACGTTTGCCTTAGCGATGAATTCCTTTGGCCGACCCGGAAATCGAATTCAGTAATACGGTCAGCGCAGCATGTTGTGCCGCGTGATCGTCCGCCATTTGAGCGATCTGTTGCTGTGCTTCCTGCAAACTCAAACCGCGCTTGTAAATGACCTTAAACGCTTCCCGAATCAACTTCACCGTTTGCTCATCAAAACCACGACGCTCTAATCCGACAGTGTTCACACTGCGCACGGCTGGCGGACTACCACTGACAATCACATACGCAGGCACGTCATGCGAAATGTGTGTCATGCCCCCTACCATCGCATGTGCCCCAACCCGCAGGAACTGATTCACGCCGGCATAACCGCCCAGGATGGCCCAGTCATCGACGTGCACATGCCCTGACAATCCAGCATTGTTGGCAAACACAGTATTACTTCCAACCATGCAATCATGTGCGATGTGGACGTAGGCCATCATCAGATTGCCGCTACCAATACGTGTCAAACCACCGCCCGCGCCAGTACCGCGGTGTAAGGTAGCGCCTTCACGAATGATGTTGTTGTCACCAATTTCGAGCCAGGTGTCCTCCCCTGAGAACTTTTTGTCGGCAGGGTCTTCACCTATTGATGCAAACTGATAAATGCTGTTGCCTTTCCCGATGCGAGTGTTGCCTTTGATCACTACGTGCGAGGCAATTTCGCTGCCTTCACCGATAGTGACATTCGGGCCAATAACACTCCACGGGCCTACCCGAACACCGTCGGCAATGCTGGCCGAGGGATGTATGATTGCAAGCGCGTCAATCACTTTTCTTTTTTCCTCTCTGCACACATGATGATTGCCTCGCCGACCAACTCATCACCGACTGACGCGCGGCACTGAAATTTGTAGATACCACGTTTACTGGTCAGAATACTGGCCTCCAGCGTCAGGCGGTCACCGGGAACCACCGGGCGTTTCAGGCGCACTTCATCTGCGCCGACAAAGTAATACAGGTAACCGTCTTTAGGTTTTTTCTCTTGACTCTTGAACCCAAGCACACCGGCTGCCTGTGCCAAGGCCTCAATGATCAGCACACCCGGCATGATCGGAAAATCTGGAAAGTGGCCATTAAAAAACGGCTCGTTCACGCTGACATTTTTGTACGCAACAATCGACTTTCCAAGTTCAATGCTGACCACTCGGTCAACCAGCAAAAAAGGATAACGCTGCGGCAGATATTCCTTAATCTCTTCGATGTTCATCATAATCATTTCCTGACGGCGGCAAGCTGTCTTGATCCAGTTGCCTTTGAATGTTCCTGACAGTTCGGGACAACTCGGACAGCTTACCAAGTGTCACCACATTTCGTTTCCACTGAGCACTCTCCTGCAGCAAGGTGCCAGAAGAATAAAGCCCGGGTTTTGTAATGGACTGGGTCACCATCGACATGGCACTGATCGTTACACGATCAGTAATACTCAAATGCCCGGTAATACCCACGCCACCACCAATCACACAATAACGACCAATCCGCGTGCTGCCTGCCAATGCGCTGCAGCCGCATATCACCGTGTGGTCGCCCACAATACAGTTATGGCCTATCTGAACCTGGTTATCAATTTTGACGCCGTCACCAATCACCGTGTCGTCCAGCGCCCCACGATCGATACTGCTGCCTGCGCCAATTTCCACATCGGAGCCAATACGCACCGACCCCAATTGCGCAATTTTGACAGAGCGCTGGCCATCAAACGCAAAACCAAAACCATCCGCACCCAGCACAGCGCTGGCATGCACAATCACTCGATCGCCCAGCACCACCTCGTGATACACAGTGGCATTGGCGTACATCACACAATGATTGCCGATCTTTGCCCGCGCACCCACAAAACAACCGGGGCCAATACAACTGCCATCGCCGATGTTGACGCCAGCTTCAATGACCGCATGCGGCCCAATACACACATCCTTACCCAACACCGCGTCCGGACTTATTACCGCGCTGGCATGAACGCCCGTTTGCCCATCAGCAGATCTGGTGTGCTGCGCAATAGCTGCCGCAAACAGCTGCGAGGCTTTGGCATAGGTGACATAGGGAGATGATGACAACAGGCACGGAAGCTGGGTATTGCCGGCCAGATCCGGGTGAATAATGACGGCTCCCGCCTGGCACGTTGATAACTGCTGGCTGTAGCGCGGATTGCTCAAAAAACTCAACTTGGTGGCGCTTGCGTTTTCCAGCGTCGCAAGACCGTCAATGATGATTTCATCAACCGGGGTGTTGTACGCCGCCCCAACGCCTGGCCGAACAGGCACGTTCAGCTGAGCAGATAACTCTGCCAGCGTGAACGACACCTTCATTGCTGCTTACCCGACACTGGAATGGTCGTCGCTAAACGCCAAGGCTCAGCGCGACAACTCGTTGAGTTTGGCAGTTACAAGCGCTGTAATGTTGTAGCTGTTATTGAAAAAAGCCACCGATTCAGCATTTAAAACCAGATCGTAGCTGCCTTCCTGAACAACCGCCTCGATGGCCTGGCCCAGACGCTCACGCATGGTTTCTACAAACTGCTGCTGACGCTCTTGCCATGCGCCCTGCAGACGCTCGCTGATCAGTTGCATCTGAACCTGCTTTTCCTGCGCTTCAGAGTTGAGTGCGCGCAGTTCTGATTCGCTCATGATCGACTCGTCGCGCTGAGCGCGTTCAATGATCGCACGCAGTTCAGTGTTCAGCTGCTCAAGTCTGCCTTCGTCGGCAGCAAACTCGGTACGCGTACCGGTTTCAAGTGCACGAGCAGCGTCGGTATTAAACAACGCCTGCTCCAGATTGATGATACCAATGACGGGCGCAGTCTGGGCAACAGCCATATTGGCTGTCAAAAACAGACCTGCTACCAGTATCATTAATTTTTTCATGTTATTCACCTTGGTCAAATTTGTTTTACGGTTGTGCAATATTTGCTTGTTTGCGACAGCGGCGCATTATATCACTGAGTCTGACGCCTGCAGCGCGGTTTTTTCCTGATCAGAATCCTGCTCCAATAGTAAAGTCGAAGGATTTGGTCTGGTCTGTGCCATTTTTGGTAAATGGCTTGGCCAGATAAAACGTCAGCGGACCAAACGGTGACAGATACGTCACACCCACGCCCACTGAGTAACGTAAATCGCCCACATCAAACTGACTGCAAGTATTCAGCGCAGTCTGACGTGCTGAGCAGTCGCTGGCAAACACACTGCCCACATCAAAAAACAGGCTTGAGCGCACACGGCCGCGATCTTCTACCATCGGTAAGGGGAACAACAACTCAATGGAAGCCGTGGTCAGAATATTGCCACCAAAACTGTTGCGATCGCCGTAGATATCATAAGGCTGAGCCGCCAGCTGCACCTGTTGGTTACCGTTGGCATCCAGGACTGGCTGACCATTGGCATCAATTACGGGCAAGGTCAGATAGCCCAGCGAGCCATCGTATCCATCGGCAAAACCACCGGCACTGACTTTCACATTGCCATTTTCATCTTTGATGAGTCCGGCCAGATTGGTCTGATACGTCAAAGGTGGTGTGCTGCGCGGACCCAGACTGTTTTCTTCAAATCCGCGTACGACCCCGTTATAAGCCAGACCACCCGCAAAATAGTTCTGGAAAAACGGCAATTCCCCGGTATCACCATAACCATCGCCGTAACCAAGATTGGTGCGCACGTGGAACACCCAGTCTTCACCAATAATGGGTTTGTAGTACTGGGTGTTATAACTGGCGCGATAGTACTCAAGGTCACTGCCGGGCACGGTAATTTCAAACGACAATTGCTGCAATGACCCTGCCGTTGGCAACTGACCACGGTTCAAGGTCTGGCGTACCCAGTTAGTGGTAAAGGTCAGGTTGTCAAAAACCTTGCCATTTCTGTCGATAAATCCGGGATCTGTATTGCGATTCAGATATTCAACTGGCAATTCACTGACCAGTCCCGTGACCGCATCGGTGACCGGGCCATTCCAGGGGTTCAGATTGGCCGGGCTGATAATGTAACGGTCAACACCCGGCGTCAGCACCGGTGTTGCTTCAATTTCCTGAACGGACAAACCACCTGAACTCAGCTCAGTATGGGAATAACCAATGTTGTAACCAATCTGCTGGATCTCGCTGATCGGGTAACTGAAGTTCAGTGTAGCGCCATACGAGGTAGTCGAGAAACTCGCGATGTTGTAAGGCGAATCCTGTTTCTGGACAAACACACTGAATCCACGACTGACACCATCGGGTGTGAAATAGGGATCCATGTAAGAGAAGTTGGCGCTGCTGCTGAAATAGCTGCGGTTAAGACCTACAGCGACTGTACGGCCAGTACCCAGGAAGTTCTCTGCCTGCAGATCGGTTGCCACAAACCAGTTACCGCCGCCGCCCGAGCCAATACTGAATGACACGCTGCCAAAGCTTTGTTCTTCGACTTCAAATTCAACATCAACCTGATCCGAGGTACCCGGTACTTCGACGGTATCCACTTCAACCGTGGAGAAATAACCCAGACGCTCCAAACGGACTTTGGAAAATTCTATTTGTTGACTGGACGCCGGCGCGCTTTCCAGCTGGCGCATTTCACGACGCAAGACTTCATCGGCCGTGGTGACGTTGCCGCGGAAGTTGATGCGATTGACGTACGTGCGTGCGCCGGGCTCAACATAAAAAATCACTTCGACGGTATTGTCTTCGTCATTGATGTTGGGCACACCCTCAACTTCCGCAAAGGCATATCCGAGGTTACCCAGAATCTGGGTCATATATTCTTCGCTGGCGGTGATCAGGGCCTGCGAGAACGTCTGACCCGGACCCACCAATGTGTAGGCGCGCAGTAAAGGCTCGGCATTGACCAGGTCACCGACCAGATCAACTTTGCTGATCTGGTATTGCTGGCCTTCGCTGACATTGATGGTGATGTAAATCTGCTCATTGTCAGGTGTGATGGATACCGGGGTGTTATCCACGTTAAAGCGCGCAAACCCACGATCCAGATAATAGGAATTCAAGCGTTCTATATCGCCTTCCAACTGTTCGCGCGAGTAACGATCGCGGCGACTCAAGGGCAGATACCAGGGGCGCACACCCAAATCAAAAATACTGGTCAACTCTTCGCTTTCGTATGTGGAGTTGCCCACAATATTGATGTCGCGAATGCGGCTCTCTTCACCTTCGTTAACGGTCATATCAATGGAAACACGGTTTCGCGGCTGATCCTCTACTTCAATATCTACGGTTGTGCCATAACGACCGCGCCCGGAATACACTTCCTGAATGCCCTGACGAATAGCTTCCAGCGTGGAGCGTGTAAAAATACCGCCTTCAACAATTTCCGCCTGTTCCATATTGCGCAGAATGTCTTCAGTCTTCAGCACCCGGTTGCCGGAAATGGTAATTTCACTCACAGACGGGCGTTCCAGCACCGTAATCAGCAATACATCGCCGTCACGTGCAACCTCGACTTCCTCAAAATACTGGGACTCGGTGATTGCACGAATAATGGCAGCGGCAGTGCCTGCTTCCATTTGATCGCCCACACCTACCGGCAACAGACTGAACATCACGCCGGGGGAAATCCGTTGCAGTCCGTCAATACGGATATCGGATATTCTGAAATTCTGTGATTGCGCCTGCGCTGTAGCAGCAATGCCAAGGGTCAGGAGAGCACTGAGACACGACTTTCTTATCATGGAGTTCTTACAAATCCGGACGTTTTTATGAGTTTATTGTCACGCGGCACTGGAGATTTCATTATCGAGATAATGATCACAGCAGCCGACTGACGTCGTTATATATGGCCAGCATCATGATGCCACCGATGATCAGCAATCCAAGTTGCAGGCCCATGGCCTGAATGCGCTCGGGTACCGGGCGGCGTATGATAGCCTCAACGGTGTAATACAACAAATGCCCTCCATCCAGCACAGGAATCGGCAACAGATTCATCACGCCCAGACTGATGCTCAATATCGCCAAAAAGCCAAGATACACTTCAAGACCATAACTGGCCGTTTCACCGGCGACCTGAGCAATGGTAATCGGGCCATTAATATTCTTGACTGAAATCAGTCCAATCACCATCTTCTTGATGGATTCCAGCACAAACACCGATTTATCCCAGGTCTCCTGCAAGGCAGGGACAACGGCAGTGATCGGGTTATAAGTCACTTCCCGGCGCTGATCAGCCGGCAAACTGGCATACAGATCATAAGGCGCAACACTGGCACCGATCACACCTGTCACTGAACCATCGGCTGCCTGGCTGGCAGCCGGTGTCAATATCAGCGCCGCGCGTTCAGCCCCTGCCGCACGTTCGACAACAACTTCCAAAGGCAGTTCCGGACTGGCGCGCACAATGTTGACCCACTGCACCCAGCCTGACACCGGCTCGCCGTTGGCACTCACAATACGATCACCCGTCATTAACCCGGCACGCTGCGCCGCGCCATCGGGCACAATGGTGTCAAGAATTGGAGGAATATCAAACTGCACAATGCCCAAAGATCCCATGGGATCAGGCTCGGCGCTGGACGATTGCCAGCTGTTCAGGGGAATAAAAAAGTCACGAGGATCAATCTGGTCTTGTGGAATCGCGGTGATCTGCAAGCTCCCGGTTTCACCGAGCCGGTCCAGCATGGCCATGGTGACGTGCTGCCATAAGGTCGTGTCATTGCCGTCAACGGACACAATTTCATCACCGGCGCGCAAGCCTGCCTGCCAGGCCGGCGAGTCCGGCAAGATACTGCCAATCACAGGCGCAATGCCACGCTGTCCATAAGCCACGTTGATCAGCCAGAACACCAGAATCGCCAACAGGAAATTAGCCATCGGCCCGGCTGCTACAATCGCAAAGCGCTGCCAGAGTGGTTTGAAATTAAACGCCATATGACGCTCGTCCACAGGCACACTGCTGCCAGCATCGGCGCGTGTATCCTCCTGACCTAGCATCTTGACATAACCACCCAGTGGAATCGGCGCGATGACGTATTCACATCCATCTTTGCCTACCCAGGTTTTGACGGCTTTGCCAAACCCAATCGAAAAGCGCAGCACTTTCACGCCACATCGTCGCGCGACCCAGAAATGCCCAAATTCGTGCACGGTAACCAGTACGCCCAAGGTGACAATCAGGGCCAAGATATTTACAACCAAGGTCTGCAACATAAATCCTGTCCGGTACTACTAAGGAAGAAGCTTACTGTTACGTCCCGCTGTCAGCTCACTGGCGACGGCTCGTGCGTGTTGATCTACTGACTGAATCATAGCGATAGACAGCGGCTCGCGACAAGTTATTTGCGCCAGAGTGCCGGAAATGACCCCCGGTATCTCAGTAAACCGTATCTGTCCGTCCAGAAACGCGGCCACTGCAATTTCATTGGCGGCATTCAAAATACAGGGTGCATAACCGCCTTGCGCCGCGGCCTCCATGCCCAATGCCAGTGCTGGAAAACGCTCAAGATCCGGCGTCATAAACTGCAGATCGGGGCTTTTCACCAGATCCAGAAAGCTGGCGCCGGAATCCATACGCTGCGGCCATGCCAAGGCATGGGCAATCGGCACGCGCATGTCCGGGCTGCCCAACTGCGCCAGCACCGACCCGTCACGGTATTCAACCATGGAATGCACAATACTCTGCGGGTGAATCAATACATCAACCTGCGAGGGCGGCAGATCAAACAAAAAACACGCCTCTATAAACTCCAGACCTTTATTCATCATGGTCGCAGAATCAACGGAAATTTTCCGACCCATGGTCCAGTTCGGATGTTTGCACGCCTGCGCGGGTGTCACCCGCTCCAACTCATTTAAAGGTGTGGTCAAAAATGGTCCGCCGGATGCTGTGAGCACCACCCGGCGCACGCCATGTGAGGACAACTGTCCGCGCTGCTGCTGCGAGGCAGAGGGTAAACACTGAAAAATGGCGTTGTGTTCGCTGTCTATGGGTAAAACCACCGCGCCGCTGTCGTCAGCCGCTTTCATAAACAAAGCACCGGCTGTGACCAAGGCTTCTTTGTTTGCCAACAGTACTTTTTTGCCACTTGACGCTGCGGCCAACGCGGGTGGCAATCCGGCAGCACCCACAATCGCCGCCATCACTGTATCTACATCGGGCGAGGAAGCAATCTCGCACAAAGCCAGTGGGCCGCAGCGGACTTCAGTATCGCTGCCAGCCACATACAAACGCTGACGCAAGATGTCAGCATGCTGCTCATCCAGCAACACGGCAACATGGGGTTTGAAGCGCAGGCATTGTTCGTACAACAGATCGATGTTGCTGCCCGCGCTCAAAGCATAAATAGACAGTTCCGGATAACGGGAAATGACATCAAGCGTGCTGGTACCCACAGAGCCGGTTGAGCCCAGCACGGTGATTCGCTGTGCCTGAACTGATTCAAGTGAGGTTTTCATCAAATTACCGCCAGACCGTTACTGAGCACCAGCAAGGCCAGCACATAAATCGGGGTAGCCGCCATCAAACTGTCAATGCGGTCAAGAAAGCCGCCATGCCCGGGCAACAAACGACCGCTATCCTTGATGCCACGGTGGCGCTTCAGCATGCTTTCAAACAAGTCACCAATTACCGAGAACACTGCCATCAACATGGCCGCTGCCAACAACAGAATCCAAAGATCAATCGTCAATGGCTGATACCGTGTGTGCACCCACCACAGGATTACACTTGCCAGTGCGGCACAACTGGCCATGCCGCCCCAAAACCCTGCCCACGACTTCTTGGGACTCAGCGCCAACGCCAGTTTTTTGCGCCCCCAGGCGCGACCACTGAAATAGGCACCGATGTCGACAATGCTGACCAGCCCGATCAGGATAAACACCAACATACCGCTGGGGTCCAGGGTCTTGAGATAAAACAGCCCTAGCCAGGTCGGTATCAGGCTGGCAATGCCCATGGCGGCCAGTTTCCAGGTCGCTCCCCAATAATGCTGGCCCGCCGGGTACACACTGATCGCCAGAAACACCACAAACCAGTACACCACCGCCATTGTGCTCACCACCGCAACACCCATGGTCGAGGGCACGGCACCAGGGAATACAAACACAATCAGAATTGGCACAACGATGGTGGTAATAAACAATATCCACAGGGCTTTGTCGCGCGGGCGCTGCAGCCCCATCAACTCTGCCCACTCCAGTAGCGCCGGCAGCATGATCAGACTCAGGAAACCTGCATACCAGGTCGGCGACAACCAGGCGGTGCCGGCGTATAACACCAGCAGCATCACAATGGCGGTCAGTACACGTTGACGCAGCACGTCAGACACCGTTTCCTGACACAGACGCCAGCACATCCGATGATTTTCCGGCTATCGGCGCTGGTCGAATTGGTGAGGTAGGTTCATGAGACAGGGTCAATTCATCACTCTCGGAATGGCCGCCATAACGACGTTTGCGTTGGCTGAAATCATCCAATGCCAATTGCAGAGTAGCATCATTAAAATCAGGCCAGTAGCAGTCAGTAAAATACAACTCGGTGTAAGCCATCTGCCAGAGCAGGAAGTTACTGATGCGACGTTCGCCGCCGGTTCGGATACACAAATCAGGTGCAGGTGCCTGCCCCAGACTGATGTATTGCTGCACATGCTCGGTGGTAATGTCTGAGGGATTGATCAAACCCTTTTGCGCCTGTTCTGCCAAGGCGCGACAGGCCTGGCTGATATCCCACTGCCCGCCGTAGTCGGCTGCCACCGTCACTACCATACCGGTGTTGTGACGGGTGAGTTGCTCAACTTCAAGCATGTTTTTTAAGAGGCGTGGCGCAAAACTGTTGCGGTTGCCGATAAATTGCAGGCGCACGTTGCGCTCGTGCATCTGGCGAATCTCTTTGCGGCGCAAGACACTCAAAAACAGCGCCATCAGGCCTTTGACTTCTTTATTCGGGCGCAGCCAGTTCTCACTGCTGAAGGCAAACAGTGTCAAGTACTCGATCTGCCGATCAGCGCAGGAAAACACCAGTTCGCGCGCCGCTTCAGCGCCCGCCCTGTGTCCAGCGCTGCCGCCCAGACCATGCGCTTTGGCCCAGCGATTGTTGCCATCCATAATCACCGCCACATGGCGAGGCTGGCTGTTATGTTGCTTGTTGCTGTCCTTGTCAGGCACTGTTTGTCCTTCTGCGTCTCACTATTGTCTGGATATTTTCAGGCTGACCAACACAGTGAAGTCAACCAGGGCCGATCGGGATCAGATGGACAGCAGATCCTTTTCCTTGACACTGAACGCAGCGTCGACGGAAGCAATATATTTATCAGTCAGCTTCTGAATACGCTCTTCAGCACGGCGCTGATCGTCTTCGCTGATTTCTTTGTTTTTGAGCAGATCTTTGATATGCCCATTGGCATCACGGCGAATATTACGAATCGCAACACGCGCACCTTCTGCTTCGTTTTTAGCTTGTTTGGTATATTCGCGGCGCGTTTCTTCGGTCAGCGCCGGCATTGGCAAACGAATACTTTCGCCATTGTTGGACGGATTCAATCCCAGATCAGAGCGCAGGATTGCCTTCTCAACTTCGGTAATCAGTTTGCGTTCCCAGGGAGCAATCACCAGCAAACGACCTTCTTCCACCGTAATGTTGGCAAGTTGGCTCAAAGGTGTGTCAGAACCGTAGTAAGACACCATCACGCTGTCCAGAATACTCGGGTGCGCGCGGCCAGTACGAATTTTGTTGAATGCTATTTCAAGGGAGTGTAAGGACTTTTCCATACGCTCGGTAGCATCTTTAATGGTTTGTTCGATCATGGTAATCCCCTGTTAATTCGAATTCGTCACGCCTATCAAGGTTCCATCCGTCAAACCCATGACATTGTTCAGCAATGATCCCGGTTTCTGCATGTTAAACACACACACAGGAATATCGTGGTCACGCACCAGACAGATTGCGGTCAGATCCATCACGCCCAGTTTACGATCCAGCACTTCGTCGTAGGTCAGGTAATCATATTTGACGGCGTCGGGCACCTTCATAGGATCGGCCGAGTATACACCATCAACTTTGGTTGCTTTCAGGATGAGTTCGGCATCAATTTCGATACCGCGCAGGCAAGCTGCCGAGTCTGTTGTAAAAAATGGATTGCCCGTACCTGCGGCAAAAATCACCACATCGCCGTTGCGGATATGACGAATGGCTGCGCGGCGATCATAGTGCTCCACCACGCCACTCATGGGAATGGCTGACATCACACGGGTACTGATTCCGGCTCTTTCCATGGCATCGCGCATCGCCAGCGCATTCATCACGGTTGCCAGCATGCCCATATGGTCTCCGGTAACCCGTTCCATACCGGCGGCACTTAACGCTGCACCGCGGAACAGATTGCCGCCACCAATCACCATGCCAATCTGAATGCCAAGCCCAACAAGCTGGCCGACTTCGACGGCCATGCGATCGAGCACTTTAGGGTCGATACCAAAGTCGGCATCGCCCATCAGCGCCTCACCGCTCAGCTTTAATAGTATGCGTTTATACTTTTTTTCAGCTTTTGCCATGATGATCCCGCTTGTTGAAACTTGTTATGGATACTTTAACCACAGAATGGCGCGAGTGATATACCCCTGTTTGCGGCATATCACCCGACACATTCAAACCACAAATTACTGCTTGGCAGCAGCTGCTTGTGCTTTGACTTCTTCAGCAAAATCTACCACTTCTTTCTCGATGCCTTCGCCCACTTCGTAACGTACGAAGCTCACCACATCCGCGCCCGCTTTTTTCAGCAGCGCAGAAATGGTCTGCTCAGGATCTTTTACAAACTGCTGCTCAAGCAAGGTGACTTCTGCCACGTACTTACGCACACGACCTTCAACCATTTTTGCAACGATATCAGCCGGTTTGCCACTTTCTGCTGCCTGCGCGGTGTAGATTTCGCGCTCTTTCTCGAGCAAGTCCTGTGACAGATCAGCAGAGCGTACAACCAGCGGATTAGCTGCTGCAATGTGCATAGCGATATCACGCGCCAGCACAGCGTCGCCGCCTTTGAGCGCCACAACCACAGAAATACGGTTATTGCTGTGTACGTAGCTCGCCGCCACACCTTCAGGCGCGTCAGTCACCTGGATGCGACGCACGTTGATGTTTTCGCCAATTTTCTGAACCAATGCTTCACGTGCTGCTTCCAGCTCGCCCGCCATCAGGGCCTCAACAGATGACTGTTTAGTTGTGAACGCCTTATCAAGAATGGTGGCAGCAAAACCCAGAAAGTTATTGTCGCGGGCAACAAAGTCGGTTTCGCTGTTGATTTCAACCATAACCGCATAACTGCCGTCTTCAGCAACACGCGATACAACCACACCTTCAGCAGCAGTGCGGCCGGCTTTTTTGGCGGCTTTCAGGCCGCTGGCTTTACGCAGATCTTCGATGGCCTTTTCCAGATCACCGTTTGATTCAACCAGCGCCTTTTTGCAGTCCATCATGCCCAGACCGGTGCGCTCACGTAATTCCTTGACCATACCTGCAGTAATTTCTGCCATGTTGAGTAGCCTCTTTATCAATCTGTAAAAATGAATACTTGAAGTTAAAACCTGTTATTAAAAAAAAGGGGCAAGGCCCCTTTTTTTAAACAGCTATGTAGTTATGTTGTTACAAATCAGCAAGTGTGGGATGCCGGGGTGGCATCCCCGCCCGATCAGGCAGATGCTTCGGTCGTTGCAGCAGCGTCTGCTGCAGCCGGCGCGTCAACCACTTCCACGAATTCGCTGTCATTCACCAGGTTACCGGTAGAACGGCCAGCGATGCAGGCGTCAGCGATGGCAGATGCGTACAGCTCAATGGCGCGCATAGCGTCGTCATTGCCGGGAATCGGGTAATCAACGCCGTCAGGATTGGAGTTGGTATCAACCACTCCAATAACCGGAATGCGCAGGCTGTTGGCTTCAGTGATGGAAATACGCTCGTGATCAACGTCGATCACAAACAGTGCATCCGGCAGGCCAGCCATATCCTTGATACCACCGATGCTGCGCTCGAGTTTCTCTTTGGCGCGACGACGCATCAGGGCTTCTTTTTTGGTCAGACGATCCAGGGTGCCATCAGTTTCCTGAGCTTCCAGATCACGCAGACGCTTGATTGAACCACGAATGGTTTTGTAATTGGTCAGCATGCCACCCAACCAGCGGTGGTCAACGTAAGGCATACCGCAACGCTCGGCTTGCGCCTTGATCACAGGACCTGCCGCACGCTTGGTGCCAACAAACAGAATCTTTTTGTTACGAGCAGCCAGGCTTTGTGCAGCAGCCAGTGCTTCGTTCATCGCAGGAACAGTGTGCTCCAGGTTGATGATGTGGATCTTGTTACGTGCACCGAAGATGAACTGCTTCATCTTGGGGTTCCAGTAACGGGTCTGGTGTCCAAAGTGGACGCCAGCTTTGAGCATGTCTTTCATTGACACAGTTGTCATGTTAAATACCTTGTCTATTTCCGGGTTAGGCCTCCATACATCCCATGACCCAACTGCATTTCTGCAGCACCCAGGGTACATGTGTCGATGTATGTGTGACGTTATGTGGAACTTACTTGGGGACGGAGGGATCATTTTTTGTACAACGAGCGCTGTACAAAAAATGATCCCTCCGTCCCCTATACCGCTCCCTTATCAAAGCGGGCGGATTTATACCACAATCCGGGGGGCAACATAAAGTAAAAACTCTCTGATTGCGGTAGGATTATCGCCTGAGATTGCATCGGCAACACGACAAGCTATTGAATTAACAGCAGAGGCCAATCATGGCGTTATTACCTTCCCTGAGAACACACAGCACTTTGAAGCGTTTTATAAAACTGGCCATCACGCTTGGCGGCCTGAGTATTTTGAATACCCATGCGGTGCTGGCGCAAACCGTGCCTTCGCCCTCGATCGCACATTCGCCCTCGGTCACACAAGAGGGCCATGCTGTCATTACGATTTACCACCATGTTTCCGACTCCACACCGCGCTCAACCAGTCTGACCGCAGACGAACTGCGCATTCAGATGGAATATCTGCGCGACAACAACTTTGAAGTCTGGCCGCTGGATCGCCTGATTCAGGCACTGCAAAACAAAGAGCCGATTCCCGAGCGCACCGCCGCGCTGACCTTTGACGATGCTTACATATCCATCTACGACACCGGCTGGCCGCTGCTCAAGGAATTTGGTTTCCCCATGACGCTGTTTGCCACCACACAGCCGATTAATGACAATCAACGTGGGTATATGAACTGGGATCAGGTGCGTGAAATGTCCGAAGGTGGGGTGATCATCGCCAATCACATGGTAAACCACCCGCACATGGTGGATGCCCTGCCCGGCGAAACCAATGCCGACCGCCTGGCACGTTTGCGCGCCGAACTGCTCGAAGCTCAAGAGCATATCCGCCGGGAAACCGGCCAGGATCACAAGATCATGGCCTACCCTTATGGCGAGTTTGATGAAGACATCATGGCGATGATTGAGGAACTCGGTTTTGTGGCGCTCGCACAGAACTCCGGAGCGGTCGGCTATTACTCCGACTTTACGGCCCTGCCACGCTATCCGCTGGCTGCCTCCTTTGCCGATATTGCCTCGGCCCGCACCAAGCTGGACAGTCTGGCGTTCCAGGTACTCGAGCACTCCCCGCGCTCGCCGGTGACAGACAGCAAAAACCCCCCGGTGACCTTGCAGCTGGCAGGTGATTTTAATGTGTCGCAGCTCGGCTGTTATGCCAATGGCAAACCGTTGACGCTGCAGTGGCTGGATCGTGATGCAGTGCGATTTACCATTCAGGCAGAAGAAGAATTTCAGATGCGTCGTTATGGGTATATCTGTACGGCGCCGAAACGCGGGACCAATCGGTATTATTGGTTTAACAAGTTGTGGATTCGGTCTGTGCCGGGGAATGCGGATTGAGTTTGTGTTTTGGCGCTGTTGATACGCCCGTTGGGAGGTCAGCGGTTCCTCGGGACGACGCCTTGGGCGTCTTTATTGTCCCTCGCTCACCGCTGACCTCCCACCGGGCTGTGCAGTGGGGCGCGGGGGACGACACGGTCTTGAATCCGGTGGCATTCCCCTTGAATTGCGCGGGAGTTGCTTCGATTGAGTGCGCACTGGGCTCAAAGCAGTGCTGCGACGCGAGGGAGTTGTGGCGGAAGACTCAGAACACACGTTGCCAGAGGCCCGTCTCATCCGGAGACCGGGCAGTGAGCGAACAACGATAAAGACGCCGAAGGCGTCGTTGTGAGGAACTGCCCGGTCTCCGGATGAGACGGGCCGGGCTACAATGTTCTGATGTCAGGAGCGATCGAGCGCACCGAGTCGGTTGACGCGGATGATGTCTTGCAGTTCGCTGACGTAGGCCATGCCGCGTTGTGAGTAGCGCGTCAAACCACGGGCGAGTACCAGTGAATCCAGCGGTCGGTTCTGGGCGCGCATCTGGGCACGCGCTTCGCGCATGTCCTGATAGTTGCTGTTGGTATTCAGATTCAGGAAGTAGGAATTGACCGACTCCTCGATCGAGGCAAATGCTTTCACTTCATGCGTTGCATTTTGACCACGGCGTGCTGGCACCAGGCCACAGCCGGCATCAAAACACCATTGACCGAAGATGTTGTTTCCTTCACGAGCAAAACGCGACATACCCCAGGCGGACTCATTGGCTGCTTGCGCCAGCACCAGAGACGTCGGGATGATGTCAACACGTTCCATCAATTCGGCAAGCACTTGTCGCTCGCTGAGTTCAGCGGCGTCAAGTCGGTATTGCTCAGCAATGTCCAACAAGGTCAGATACTCAACGTCGCTCAGGCGCTGACCGCTGCTGGCGACTTCCCACATCGGCTCAAGTGCCGCACGGGTTCTCAGAATACCTTGGTTTTCTTTTTCAACGTAGGCCGTCAGAAAGTTGAAAAATGCTTCTTTACGAGCCTGTGTGTCTACAAAAGATTCAAAATCCGGCAGCTCACTGACCGCCTGCTCTTGTTCAACAATCTCTGTTACAAAATCAGGTAACACACTGATTTGAGGCGATTGTCGGTATTGAGCCCACGCAGTGAAGGTGAACGCGCCAAGGGCCGCCACCAGCGTTCCACGCGCCAGCCAGGACAATCTTGGGTGTCGAAGAAAATCGTTCATAGTCTTATCTCTTGCTTTCAGCCAATTTACCCTTTGCCCCCGTCGCAGCGCTGCGCAACAGTCACAAAAGAACACGTCTCGATCAGTTTCATCTGACATTGACGACGTTCAAGCACGCGATGAAACAGCCTGCTCAGTCAGCCAAAAGGTACTTGGGACTAGCTTTACCGGCGCTGAATGCGCACCAGAAATAGCCAGGGTTTAAACTAGTAACAGGACGTACCTTAGCCCAAAAGGTAGCAAGGTGCAACTTTCACCCGAATTCTCGCCTTGTTTTTACCATTTTTTTGCCACAATTGACCGCTCGAATGACCCAAAAACAAGCCATGCAAGACACTCAAACTCACGCGTTTTTGCTGCCTCCGCGGCAGTTTGGCGATGCCGGCGCCGCGTTTTCGCGCACTTCCCACTCGGCAGGACTATATAAATGCAGCGCCAAAGCATGCACACCATCCCTTAGTTCATCTGCCAGCAATCCGTAAACGGTCTGATGCCGTTTGACTGCGCTCAAACCCTCAAACCGACCCGAAACCACTGTCAATTTAAAGTGCGACTCAGTTGCCGGCCCGCTATGCATATGACTTTCATTAACCAAATCAAAGTATTGCGGCTCAATCCCATGATTCACTTTAGTTTCTATTCGCGATTGCATCGACATAAAGCACATCCAGAGAATTTTGGTCGGGCGGAGTATACACGTAGGGGACGGAGGGATCAAAAATTGACCAGTTGTAAACCAGACGCAAAATTTGCCACCTGTCCCCTGTCGTGCTCGTGTTATGATCCGCGCCCTATGACTATATCCTGGTATCCCGGACACATGTTCAAGGCCAACAAAGAGTTGGCCAAACTCATGCAGCAGATCGACGTTGTGATCGAGGTGCTTGATGCGCGCATGCCTGGCGCAAGCAGCAATCCTCTGATGCACAAAATGCGACTGCAGCATCACAAACCGTGTCTGCACATTCTTAACAAGGCTGATCTGGCCGATCCCGCTCATACCCGCGCCTGGCTGCAATACTTCAACAACCAGCCCGGCAGTCGCGCGCTCGCCAATGGCAAAGACAGCAACCTGAACACCGATCTGATTATTGGTGCCTGCCAAAGGCTGGTCGATGAACAGGCGCTGATGCCTAAAGCCAAAGTGGCGGTGGAATCAGAACCTGACGATAACCTGGCGTCGGATGAGGCGGTGCCAGACACATCAGATACCGACATGCTTGTGGAAACCGAACTGACTGACGACCCCATCTCTGATGACGAAACCGACATCGACGACAGCGCAGGACAAGAGCGCTATCGCAAACGAAAATTTAACGCGGTCATTGCCGGCATCCCTAACGTGGGCAAGTCCACTTTGATGAACCAGATCATTGGACGCAAGCTCGCCAAAACCGGTAATGAGCCTGCGGTCACCAAATCCCAGCAAAGAGTCAAGCTTAACGATCAATGGTATCTTTTTGATACGCCTGGCGTTTTATGGCCAAGACTGGAAGACCAACAAGCCGCATACCGGCTGGCGGCCGCCGGCGCGATTCGCAACACAGCAATTGTTTTTGAAGACGTTGCCATGGTTGCTGCTGAGTTTCTGATGCGCGATTTCCCGGATTCATTAAAAGCACGCTACAAATTTAACGAGCTGCCAGGCTCCGCCGAAGAATTTATGGAGCAGCTTGCCATCAAACGTGCCTGCCGCAACAAAGCCGGCCGAACCGACTGGCATCGCGTTTCGGAAATCCTGCTGCACGATTTTCGTGAAGGCAGCCTTGGGCGCCTGACACTGGAATTGCCCCCAGGCTCCTGAATACAATTACCTCTAATAACGACACCCGCTGCTGTGCGACACATGCCTTGAGAAATCTATGGCCATCGAAGCAGTCTATTAACACCCATGGATTGATCATTTTTTGATCCCTCCGTCCCCTAAGAAAGAGTACACATGAGTCAACAGCGAGAATTTGTAACCGGCCAGCGCTGGCTAAGTGATAGTGAACCGGATCTGGGCCTGGGCCTGGTGACCGACGTGGATTTCAGAACCGTCAGCATTGATTTTAAGGCCGTCGAAGAAACACGCCGGTACGCGCGCCAGCAGGCGCCGTTGACCCGTTTGGTCCTAAAAGCTGGCGATAAAGTCACGGTTGCTGAGCTGGAGCTGGAAATTCTGGATCTGATGCAAACCCCATCCGGGCTGATTATTTATGAGACTCAGGACAATCAGGGCAAACGCCATCCGCTGCCGGAAAGCCTGTTACCGGATACGCTGAGCATGAATCGCCCGCTGGATCGCCTGTTGTCCGGGCAGTTTGAGCCTTGCCAATGGTTTTACCTCAAGCAGCAAACCTTGCAGCTGATGGGCGATGCCGAGCGCAGTGGCCTGATGGGTCTGTGCAGTGCGCGCGCCGAATTGATTCCGCATCAGCTTTATATTGCCAATGAAGTCGCGGGCCGCTACGCCCCTCGCGTGATGCTCGCGGACGAGGTCGGACTGGGCAAAACCATCGAAGCGGGCCTGATTCTGCAACAACAACTGGTCAGCGGCCTTAGCACCCGCATCTTGATTGTGGTGCCAGAGCCATTGTTGCATCAGTGGCTGGTAGAGATGCTGCGACGTTTTAATCTGTCGTTTACCTTGCTGGATCAGCAGCGTTGTGAAGCGCTGCAGGAAAGTGGTGAGGACAATCCATTTACCACAGCCCAACTGGTGTTGAGCCCGCTCAGCCTGTTTACCCGCAAACCAGAATGGACGCAGGCTGCGCAGACCGCAGGCTGGGATCTGTGTATTGTGGACGAAGCGCACCACGTCACACTGGGCGAGCTGACCACGCCAGACACACGCAAATTAGGCGAGGAAATCACCAGCGCTTACAAAACCCTGGAAACACTTGCGGGCGCCACCAAAGGGCTGTTGCTGTTAACCGCGACGCCAGAACAGCTGGGTCAGGAAAACCACTTTGCCCTGCTGCGCCTGCTGGATCCCGCGCGATTCACTGATTTTGCTGCGTTTGTGGCTGAACAGGCCAACTACCAGCAGATTGCCTCCCGCATCAAAACCATGTCCGACGATGACCCGCAGATGCGCGAGTTGCTCGATCAGCACGGCACTGGCCGCATCCTGTTCCGCAATACCCGCCGCCAGCTCACCGGCTTCCCACAGCGCGTGCTCAAGCCTTGGCCGCTGATGGCTGAAGAAGAGGTGGCCGGGGAGGGGACGGAGGGAACAAAAAATGATCCCTCCGGCCCCTCCCCCGCCTCCGACCCCGGAGAACCCGACGACCTGCTGTCTGAAGACCCGCGTGTGCGCTGGCTGGCAGACTGGCTCACCGGGCCGGGCAGCAAACAGCGCGAGGGCAAAACACTGTTGATTTGTGCACACGACGCGCTTGCTATTGCGCTGGAGAAACACCTGCGTTTGAGGGTTGGCGTGCGCAGCAGCGTGTTCCATCGCCACATGAGCCTGTTGGAACGCGACCGCGCGGCGGCGTATTTTGCCGGCGAGGAAAATGCCGCCAGCATTCTGGTGTGCTCGGAAATCGGCAGTGAAGGCCGCAACTTCCAGTTCTGTCGCCACCTTATTCTATTTGATCTGCCTATCAACCCCGATCTGCTGGAACAACGTATTGGCCGCCTTGACCGCATCGGCCAGCGTCACGACGTGCAGATCCACGTGCCTTACGTGATCGGCAGCCGCCAGGAGCGCCTGTTCCAGTGGTACCACCACGGCCTGAACGCCTTTGAGCACGTCGCACCTGGCGCATTCCGCCTGTGGCAAGCGTTTAAAACCGAGCTGGAAGAGTACCTGGATAACCAGGGTAACCAGGGGACGGAGGGATCAAAAAATGATCCCTCCGTCCCCTCCCCGGTCCACTCATTCATCACCCGCGTCCAGGCGCGCAACGCACAGTTGCAGCTGGAGCTGGAACAGGGTCGCGACCAGCTGCTGGAGCGCAACTCGTTTAATGCGCACGACGCCGGCCAATTGTTGGCACGCATCGCGGAGTTTGAACAAAACTACACGCCGGAGCAGTGGTTACTGAACGTACTCGACAGCTACAGCGTGTTTTATGACCGCAACTCCGACGGCAGCATCAGCATTGTCCCGGGGCAGGATATGCTGCTGCCCTCCTTCCCCGGATTGCCGGACGAAGGCTTTGAAGCCTGCTTCAAACGTGAGCAAGCCCTGCGCCGCGAGGATCGCGCTTACCTGACCTGGCAACATCCCACGGTAACCGGCGCCATGGATCTGGTGCTCAACAGCCATCAGGGCAAAGCCTCGATGAGTGTGTTTTACCCGGAGCTGGCGGTCAGTCGCAGCAAATCCGGCGCCAGCGTCAGCACCGAAGCCGAATGGCCGGCTCCCGGCTGCGCCATGATTGTTGAATGCCAGTACCGCATGAAAGTCAGCGCACCCGCGCATCTGCAACTGGCCAAACATCTGCCTGCTACCGGCTTCACCTTTAATATGACGCTGGATCACAATAACAACGTGACCGCGCTGGCACAGTCGCTGGAGAACCAGCGCCAGCATTTACGCTTCCCCGATAAATCCATGGCACTGGAAGCCCTGCAGACGCATCAGAAACTGCTGCTCAAATTGACCAACAGTGCCGACAAGATGGCCGTCGCAGCCTGCAAACAGGCGGCCGACCAAGCGGGCAAAGCCATGCTCACCACACAAACACTGGAAATTAAACGTCTACTTGCATTAAAACAGCGTAATCCCAATATCCGACAGGAAGAACTCGATTACCTGAAAGAACAAACAATGGATCTGCACCAGTGCCTGGCACAAGCCACACCGGAGCTGATGGCAATTCATGTCATACTCAGTGGGGACGGAGGGATCAAAAATTGATCACTCCGTCCCCTATTGAAACAAACAACAAGGAACCACGCTCTATGATCCAAACGCCAGCGCCACGTGATTCACAGACCAGCACCGCCGTTGTTAACAGCCAACCGGCCGCGCACCATCCGGCGTTTCGCTGGCTGCGCAGCCAGGTGATCCCATCGCTGCAACTGGAAATGCAGGAATACGAGCACATCAGTACAGGCGCCCGTCACTATCATCTGGCCGCGGACAACCCCGAAAATGTGTTCCTGGTGGCGCTGCGTACACTGCCGATGGACTCCACCGGTGTGGCGCATATCCTTGAGCACACCGCACTGTGCGGCAGCAAAAAGTACCCGGTGCGCGATCCGTTTTTTATGATGATCCGCCGCTCGCTGAACACCTTTATGAATGCTTTTACCAGCAGCGATTGCACGGCGTATCCGTTTGCCAGCCGCAACAGAAAGGACTTTAACAACCTTCTGCATGTCTATATGGATGCAGTGTTTTTCTCCAATCTTAATGAGCTGGATTTTGCGCAGGAAGGTCACCGGCTGGATTTTGCGGAAGACGGCAACATCCAAAGCGATCTGCAGTATAAAGGTGTGGTGTTCAACGAGATGAAAGGCGCCATGAGCTCGGAAAATTCACGGCTCTGGCAGACGCTGACCAACTACCTGTTCCCCACCAGCACCTACCATTACAACAGTGGCGGCGAACCTTCTCACATTCCGGATCTGAGCTACGCGGATTTAAAAGCGTTTTATGAAACGCATTATCACCCCAGCAATGCCATCTTCATGACCTACGGTGATATCTCCGCGCTTGAGCATCAGGAAAAATTTGAAGAACTGGCCTTGAAGCATTTTGAGCGCATTGATGTCTCGCACATCACCGCCAATCAAGAGAAGCGTTATCTGGCGCCCGTGCGTGTGCAGGAGTCCTATGCGGCCGATGCCAGCGAAGGCACCGAGGACAAAACCCATGTGGTGGTGGCCTGGCTGCTTGGTCAGAGCATAGACCTGGAGGCTGCGTTCAAAGCCCAGTTGATGAGCTCGGTGTTGCTCGACAACAGCGCCAGCCCGTTGATGGAAGTGCTGGAAACCAGCGAGCTTGGCAAATCGCCCTCCCCGCTGTGTGGCCTTGAAGACAGCAACCGTGAGATGAGTTTTATTTGTGGCCTGGAAGGTTGTGCCGAAGACGCCACACTAAAAGTAGAAAAACTGATTCTGGAAACTCTGCAGCGCATCGCCGATGAAGGTGTTGATCAGGAACAGGTAGAAGCCGCCTTGCACCAACTTGAACTGCATCAGCGTGAAATCTCCGGCGACAGCTACCCTTACGGACTGCAATTGATGATGGCGGGTATGTCGACTGCTGTGCATCGTGGTGATCCCATCGAGTTGTTGGACATTGAACCGGCGCTCAAAAAGCTGCACGAAGATATCAAAAATCCCGACTTTATCCCCGGACTGATACGTGAGCTGCTGCAAGCCAACATGCACCGGGTCACCCTGACGATGACGCCGGACACCGGCATGCCCGAGCGCGAAGCACAGGCTGAAAAAGCGCGTCTGGCCGCCATCAAAGCGTCAATGTCCGAGCAGCAGAAACTGCAGATTGTGGAGCTCAACAAACGTCTGGCCGAACGTCAGGCGCAGGAAGATGATCCGGATGTGCTGCCAAAAGTAGGCCTCGATGATGTGCCTGCTGAGCTGCCGATTATTGCCTCGGAGACTTTGACTGCGCCGCAGCCAGGCCAGCCTGATGCCCCGTTGAGCTGGTACGCACAAGGCACCAACGGTCTGGTATATCAGCAGGTGATTGTGGATCTGCCTGCGCTGGAACCGGAATTGATGGCGGTATTGCCGCTGTACACCAGCTGTTATACCGAGCTTGGTGTGGGTAAACGCGGTTATGCGGATGTTGCAGTCTGGCAATCCAGCGTGAGTGGCGGGCTGAACTGTTATGCCAATATCCGCAGCGAGCTGCATAACGAACAAAATAGCAAAGCCATTCTGGTGCTGTCTTCCAAAGCCTTGGTGGCCAATCATGCGGCGCAAACCGAGTTGCTGTATGAGACGTTTTTTAATGTGCGTTTTGACGAAAACAAGCGCGTCAAAGAATTGCTGGAGCAGATCAATTCGCGGCAGCTCAGCAGCGTAACGGGTCGCGGGCATTCATTGGCGATTGCGTTAGCGGCCAGCGGCATGAGTCCTACTTCGCAGCTCAGCCATCGTTTTACCGGGCTGGCGGGCATTCAGACGGTCAAACAACTGACCAAAGAAATCACTGACAAAAAACAACTGGCTGCGTTGATGGGCAAGTTCAAGCGTATCCACGAGGCTGTGATGACAGCCCCGCGGCGTTTCCTGCTGGTTGGCGAAGCGGCGCATCGCGATGTGCTTGTTGAGGGACTGACTTCAGCCTGGGCAGCTGCGCCGGCGGTCAACACGCACTTCAACCAGGTGGAATTGCCGGCCGTGCGGGAACCCGTCCGCGAGCTGTGGACCACCAATTCACAGGTGCACTTCTGTGCCAAAGCCTATCCGACGGTACCGGGCGGCCATGCCGATCATCCGGTATTGACCGTGCTGGCAGGTTTCCTGCGCAATGCTTACCTGCACCGCGCCATCCGCGAACAAGGCGGCGCCTACGGAGCCGGTGCGGATCAGGATTCCGGCTCGGCGTCATTCCGCTTCTATTCCTACCGCGACCCGCGTCTGGCAGAAACACTGGCCGACTTTGACGCCTCGGTGGACTTTGTGCTGAATCAGGATCACGCCGACCGTCTGGTCGAGGAAGCCATTCTGGGCGTCATCAGCGGCATGGACAGATCCACCTCCCCGGCCGGCGCCGCCAAACAGGACTACTTCAATGAACTGTTCGGTCGCACCCGCGAATCACGCATGGAGTTCCGCCGCGCCGTGCTCGCCGTCACGCTTGCCGACCTGAAACGTGTTGCCCGTCAGTACCTGAAGCCTGAACTCGCCAGCATCGGCGTCGTCTCCAATCCCGGTAGCAGCGAGGTTGCCGCCCGCCTCGGCCTCACGGTAGTGGCGTTGTGACGGGCCGGGGTCGGAGGCATTGGGGTCGGAGGCA
>JAUYSM010000113.1 GCA_030696315.1 Pseudohongiella sp. | reverse complement strand
AGCCAGAGCCAGAGCCAGAGCCAGAGCCAGAGCCAGATCCAGAGCCAGAGCCAGAGCCAGAGCCAGAGCCAGAGCCAGAGCCAGAGCCAGAGCCAGAGCCAGAGCTTGAACCTGAGCTTGAAGCTGAGCCTGATCCAGAACTTGAACAAGAAATCGAAGATGAACATGTAAAAGAGATCGTCGACGAGCTGGCCAAAGAATTTGAAGACGATTTGGAAGATGAGCTTGAAGATGAGCTCGGCGCCGACGAAGGCGACGAAACGGAAGAAGATTTTGACGACGAGCCCCTGCCTGATTTTGACTCAGAGCTGGAGGTGGAACCTGAACCACAACCTCAACCCCTGGATTCCTTTGCTGCCGTGGATAAAAAAGACCAAATAGATGACCTCTTCGAGGATGAGGACCAACAACGCCGCCGTGAAGCGCTGGAGCAGGAGCAGGAATCTGCGCCCAAACGCTTCATGAGCTGGGCGGGTGCTGCGCTTGGCAAACTGACTGCGGGCGTTGCCAGCAACAAGGCGCGCGCGAAAGAAGACAAGGCCGCCGCGTACAGGGCTGCCAATCAAAAGGCTCAGCAACTTGATCGTCAACGGCAAGAAGCGGGTAACCGCGACGATGGTGATTATTATTCTGACGACCCGCTGGGCGATCCGTTGGCTGACCCCTTAGCAGATTACGCCATTGACCGTGCGCAAGCGCCACGTGCTGCCAAAGACGAGTATCAAGAGGAGTTCCAAGAGGGGTATCAGGAGGGGTATCAAGAGGGGTATCAAGAGGGGTATCAAGAGGAGCCCCGGCAAGAAGCGTCCCGGCAAGAAACCCAGCGCGAAGTGCATGCGGGCGAGTATCAAGACTACCACGATGAGCTGCTCGACGAGTATCAGCCGGCCGAGACAGAGCAATACGATCATCGCTATGAACCGCCGCTGACCGAGCAGGAAAAGAAAGTCGCCAAGTACGGCGAAAGCCCGTATGCGGGCCACCGTTTTGGTGTGGATTCGGTGCCGGCTGATTCGATTGCGGCCATACCAGCTGCTGCGCCAGCGAGCAGCTCTCCGTACAGTGATAGCCGTCCAAGTGCCGCGTCGCCCACAAAACCAGAATCCAGCCGTGCTGCAGCAGCATCGCGTGCCGCCACAACGGCGTCTGCGCGCAGTTTGCGTGAGAATCAGCTCAGTCTTGATATGCCGCAGGAAGAAGATGACAGGGATCCCGGCTACAGTCAGGTGCTGGTAATCAACGTGATGGCGCGGCCGAAAAGTTCAATTCAAGGGGACGAGTTGTTACCTCTGTTGTTGGGTGCGGGTCTGCGATTCGGCGAGATGTCCATTTTCCACCGACACGCGGATCGCAAGGGCGGTCCGGTGTTGTTCAGCGTGGCCAACGCTTTGAATCCTGGAACGTTTGATCTTAATCGCATCAGTGACTTCAGCACCCAGGGAGTCTGCTTCTTTATGACTCTGCCCAACGTGGCTAACAACATGTTGGCGTTTGAGCAGATGCTGGCCACAGCCAGACATGTGCAGTCAGCGCTGGATGCAGAATTAAAGGATGACAACCGCTCCGTAATGACGGCGCAGACGGTTGAGCACTACCGTCAACGCATCCGCGATTTTGATTTGCAACAACTGAAGAACAGTAAAAATCCACGACAGAAATAAGTCATGAACAAGCGCATCGGTGGAGATTTATTTGATGATGCAGGCGAGGAGGGGGCAGATGCCTCTTCTTCCTTGCTTGCCGCAGCCGCAACACAAGTCGCAACCGCAGCACATGCCGCAACGCCGGAGCAAAAAATCGCGCGATTGCGTCGCGTTGTGCAGTACCACAATGCCCGCTACCACCAGCTGGATGCACCGGAGATTCCCGATGCGGACTACGACAAACTGTTTGATCAACTGGCCGCGCTGGAACAACAATATCCTGAATTCATCACGCCGGATTCGCCAACACAACGTGTAGGTGCCGCGCCGCTCAGCTCGTTTGAACAGGTCACACACAGCGAACCGATGATGTCGCTGGCCAAGGTTTTCAACAACAGCGACCTCGCCGATTTTGAATCCCGCATCCTGAAACGTCTCGACGCGCAGGAAGGCCCCGTGCCCAGCTACAGCTGCGAACCCAAAATCGACGGCGTCGCGGTCAGCTTGTTATACGTCGACGGCTTACTGGTGCGCGCCGCCACCCGAGGCGAC
>JAUYSM010000109.1 GCA_030696315.1 Pseudohongiella sp. | reverse complement strand
TGCCCGAGCGCATGAAGGAGGCATCGTACTCAAAAACGCCAATTTCACGCTCAACATCCCAGATGACCGCACCGATGGTTCTGCCCCAGAGCCTCACTTCGGCGCTCATCAGGGCGTCTCCTGCTTATCCCAGGACCATGATGAGGTGGTTTTGATGGCTTTTTTTCTGGCCCGGCTGCGTGGAGTAGGGTTGCGGCCTGAGGTCCTGATGGACTGCATTGGGCTGATGCCGGCCTGTGGCAGCATGACATCCAGCAACTCCGCCTGACCCAGCGCCTGCAGTAAACGAATCAAGGTATCAATCGAGCCACCTTGTCCTGCCTCAAGGCGACGCAGGGTTCGAACGGCAATCCCCGATTTTTCCGCCAGTTCTGCTTGTGTGATGTTTTGCTGCAAGCGAGCTGAGGCAACCCGCGCGCCGATTTCTCGCAGCACGGTATCGGGCGGAGCCACTTTAAAATCTATTTTAGAGGCCATAAAAAGCCTTTTAATTGAATAAAATCGATATAAGAGGCCAATTATAGCCATTTATATACCAACTCACACTGACTGTACCATGATGATACTGGCTGGCTTATTGAGAGGACATATTAGGCCCATTAAACTCTTTATTCAACAATAAGAGGTCATTTATTGCCTTCTTATGCGCACATGAGTTAACCAGCGCTGAACCATTCCATTTCGTGATGAACCACTTGGGGCACATCCTCCGGGAAGGTTAGACTTGAGCTTCTGCTAACAGTTTTTATTGATCAAAGGATGAGATCAAATGACAACACGCAAAGCACCCTCCTCAACTACGACTGAGGACGATGCGCAAGCTTGACTGAACGACGACCGGCAATGCGGTCGGTAATCCAGCCGCGCACGGTGTACGCACCGACATATACCACCGGGATAAACACCAGTGTAATCAGTGTCGAAGCCAGCAAGCCACCAATCACCACGCGACCCAGCGATGCCTGCATTTCGGCGCCGGCGCCAATGCCCAAGGCCATTGGCATCAGGCCCAGCACGGTGGTCAGCGTGGTCATCAGGATAGGACGCATACGGAGCTTGCCAGCTTTGATGACGGCGGGCACCAGATCCATGCCTTCCTCACGGCGCATCATGTTGATGTAATCCACCAGCAGAATGGCATTATTAACCACAATACCAATCAACATGATTAACCCCATAAAACTCTGCATGTTGAGTGTGGTACCGGTCGCCAACAACATGGGCACTACGCCCACAATCGCCAGCGGCACTGAAAACATGACAATCAGCGGATCCAGGTAACGCTCAAACTGCGCGGCCATGACCATGTAAATCAGCACCAGTGCCATCACAATAGCCATCACAAAATCACGTTGGGCTTTTTGTTGCTCTTCATACTGGCCGCCGTACACCAGCGAAAAACCGTCAGGCAGCGGCATCAGCGCCAGATCGGCACGAATACGATCAACCGCATCACCGAGAGCAACACCGCTTTGCAGATTGGCATTAATAAAGGTCACGCGCTGGCCATCAATACGACGAATGTCGGTCGGGCCGCGGTCATAACTGCTGGTCACCAGCGACGACAAAGGCACCACCTGGCCGTTTGAGGCGCGGATGGAAATATTGTCGATGTCCTGCACGTTCAGGCGATCTTCCTGACGCAGACGCACCACAATATCAATTTCCTCACCACGATCGCGGAACACCCCGGCACGTGATCCACCAATACTGGCCTGTACGGCGCGGCTGACGTCCGCGACGCTGATACCGAGACTGGCCATCCGCTCGCGATCAAAACGGATATTCTGTTCGGGACGCCCTTCCAGACGACTCAAGTTGACGTCGGCGATGCCGGGAATCAACTCAACCCGCTGCTGCACGGCTTGCGCCACTTGTACCGCCTGATCCAGATCATAACCACGCAACTCGATCTGTACCGCATCGTCGCCGCCGCTGGACCCCATCATGCGGTTCATAAAGCCCATGCCAGACTGCGCACGCACTTGCACACGCATTCCGGGAATCGCCTGCTGAACGCGCGCACGTAAAAAATCAGCCAAGGCGTCCGCGTTCATACTGCGCTCACCCTGGGGCACCAGTTGTATTTCTATTTCTGCGCTGCCGTTTGACACATCACGCAAGTAATGCAAGACATCCTGAGGTGGAAGAATGGACTGCACCACGGTATCCATTTCCATCAGGTAGGAGTGCAGAATGGCAATATTGGTGCCTTGATCCATGCTCATGCGAATACGAATACTGTCGGCCTGCGCCTGAGGGCTCAATTCGTAGGACAGGTAGCGCGTACCAAACAGCGCGGCGCCGAGCAGCGCAACAGTACCCGCCACCACAATGATCGGGTGACGCAGCGACCAACTCAGAGCGCCCTCATAACGATTTTCCATGGCTTGCAACACACGCTCGTTGCCGCCGATGGGACCTGTACGTTCAGCATCCGGCACCACTGATAAAAACCGGCTGGCCAACATGGGCACCAAGGTCAGTGCCACGAATAGGGAACAGATCAGTGAGAACGCGACCACCAATGCCAATTCCTGATACATGGCACCGGTGGTGGTTTGCATAAACAGCACCGGCAAAAATATCACCAGTGTGGTCAGTGTCGAGGCCACCACTGCACCGGTCACCTGACGAGTACCTTCGGCTGCGGCTTCCATTTTGGAGGCGCCGCCCTGCCTCAAGCGCACGATGTTTTCGATCACCACAATGGCATTGTCGACAATCATGCCCACGCCCAAGGCCAGTCCACCAAAACTCATTTGATTGAGCGTCAAACCGCCAAAATACAAGAGGCCGAAGGTGGAAATGATGGCAATCGGGATCGCAACCGAGATCACCATGGTGATGGACCCATTGCGGAAAAACGCCAGCAACACAATCACTGTCAACATGCCACCCCACAGCGCGGAGTTACGCACACTGTCGATGGACTGCTGGATAAACTGGCTTTGATCCTGAATCACAATCATGTTGATATCAGGGCGTTCGGCTGAAATGCGTTCGGCCTCGCGGCGAATCTCTTGTGCCACAGCCACTGTGTTGGCGCCGGACTGTTTGCGGATACCCAGTCGCAGCATCGGGGTTTCGTTGATTTCGACAAAGCGACCAATGTCGCGCCTGTCCAGCGATACTTCCGCCAGGTCTGCGACACGAATCGGCACGCCGTTGACGGTACGGATTACCGTGTCACGCACTTCCTGCACGTTGTCATATTCGCCGCGTGAGCGCACATACAAATCGCTGAGTCCGCGCTGCACGTTGCCGCCGGGCAATGTGGTGTTCTCGCGCCCAATAGCAGCGCTGATATCATTCATGGTCAGCCCGCTGGCCAACAACCGGTCCCGGCTGACTTCCACACGAATTTCGCGGTTGATGCCGCCCCAGATATCAATGGCACCCACGCCGGGAATCTGTTCAAAGCGGCGCGCCAGATCGCGCTCAAGTATGCGCGTCAATTCCATCATATCGAGCGTGGACTGCGCACCGATGACCACAATCGGTTGATCGTCAGGATTAAACCGGTTGATACGCGGCGCATCGGCCTCATCGGGTATGGAACGGCGCACGCGGTCAAGGGCTTCGCGCACGTCGTTGCTGATCACGTCAAGATCAACACCTTGGGCAAAACGCAGCGACACCGAAGCGTTGCCTTCGCGCGAAAACGAGGTCATGCGTTCAACATCAGGCACGACGGACAGCGCGTTCTCCAGTGGCTCGGTGATAAGCAACTCGATTTCTTCCGGGCCGACATTGGGATAACTGACCTGCACTGACAACTCAGGCATTTCAATGGCGGGCAGCAGATCAACCGGTAAAAAGCGGAAAGACAAGGTGCCCAGCGTGATGATGATCAGGAACACCATGGTAGTGGCAACAGGGCGTCTGATCGATGTGGTGGTTAATGCCATAGTGCTTATTCTCGTTTGATATGCCGGAGGACTACGCGCTGATCAGCTTGAAACTCAGCTTTCGGCAACAGGTTTTTGTTGCTCACGTGCGCGATCGATAATCTCAAACAGATCGCGACTCTGCATACGCTGCATATCCATCATGCGTTGCCACTCCATCAGACGTGCGCGCGCCGCCGCTGTATTGCCCACCAGCAGGTTCTGCCCGACCGTGACTACCCAGTCACCTTCTTTGATGCCACGCACGCCAGTTGCCATACGCCCACTGGCAATCACAGAAATAGGCACAAAGCTGACCGGCAATTCCGGCGTCAGCGCCGGTGCACCATCAACTTCAGCCAAGGGCCGATACTCGTTGCCGGGCGGTGGCTGCATTACAAACACACCTTCCACGCCGGTGCGCGGATGGCGATAAATGGCACTGTTAGGGATCAAGACGGCTTCTTCAGACTGGCCATACAACACATCAACGGTCACAAACATACCGGGACGCATAATGTTGTCGACATTGGCTACATCGATATAGGCCTGGGTGCGCAGCGTGGTGCTGTCCAGAAACGGCGACACACGTGCAATTTGCCCGGTGATCTGCAGATCGGGCCAGCTCTCGGAATACAGATTGACCGGCATGCCTTGCCGGATATAACTCAGGTTACGTTCGGTGAGCAGGATTTCAACCTGCATCTGCGACAGGTCACCAATCAGGAACAGCTGTGAATTGGGGCCGGCAATCTGACCACGTTCTGCATTACGCAAACCAATGGTGCCACTGGTCGGCGCACGTACGATGGTGCGATCGAGTTCCATTTGCCGTTCTTGAAGTTGCGACTCTGATTGTCGTAACTGCGCTTTGCGCAGATCAAGATCGGCCTGAGCGACTGCGACTTGTCCACGAATAGTGTCCAGCGCAGATTCAGTTTCCAGCTGTCGGGCTCGCAACTCTTCAACTCGACGCAGCTGGTTACTCAGCACCTGAAAATTGGCTTCTGCCTGTCGGTTCTGCGCCCGCGTGATTTCAAGAGCGGATTCCGCCTGTTGAAAGCGCTCGCGGTATTCCGTGTCGCGGATCTGGACCAGCGGATCGCCAGCGTTCACAAATTGGCCGTTGTCCGCAAACACCTCAGTAATGGGGCCGCTGACTTCGGGATAGATGACGGTCTGGTTGCGCGCGGTCACTTGACCGGTCAGACGCTCTTCAAGCGGCAAACCACCCAGTTGCGCCGCAACCACTTCAACGGCCGGGATCACAGCCTGTCCGCCGCCAGGACCTCCAAACCCGCCACCGCCAAATCCACCCGGGCCGCCAAATCCGCCACCACCAAAACCACCCGGGCCACCGCGCATGCCACCTTGCTGGCCAGCGGGCTGTCCACCCGGGGCAGCTGGTTGGGCACCGGCAGGCGTCTCAGTCTCCGAACTGCAGGCACCCACAAAAACAATGGCGGCCAACAGGCACACATTGAATGGGCGTATGAACAGTTTCGACGGAGTGTCAGTGAACAACTTGATCATGTTTTGAATCTCGTGACATCAAATATATAAGCTATACGGCGATACTACGCGAATCCGTCACTGCAATCGTGTCAAAACCTTGAAAAAGCTGTGCTTTCATCGTGCAAAACCATACTTTCATGGAAAGTTGTGACAAGACGTTTCAGCCCCCCTGTAAATGACACGTTTCTGACATATTTCATTTACTTGGCTTCAGGGTTCATGTGGTTTACCTTAGCGCCGCAGCGATGCTGTTTTTTCTTCAAATTGATTGGGAATTTTTATGAGCGGTTGGGACAATGCGTTTACCGGACAACCTGGCACAGGTGCGGTCAATTCACACAGTTTTGGTGGTGCAGTCAGTTTTTTCAGAACTCCTTTTGGGCGCGATCTGGCGGGTATCGATGTCGCCGTGATGGGCATACCATTGGACATCGCCGTCACCAATCGCTCAGGCGCACGGCTAGGCCCGCGCGCGATTCGCAATGCGTCTATGTCACTCGCGTGGGAACGTCCCTGGCCCTGGAAAACTGACCCATTGCAAGCGCTGAAAGTACTGGATTACGGCGACTGCGAAAACACCATGGGTGGTGGTCTGACCAGTGTGAAACATATCGAACAGGGTATTTCGGATATTCTGAATGCCGGCAGTGCTGCGCTGTTGTTGGGTGGCGATCATTTTATTACCTACCCCAGCTTGTGTGCGCATTTCAAAAAACATGGGCCCATCAGTCTTATTCACTTTGACGCGCACACCGACACCTGGCCCAGTTCCGGTGAAGGTATCAACCACGGCACCATGTTTTACAAAGCGGCCAAAGAGGGCATTGTGCTGCCCGAGCGCTCAATTCAAATCGGTATTCGCACCACCAATGATGACACTCTTGGTTACGAGATTGCGTCTGCCATTGATGTGCACGAGAACAGCACCGCATCGATTGTGCAGCGTATAAAAGATCGCGTGGGTGATTCACCCGCGTACATTACCTTTGATATTGATTGCCTTGACCCGGCATTTGCGCCGGGTACGGGTACTCCGGTGCCGGGCGGCCTGTCTTCATTTCAGGCGCTCAGCATCATCCGGGGGCTGGTTGGCATTAATCTGATTGGCATGGATGTCGTAGAAGTAGCACCTGCCTATGATCATGCTGAACTCACGGCGCTGGCAGGCGCGCAGATCGCTATTGAATTATTGGCTTTGTATGCCGAGTGTCGCGCGGCAAGAGCCTGATTGTGGATGGCAGTTGATCATTTTTTGATCCCTCCGTCCCCTCCCGATAAAAGGAAAACTGATGACTGATTTAGCTGCAAAAAATGATAGTGAATGGACGATTGCGGACGCGCAGGAACTGTATGCGCTGGATACCTGGGGTGATGGCTTTTTCAGCATCAATGAGAAGGGTCATGTCAGTGTTCGGCCCATCGAAGGTGCGGACATCAGCGTTGATCTGATGGACGTGATTGACGAGGCCGTGCAGGATGGCTCAACGCTGCCTTTGCTGGTGCGATTTCAGGACATCATCAGTTCGCGGGTCAAAAAGCTTAACCGCAAGTTCCGTGACGCTATTGATGCCGCTGAGTATCAGGGCAGATACCGCAGTATTTTCCCGATCAAAGTGAATCAACTGCATGAGGTGGTGGCCGAAGTCCTCGATGCTGGCAAGGAGTTTGATATCGGGCTTGAATGTGGCTCGAAAGCGGAGCTGATGGCGGCGCTGCCCTTGGTGGGTGTTGATACGCTGTTGCTGTGCAACGGTGTAAAAGACCATGTCATGCTGACCATGATGCTGAACGGACAGCAGATGGGGCAGCAGGTGATTCCGATTATTGAAAAATATTCTGACTGTGATAAGCTGATGATTCTGGGTGAGCAGCGTCAACAGGCGCCACGTCTGGGTGTGCGTGTCAAACTGAATACACGTGGCGCCGGACGCTGGTTTGAGTCCGGCGGCTCACGCTCAAAATTCGGCCTTACCATTCCTGAACTGGTCAGGCTGGTGAGCGAGCTTGAAAAGAAAAACATGCAAAACTCGCTGGAGCTTTTGCATTTCCATCTGGGCAGCCAGATTTCTGATATTCAGGTGCTGCGTGCGGCGGTGAAAGAAATCACTCACATTTACGCTGAGCTGATCAAACGTGGTGTGCCCGTCAAATTTCTGGATGTCGGCGGCGGCCTGGGCGTTAACTATGGCGGTGATTACGACAACCCGGAGTCCTCCATCAACTACGGTTTGCGCGAATATGCCAACGTGGTGGTTTATGCCGTCAAGGAAATTTGTGATGAGCGCGGCGTGCCCTGCCCGACCTTGCTGTCAGAAAGTGGTCGCGCACTGACAGCGCACCATTCCATGCTGGTGGTGCCGGTTCTGGGGGTGCATCGTCCGGACAGTCCGCCGGTGAATGATTTGCCTCCCGATTCACCATCGGTTGTGACACGGATGGAAACCTCGTTTGAGGAAGCCTGCGCCACGGAAGTCACCGGCATTTTGCTAGAGTGTTACCACGATGCGCAGGAAGCCCGCCAGGAAGCTGAGCAAATGGCGCGTCTGGGTTATATGACGCTGGATCAAATGGCGCATACCGAAAGTATGTATTGGAGCACGTGTCGCGAGGTGCTGCGTAAACTGACGGCTGCCGAACTGATGCCAGCGCCCAATGAACAACTGGAACTGGAAGAGCAACTCACAGATTTGTATCTGTGTGACTTCTCAGTGTTTCATTCCATCATTGACCACTGGGCCATTGAGCAGGTGTTCCCGGTATTGCCGCTGCACAAACATGATCAACGTCCGGAGCGCCGCGCCCAGGTTGTTGATCTGACTTGCGACTCCGATGGCAAGATTGATCAATACGTGGTTGGCAGTGGCAACACCAATTGGCTGCCGCTGCACAAACATCAGCTCGGCGAAGCGTACTATATCGGCATTTTTCTGGTCGGCGCTTATCAGGAAATTCTGGGTGATGCTCACAACCTGTTGGGTCGTGTTGATGAAGTGCACGTGTATGCCCGTGACGATGAAACCGGCAATTTCTGGATAGAGGAAACTCTCAAAGGCATCAGCACCAAAGAGATGTTGAATCAGGTGCAGTACTTCCCTAACGATCTGGATCGTCGTATGACAGAACTGGTGCGCAAACAAATTAATGCCGGCGTGATCAAACCTGCAGAAGGCACGCGCATTCTGAATAACTACACCAAACGACTTGAAGAAAGCACCTATTGCACAACCGAGGTTGTGCGCTAGTCGCCACACATAAACCCAAACAATTTACCTGGAGAAAACACATGTTCAGTCACATCATGGTCGGTGCAAATGACATCGAAAAATCAAAAGCATTTTACGATGCGGTACTGGGCGCACTCGGCTGCCCACCCGGTTTTATCGACGACAAAGGCCGCTGTTTCTATCGCACCAAAACCGGAATTTTTGCACTGAGCAAACCCATTGATGGCGAGCCAGCCTGCCACGGCAATGGCAGCACCATCGGCTTTGCTGCCGACAGCCCGGAGGCCGCTGATGCCTGGCATGCGGCAGGCATCGCCAATGGCGGTATCACGTGTGAAGATCCACCCGGTGTGCGTGAAGGCGCGCACGGCAAGTTGTATCTGGCGTATCTGCGTGACCCGTCTGGCAACAAGATTTGCGCCCTTCACCGCATGCCTTGATCAAGCGTTATGGCCATCATTTGCGCAAGTGCGGCTGAGGCCGTCAAGTCCATCAAGTCTGGTGACCGTATCTGGTGCCAGTCCATGGCCGCGACGCCCTATCGCTTGCTGGAGGCTTTGGCGCAGCACGCACAGCAACTGACAGACGTGCAGCTGCTACAACTGCACCTGGAACAGGCTGACGCAGTGTGTGCGCCAGTACTGGAAGGCCACTTGCGCAATCGTTGCTTTTTTGTGGGTGCCAGTACCCGCGACCTGGTGAACTGCGGGCGTGCTGATTATGTGCCTGTGTTTTTATCTGACATACCGCGCTTGTTCCGCACTGGCGATCAGCCCATTGATGTGGCGCTGATTCAGGTGTCACCGCCTGATCGTCATGGCAACTGCTCACTGGGCATTTCGGTAGAAGCCAGCATGGCAGCCTGTGAAATGGCCAGCACCATCATTGCGCAAATAAACCCACAAATGCCGCGCACTCATGGTGATGCCTCGATACCTCTGCGCAAAATTCATTTTGCAGTGACCCTTGATAGTCCCGTGGTCACTCATGATCCAAAACCGTTTTCCGAGGTTCACAAACGCATTGGTGAAAACGTTGCCGGACTGATCAAAAACGGTGACTGCCTGCAAATGGGTATTGGTGCCATCCCGGATGCTGCACTGGCGGCACTGCATGGCCACCAACATCTGGGTATTCATACTGAGATGTTTTCCAATGGTGTGCTGCCACTGTTGCTATCCGGCGTGATCGACAACAGTCGCAAGGTGATTCAACCAGGTAAAACCGTTACCAGTTTTGCGATGGGCTCGCGGGCGTTATACGACTTTTTAGATGACAACACCGAGGTGCTGTTTCTGGACGTCGCCTATGTAAACTCTCCTGCTGTTATCCGCAAAAACCCCCAGACTGTGTCCATCAACAGCGCCATACAGATTGACCTGGGTGGACAGGTGAGTTCCGATTCCATCGGTAACCGCATCTACTCCGGGTTTGGAGGACAGGTCGATTTTGTGACGGGCTCGCAGTTATCCGCCGGTGGCCGTTCCATTATGGCGTTGCCCTCAACAGCGCAAGGCGGCCGCGAATCACGCATTACCGCCCAGCTGTCACCCGGTGCGGGCGTGGTCACCTCGCGGGCGCAGGTTGATTATGTCGTAACCGAGTACGGCGTGGCGCGTCTGCGCGGCACCAGCCTGCGTGAACGCGCGCAGTTATTGATTGGCATTGCACACCCGGATTTCAGAGAGAGTCTGTACAAACAATTCCATAATGTTTAGAGCGATTTTCTGTATTATGTAGCCTGTTTCGACCAGACAGGTATCGCCTCATGAACTTCAAATATACAGGCTTGATTTTAGCGCTGACGCTGACCAGCGCCTGCAGTCCAGCAAACAATGAACCTATCGATCAATCCACCCATCAAACCACCAATGAACCCATCAATCTGACAGAAGCTGAATTGCACCGGCATATCGCGGTGCTGGCATCCGATGAGTTTGGCGGGCGCGCGCCGGCCACCCCGGGCGAAAAACTGACAACAGACTACTTGCAGCAACAGTTTGAACTGCTGGGCATTCAACCCGGCAACGGCGACAGCTATCTGCAGGCAGTCCCGGTGACTGAAATCACTGTCACCAATAGTCCAACACTGAGCCTGCGTGGTGGTGACTATATTGCTGATCTGAGTTATGCCGACGACATGGTGGTGGCCACTTATCAGGAAACCGAGGCCGTCGAACTTGTTAATAGCGAAATGGTATTTGTGGGCTACGGAATTGTGGCGCCCGAGCGCGGCTGGAATGATTACGCTGACATCGATGTACGTGGCAAGACTGTGGTCATCCTGGTGAATGACCCGGGATACGCCACGCAAGATCCGGCACTGTTTAACGGCAATGCCATGACCTGGTACGGCCGTTGGCCTTATAAATATGCTGAGGCTGCGCTTCAGGGTGCAGCCGGGGCTTTGATCATTCACGAAACCGGCGCAGCGGCCTATGGCTGGGATGTTGTCCGTAACAGCTGGACTGGTTCGCAGATTGTGCTCAGTGCCGAAGGCGGCGGGACACACAACAGTGCGGTCATAGGCTGGTTGACACAGGATTCTGCCCGTCATTTGTTTAATGGTGCCGGTTTGAATTTTGACAACCTGGTCAGCGCCGCTGCCCAGCCCGGGTTCAAAGCTGTCCCCATCAAAGATATTCGCGCCAGTACACGCTTGAGCAACACCGTGCGCACCTCATCATCCAATAATGTGATTGCGATGATCCCGGGCTCAGAGCGGCCGGATGAAACCATTATTTATACCGCGCATTGGGACCATCTGGGCACTAACCCGGAGTTGCCCGGCGACAACATCTACAACGGCGCCGTGGATAATGCCGCCGGCACCGCCGCTTTGTTATCGTTGGCCAGACAATTTGCCGAGCATCCGCAGCCCCCCAAACGATCGGTGGTTTTTCTGGCTGTTACAGCCGAAGAATCCGGATTGCTGGGCGCGCAATGGTATACCGAGAATCCAGTGTTTCCGTTAAGCAAAACCGTGGCAAACATCAACATTGATGCACCTGCCGTAACAGGCCCCATGAATGACATGGTTGTTGTTGGTTATGGCAACAGCGAGCTGGAAGATTACCTGCGTGACGAGTTGGTGAAACAACCGGGGCGTTATGTCGTGGCTGAACCTCACCCTGAGCGCGGCTCCTACTACCGCTCTGACCACCTGAACTTTGCCCGCCAGGGTGTTCCTGCGTTGTACGCCAAGTCCGGGCAGGACAGTGCCGAGCATGGCCCGGAATGGGGCGCTGCCCAAGCGCAGGATTATGTGGACAATCGTTATCATTCGCCCGCTGACGAATATGATGCCAGCTGGGATTTGCGAGGTACCGTGATGGACATTGATCTGTATTTTGGCATTGGTCATCGCCTGAGCCAGGAAAATACCTGGCCAAACTGGTTTGATGGCAATGAATTCAAAGCAATTCGAGATGCCAGTGCTGCAGAGCGTGCGCAGTAAAAATTGCCAATTGTTGGCGATTTTCGCTGCTTCACCAGCCTATAAAAACGAAATATTCAAGCAAAATCAATGGATTGATTTTTGGCTTGGATATTGCTAACGCTGATTAACGCCGACCCGAAGGTGGACTCTGTTCCTGCTGACGGGTCTGGCAACCCAGATAATATTGACTGCAACGACACAAGAAGGAATTTCTCAGCATGCTCTCGATCAAAGGCCTGTCCAAAACTTACAAAAACGGCGTACGCGCGCTCAACAACATCACGCTGGACATACCCACCGGCATGTTCGGGCTGTTGGGGCCAAACGGTGCCGGCAAATCATCTTTAATGCGTACCTTGGCCACTCTGCAGGAAGCTGACAGCGGAACAGCGTTTCTGGATGAGATCAATATTCTTGAAGACAAGGACAGCCTGCGCAAAGTACTGGGATATCTGCCCCAGGATTTTGGCAGTTATCCCAAGATGACACCGCTGGATATGCTGGATCACTTTGCCATATTGAAGGGCGTCAGCAACAAAGCAGAGCGCCGCGAGATGGTTGACGCTCTGCTGCATAAAACCAACCTGTATGACGTCAGGAAAAAAGCCATCGATACGTTTTCGGGCGGCATGAAACAGCGCTTTGGTATCGCCCAGGCCTTGATTGGCAACCCCAGACTGATCATTGTTGATGAACCAACAGCCGGTCTTGACCCCTCAGAGCGCAACCGCTTTCACAACCTGCTGGCAGAGATTGGCGAAAACATTGTGGTGATATTGTCGACACACATTGTGGAAGATGTCAGTGATCTGTGCCAGAACATGGCCATCATGGGTAAAGGTGAAATCCTGCTCAGTGGCCGCCCCCGAGAGGTTATCAACCAGTTGCGTGGCAGCATATGGCGCAAACGCGTCAAGCGCGATGCCCTGCCTGCATATCAACAACAGTATCAGGTGATTCTCTCGCACCTGACCGAAGGTGAGACGGTAATCCATGTGCTCAGCCCGACCCAGCCCGAGGGTTTCGACGCACAGGAGGTCGATCTGGAGGATGTGTATTTCTCCACCTTGATCAAACATGACATCAACGTTGCGGTGTAAGGCCAGCGACTAAAGGAGCACTGTCATGTTTTGGACCATTGCAAAATTTGAAATGAATTTCCATCGTCGTCAGTACCTGTTTTATGTACTGTCCGGCGTGTTTTTCCTGTTGTCATTTCTCGGCACCACGACTGACGGGGTGCAACTTGGAGGTGACTTCAGTAACGTCAATATCAATTCCCCCTTTGCCATTCTGATTCAACTGAGCACCTTGTCGGTCATCACTTTGCTCGGCGCTATTGCGTTTTCTGCCAACGGTGTTATCCGCGACCATGAACTGAAGATGGCGGAACTGTTTTTGTCCACACCGGTACGCAAATTCGAATATGTGTATGGCCGTTTTTTTGGCTCCTTTGTGTTTGCTGCCGGTATTTATCTGGCTGCTGCACTAGGCGTTTTGATTGGCGAGTTCATGCCGTGGCTGGATCAGGAACGCATTGGCGCATTTAGCCTGTACCCCTATTGGTACAGTATCTGGCTGGTAGGTCTGCCCAATTTGTTTATCTGTTCCAGTATCCTGTTTTGTATCGCCACCGCAACACGCAGCATGATGGCAACCTACACCGGCATGGTGGCCTTGTTGATGCTGACATTTTTGCTGGAAACCTTTAATGAACCGGCAACCGTTGAAACCATCAGTATGCTGGATCCGTTTGGTGCCACAGCCTTATTGGAAGTTACCCGCTACTGGACGGTGTTTGAAAAGAACGCCTTGATGCCGGCCTTTGAAGGTGCGTTTCTGGTCAACAGGCTGTTCTGGATGGTGATTGCGTTAGCTTTTTTAGGACTGGCATCACTGCTTTACCCGTTTAACATCAATCCTTCGCGCAAACAGCTCAAAAAAGCCACGTTGCAGGAGAGTGAAACCGCTTCGTCTGCATCCTTATCGGCGCCGCTACCGCGTGTGCAGCAGCAATTCGGACTGGCAACCCAAGTACAGCAGTACTGGTCACAAACCCGCCTCGAAGTAAAAAGCATTGTACGCAGTACAGCATTTTTGATTTTGTTATTGATGGGTCTGGTGATGATTGTTGCTAACGCAGCAGGCAATCTGGGCAATCTGTTCGGCACAGCGGTTTATCCGACCACTGCCATCATGGTGGACATTATCAATGGTGCGTTTTCCTTATCACTGCTTTTTGTCCTGGTCTACTACGCGGGTGAACTGATGGTGCGCGAGCGTCAGGTACGTATTGCGGGCATTGTGGATGCCATGCCGTTCAGGAATGGGGTGATGCTGGCCGCCAAGTTATCTGCATTGACTCTGGTGATTGTGGCGATGATGTTGTCGGCCATGTTGGCAGGTATTGGCGTGCAGCTGTCGCGCGGATTTTATGAGATTGAATTACTGCACTATTTGGCTGGATTGTTGTTCTTTTTCCAGTTTCCGATCTACCTGATGATGGTGCTGGCCATCTTTGCTTACATCCTGACCCGCAACAAGTTTTTTGCGATGGCCTTGATGGTGATCTACGTGGTATTCCTGATGGCAGCGCCGCAGATCGGCCTTGAACATGCTTTGTATCGCATGCGCATGTTGAGCCCGGTTTACTCCAGCTTTACCGGTTATGGCCACAATCTGGTGCCTTACCTGTGGCAGACATTGTACTGGGGATTGTTTGGTTGTTTGCTGCTGCTATTTGTCCAATTGCTGTGGCCACGTGGCATCGAGGATGACTGGCGCAATCGCCTGAAAGTGGCACGGCAACGCCTGACGCGTCCCATGCTGATGTCCCTGGGCGTGGTCGGCAGTTTGTTTGTAGCGACCGGCGGCTGGATTTACTACAACACCAATGTTTTGAATGACTACACCACGGCGCGTGATCGCGAACGCCGGCAGGCGACTTATGAGCAACGTTATCAGGCCAATGCTGACCTCGCGCAACCAGCAGTCACCAGTGTGTATGCTGAAGTGGACATCTTCCCGGATACTCGTGATGTGATGATCAAGGGTCGCTATAGCCTCAGTAATACCACGTCTCAGGCCATCAGCGAGATTCATATCAGTCTGATGCCAAATCTTGACTTGCAGATGCTGGATATTCCGGGCGCTACCCTGACACATGCGGATGAAGAACTGGGCTATCGCATTTATGAACTGAGAACACCGATGGCGGCGGGGACTGACCTGACCATGGATTTTGATGTGTCATGGACTACACCCGGGTTTGCCAACAGCGGTCATGGGGCAGAATTGACCTCCAACGGCACTTTTTTTAACAACGGTGCGGCATTCCCACAGATTGGTTATCAGCGTTCGCAGGAACTGCAGGACAATAACGTGCGACGGCGCTTTGACCTGCCCCCGGTACAGCGCGCAGCCAGCATAGATGATGCTGAGGCCTTGATGAAAAGCGGGCTGGGTGGTGGCAACCGGGTCAACTTTGAAACCATTGTGTCGACCTCACCAGACCAGATTGCGCTGGCACCTGGTTATCTGATCCGCGAGTGGGAAGACAACAATCGACGTTACTTCCACTACCGTATGGATACACCCATCTGGAACTTCTACTCGTTTATGTCGGCCGACTATCAGGTGAAAAAAGACACCTGGACCAACCCGAACGGCGATGATGTTGCCATCGAGGTGTATTACGTGCACGACTACAATATCGATACCATGATTCGTTCTACCAAAAATTCGCTGGCATATTTCACAGAGAATTTTTCACCGTATCAGTATCGCCAGTTCCGTATTCTGGAATTCCCGCGCTTTCAGGGCACGTTTGCGCAAGCATTTCCAAACACTATCCCGTTTTCAGAGGCCATCGGGTTTATTGCTGACCTGCGTGATCCCAAAGAAATCGACTATGTGTTTTATGTCACCGCGCATGAACTGGCTCACCAGTGGTGGGGTCATCAGGTGATCGGTGCGGATGTGCAGGGCTCCACCATGATTGTGGAGTCGCTGGCACAATATTCTGCATTGATGGCCATGGAACGTGAGTATGGCGCTGACCACATGAAACGTTTCCTGGCATTTGAGCTGGATCGTTATCTGCAGGGTCGTGGCGGCGAAGCCATTGATGAAATGCCTTTGTATCTGGTGGAAAACCAGCCCTACATTCACTACCGCAAAGGCAGTCTGGTGTTGTACGCCATCAAGGACTACATCGGCGAAGATAATATGAACCTGGCCTTGGCAGACTTCCTCGACAAGTTTGCATTTGGTGAAGCGCCCTTCCCCACCACCCGTGACCTGATCAGTAGCATCCGCGCCTTCACGCCTGATGAATATCAGAGTGTGATCACCGATATGCTCGAGCGTATTGTGCTATTTGATTTGCGTGTGACGGACTCACAACTGACTGAACTGGCTGATGGTCAGTATGAGGTGGTGATTGACGTCAGTGCCCGCAAATTTGAGGCCAGCGGTGGCGGTGAAGAAAGTGAAATCACCATCAGGGACTGGGTGGATATTGGTGTGTTTGGGGCGGAAGACCCGGCAACGGGTGTGCCCGAGGTGTTGTATCTGCAAAAACATCTGATTGAACATAATCAACAGCAAATTTCAGTGACGGTCAATGCCCGTCCTGAGACGCTGGGCATTGACCCTATTAACAAATTGATCGACCGTAATCCGTCTGACAATGTGACATCTGCCCGTTGAAAGCCTGCAACACTGTGTTCCGCCAAGGTTTGGTTTAACTCACCAAGCCTTGGCGTCTCACGCCACACCTCGCACTTTTTATAGAAATATCTTATTGATATTAAACATAATTTATTGTGGCCCGGGTTTTGCTTTACCCCCTGGGTCAAGACAGTGATTGCGGTCACTGCCAATGTTTTCAGGGAGAGTTACATGAACAATAAGTTAATCATATCTATCGCACTGTCATCCTTTGTTGCAGGTTCTGCATTAGCACAGGAGACCAGCGCACCCATACCGGTAATCAGTGAAACCGTGTTGATGTATCAACCGGATTTTTTTGCCAGCTCCAACCCCGCCACAGCGCAGGACATGGTGAGCCGCATACCGGGTTTTAATATCAGCAACGGTGATGATGTGCGAGGTTTTGCGGGCGCTGGCGGAAACGTACTGATCAATGGCGCACGCCCGGCATCCAAATCTGACTCCGTAAGCTCGGTGTTGGGGCGTACGGTGGCATCTCGCGTGTCGCATATTGAGTTGATACGAGGCGCCACACCCGGTATCGATATGCAGGGTCACTCTGTGGTTGTTAATGTGGTGTTAAAGGAAGATGTGTCCCGTCAGCACACCGTGGTCGCGCAAGGATACTTTTTTGATGGAGGTCCGACCCTGCCCGGTGGACGTTATGAGTTCAATGCCAATAACAACGGACGCACAACTTCACTGATGTTGGCACGCGTAGTGGCCATGAATGATTCTACCGGCCACGGCACATTGATCAGAACCGATGCTGATGGCAACACCTTGCTGCAGGAAACAATCAACAATCGATTTGACGGTGACGGTTGGTCAGGACGCGCCAGCTGGTCGGCGCCCTTGCGCATTGGCAAACTGGAGCTGACTTCAGGTTTCACCGACTACGTGTACGAAGAGTGGGTAGCGTATGACTCTGCAACTGCAGCACGTCGTTACAATACAACAAACGATGTCCGTAATGCGGACTTTGCAGCCAGGCTGGAGAATCAGCTTAACGAACGCATGAGCCTTGAAACCCGACTGATTCATAATCTGGAACGCACGGATCTGATCAATCTCGCCAGCCTGAGCAACGCCGAACAACTGTTTGTCAGTGATACCGAAAACCAGGAATCTATTCTGCGCTCAGTGATGCGTTGGTCTGTTACCGACAATCTCAACATCGAATCCAGTGCGGAAGTGGCTTATAACGTGTTGGACACACAGCAGCGCTTTACCAACAACGGAAATATGATCGATCTTCCGCTGTCGACAACCAAAGTATCGGAATTGCGTACGGAGCTGTCTTCCATCGCAAGCTGGACAGTGAATGACACGCTGAAAATCGAAGCCGGTACTCGACTGGAACGATCCACTATCAAACAAACCGGTGGTGCTGGCGCCGAGCGCAGCTTCTTTTACCCGAAACCCCGAGTGGCTGCCACGTGGGACATGAGCGAAACCGAACAATTGCGTGTTCGCCTAGAGCGCGAACTAGGGCAGTTGGATTTCTCGGATTTTGCGGCCTCCAGTTCGTTGACTGATGACCAATATTTTGGGGGGAATCTCGACCTGCGCCCGCAACAACGCTGGGTTGCCGAAGCGGTATATGAAAAACGCTTCAGTGAACGCGCGGTGCTTGGGCTGACCTTACGTCATGATGAAATCAGTGATGTGATTGATCAGATTCCCTTGCCCGCAGGCCTGACAGCCACCGGCAATATTGGTGACGGCACTTTGGATCGTGCTGCGGTAAACCTGCGCTTACCCTTTGACTCATTAGGGTTGACTGGCGCCAGGTTGACCTTGAGCGCCCAGTTTGATCGCACCCGAGTGACTGACCCGACCAGCGAGCGCGTGCGCTCCATCTCCAACCAACGGCCATTTCGCGGCCGCGTGTCGTTTGAGCAGGATCTGCAGCAGCTTGGCATGAGCTGGGGAGTCAACTACAACCCCTATTTCCGTGATACCACGTACAACCCGGATCAACGACGTGTTCGTGAATTGCGCAACAATGTGCAGTTGTTCACAGAAAAGACGTTTTCCAATGGTGTTGTGGTGCGTGCTGAATACACCCACTGGGATGACTTCAGGGCCATCCGGGAAACCTGGTCTGACCGGACAACACAGTCGCTGGCTTTTCTGGAGCAGCAACGTATGGATCCGAGAGAGTTTGTGCAGCTTCGGGTACGAAAAACATTTGGTTAACTGTCTCTGCAAAACTTGGCTAAAGTCCATTCCAGTGCTACTGTCTGGCGCAGGAAATGGACTTGGCTGAGCGCAACAATGACATCTGCTGACCAACTAAAACCGTGGATCTTTATGCTGGGTCTTGGCGTAACGGGCATGCTCAGCCCCGCGCATGCCGAAACAGACTCTGTATTGAGTCTGTCAGTCAACTCCCACAGCAATATCCCGAACGCGCTGGCTGAGCCCAACGTGTTTGGCGATAATTTTGCCGATGTGAACTATCGGATAAATCGCTATTTTGTGACCAGCCCAGGCAACCGCTTATCAATAGGTGCTGAACTCGGCGCCCGTCAATATCTGCGCACGCAGGGTTTGGAAAGCATTCTGGCCGGACTCAATTTGGCCTATAGCCATCGCGCCGGCCTGGGCCCATATGCCCCCCGCTTTAATGTCGGCCTGTCACTGAACCGCGTGGAATTCAGCGAATCTTTGCGTGACAGCTGGGTCAGACTCCTGTCTCTGTCGGTCAGTAAACGTCTGACTCCGGAATGGTTGTTGAATATGGGTGTTAATTCTCGGCAACGACATGCACAGCCCGATGACAATCTGATTTTTAATCCGCGCTTCGGCAGCGATGTGTTCACCCAACACAGCCAGGAATTCACCGCACGGCTGGAGTACACACTGTTAAACGCCAGCGCAGTGACCATCGGGTATCGTTATCGACAAGGTGAAATAGATGCCAGCTCACGCCCTGGTACACCATTGTTGAACATCACCAAAGCCATCGCGCGCGATGCTGGCATTGGCAAGGATTATGTCACCTACTTGCTGAACGCTGATACGCAGGGTCTTTCACTGGACTGGAACATCCCGCTGGCCCGCGATACCGGTTTAACGCTGGGTTTCGAGCGTTTATTGTCACGCGCCAATCAGGGCAACAAGTACTTCAACAACAATCTGCGCGCCGAATTTAATGTGCGCTTCTGAGTGGACTTATGACTGTTACGCGTGTGTATCAAAAGACTCTTTCTCAGGCCTTGAATCATTTGCCGTTGAAATCAATAGCTGCCCTGCTACTCGCGTCAGCCAGTGTTTTGGGTACCCAGGCGGGTGAGCTAGAGGTTGTGCTGACTGACTCGGCGGGTCAGCCAGTCGCCGAGGCGGTGATTGAAATTATTGCGCCACAGCTCCCACTTCCTGCGGACTGGTCACTCACCGGCGCCATGGATCAGGTCGACAAGGAATTTGTAGGGCCGGTGTTAATGGTGGTTAAAAACAGTCAGGTATCGTTTCCCAACAGCGATGACATCCATCACCATGTTTATTCCTACTCCGATACCAAACGTTTTGAATTGCCACTGTACACCGGTGATACCGCCGAACCGGTGTTGTTTGACAAGGCGGGTGTTGCAGTTATTGGCTGCAACATCCACGACTGGATGCTGGGTTACGTCTACGTGGGAGACTCTCACTTGATGGCGATGAGTGATGCCAGTGGCAAAGCCACCTTGGCATCGTTGCCGGCCGGCGATTACCGTTTCAAAGTCTGGCATGCGCGCGCCCGGCCCAATGACCTGGCGCAGGAGCACCTGATAACTGTCTCGGCAGAGGGCAGCAGTAGCATCAATCTACAACTTGCGTTAACACCGGACAGACGAATACGTAGGGCACCAACTGCAAGCGGCCCTCAATACTGAAGGGCAAGCATGGCGAACGGCGCACTTACGCTGCGCTCAGCCCAGGTTTTTAAAGAAAAACCGCATGAATTTGGGTGCATGCTCTCGCATGACAATGCTGTTGGTATCGCGCAGATAGTCCACCACAATGCCGGTGACGTAGGACATCAAGGCCATACTCACGATCATGGTATCCACATCAGCTGGCAGATGTTTGTGCTTTTTTGCGCGCGCAAAATACTCGGAAAACAGCTGGATATTCTGCTTCTTACGCGCGTTCTGCAAATCAAGAAAGTGTCCCATCTCGCCGTTATAGTCACATTTGAAAAATAGAATACTCAGCACTTTGAACTTATGTTGATTGTTCTCCAGATCAATAAGCAAGTCTGAGCACAAGCGTTCCAGCTGAAGCAAGGGATGCGGATGATCATTGCGCAGATCCGACAGAATTGTGTCGGCAAACGACAACTGTAACTGGTCATGCAAGGCATCAAATACATCCAGTTTATTCTTGAAGTGCCAATAGATTGCACCGCGGGTTACATCTGCCCGTGTCGCGATATCATTCAACGTAGCATTTGCCACGCCCCTGTCAAAAAAAACATCAACCGCCGCATCCATAATACGGCTTCGCGTCTTTAGCGCTTCCTCTTTTGTCCGCCGCACCATACTGATCCTCTTACTGACCAAATTCCGCCGCAATTTCATCAAAGCGGCCGGATTATACATTCGCCCGTGTTTGTTTTCGAGCAAGCGAATATCAAATGCTTCCTTGGCACGCCGCCTTTGTTTATGATCAAGGCTGTTACCAAAAAAAACAGTCATGGCGGGATTATTTTGGTCTGGCAACGTGCCGTAATGCCTTGTCGGTCAGTAAAAACCGACTTATAGAAATAAAAACAGGAGAGAAACATGAACGTTTTCAAAAAAATCTTTGCAACTCTGGTGATGACAATGATGGCTGCAGCAACTCAGGCGCAAGCGCCTGCCAACTTTATGCTGGACGTAGATGGTTTTGACGATGGCGCGGATATTCCCGTGCGTTTCACGCAGGCGGCAGAAGGCGCAGCACCCGGTGGTGGTACGTCGCCCGCTCTTAGCTGGGTTAATGTCCCGGAAGGCACTCAGAGTTTTGTGGTCAACATGGTTGACCTGGACTTTGCACCTAACCGGGGCACAAAAACCCAGGTACATTGGGTGGTTTGGAATATCCCGGGTGATGCCAGCGGTCTCGCCGAGGGCCAGCCAGCAGGGGATCAGCTCCCCAACGGCGCCTCACAAATCAGCGCCACCGGCCGTGTTTACCGTGGCCCGGGCGCGCCAGCAACCCGCCCTAAACACCACTACCTGTTTGAAGTATATGCGCTGGCAACAAGCATCGACGTGACGGCAAGTGATGATCCGATTGCAACCCGTGATGCGGTGATGGCCGCCATGGAAGGTCACGTGCTGGCCAAATCAGTGTACATGGGCCGCTTCCACCGCCCTCAGTAACCACTGCTTTCAGATATCACAAATAGCAACCGACTGCGCCAGCGAAGCGATTCGTTCAGCGTTAGTGCGGTTGTTGTTTTCTCCACGCCGCGGAATAAACTCCTGCGCCACATATCCATCAAATCCGGTTGCCACAATGGCCCGCATAATGGCCGGGTAATACAGCTCCTGCGTGTCATCAATTTCATTACGACCCGGGACGCCAGCCGTGTGGTAATGACCAAACCATTGGTGATGATCACGAATGGTTCTGATCACATCACCTTCCTGAACCTGCATGTGGTAGATGTCGTACAGCAACTTGAAGTTTGGCGAGCCAATACGCTGGCATAACTCAATGCCCCAGGCTGAGCTGTCACACATATAGTCAGGATGATCAATTTTGCTATTAAACAGCTCCATGTGGATCACGATGTTATTGCGCTCGGCCAGACTCATGATTTGTTTTAGTCCGTCAGAGCAGTGCTGCAGCCCGATTTCATCATCCATACTGTTGCGGTTACCGCTAAAACAGATCAGATTTTTATAACCGGCCTGCGCCATCAGTTCGATGTGATTTTGATAGTTGTTGATCAATGTGCTGTGATTGTCGGGATTATTCCAGCCTTCGGTCAGACTGATTTCAGCGCCATTACACATAGAGCAATCGATACCGTGATCTTTAAGAATCTGCCATTGCTGAGGGCCAATGAGGTCGATCGCCGCAAAACCGATTTCCTTGACCGCCGCACACAGTTCTTCCAGTGATAAAAACCCGTAGGTCCACTGCGCAACCGAGTGTCTGATATTGCCGCGATTCTGAAAAGGCTCAACCACAAACTCGGCCGCACTGACCCCACGTGGAAGCACAACACCGGCCGATGCCAGCATCGACACTTGAGCTGCTTTACGCAGCAGCTCACGACGATTGAGTTGATGGCTCATGCGCTGACTCCCTTGTTGCCAGGTTCATCGTTCTGTTCTTCGCGTTTAAAGGTGAGTGAAAAGAACAGCAGAATTGCGGCTGCCAGCACTGCTGGCATGATCCAGAAACTGAATGCGCCTTGTAACCAGCCGGCCTGTGTTGAACCATCCAGCGCAATATTGTCACCCCACCAGCCCAGAATATAGTTACCCACCAACATGCCCGCGCCGTAAGTGAGCAAGGCAAACAACCCTTGCGCACTGGCCCGAATGGCCACAGGCGCTTTGCGATCGACATACAATTGCCCGGTGACAAAAAAGAAGTCGTAACAAATGCCATGCAGGGCAATACCAAAAATCAACAGCGCAGCGGATTCGGGGAAGCTGGCGAAAACCAGATAACGCAGCGCCCACGCCGCCATGGCAACCATCAACATCCACTTCACACCAAAGCGCACAATAAAAAATGGCACCAGCAACATAAACAAGACTTCGCTCATCTGACCAATCGCCATAAACGACGCAGACTGGTTACCAAATGCCATGGCGGCCACAAAGTCATTGGTGCGCGCGTAATAAAACGCCAGCGGAATACTGATCAGAAAGCTGCTGAGCGCAAAAATAAAAAAGTTGCGCTCTTTCATCAGCATCAATGCATCCATGCCCAAGGCCTTGCTAACACTGAATGCCTGACCTTTGGCTTTGGGAGGCGTGGCGGGCAGGGTCAGGCTGTACAGACCGTAGATGACTGACAGGATTGCCGCCATTTTGAGCGGAATGTTGGTGCTCTGAGCATTATCAGCCCCTGTTAACATCTGCAGAATCGGGATATTCACAAATCCCAATACGGTCTGCGCCACAATAAACCCGGCCAGAATCCAACCGACAGTACCCCACACACGAATGGCTGGGAACTGTTTGTCCGGGTCGTCTATATTGGAAAACGCAATGGTGTTAGCCAGCGCCAGCGTTGGCATATACAACATAAAATAGGCAAACATGGTCCAGATAAACACGCCGGGGTCGGTGACTGAGGCCGCGTACCAGAGCACGCCACCGCCGGCAAGCTGGCAGACTGCGTTCAGACGCTCTGCGTTCACAAAGCGGTCCGCCAACAATCCCACAAACAAGGGCGCCAGCAGTGCTGCCCAGTTATGGGTTGCAAACGCTTGACCAATGATGGTGTTAATGCCGGATTCATTTTTGAACACTTCCAGCAGATAACTGCCAAGCGTGACAAAAAATGCCCCCCAGACAAAAAATTGCAAAAACATCATCAGACTGAGGCGAGTAATGAGGTATGGGCTGGACGTCATGAGTGGTTTTCCCGTGCTATTGGCTTGTTGTTATTCTGTGCCCGACTGCAGGCAGTGGAGGCTTGCTTGTCTTACTGAATGCATTCAAACTCTAATGACGTTCAAACTCTAATGAATTGACAGGAAATTTGGAATCGTTATTTAGCGTATGAAAAAAATAAGACTGGGCATGATAGGCGGCGGCGAAGGTTCTTTTATCGGCGCCGTACACCGCAAAGCAGCCGCACTGGATGGTCACTACGAACTGGTGTGCGGCGCATTCAGCAGTGATCCATCGAATTCCCGTCGCAGCGGCGAGTTGTTGAATCTGGCGCCAGAGCGCGTTTATGGTTCTTACACTGAGCTGCTGCTAACGGAAGCATCCTTGCCCGCGGGTCAACGCATGCAGGCAGTTGCGATTGTGACGCCCAACCATTTGCATGCCGGCCCTGTCCTGCTGGCATTACAACATGGCTTTCACGTCATTGTGGACAAGCCGCTGACCTTATCCTTGCTGCAGGCCAAACAGATTGCAAGCGCGCTGCAAGACTCCTCCTGCAAACTGGCAGTGACACATACCTATGCCGGCTACCCGATGATCAAAGAGGCGCGCCATCGCGTGGCCAGCGGGCAGTTTGGCCGCATTCGCAAGATTTTTATTGAGTATCCTCAGGGCTGGCTTAGCACCGCATTAGAGAATCAGCAGCATAAACAGGCATCCTGGCGCACCGATCCCACTTTGGCCGGTGCCGGTGCAGTCGGTGATATCGGCACCCATGCTGCACATCTGGCGGAGTATGTCAGCGGCTTGAACATCACCGACGTCTGTGCCGAGCTCAATTCGATTGTGCCGGGTCGGCAAGTCGATGACGATGCCTGCGCGTTATTACATTTTGAAGGCGGCGCCAGCGGGGTTTTGATTGCCACACAGGTTGCTGCGGGAGAGGAAAATAATGTGCGTCTGCGTGTCTATGGTGAACTGGGCGGGCTGGAATGGTCACATCAGGACAACAACGCCTTGCATATAAAAATGACCGGGCAGCCTGAGCAGATTTATCGCAGTGGTTCATCCGGACTCTCTGCAGCCGCAGTGCTGGCTACACGTCTGCCAGCCGGGCATCCTGAAGGATTTATTGAAGCCTTTGCCAATATCTATAGCGCGTTTGCACTGGATTTGCTGGGCAACGCCAGCAAAGATCATGACTACCCCGGCATAAGGGACGGTGTCAGAGGCATGGCCTTTATTGAAGCTATGGTGCGCTCGTCAACATCCGCGCAAAAGTGGACCGCCATCGAGGTTTAATCGTTCATGAGCAAGACAACAAAAACCACGCCAAAAACCATCAAAGGCCCTGGCATTTTTCTGGCGCAGTTTGTGGATGACAAAGCGCCTTTTAATACCATCGACGGCATCTGCCAATGGGCAGCTGATCTTGGATACAAGGGGATTCAGATACCCACCTGGGATAAACGCCTGATCGATCTGGAACGCCTGGCGGACAGCAAAACCTTTGCGGATGACTACAAAGGGCGCATCAATGCACACGGGCTGGAGATCACCGAACTCAGCACACATCTGCAAGGCCAGCTGGTTGCTGTGCACCCTGCGTATAACGAGATGTTTGACGGTTTTGCCCCTGAACAGCTGCGTGGCAACCCGTCTGCACGCACTGACTGGGCTGTCAATCAGGTGAAAATGGCTGCAAAAGCCAGCCGGCATCTTGGTATCAATGTACATGCCAGTTTTCCGGGCGCCTTGATGTGGCACACCGTTTACCCGTGGCCGCAGCGACCTTCTGGCCTGGTGCAGCAGGGTTTTGCAGAACTTGCAAAACGCTGGCTGCCTATTCTCAATGTGTTTGATGAACACGGAGTGGACGTGTGTTATGAAATCCATCCCGGTGAAGACTTGCACGATGGCGTCAGTTACGAGCGCTTTCTGGAAGCCAGCGGCAATCACTGTCGGGCGCGCATCCTGTTCGACCCCAGTCATTTTGTTTTGCAACAATTGGACTATCTGCAATTTATCGATATCTATCACGAAAAAATTGGTATGTTTCACGTCAAGGATGCGGAGTTCAATCCCACAGGACGCAGCGGGGTGTACGGTGGCTATCAGGACTGGATTGATCGTCCTGGCCGATTCCGCTCGCTGGGTGACGGACAGGTGGATTTTGTTGGCATCTTCAGCAAACTGACACAATATGGGTACGACGGCTGGGCAGTGATGGAATGGGAATGTTGCATCAAGCATCCGGAGCAAGGCGCCGCAGAAGGCGCACCGTTTATCAACCAGCACATTATTCAAGTGACAGACAAAGCCTTTGATGATTTTGTAGGGCAACAGCCCGACGAATCGCTCAATCGCAAAATACTGGGCATCTAACGCGCACCGCGCCGGGTTTTCTTATGATCAAAAGACTGCTGATGGTGTCATTGATAACCGCATTGCTGAGCAGCGCTGTGCTGTTTTTGCTGGCGGCCGAATCACGACAGAATGGGCGCTCTGCTGGCAGTGCCGACGCAGGGGACTGGATCACATTATTTGACGGCAGCTCGACTGAAGAGTGGCGACAATACAATAGCGACACGTTCCCGGCGCAAGGCTGGGTGATTGAAGACGACGCGCTGGTGTTTCGCCCGCGCGAAGACAGACGCCCGGTCGGCGACATCATCACCAAGCGCATCTTCCGCGATTTTGATCTGCAACTGGAATGGATGGTTGACCGTGGCAGCAACAGTGGCATTTTCTATCACGCACTGGAACAGCCCACGCAGATGATTTATTGGTCAGCGCTAGAAATGCAAGTGCTGGATGATGCCAATCATCCGGATAGCTTTTTAGGTGTAAATGGCAATCGCCAGGCCGGCACTCTGTACGATCTGATCCCCATCAATCCCAAAACGGCAAAACCCTTTGGCGAGTGGAATCAGGCGCGCATTGTCTCCCAAGGCCCAGTGGTTGAACACTGGCTGAACGGTGAAATGGTGCTGCGTTATGAACGCTGGACTGTGCAATGGTTTGAGATGTTGCGCAACAGCAAATTCAAAGATCACAACGAATTTGGTGCTATGCAGCAAGGCCATATTGGCCTGCAGGATCATGGCGACGTGGTGAGATTCCGCAACATCAAAATCCGGGAGTTGTGAGACTCCCGGATAGATGCCTGAGACCGATCAACACATCAGATCAAACATTTAAATTGCGCATATACACTGCATTGTCACGGCTGCTGTCCAGCGGCGTGGTGCCCTCAAACGCTTCCTGCTCAACCATAAAATATTTCATGCCCAGCGACTTGGCGATGGGCAGTATGCTTGCGTAATCAATAAACCCACGCCCCAGCGTTGTTGACGCGGTAAACGAATTGGAAGGCTGATCAGGCAGTCTGTCTTTCACATGCGCGAAGGTAAAACGCCCCGGGTATTTGCGCAGCCACGCCACTGGATCCTGCCCCGCCGCCACCAACCAGAAAATATCCATCTCGTATTCCACCAGCGCAGGATCGGTGTTCTGCATCATGACATCGTGGGGAATCTGACCGTCCATCTCGAAAAACGAATAATGGTGGTTGTGATAACCAAACTTCAGGCCGACGTCACGACAGATTTCACCACACCGATTAAACCGGTCAGCAAAACGTTTGTAGGCGTCCAAGGATTCCTGCGGCCCGATCATGGGGCAGATCAAATACTCCATACCCGCTTCGGCCGCCTGGGCTGCTTTCTGTTCAAAATTCTCTTCAATGCTGCAGTGGCTGGCCACCAGATCCATACCCAATCCGGTGATAAAACGTCCAAACTCAGCTGGCGATTTTCCCCAGAACATCCCCATCGGACCTTCATAACTTTCGATCTGTTTGTAGCCAAATTGCGCCAACTGACTGATCACAGCATCAGGGCCGGCAGGTAGATCCGCACGCAAGGTGTATAACTGAATTCCAAACGGGTTACTGGCCTCGGCTGCGCGTGCCAGTGCACTGAAACCGGCAAGCTGACTGGCACCTGCCAACAGTCCGGCGGAGCGTAAAAAATGTCTTCTGTTCATGGATAGTCCTCAGAAACTGTCTTTAGATTGACCAGGCCGTCTCGCCTTTTACATACGGGTAGTCGCCATCAAAACGTCCCGGCACCGGTACCAGTCTCAACACAGAGGTTTGCACCTGCTCAGACGTAAAATAGCTAAAGATGGTGAGCTGTTTCATCATAATAAAATAGTGTGCTGACACGCCTAGAGGGCGACGGTAGACAAGCGCGCTCTGGTTGAGTGCGTTGAGAAACTCAGCGCGCTGCCCCGCTGGCAGGTTTTCAAACGATTGCCCGTAGCGTGCCAGCGTGTCGCTGCGAATCGCAGCAAGCCCTTGGTGAAACTGCTGCTGATCAAGATCTTCGTAGGTGTTGTTCACCAATCTCACTATCAACTCCGGTACGCCAACATCCTTGGCACCAGGAGTATCTGTGCGCGGGAAAATGGTGTCAGCAATTTCCGCCAGCAAGGTCTGGTCATCGGCTGTCAACACCATGCCGCGCGCCGGATTGGCACTGGTGCAAGCACTCATCAATAAGGGGCTGCCAATCATGGCGTAACCGGTTACTGAGGCAATCATCTGCAAAAGTTCACGTCTGTTCATGATTACAGGTTTCCTCGCTTGAGTTCCTGCACCGCAAAATCGGCGGCGCGCGCGGTCAAAGCCATGTAGGTCAGTGACGGATTGACACAGGACGCCGAGGTCATACAGGCGCCGTCGGTTACAAACACATTGAGCGCATCCCACACCTGGTTATGTGCGTTTAACACCGATGTGCGCGGGTCACGCCCCATGCGCGCGGTGCCCATTTCGTGAATGCCCATGCCGGGGGCATAACCCACATCGCGGCCTTGCACATCTTTGACACCGGCCGCTTCCAGCATTTCTTCCGCATCAGCCACCATGTCGCGGCGCATCGCGTATTCGTTTTCTCGCATCGCGACATCAAACGCCAGAATGGGCAATCCCCATTTATCGGTTTTGTTACGGTTCAGAAAAATACGGTTTTCGTGATACGGCAGCATTTCACCAAACGCAGTCATGCCTATGGTCCAGTGCCCCGGCTCCGTCAAGGTGTGTTTGAGATCAGCACCCACATTCATCTCAGCAATATTGCGTGACCAACCGGTACGACTGGCCGACCCCTGGTAACCAAACCCACGCAGATAATCGCGTTTTTCATCACCCAGGTTGCGGAAACGTGGCACATAAAATCCATTAGGCCGGCGACCGTAGGTGTACTTATCTTCATAACCTTCCACACGGCCCTGCGCACCCAGCCGGAAATGGTGATCCATCACATTGTGGCCGAGCTCACCACTGCTGCTGCCCAGACCATCCGGCCACACATCGGTGGCGGAATTCATCAGAATCCAGGTGGTGTTAAAGGTGGAGGCATTCAGGAAAATAATGCGTGCCTTGTACTCGATGACCTCGTTGGTTTCGGCGTCGACCACTTCCACGCCAGTGGCGCGTTGTGTGTCCTTGTCATACAACACGCGCGTGACGATGGACCAGGGACGCAGCGTCAAATTGCCTGTGGCCATCGCAGGCGGCAAGGTAGCTGATTGTGTACTGAAAAATGCCCCAAAGGAGCAACCGCGCCAGCAACGATTGCGATACTGGCACTGCACTCTGTTTTGCTCGGGACGGGACTCCGTCAGGTTGGCCGTACGGCCGATAAACAAATGGCGATGACCGTTGTAATGCGCCTTGATGCGCGCCGCCACATCTTTTTCAACAATGTTCAGGTCCATTGGCGGCAGAAAATTGCCATCGGGCAATACATCCAGACCTTCCATGGAACCGCTGATACCGGCAAAACCTTCTACGTAGTGATACCAGGATTCCAGATCTTCGTATCGGATGGGCCAATCGATGGCGATGCCTTCACGGGCATTGGCCTCAAAATCCATGCGGTTCCAGCGATAACTCTGGCGCCCCCATAACAAGGAACGACCGCCGACCTGATAGGAGCGGTACCAGTCAAACCGACGGATTTCTTCGTAGGGGGATTCGTTTTCGTCTGTCCACGAGCCGAAGGTAGATTCATTAAGCGGGTAGTCACGCCGCAGCACCGGGTAATTGGCCAGCATCTCGCGGGTTGGCCGGTCGCGATGCGGAAACTCCCAGATTTCTTTGTTCTCGTTGACGTAGTCTTTGACATGCTCAAGGCTGCGGCCACGTTCCAGCATCAGCACTTTCAAGCCCTTTTCGGTCAACTCTTTGGCAGCCCAGCCACCACTGATGCCTGAGCCTACAACTATCGCGTCGTACTCGTTGTTTTCCATAAAACCCTGCTTGTTATTTTTTTATGAATGCGTTCGAGCATAAACTCCTCGCCCCTGTTCGTCTATGTTGTTTGTGATATTGTTAGACCACAATTCCAACGATCGGAGCACCCCCGTGAAGCTTCTGCTGACTACCCTTCTGCTGATCCCCCTTGTGTTGAACGCTGCAGCCAGTTTTCAATCTGCGCAGGCTCAAACGCCTGCGCCGGGCAAACCCAACATCGTGGTGATCATGGCAGATGATCTTGGTTATGGGGATTTGGGCATCTACGGTGCCACCCTGATCAAAACTCCGCATCTGGATCGTATGGCCTCCGAAGGCATGCGACTGGACAGTTTTTATGCCAGTGCCAACACCTGCACACCGTCGCGGGGCGGCTTGTTGACCGGCCGGTATCCCATCCGGCTGGATCTGGTGATGGATGTCGCCAGACCTACCAACAATATCGGCTTGTCACCCGACGAAATCACCATTGGTGAAGCGCTGCAGGCCGAAGGATATCGCACTGCCATGATTGGCAAATGGCACCTTGGCCACCAGCCTGAACGCTCGCCAATTCACAATGGTTTTGACGAATTTTATGGCTTACTGCATAGCAACGATATGCACCCGCTGGAACTGTATCGCGGCGAACAGGTCATTGAAGACCCGGTGGATCAGTCCACATTGACAGAGCGCTACACAGCCGAGGCCGTGCGATTCATTGAACAGAACAAAGACCAGCCGTTTTTCCTGTATGTCCCCCATACATTTCCCCATGCACCACTGTATGTATCGGATCAGTTTGAAGGCCAGTCTGATGCGGGACTCTATGGCGATGTCGTAGAGGAGATTGACTGGAGCACCGGTGAAATTCTGGCAACACTCGACCGTCTGGGGCTGGACGATAATACCCTGGTGATCTTCACCTCCGACAACGGCCCGTGGATGGAAGGCAGCGCCGGCCACCTGCGCGACCGCAAAGGCGTGTCCTGGGATGGCGGCGCACGCGTGCCCTTTATTGCGCGCTGGCCTTCGATAATACCGGCCGGACAATCCAGTGATGAGCCGGTCATGAATATTGATCTGTTCCCCACATTATTGGCGTTGGCGGGTGGTGAACTGCCAACTGACAGGGTCATTGACGGCAAAGACATCATGCCGGTGATACGCGACGGAGCAGCTTCACCACACGAAGCGCTGTTCCTGTTCCAGAATGACCGCATCGCCGGTGTCCGCAGCGGTCAATGGAAACTGGTACTGGAGTCAAACTACTTGAGTGCCATCACACGTTTTGATCATGAGGCATCGCAGTTTGGCACAGAGGGGCTGTTGTTTGATCTGGCACTGGACCCGTCAGAAACCTACAGTTTCGCACGTGAAAACCCGGATGTGATGACGCGTCTGCATCAGTATCTGGAGCAAGCCAAACAGAATCTCAACAGCACCGTGCTGGAAGCCGCCTGGAACCGACCAGCTGCCCGCGCCTTATGAAGGCAGTATTTCTGGATACCGCCAGCATGGGCGCTGGCGTTGACTTTACTGCGATCAGAAACAGCGTCGCTGACCTGGTACTTTTTGATCAGACACACACTGCTGAGTGCCTGGCAAGACTGGCCGGCGCTGACATCGCCATCAGCAACAAAGTGACACTGGACGCCGCCACACTGCGCGCACTACCGTCACTGAAACTGATCTGCGTGGTCGCTACCGGCATGAACAATGTGGATTTAAACACTGCCGAACAACTGGGCATACGCGTCAAGAATGTCGTAGCCTATGGCACGGCCAGCGTGGCTCAACATACGATGATGCTGATGCTGGCGTTGGCAAACCGATTACCGCTCTATCAGGACGCCGTGCGGCAGGGGCAGTGGCAGCGCAGCCCGGATTTCTGTCTGCAACAACACAGCACAGTGCAGCTTGAAGGCAAACATCTGGTGATTGTTGGCAGTGGTGAACTCGGTACTCGGGTAACACAGCTTGCGCAGGCGTTTGGTATGCGGGTCAGCGTCAGCGCCCGGCCAGGCAACGCGCAGCACGACACTCGCCCAGCCTTGAGCGACCTGGCGCCAACTGCAGACGTGATTAGCCTGCACTGTCCGTTGAACGAACATACCAAGGGTCTGATCAGCCGCAGCTTGCTCTCACAAATCAAACCCGGTTGTCTGCTGATAAACTGCGCCCGCGGTGGCTTGGTCGATGACCAGGCTGCATTGGATGCGCTTAACAGCGGGATTCTGGGCGGCTATGGTGTGGATGTATTGCCGCAGGAACCGCCGCGTGACGGGCATGCGCTGCTTGATGCATTACATCACCCGCTGAATCTGATTGTGACGCCTCATAACGCGTGGATAACACCGGAGGCCCGTCAGGCCTTACTGGATAAAACGGCCGATAACATCCAACAGTTTCTGCGTGAACTCAAAAGGTAATTGTCTATGTTGACACGCTGGTTTTCGACACACTTGAAACTGCACCGACCGCTGTTGATGGTCATGCTGATGTTTATGCAGCTGTTCAGCACCGCGCTGCACGCAGAGCTGTCCGGCATAGAGATTCGCAGCCGGGTTTTGCTGAGCGACCCGGGCAGCCCGGCGATCTATGAAAAAATTACCGGGGTGTTGCATTTCACGCTCGATCCGCAGCATCAGGGCAATCAGAAAATAGTGGATATCCACTATGCGCCGCTGAACACCAACGGCCTGATCGAATTTTCCAGCGACTTCAAGTTGCTGATACCACGCGGGGAAACACTCAGCACCAGTCTGCTGTATCACGTTAACAATCGTGGTGGCAGCCGATTACCACCAGAAGTGTCCCTGTCACATCCCTTGGCATTGCAGGGACACACCTTTATTGCCACCGGCTGGATTAATGAAATTCCGCCGGCAGAGGACCGACTGCGCCTGTTTGCACCAGTGGTTTCCGATCAGGAGGCGCCTGTCAGCGGTCAGGTGCGCTACGAGATTATCCCGTCCAGCAACAGCAATGACCTCAATATCGCCGGCAGTTTCCATCTGGCCTATGTGCCGACCGCAAGCGGTTCGGAACATGCCACTTTGAGCGTACGCGCGCGTCAGGATTTTGATCGCCAGCCTATTGCACGCGATCAGTTTACGCTCAACATCCAGGCGGCGCCTGACAGTAATCAGCCGCTGATTACCCTGAACCTGCAGGGCGGTTTACAAGCCGGATATATCTACGAACTCAGTTATGAAGCGCAAGATCCGGTGCTCAGCGGCGCCGGACTGGCGGGTATTCGCGATGTGGTCTCAGCGCTGCGCTACGCCTTGGATGACCCGGCTCCAACGGCACTGGCGATGCAAATGAATGCCCTGAAATTGCGACCGATTACGTCCACTGTGGCCTGGGGCTATTCACAAAGTGGTCGACTGCTACGACAGTTTCTGTATCAGGGCTTTAATGAAGACCTGCGCGGCCGACACGTGTTTGACGGGGTAGTCCCGCTGATTGCCGGAGCCGGTTTTGGTATGTTCAACCAGCGTTTTGCCATGCCTACACGTACCAATGGCCAACACGAAAACCATCTGTTCCCGAATGATTATTTTCCGTTCACCTATGGCGACAGCATTGACCCCTTTACTGGTCGCAGCGATGGCATTCTCAAAAACGCGCGTGCCAGCGGCACTGAACCCAGGCTGATGCACATCCAGACCAGTAATGAATATTGGCTGCGAGGCGGATCACTGCCGCATACCGATGCCTTGGGCCTCAGTGATGCCGATATTCCGGACAATGTGCGTTTTTACACCATTGGCGGCTCCCCGCACAGCGCGGGTAACGGTGTTGCTGGCGCGCCGAGCACCGGGCAACTGCCTGCCAACCCCAATCTGTGGACCCCGATTGCCGAATCACTGTTGTCCGCCATGCTGGACTGGGTGAATGAAGGCAAAACACCGCCGGACTCGGTGTACCCAAAAATCAGCAACGGCACACTGGTGAGCTCGCATCTGAACCAGGCCGGCAATGACAGTGGCGAGATCAATCCTGCGGTCTGGCGAGCCATACCCGGCATCCAACATCCCCGCACCATGTACCAGGTCATCCATGCCGATTTTGGTGAAACCTTTCTCAGTCATGGCATTGTTGCGCTGCGCGATTTCAGCAGCGAGCGTAAATATGGCGCGCGGGTTCCCGCAACTGGCAGCGACAATAATGATCTTGCAACAGGTCTCATTCTGCCCCCACTGACCTCGGTACCGCTGGCTACTTTCCTGCCATGGAATCTGCGCGCGACAGCTACCGGAGCCGATACCGAACTGGCCACTTTAAGCGGCGGTTATTTGCCCTTGCCACGCACGGATCAGGCGGCACACGCGGCTGGTGATCCGCGTCCCTCCATTGCAAGTTTGTACCGGGATTTTGATGACTATCTACGTCAATATGAGACGGCGACCGATACCTTGATAGCGGATGGATTTTTGTTACCCGCCTTCAAACCGGTGTTGATGGGCGTTGCACGCGCTCAGCAGCCCTTGTTTGAGTTAGCTCCATGAGTTATGAGATCCTGCATTTGTGATGTATTTATCCCTGGCATTGACCGGATTTATTGCGGCGACCCTGTTTCCGGCATCATCCGAAGTGTTGCTATTGGCGCTGTTCCAACAAGGCTACACCCCTTGGCTGCTCTGGTTGGCAGCAACCGTGGGCAATACTCTGGGATCCTGTCTTAACTGGTATCTTGGTTGTCAAATTGTGAAATTTCGAGACAAGCCCTGGTTTCCGGTATCAGCAGAGCAACTCAGTCGCGCACAGGATCAATTTAATCGATATGGGGTCTGGAGCCTGTTGCTGGCGTGGTTACCCGTCGTGGGTGACCCACTTACCTTTGTCGCAGGCGCACTCAGAGTGCAATTCTGGCTGTTCCTGCTGCTGGTGGCGATCGGCAAAAGTCTGCGCTACGCTGTACTCATTTTCCTGGCAAGTCGCCTGATGTAACTTTTAAACCGTCCTGTGTTTTTAGAAAAGTATCACAACCATGCCTAAATCTATTGTTGTTGACCTGCATATTTCACCGGAGCAGTACCAACGCCACTATCAAGGCGCCGTGCGCCAAGTGATCTGTACCGCCCGCGATGGACGCAAAGTTCAGTTTCCATCTGCCATTCTGCAACGCTTTGTCACGCATACTGGAATCCACGGCAGCTTTTGCCTTGATATTGACGATGACAACAAGCTGGTTTCCGTTAGAAAAATCAACTGACCTCCTGTCACCAAGTTGTCTTTTTGAGGTGGCAGGATACAGCGCATTCCGTTAACACAGGAGCACGTCGCCATGTCCCAGAATCTTTTTCAGCTCAACCGTCGCCGTTTTCTGGCAGTTTCTGCCGTCATGCTGGGTAGTTTATCGGTACGCGGCATGCCGGTATTGGCGGCAGCAGCAGCACATTTTACGCATGGCGTGGCCAGTGGCGATCCTCTGCAGGATCGTGTCATTTTGTGGACGCGGGTATTACCCGGCAGCGGTGTACCTGAGGCCGTACAACTAGAGTGGCAGGTTGCCAGCGATCAGCGCTTTGCCAATATTGTGGCATCGGGCACTGCAAGTACCGGCCCGGCGCGCGACTTCACGGTCAAAGTGGATGCATCTGGCCTGGAACCCGGGCAAAGCTACTTCTACCGGTTTACCGCACAAGGCGTGAGCAGCCCAATTGGTCGGACACGCACCTTGCCGGCAGCGGGTGTGGAACAAGCGCGACTGGCCGTTGTGTCGTGTTCAAATTACCCACAAGGTTACTTCAACGTTTATCGGGAAATCGCCGCCCGCGACTGTGACGCCGTGGTGCATCTGGGCGACTACATTTATGAGTACCCCGATGGTGGTTATGCCAACCCGCTGATACTGGAAAAAGGCCGGCACGTACAACCCGTCCACGAAATTGTGTCGCTGGAAGACTACCGCATGCGTTACGGCTTATACCGCAGTGATGCAGATCTGCAGGCCATCCACCAGGCGCATCCATTTATTTGCGTGTGGGATGATCACGAGATCACCAACAACACCTTCAAAGAAGGCGCTGAGAACCACAATCCTGACCAGGGTGAAGGCGACTTTGGTGCACGCAGGTTGGCAGCCATTCAGGCGTTCCACGAGTGGTTGCCCATCCGCGAACAAGGCAGCATGGCAGAAGGTATCATCTACCGCAGTTTTGATTTTGGCGACCTTGCCTCGCTGATCATGATGGATACCCGTCTGGTAGGCCGCGATGAGCAACTGACACACAATATGAATATCGACATGCTGCGCAGCCAACTGGCTGATGACTCGCGGTCAATTATTGGTGGTCAGCAGGAAAGCTGGCTGGCCGCAAAACTGCAGACCTCAAAAGATGCGGGCAATCCCTGGCAGATCATCGGACAACAGGTGATCATGGGCCGTAAGAATATCCCGCTGGTCGCCAATGAAGAATTTGCACCTGAGGTACGTGAGGCCGTCGCCAATAGTCGCTATGCGATGTTACGCGAACGTGGCCAACTGGGTCTGCCGCTGAATTTTGATGCCTGGGATGGTTATCCCGCCAATCGCGAACGGGTCTTACAGATGTTCCGCGAACATGCCAACAACGCTGTTGTATTGGCAGGCGATACACACAGCTCTTGGGCATTTGATCTGCATGATGATGACGGCGACGCCATTGCAGTGGAATTTGGCACCCCCAGTGTCAGCTCGCCGGGTTTTGAATCGTTTATGCCATTACCCGAGGAACAACTGGTCAATGCCTTCATGAGGGCAAGCCCCGAAATGCGTTACATGCGCGGCTTGGGTCGCGGTTGGATGGAGCTGGACATTACCCGCGAAAAAGTGTCCAACGCTTACTACTACGTATCCACTGTCATGGAGCAAGAGTACGCGGTGGAGGCCATCGCACCGATGGACAGCTTTGCCGGTGAACATGTGATCCGCCAGGCCTGATTGTCGTTTTCGCCCGGCTGCTTTTTGACCCGATCAAAGAGCGGCCGGCGATTCTGCTGTCAGAACTTTCTCAGCCAGGGATGATATCCATCGCAATGGTCAGGCGCGGCTGTTTACCACTGAACGGCACCGTGCCGTGCCACATATAAGAAGGGAACAGCACCAGCATGCCAGGTTCCGGCTGCACAAAGTGTTGGGCAGGCTGCGCCGGTTGTACCGGTGACCCGGGTTGTCCAAAACGTATCCAACCCTCTTTTGTTGCCGCACTGCCCTGCCCTTTTGCTTTTTTGGCATCGGGGCTGGTGACCACAGACGGCAATTCCACATAAAACGCGGATGACAGCCAACCTTCCTGATGCACGTGGTCTACATGAAATCCGCCCGGCCTCAGCATCACCGACCAGATCCCCTGTATCAGCCAGGACCCGTTGTTGCGCCTGCGTAGCGGATCAGGACCCGAGCCGAGGTGTTCCAGGTGCGCGTTAACCGGTGCCTGCAAGGCTTGCAGAAAGCCCTGTATGGCAGGTGTACCGACTGTAAAAATATTGGCCAATTGACTGCCTTGCCGGACAGAATGACCAAATGGATGGGTGCGGAAGTGATGCGCCTCCTTAAGCTCAACGGCCAGATCTGCCAGATAGTCCGCCCGCGTGCTCCAACCTGCCGGTGGCTCAATAAAATAGGATCTGACCATGGAAGAGTAGTCGTACAAAGCATCAAAGCCCGGATTGTTGCTCATACGCCAGACCATCGCCTGCAGCGCCAGCACGTGCTGATCAAAGGGACGACGATTTAATGCTTCAATGACCGCCGCGCTCGCTCCCTCTACTTCGCCACAGGCCAATGCAGCGCGCGCTACCGCCATCAGCGCCGGAAAAGAGGAACGGTCCGCCGTGAAGGCGCGAATTGCCAATTCACGTCCATGCTCGAGATTGCCAATATCCAACAACAGATCAGCTGCGCGCACCATCAACAGCCCATCGGCAGCATTGCGTGTTGCCAGATCCAGAATTACACGCACGGCACCCTGCTTATCACCAGTGAATTCAAGCGCTTGAGACAGTGCCATATGCAAGTCTGCTGACATCGGGAAAGCACGAACTGCATTCACCAGGGGCTGCAAGGCAATGTTCTGATCGGCACTGCTCATCCACAACAATTGAGTCAGCTCGAACAGCGCAGTGACCATATCCGGGCGCATACTGATCGCCTCTCGATACGCCAGTTGCGCTGCAGTGAGCTGCCCAGCATGCATATGCGCTCGAGCCAGCACCAGACGGGTTTCCGGCGCCCGTATACCAAGCTTTATCGCCTTCATGGCTGTTTGCGCCGACTCTTCATAGCGCCCCGCATCCCCAAGCGTTGACGCAAGATTATGGTGTGCGACAGCACTTTGTGGCCAGGCTTGCACAGCAGTTTCGTAAACGGACAACGCTCCCGCCAGATCGCCCTGTTGTTTGAGCGTTTGGGCGCGATCAGTCATGGACTGCAAGGTTTCTGTAGTAGTTGAGCACATAAGACAAGGGTTACCACTGTGTAAAATTTCACCGGATCATGGTGTTCGATGATGCAGATGTCAATGGACGGCTTTTCAAGCCCCGGCAAACTGCTCTTGGTATTGAGTCGGCGACACGCCCAGCACTTTGCGAAAGTGATGGCGCATGGTGATGGCGTTGACGAATCCGGATTGCCCGGCAATCCATTCAATGCTGCACGCTCTGGTGCCTGGCTCAACTGACTTTTGTACCGTCGACTCCAGCAGTCCTTTGGCAAGATTAAGCTTCTGCTGTATCAGCCAGTCATTGGCACTCATGTTGAATGTGCTGCGGAACTTTCTGTCAAAGGTACGCCGGGACATCCGGGCTCTTTGGGCAAACTCGTTAATATCAATGGGCTCTCGAATATTTTGCACGGCCCAGTCCAATGCCTGTGAAAACTGATTGGCCCGTTCAAGTACAGGGGTTTCAACAAACTGTGATTGCCCACCCTTGCGATGTGCTGACAACACCAGCCGACGCGCTACCTGATTGGCAATCTGATACCCAAAATCCCGGCGAATCACCTCGATCCCCAGATCGATTGCTGCAGCACTGCCCGCTGAGCAACCGATGTGGCCGTCGTACACATACAACACATCTTCCACATATCGCACGGCTGGAAAGCGTTGCTGGAACAGCGCAGCGTAACGCCAGTGCGTGGTCGCCTCGCGGCCCTCCAACACACCCAACTCGCCCAGTAAAAAAGCGCCTGAGCAAAACGACAGCAAGCGTTTGCCTGCCTTGTAAAAACGCAGCAAAGCTTCACGATGCAGCTGCATCAACTCAGCACCCGATGCCGGCCAGCCCGGCACCACCAGCATGTCAAACTCATCCAGATTATCGACCTGTCGAACCGTCAGCTGCACTCCCCCCAGCATATTGAGCGGGCAGGATGCAAAACTCACCACCTCACACTGATACCAGGAATCAAACTCTGGCCTGGGCAGGGCAAACAATTCCAGCGCACAACCCAACTCAAAAAATGCGCCGTGGTCACGGGTAAGAATGGCTACTTTGATCATGATGACCTGCATGCAAAAGGATAGATTGGCTGGATTCTATCGAAAGTTGTCTTTTAAGCCAATTACGCATGAGGGGACGGAGGGATCAAAATTTGATCCCTCCGTCCCCTAAATAAACTACAGGAGTATTTTTTATGTCATCAGCCGTATCCAGACCAGCCGCCGCGGCCAGCATCGACGCACTGGCACACTTTGAATCCCTGCTCGCCTTTGAAACTGACTGCTGGGATGTACATCACGCTGTCAGCAACGGTCGTCAGGACTTTGTATTGCTGGATGTACGTGGGGAGGAGGCATGGAAAAGAGGTCACGTGATGCAGTCCATTTCATTGCCGCACGCCCGTATCAACGAGGAAACCTTGGCGGCTTATCCCGCCAATACGCTGTTTGTTGTGTATTGCGCAGGCCCACATTGCAACGCCACTGAAAAGGCTGCTATCCGATTGGCGCGTCTTGGTCGTCCCGTGAAAAAAATGATAGGCGGTGTTTGCGGCTGGATAGACGAGGGCTTTGTACTGGAAAACACCACCGCGGCTCAGTAGAGCACGCAATTTGGCCAAGGTGGCAATGCAGTCCAACAAGGCAGGTGAGTAGTCGGAGGTGAGCGAAGGATGATCAGACGCGCAGCGTCATCCTGAGGAGCGTCCGACTACTCACCTGCCCTGCAGATCCAGATAAAAACCACTACTCCAACGCCCGCCACATATACCAAGACGCCACACTCCGATATGGCTGCCACCGAGCAGCATGCTGCACCAACAGTTTTTTGTCCGGCATCGCCTCTAAACCATAGGTCAGCATAAAACCCTTACGCACCCCAAGATCATCCACGGGTAGCACATCCGCACGGCCCAGCTGGAACATCAGAAACATCTCCGCTGTCCAACGCCCGATACCACGCACCTGAATCAGGTTCTGAATGATGTCTTCGTCAGGCATCGCCTCAAGTACTGATAACGGCAACACAGTGCCCTGTTCAATTTTGTCCGCCAGATCCAGCACCGCCAGCGATTTGGCTCGGGATAACCCAACCGAGCGCAATTGCTGCTCCGTCACTCCAGACAATTGCGCAGGCTGCGGTTTTTTATCCTCGGCGCCAAGCAACACACAAAAGCGCCCAAAAATAGTCGCAGCTGCTTTTCCGGACAACTGCTGGCTGACGATGGCATCAGCCAACGTCCCAAATAAGTCAGGATGCCCCTTGCCACTGAGTCGACACTCGCCGACTCTTTCTATCAGTTCTGCCAGCTTCTTGTCCTGACGACTGAGATGTTTGACAGCCTTGATTTTTTGCTCATCATCCAGTGTGATTGTCATCATCATTCCCTTACGTTTATCCCAAAAACAGCAAGATCCGGTTCGACAGCGTGCAGCCGGCATTACATACTGCCCTCATGATGAATGACTACCAACGCATTGCCAAGGCCATCGATTTTCTTAGCCAACATGTCGAGCAACAGCCGACCCTGGAGCAGGTGGCCGCGCATGTACATCTGAGTGCGTTCCATTTTCAGCGCCTGTTTTGTCAGTGGGCAGGCATTAGCCCAAAACGGTTTCTGCAAGTCATGACGCTGGAAAAGGCCAAGAGCCAGGTGTCCGCGCAACGCTCTTTATTGGATATCTCCGGATCAGTCGGACTCAGTAGCAGCTCCAGACTGTACGATCACTTTGTATCGCTGGAAGCGGTGACTCCGGGGGAATTTAAAAAAGGCGGTATTGATCTGCAGATTAATTATGGGCTGCATATGACTCCGTTTGGTGAGTTGCTGATTGCACAAACACCTCGTGGAATTTGCAAAGCGGTGTTTACCGAGACTGACGGAAAAGACGCAGAAATTCTGCGATTGCAGGCACAATGGCCAAACGCGGTGATTGTCCAGGACCATCGGCACACCGAGATGACCGCCAGCGCGATCTGCTGGTTGTTACGTGGTGAGACGCCCGCAGAAAAAATGCCGCTGCATGTGGCTGGCAGTAATTTTCAAGTAGCGGTCTGGCGTGCGCTGCTGGCAATCGCTCCCGGAGACTCGCAGACTTATTCCGGGATCGCGCAGCACATACAAACGCCCAACGCCACCCGGGCGGTTGCCAATGCCATTGCCGCCAACCCGGTTGCTCTGCTGATTCCATGCCATCGGGTGATCCGCAAAAGTGGCGCATTGGGTGGTTATCGTTGGGGAGAGCAGCGCAAACAGGTGATTCGCTTTTATGAAACAGTGGGGCGTCATGCAGCGCCCGACTGCGCCTGAGCCTTGGCCTGCCCCCTGAACAAGGCAATCAATTGCAGAATGGCATGTTCACCTCGCGCAATTTCACCGGGAAACAACACCAACTGACCATCTACCGCTGCCAGAATCAAGGCGGCTGTCGCGTCTTTGTTCGCCTCGGGAACATCGAGCAGACTGGCCATCCAGTTTATCCAGCCGGTACTTATTTGTTGTGCTATGGATAAAAACAACGGGTCACCCCGGTTGGCATGGGCTGCCAAATCCAGCCACAGGCGGAGATGTGGTTTAAATGCGTCACTTTTCGCCGCCACCCACAATTTCTCCAGGACCGTGTCAGCAGATAAAGGTGTTGTCCCAAACAATTGCGTAAGCGAAGCACTGAGCCCTCCCGCGATATTCGTCAGCACTGCAGCAAGCAATTCATCTTTGTTCTCAAAATAGTACAGCAGCATGCGATCACTGGTGCCAGCCACCTCCGCCAGCCGTCGCAAACCGGTGTCGCTCAGTCCAGTATCCAGAAAATGGACTGTCAGCAGATCAATCACCTCTGCACGTTTATCCAGCTTTTTACTCACAGCCACACCCTCAGACAATGCCATTTTTTGCTTGCTTATTACTGTAGCGACTGCTACAAATACTCCTGACTGTAGCAACCATTACATTTTTCAGGAGGTACCACCATGTTGACCGCCAAACCCATAAACATCAAGCAACAGATGACCTGGATGATGCTGATCTCGCTGGCAGGCTGGGTAGGTTTTTTGCTGCTGTTCAGAACCTGGTGGCCAGGCAATACCGAGCCCGAGACAACAAAAACCGTGCTCTGGATGTGGTTATCGATCGGCGTTATCGGTTCATCGCTGACCGCCGTGATCACATTCAAACTGTTCAGTACACCGCCTCAGTGGCGCGTGCATGCCGCCGCTGCGCTCACCGCTCCGGCCATGTGCCTGGATGTGCTGGGAACCCTGTATTTTGAGCGTTGGTTTCCCAATCCCGGCAGCATGGACGATCGTATTTATCCCGCCATGATACTGGTGGGGGTAGCAGCCATCCTGTTTACAGGTTTATGGATGGGGCGACCACAGTCAGACACTCTTTAGATCAGTTCTGCCGGGCACGCCGATAGACCGGCAGCACATTTGACAAAGCCTTTATCAAACGTCTTGATGCATTCGGAATTCTGCGCTCCAACCAGATGGAATGCATCAGCAAAGTCCAAGCCTTTGTTGTACCAGTCAAAAACACAAACGATGGCATCCACCTGACGAACATGGACGTTCGGCAAACCAAATACAGAGCTCAGCGCAGTTGAAATTTCCTGATTGGAAAACTCAAACGCGTGGCGTAATACCCACTCTGTTTCCAGAATGACAGTGTCAGGTATAAAAATCTCCTGCTTGTCAAACAAGTCATAGGCAGAAACGTATTGCTGCTCATCATCCCTGGTTAACAACCTGACCAATACATTTGTATCAATCGCGATCACGCCATGCACTCCTTGCAGCTTTTTTCATCGCAGCCTCAATCTCCCTCTCTGTTTTTGCTACTCCATGCTTGTGCAGGCAAGCCGCAACACATTCAAGTGTCGTTGGTGAAAAAGCTCGCTGTGGAGTCAGTAAAATCCCTTCATCAGTATCCACAACCACCAATTCTTGGCCTGTTTGCCATTTCCGGGCATCCCTGACTGACTTGGGAATAATAATCTGACCTTTGCTGGACAATCGTGTAGTTGTCATCCCATCACCCTAATGTAAGACGCTGGTAAGATATTGATCCTGGCAAGTATTCGTGTCAAGCCTGCTCTCTGATCAGATTGCTGTTCCAGCGCTATCAGTCTTTATATGTAAGTTCACTGCCAGCAGACAAACAAAACATAAATATAAAATTTGCTTTTATTATTGTTTAGCGATAATTTAACAACACAAAACAGTAATGGAGCTAGCATCATGTCAGACCGTACACTCGAAGAACTGAAAAACGCACAAAATCTGGCCACCACTGCACAGACGCTCGCCATTATTGCCATGGTGATGCTGATTGTCGCGATCATCACCCAGGGTGGTTTTGCTATTGCAGGAAATCTGTTTGCACAGGAAAACACCTGGCGACAAAGTGTGCACAATATTGGCATGATTCTGATTGAGTTGCTGCCTGCCTTCTTCTTTGTTGAGGCCATCAACCACCTGCGACAAGCGCTTGGCAAATTTGGTCAGGGCGAGTTTTTCAGCACCAATGTCGCACGACATGTTGGTGAGGCCGGTTCAGCTGCCATTTACGCCATGGTTGCGGTGATGTTGATCACCCCCAATTTGACACTTTGGGTAAACCGACAGGGCGGTTTTGATTTGCAGATAGAACCCGAATACATCGGGATGTTGGCATTTGCGGTGTTTGTGTGCGCCGTCGGAAAAATTCTTGTCGTCGCAACTGACATTAAATCTGAAAATGACGCATTTGTATGAAACAGATTATTGTTCGTCTTGATGTGATGCTGGCGTTGCGAAAAATGCGCTCCAAAGAACTGGCAGAACGCATAGGTATTACGGAAGCCAATCTGTCGTTGTTGCGCACCGGTAAAGTCAAAGGCGTGCGCTTTGACACGCTGGCCAGTCTTTGCGAGGAACTTGATTGTTCTCCAGGGGATTTGCTGGATATTGGTGAGATTGGTGAGATTGGTGACGTCGAAAATTGACTGTTAAACACGGAGCTACCATGCCAAAGGCTTACTGGATTGTGCAGGTCGACATTGATGACCTGGAAAAATACAAAGATTACGTGGCGGCCAACGCAGCGCCATTCAAAAAATATGATGCCAAGTTTCTGGTACGCGGCGGTCGCTTTGAAACTGTCGAAGGCTCAAGCCGATCACGGCATGTGGTACTTGAGTTTCCAGACTATCAGAGCGCATTGGCATGTTGGCACTCGCCGGAATATCAGTGTGCAATCGCTTTGCGCCAACCGGTGTCGACTCTGGATCTGGTCATTATTGAAGGTTATGAGCCATGACCATACGCGTGGGCATTTTCCTGTTTGACGAGGCGGAAGCATTGGATTTTGCTGGCCCCTACGAGGTATTTACCACTGCTTCTCGTGTGGCACTGCGCCACCCACATCAGCAATCTCAGGAAATGTCCCCCACTTTATTTTCTGTGGTGTCTGTGGCTGAGCATGCTGACCTTGTGAAACTGCGCGCAGGCATGCGGGTGTTGCCGGATGTCACCTTTGCGGATGCCACAGCGTTTGACGTACTGATTGTGCCCGGCGGCGTAGTGAGTCAGGAAATGCAAAAACCGGCAGTGATACAGTGGATCTCCCACATCGCCGCACACACGCAAATCACAGCGTCGGTGTGTACCGGCGCATTTTTGTTAGCCAAAGCCGGTGTGCTGACCGACCACGCCGTGACCACCCATTGGGAAGATATCTCAGACTTACGACTGCAGTTTCCTGACCTGGATGTGCAAAATAACGTGCGCTGGGTAGACCAGGGAAAAATTGTGACGTCAGCGGGCATTTCTGCAGGTATTGATATGAGCCTGCATCTGGTTGAGCGTCTCGCCGGTCGCGAACTGGCCATCGCAACCGCGCGGCAGATGGAGTTTGAGTGGCAGCAAACATGATCGTTTTTGACTGAGCCAGCTGTTACGTCGGCTGTTACGCCTGCTCAGACTCGTCAGGCACAATCAGATCCAGAGTTTCTTTGATCTCCTCCATCACGATGTAACTTTTGGATTCGCGCACGCCGGGCAACTTCAGCAGAATGTCACCCAGCAGTTTGCGGTAGGACGCCATCTCGGAAATACGCGCCTTGATCAGGTAATCAAAATCCCCGGATACCAAGTGGCACTCCAGTACATGTGGCAGTTTGCTGACTGCACGGCGGAAGTCATCAAAAATGCTGGCTGATTTGGAATCCAGACTGATTTCCACAAACACCAGCAGGTTGGCCTGTAACTTCTGTGGGTTTAAACGCGCGCCATAACCCAGAATAAACTTTTCACGCTCAAGCCTGCGCACCCTTTCCATACACGGTGTTGTCGACAAACCCACCTTCTCGCCCAATTCTACAAACGAGATGCGCCCCTCGCGTTGGATGATGCGCAGAATGTTACGATCGATGTTATCCAGCTCGCGGCTGGAAGCTCTCCGTGTTTTCATGTTTTTTCAAACCTTTATTTCGCTATAAGCCATATCAGCAGGATAAATTCCTGCGATATTCCTTTAATACAGAAAATACACTTATGCCAGCGCTCTTACAATAGCGCCATCAAGGTTGTACTTTTTCACTTCAGGAGTGTGCGATGAAAGTTCTGGTTTTGGGTAGCGGTGTCATTGGCATCACCAGCGCGTGGTATCTGGCAAACGCCGGCCACGAGGTGACCGTGATTGATCGCCAGCCCGGCCCGGCACTGGAAACCAGCTTTGCCAATGCCGGTATGATTTCCCCCGGTTACTCTGCGCCGTGGGCAGCGCCTGGCGTTCCCGTTAAAGCCATTCAGTGGATGTTGGCCAAACACGCGCCTCTGGCTGTGCGACCTACCGCTGACCTGTCACAGTACCGTTGGATGTGGCAGATGCTGATGCAGTGCAACAGCAACAGCTACGCAGTGAACAAGTCACGCATGATGCGGCTGGCTGAGTACAGCCGCGATTGCCTGATGGATCTTCGCCAGCAGACCGGTTTGGACTACGAGCACCGTGAACTGGGCACCTTGCAGGTGTTCAGAACCCAAAAACAAATGGATGCGGCTGCTAAAGACATTGCCGTGCTCAAGGAATGTGGCGTGCCGTTTGAAGTATTGGACCGCGCAGCCTGTATTGCCGTTGAGCCGGGCCTGGCCAACAGCGCTAACAAAATTGTGGGCGGCCTGCGTTTGCCGCGCGACGAAACCGGTGACTGCCACCTGTTTACGACACGCCTGGCTCAGCAGTGTGAAGCGCTGGGCGTCAAGTTCCAATACGGTGTAGCGATGGATGAACTGCTCAGTGATGGCCAGCGCATCACCGGCGTACGTGTGGGTGAAAAAGCCATCACGGCCGACCGTTATGTGTTGGCGCTTGGCAGTTATTCACCGCACTTGCTGAAGCCGCTGGGCATAAATCTTCCGGTTTACCCGGTGAAGGGGTATTCCATGACAGCCACTGTCAGCGGCGCCAGCCATGCACCGGTATCAACCATCATGGATGAAACCTACAAAATTGCGATCACGCGTTTTAATGACCGGATTCGTGTGGGTGGCATGGCGGAACTGGCAGGTTTTGACACCCGACTACGCGATCGCCCGCTGGGCACTTTGCGCATGGTGCTGGACGATCTGTTCCCTGGTGCAGGCGACATCAAAAACGCCACATACTGGACCGGATTGCGTCCGATGACACCGGATGGCACACCCGTCGTTGGCGCAACCAGACTGTCAAACCTGTACCTCAACACAGGCCATGGCACACTGGGCTGGACAATGTCCTGCGGTTCGGCGAGCTTGCTGGCAGATTTGATCAGTGGCCGCAAAACCGCCATCAGTGCGGACGGTTATGGCATTGATCGGTATGAATCTGGCAAGCGAGCGGGCAATGGATTTGACCCTGTGCCTGCGCATTAAGACGATTAACGGTCAGACGTCACCATAAGGTTTCCACAGCGGATGTCGCGAGTAAATTGGCATCCGCTGTGACCAGTCTGCCGCGTCAAAAACCTGCCAGCAAGCACCTTACACGAGTGACTTGATGGCTTTCCATTCCGCATCGCTGACCGGCATCACCGACAGACGGTTGCCTTTTTGCACCAGTGACAAGTATTCCAGTTCAGGCATCGACTTCAGTTGATCGAGGCTAATGATCTGAGGAAATTTGCAGACAAAACTCATGTCGACAGCACTCCAGCGCGGATTGTCCTTTGGGCTTTTGGCATCAAAATACGCTGACGATTCGTCGAACTGTGCCGGATCTGGATAAGCCTCGCGCACAACTTTTACAATGCCGGCAATGCCAATGTGTTTGCAGCTTGAGTGATAAATAAAAATTTCATCAGCAATTTTCATATCGCGCAAAAAGTTACGCGCCTGATAATTGCGAACGCCTTCCCAGACAATGGGTTTGTCCGGGTGCCTGGCAAAATCATCGATGCTGCATTCTGAGGGTTCGGTTTTGGCGAGCCACTTGGCCATGAGTCAACTCCTTCAAGCGATGACCGTTCTGAGCATCTGCATCGCCAGCACAATAATCAGTGCAGCGAACAATTTTTTAAGTGTGGCCACTGGCAATTTATGCGCCAGTTTTGCACCTAGAGGCGCCGAGAATAAACTGGCGGCAGCCATCGTCAACACCGCCGGCCAGTAGACAAATCCGAGTGTGTTGTCTGGCAGCCCTGCCATGCCCCAGCCGTTGATCAGATAGCCGGTAGTGCCAGCAAGGGCTATCGGCAAACCGACCGCAGCCGAGGTTCCGATCGCGGTTTGCAGACGCACATTGCACCAGGTCAGAAACGGCACTGTCATGGTGCCTCCACCAATCGCAACCAGCGCAGAGATACTGCCAATACCCGCACCGACTGACGCCAGCCCGATGGCGCCGGGCAGTTGTCGTGAGGGACTGGGTTTACGGTTCAGAATCATCTGCGCCGCCACATAACTCATAAAAATGCAGAAAAAGATCGCCAGCGGACGCGGCGATAACATTGCCGCCAGAAATGTCGCCGCAAAGGTTCCCAGCAAAATACCGGGGGCTAACCCGCGCACCGCAGGCCATAACACCGCACCGTGTTTGTGATGGGCACGCATACTGGAGAGCGAGGTAGGAATAATGGTGGCCATGGAGGTGCCTAGCGCCAGATGCACAATATAATCGGGTGCAAAACCCTGCGCGGCAAACATCACGGTAAGCACCGGCACCATAACAGCGCCACCACCAATGCCAAACAGGCCGGCTAAAAATCCGGTGACAACACCCAGCAGCACATAGGCTAACAACCACAGGTCTAACATAGTTCCAGCACTCAATCCAAACAGGGTGCAATCATGCAAAAATTGAATGCTCCCTGCAACGAAGGATTTCCGACCGGCCATAAAAATAATTGTGCCCTGCATTCGCTCTGTGCAACTATCTTGAGTAGTAAAAAAAATTCTTCAAACTGCCCGGGACAAAAAAATTCTGTCATGACAGACATCGGCGGCCATTCTTCGCAGTTTTTTATCACCCGGCAGGTGCCCCAAGCCCTCTCCCTCTATATTGAGAATTTGTGGATCTGGTCTGGAGCGCCCAGACCAAGCGGATTTGATCGCATTTTGCCAACTGGTGCACCGGGCCTGATTTTCAACCTGCTCGAAGACGAGACCCGCATTTACAAAAGTAGTGATAATACCTTGAGCCAGCGCCTCGACGGCTGCGGCTTTGATGGTGCGCACATGCGCCCTTTTGTGATTGATACCCGGGAACAGATTTATGTAGCGGGGGTCAATTTCCGCCCCGGTGGTGCCTGGCCATTTGTAAAAGCAGCCCAGGATGAATTGCTGAATACCCATCTGTCACTGAAAGACCTCTGGGGACAGGATGCTGAAAGTCTGCGTGAACAATTGTTGCTGGCGAAAACACCTTCGTTGGCATTGCTTGTTCTGGAGCAAGTACTGCTGCGCAAATTGCACAAACCTCTGCAACGGCATTCCGCTGTCCAGTACGCGCTTGACAAGATTCAAAATAATCCCGGCAGCATCAGAGTGGAAGAGTGTCTGCAAAGCGGCAACGTAGGCAGTCGAAGGCTGACCCGCCTGTTTGAGCTTGAGACCGGCATGACACCCAAACGTTTTGCCCGTCTTCTGCGGTTCCGCCAGGTAGTCAGTCATCTGCATAAATCAAAAGGTCTGATCGACTGGACTGACCTTGCACTGCGTTATGGATACTACGATCAGGCACATTTTTCCCGAGAGTTCAGAGATTTTTCGGGTTTTACGCCGACCAGTTATCTGCCATTAATTGGTGAGTTTGAAAATCACGTCGCAGTGTCATGATTTCGTTTTTTTACAAGACAGGCAAATTGCTCCCTTTACACTGACATCACTGACCAAAAACTTCTGATCACGGAGATCATCTGATGGCTTCTACCATTGTCCCCTGTCTGCTGTACCGCGATGCACCCGCCATGATTGACTGGTTGTGCACCGTGTTCGGTTTCAGCAAAAAAGCCGTCTATTTGGATGGAGAAAAGGTCGCACATGCTGAACTCACTCGGGGCGCAGGCATGCTGATGTTAGGATCAACCCGTGGTACAGAATCAAATCAGCCGTGGGCTACATTGATCCGGCAACCTGATGAAATAGATTTTGCTGAAACTCAGAGCCCATCATTGCAGGTCGATGATCCTGACGCGGTCTATCAATTAGTAAAAAAACATGGCGGCACTATTGTGTTGGACATTGAGGACAAAGATTACGGTGGAAGGGGATTTTCCTGCCGGGATCCCGAAGGGCATCTCTGGGCGGTAGGCAGTTACAATCCCTGGGTCTGAACAGGATCGCCGTTTTTTGCTCCTGCAAAAACGGCGCTCACATGTTTCTGCGGTACTGGCCACCCACCTCAAAAAATGCATTGGTGATCTGGCCGAGCGAGCAATACTGCACAGCGTCCATCAGCACTTCAAACACGTTCTGGTCGTGGATGGCTGCTTGTTTCAGTCGCTCAATGGCACGTTCTGATTCGGATTGATGACGCTGGTGAAAGTCACGCAATCGTCGGATCTGGTTTTGCTTTTCGTCATCGGTGGAGCGTGCCAACGCAATGGAGAATTCGCCGTCATTGCCATCGCCGTGGGGATTGAGGTAGGTATTAACGCCCACAATCGGCAATGAGCCGTCGTGTTTTTTATGTTCATAGTACATGGACTCATCCTGAATCCGGCCGCGCTGATAACCGGTTTCCATCGCTCCCAACACACCACCGCGTTCGGCGATGCGCTCGAATTCCAGCATCACAGCTTCTTCAAGCAGATCCGTCAGTTCATCGATGATAAACGCGCCTTGATTGGGGTTTTCGTTTTTGGACAGCCCCCATTCTTTGTTGATGATGAGCTGAATCGCCATCGCACGGCGCACGGATTCTTCGGTGGGTGTAGTCACCGCTTCATCGTATGCATTGGTGTGCAGACTGTTGCAGTTGTCATAAATCGCGATCAAGGCCTGCAGCGTGGTGCGGATATCGTTGAAGGACATCTCCTGTGCGTGCAAGGATCGCCCTGAGGTCTGAATGTGGTATTTGAGTTTCTGGCTACGCTCGTTGGCACCGTATTTTTCGCGCATGGTTGTTGACCAGATACGTCGCGCGACGCGACCCAGCACAGTGTATTCAGGGTCCATACCGTTGGAGAAAAAGAACGACAGGTTCTGGGCAAAGTCATCAATGTGCATGCCACGCGCCAGCCAGGCTTCCACGAAAGTAAAGCCGTTGGACAGCGTAAACGCCAGTTGCGAAATCGGGTTAGCGCCGGCTTCGGCAATGTGATAACCCGAAATAGACACCGAATAAAAATTGCGCACTTTGTTGGCAATAAAATATTGCTGGATATCGCCCATCAGTTTCAGGCTGAATTCCGTGGAGAATATGCAGGTGTTCTGCCCCTGATCCTCTTTCAGAATATCGGCCTGCACGGTGCCGCGCACCGACTCCAGTGTTTTTGCTTTTACCTGCATGGATTCAGCGGCATCGGGTTCGCGCCCATGTTGTGCTTTAAACACAGCCATCTGCTGCGCAATCGCAGTATTAAGGAACATGGCCAGAATGGTGGGTGCCGGACCGTTGATGGTCATGGACACCGAGGTCGACGGATGGCATAAATCAAATCCATCGTATAAGGCCTTCATGTCGTCGAGAGTCGCAATTGACACACCGGAGTTGCCCACTTTGCCATAAATGTCCGGGCGTTCATCCGGGTCAAAACCGTACAAGGTTACAGAGTCAAACGCAGTCGACAGACGCTTGGCATCGGAGTGCTCTGACAAGGCTTTAAAACGACGATTGGTGCGGAAAGCATCGCCTTCACCGGCAAACATCCGTGTGGGATCTTCACCTTCACGTTTAAACGGGAATACACCAGCAGTATATGGGAAGCGACCCGGCACGTTTTCCAGCATCAGCCAGCGCAACACATCACCGTGGTCGTTAAAACGCGGCAGTGCCACTTTGGGCACACGGGTGCCGGACATACTGGTCCAGGTCAATTCTGTGCGCATCTGTTTGCCACGAATTTCTGTAATCAACTCATCTGCGACGTATTCAGCTTGCAGCTGCGGCCATTGCTCCAGCAAAATTTTGCACTCACCATGCTGCAAAGACTCGCGCTGTTTGATCAGGGCCTGCACACTGTCGGTTACCTGACCATTTTTGCTTAACATTTGTGCCGTCGCCTGCAGTTGCTGTACTTCACGCGCCAGCACCGCTTGTTGTTCAACATGACGACGGTAATTGCGCACGGTCTCCGCAATCTCTGCCAGATAGCGCTGACGCTGCGGCGGCACAATGGCTGACTGACGGGTTGATGTGCGTGTTGATACACGCGCGAGTTTACCCTCAAAGGCTTTTAAACCTTTGTCACGCAGCACCGGCATCAAACCCTGATACAAGGCGGTGACACCATCATCATTAAAGCGTGAGGCAATAGAACCAAACACCGGCATGGCCTCAGTGGGTTTATCAAACGCCAAACGATTGCGTTGCACCTGTTTGCTGACATCACGCAGCGCGTCTTCTCCGCCTTTGCGATCATATTTGTTGATGGCGATCACATCGGCATAGTCCAGCATGTCGATTTTTTCAAGCTGACTGGCTGCGCCGAACTCCGGTGTCATCACATACAGAGAGGCATCCACGTAAGGCACAATGCCAGCATCTCCCTGACCAATGCCGGGCGTTTCCACAATCACCAGATCAAAACCCGACACGCGCACTGCCGCAATAATATCGCGCATGTAGCTTGGCACTTCGGTTTCAGAACGCCGGGTTGCAATCGAACGCATATACACCGAGGGATGATATATCGCGTTCATGCGCACACGGTCACCCAGCAAGGCGCCACCGGTTCGGCGGCGGGTCGGATCAATCGCCAATACCGCAATTTTTAAAGTATCATCACTGTCCTGACGAAAACGCAGAATCAGTTCATCGGTGAGTGATGATTTGCCGGCGCCGCCGGTACCGGTAATACCCAGTACAGGCACGTTGGCAGACACTTTTTGCGCCAGCGTATGCAACTGTTGTTTGCCGGCCTCATCCACCTGAGCATTTTCCAGCGCACTGATCAGCCGCGACAACTGCAAACGATCACCGCCTGCCAGGTCAGCTGCGTGAGTGACCAGCGGACCGCGCGACCCGTTGGCTACCCGCTGCATGATGTCGTCAATCATGCCTTGCAGCCCCATGGTCTGACCATCTTCCGGCGAATACAGCCGACTGACGCCATAAGCATGTAACTCTTTTAATTCGCTGGGGATAATCACACCGCCCCCGCCACCAAACACCTGAATATGGCCGGCGCCGCGCTCACGCAGCATATCCACCATGTATTTGAAGTATTCGATGTGCCCGCCCTGATAGGAGCTGATGGCTATGGCCTGTGCGTCCTCCTGCAAAGCAGCCTCCACCACCTCCTGCACAGATCGGTTATGCGCAAGATGTATCACCTCAGCGCCCGAGGCCTGCAGCATACGGCGCATGATGTTGATGGCGGCATCATGGCCGTCAAACAGACTGGCTGCGGTTATAAAACGAGGGTAAAGCGCGCTTTGAGGCTGGGCATGGGTGTCAGACGCAGTAGCTGCGGATGCCAGATCTGGCCGGATGGATACAACTGAGGACACGACTGACTCCCGGGCTCATCAAGAGCGCCAAAACCATAAATTGAACTGAATGCGATGCTGGATTATTATATTGACGTTAACGTCAACGTCAATCGAAGATCAGTCTATGTCAGATCTAACACAAATACTCAGTGACAGCTTCCTGCGCAGCAACGCGCTCGATCCACGCGACAACCATGGGCACAAGCTCTACACCATTTCCGAATTGGCCAAAGAGTTTGATATCACTACCCGCGCCATTCGTTTCTACGAAAGCGAGGGCCTGCTCAATCCCGACCGTGATGGCCGTAATCGCCTATACAGCCAGCGCGATCACACCCGTCTCAAACTCATCCTGCGCGGCAAACGCCTGGGGTTTGCGCTGGAAGAAATCCGCGAAATGTTTGAGCTGTATGATTCAGCGACCGGTGAACTGGCCCAGTTGAGACATGTGCTGGATAAAGTGGAAGCACGCAAACAGGTATTGCGCCAGCAAATGGAAGATATTCAGCTCAGTCTGCATGAACTGAAAGAATTCGAGTCGCAGTGTCGTACACGCCTGCGTCAGATGAGAAGCAATCACTAAAAAGGTTTTAGAGCATGAGCAAAGATTCAGTTGTGATTCTGGGTGGCGCGCGCACGCCTATTGGTGGATTTCAGGGTGTCTTCAGCAGTGTCACTGCACCAGCACTCGGCGTCTTGGCCGCACGTGCCGCGCTGGAACGCGCCGGTCTGCACCCGGACAAACATGACAATGTCATTGATGATGTATTGATGGGCTGCGTATTACCGGCGGGTCTCGCTCAGGCACCGGCGCGTCAGGTTGCGTTGGGAGCCGGCCTGCCTGTGACAACGCCATGCACCACCGTCAACAAGATGTGCGGTTCCGGCATGAAAACCGTGATGATGGGTGTGGATCAGATTCTGGCCGGCAGCGCTGATGCCATTCTGGCTGGCGGCATCGAAAATATGACTCAGGCTCCCTACCTGATTCCCAAAGCGCGTGGCGGATTGCGTCTCGGTCATGGTGAACTCAAAGATCACATGTTTCTGGATGGACTGGAAGATGCCTACACCGGCCGCCTGATGGGCAGTTTTGCGCAGGAAACCGCGGACAAACACGGTCTTACACGCAAAGACATGGATGATTATTCCATTGCCTCACTAACCCGTGCACAGGATGCCATCAAGCATGGTTGGTTTGATGCAGAATCTGTCGGCGTGCCGGTTAAAGCCGGCAAAACCGACACAGTCATCCTGCACGACGAGCAACCCGGCAAAGCCAACGCCGACAAAATTCCGCAACTGCGTCCAGCATTTTCGGCGGATGGCACCATTACGGCCGCCAATTCTTCGTCGATTTCTGATGGCGCGGCTGCAATAGTGCTGATGCGTGAAAGCACGGCACAAGAAAAAGGTTTAACACCCATGGCACGCATTGTTGCGCAGGCCAGCCACGCACGTCACCCCAGTGAATTCACTATTGCGCCGATTGGTGCGATTGAAAAAGTCCTGGCACGTGCGGGCTGGACCACTGCCGATGTCGACTTGTGGGAAATCAACGAAGCCTTTGCCATGGTGCCCATGCTGGCGATGCGTGAGCTTGAGCTTGATCACAGCAAAGTCAACATTCACGGCGGCGCCTGTGCGCTGGGCCATCCGGTAGGCGCATCGGGCACGCGGATTATTGTGACCTTAATGTACGCGCTGAAAAAACTGGGCAAGACTAAAGGTGTGGCGAGTTTGTGTATTGGTGGTGGTGAGGCCGTTGCGGTCGCGATTGAGATGGTTTGACCATTCAATCGCCGGCCACCTTCAAATTTTGTTAACCATTAATGCGCAGAGGCTGTCGCTGCCAATACGTCAGTGAGCGCCATAACCATTCCAGCGGCCCAAAGCGGAAATGACGTAGCCAGATCGGCGACAGCCACAACTGCAGGGCCCAGATAGCCAGCACAATCAGCAGTTGCCCGGCACGCTCCACCTGACCGAATAATCCAAGCCCGTGACCGTAAAAAACAAGGCCACACAACACGGTCTGCATGATGTAGTTGGTAAAGGCCATGCGCCCAACGGCAGCGAGGCGCTCGGTCAGCGCGGGCATGGCACCCTTTTTCAGCAACAGAAGAATGGCTGACATCCAACCCAGACTGACCAGCACACTGCCCCAATAATTGAACTGGGAACCCCAAAACATGGAGGTAATCTGCCACTCATTACGGTCGTTCCAAACCATGCCATACACAATCAAAGGCAGACCCACACACAACGCAAGCAACAGCAGCCGTCGGTATGTTTTATTGTCTGCTGCACCCGTGAGCGTACCGGTTTTGTACAAGGCCATGCCCAGCAACATCATGCCGCTGGCGCGCCAGAACGCCCACAAGAACAAGGCAACACCCTGCATCTCTTGAGTCATGGGCACGCGCACAGACATCTGGGTGAGCCAGTTGCCTTGCATGGCGGCAATCTCGTCGGCCATGGTGGCCTGATCCGGCAGCCACATGGGCATCAACTGCTCATCAAGCGCCTCTGGCGGCATCACCTGCACACCAACGCCGGTCAGCAGATAAACAATGGATGAAACAGACAGGAAAAAAACAGCGAGTTTGAACAGAGCGCGTGGTGAGCGTTTGCGAAGGGGAAACAATAAAAACGCGCACAACGCGTACACAAACAGAATGTCGCCAGACCACAGCAGATAGCCATGTAGCAGACCAAAAACCATCAACCAGACATTGCGACGATAGTGATACCCAGCCTCCGATTTGCCAGATGCTGCGGCGCGCTCACAGAACAATACGATGCCAGCCCCAAACAACATGGAAAACAGCGCCATCATTTTTTGATCGGCCAGCAAATGACTGAGTGCCCAAACCAAGCCATGAATGCCGTCCAGAGACCCATAGGACGTTGGGTTCAGATAGGCTGCCATGGGCATGGCAAAAGTCTGGATGTTCATGACCAGAATGCCCAGCACAGCAAAACCACGTAAGGCATCCAATGCGTCAATTCGCTGTTCAACGGGTGCTATCACAGTTGCTCTCCTTGCTTGACAGTGTTTTTGAACTTTTTAATTTCTTATGTATTGCTCTCCTGTAGTTATAGCAATTTTTCAGACAATATCAAAAATAAAGGCCGGGATTTTAGAAAGGTCGCTTCCCTGCGAATAGCATTTTTAATGATGGATAGTACTGGCGCTCAAATCAGGAAGGAGTTCTACAGCTGCGCTGGTAACGCCAGGCCATGGTCAATAACATCACCACGGTTACGGGGATGACAAACCAGACCATTGCCAGGCCAAAAGTATGCAAGTTTTCGTGCTGCTGCGCTGCCATGAGCAAATACGCGGTGTAAGCAATGTAATAAAACAGGAACAGACCACCGCTGAAGCGCGATATCAGATAACCGGTGAAAAAGATCGGCAAACAGATCAGCGCCACACCAATCATGACCGGGATATCAAACACCAGTGCGGCATCTGCAACGCTAACCCCATCGGGGGCAAGTACGCTGGACAAACCCAACACTGCCAGCAGGTTAAACAGGTTGCTGCCGACCACGTTGCCCACCGCGATGTCACGCTCTCCACGCAAGCTGGCAATCACGGATGTCGCCAACTCTGGCATGGAGGTGCCGGCGGCTACAATGGTCAAGCCAATCACCAGCTCGCTCATGCCAAGGTACTGGGCTATTTGCACAGCACTGTCGACCAGCCAACGCGAACCCAAAACCAAAAGCACCAAACCAACAACAATAAACGCAATATCGCGGAGCATTTGCATTCGGGTATCGGATTTTGCGCTGTACTCGGCGTCGTATTGCTCATGCACCGCGACGCTGGACTCGCGGCGGCTTTGCCGGATCAGAAAAAACGTGTAGGCAATTACAGATCCGAACAGGATCAATCCATCAAGGCGGGAGATTTTGTTGTCCAACCCCATCAGCAGCACGGCAATTGACGCCGCGATCATCAGTGGGACGTCGAGGCGCACCAGTTGCTGGGAAACGACCAGCGGGGCAACTAATGCGGACAAACCAAGAATCAGCAGGACATTAAAAATATTGCTGCCGACCACGTTACCCAACGCCAGATCAGCCTGACCAGACCAGGACGCGCCAATGCTGACGGCCATTTCAGGGGCACTGGTGCCAAACGCGACAATTGTCAGACCAATAACAAGCGGAGATATGCCCAGGCTGGACGTCAGCCGTGAGGCGCCTCGCACCAGAATTTCAGCACCAATCACCAACAACACCAATCCTGCTATCAGGAAAGCAATGACCATATAACCCCCGGTGCAACGTCTTGAAAGGGCCTGAATCCACTGTTCGGGCGGCGCATCATACGCCTGAATTCAAAAAGCGAACAGCTGGCCAGCGCACTTTAAAAAATCAGGCGGAGTTCCTGGCTGCGTTAATATTGCCAAACATGGTGCGCACAACCATTTTTTCGTAAAGCACCAAATGCTCGGGATCATTGTGCTCGCGCATTTCGCGAACACGAATCAAGGCATACTGTTGGATCATCAACAATGGCAGCACCACGCGCTCTCGCAGCTGAATACTCAGGCGCGTGCGCGGATTGTCATCCAGCAGTTGCGTTTGGCCGGCCACTTTCAACACCATCTCACGACTCAGGCAATATTCGTCATAAATGTCCTGCCAGAATGCACCGAAGCGCGCATCGTTTTGCATATAACGGGTGAGCTCAAAATTGGTTTTACTCATACTTTGCATGCTGTTGGAAATCAGTGCACGGAAAAATCGTGAACGCTGATACAAGTCTTTGCAGGCATCCAGGCGACCAAGATCTTCCTCGTTTTTCAAGGCGGTGCCGAGTCCGTAAAACCCGGGCACGTTCTGCTTGAGCTGACTCCATGCTCCAACAAACGGGATGGCGCGCAGATCTTCAAAGCGCAACGCGCCAGCGCCGCGTTTGGAAGGCCGGCTGCCGATATTGGCCATGGCGTAGTAGTTTAATGCGCTCATTTCCTCCAGATAGGGCAGGAATAAGGGATGCTGTTTGAATGCCTCGTACTTCTGGTAACTGCATTCAGCCAGTTCGCGCATCAGATTACGCTGCAGATCGTCCAGCTCACGGTCAGCCCGATCGATCAGGTTATTCTCCAGCCCTGCCGTCATCAGCTGCCCCAGGTTGTGAGCCGCGGCGGCTTTGATGCCGTAGTGCGAACTGATGGTCTGCCCTTGCACGGTCATCTGAATCTGATTGCTCTCGATGTTTTTGCCATGTGCGGCATAAAACAGATAGGAGTCGCCGCCGCCACGCGCCGGGGGTCCGCCACGGCCATCAAAAAAGATCACTTCCACACCGACATTGCGCGAGGTCGCCGTGATGGTTTCCTTGGCGGAATAAATCGCCCAGTTGGCCATCATGTAACCACCATCTTTGGTGCCATCTGAAAAACCCAGCATGACTGTCTGGCGACGACGGCGCTGCGCCAGATGCGCTTGGTAATACGTATTGGCGTACAGGCTGGCCATGGACTCACCACCACTGCGCAAATCGGCGACTGTCTCAAACAAGGGCACCACGTCAACCGTGATAGGCGCATCGGCCCAGCCACACAGCCGGAATAGCGCAAAAACTCTCGCAACGTCCACTGGCCCTCGGCAATTACTGATGATGTAGCGATGCGCGCCGCGCTCGCCGTTAACCGCCTGAATCTGCCGGATCACACCCATGGACTCAAGGGTGTCGCAGATCACCGCATCGTCGGACAGCGTGCCTTCTGCAGTGCCTGAACAGGTAAACAAACAATCCAGTTGTTGTGTTTCAGACAACTGCTCAAAATCTGTCGGCAGAATGCCCGGGTTAGCTGCCAGCACGGCATTCAAAGTGCGAGCGATAACCCGACTGTCCTGACGGATATCAATGCTGGCGAAGTGCATGCCAAACAACGTCACCTTGCGTCGGAACGATTGTAATTGTTCGATGTACATCGACTGGAAATGTGTTTTGACCAATGCTTCTGCGCGATCAAGTGTGTCAAAGATTTCGGTCAGGCTGACCTCAGCGCGCTCAGGTTTTTCCACCAATTCGTCGTGGATGCGCTTTTCCAACCTGTCCAGCATGTCGTAAACCCCGGCAAAGGTCAGCCGGCGTTTGATCAAGCGCAAATCGTGGTGATAACACTGCAAGATTGTGAAACGTAATTTGTTGGCAACCTGCAAGGTGGTCGCCGTGGTTACAAATGGATTGCCATCGCGATCCCCGCCCGGCCAGAACCCGATACTCACCAGCTCCTTATTGGCGTTGACTTGTTCGGGAAAGCGCGCCGCCAGAGGGTCAACCAGATCGCCGATAGCCGGATAAAAAATATTACCCAGATACCAGGTCAGCAACACTGCTTCATCCAGTGGCGATGGTTTCTTTTTCTGGAAAAACGGTGTGTTGCCGAGTTGCTGTAACAAATCACGTACCGACCCGGCACGCGCGTTGCTAATGGCATCAGTCAAATCAGAAATGATCGCCAGCACCTGCCCAGGATAAAACTGTGTCGGGTGTGCCGTCAGCACGACACGCACGCCAAACGTTTGCAGCAGATTGGCCAGGTCACCTGCTAAGCCTTCATCGGCTGCACGATCACTCAAGCGCATCAATGCGTTTTTGTTGCCCAATTGATGAATACGGCTGTAAGCCGCATCTTCAAGCGCATCAATGAGCACCACCTGGCGCTCGACATATTGAATAATTTTGAACATGAACTGTATGCGTTCGTGTTCGCTGAAGTGAGCGCGATGTTGCTGAAAAAATTCGTCGATGATGGCAACCGGAGATTGCCCCTGTTGTAGACCCTCAGCACACGACTCATTTAACAAGGGTAACAACGTGCCGGTCTGCTCGATGGCATCCAGAGGCAAGGTCAGAAACAGGCTGCTGTATAACTGAAAATTCAGCTCCACCAATTCTTCGAACAAACGTGCGCCCTGATCAGTCATACAACTCCTCTCAGCCCTGTGGGTGCCGGATTTGACGGATACGAAAAATTCATCAGGATCAGCGCCAGCAAGACATATAAGGCGCAGCTACCGTACAAGCCAGCGGCAGTCACGCCGCTGTCAATAAAATAACCAAACAACACCGGTGCTACTGAAGTTGACAGCACCATCACTGACATATTCATGGCTCTGATGGAACCCAGTTTACGCGTCCCGTAGATTTCCGGCCAGAGCGCCCCGGTAATAGGAGGGCTGCTGCCAGCCGACACGCCCAGCAAAACCATCATCAACAGCGCCGCCCATTGTCCTTGCACAAAAGCTGCAACCAGCATACACAGCAGCAGTGGCAGCAGAAACACCGATAACAAACGCACACCTTTATAACGATCAACCAGAGCACCCGTCACCAATGAGCTGATCCAATGCACAATGCCGTACACCACAAAACAGGTCGCCAGCCAGCTAAGACTCCAGCCTTTCACATCCGCCAGAAAGTTCTGATGGATAAAAATTCCTGTGATCAGAAAAGGGTTGGCAATAATACCTGGCATTGCCAACCAGTAGCGGTAATCACACAGCACTTCCCGGCGACCGGCTGAAAAATCCGTGGGCAATGGATCAGCGCTTGCTGTTGTCTGGTCTGTCTGCGATACAGCGACCGACATCTGTGTGCGTGATAACAGCCACAATAACAAGGGCACTAGCAGCACGGGCACCGCGACTGCGAGCCAGAAAAATGTGGATTGCCAACCCACTGCCGCAATCAGCGCAACAGCCAACACGGGCAATACGATTTCGCCGCCCGGTACGGCAGACATTGCCACACTGACCGCTTTGCCACGTTGATTGTCAAAGTGCCGCGTCATGCTGGTTATGCCGGTATGTGGCAACAGTGCCTGACCAAACATGCGCAACAGGAAAAAACCCAACAGCAGTATCCAGAGGTTATTGGCCTGTGACAGCACAAGCATCGCGGATGCCAGGCCAGCTGATACCAGCAGGGTATACGTGCGCAGGCTGACTCGATCAATCAAACCGCCGGCCCATAACACCACAACGGCCGACATCAACGTTCCCAGTGAATAAGCACTGCCATACTCAGCTGCACTGAGCTCCAGCGAGCGCTGGATATCCGCGCCAAACCAGGCAACAAAAAACGATTGCCCAAAGTTGCCCCAGAACACCGTCAGGAACCCGAACCCGAGCAAGGCCCAATGTTGTTTTATAAATGAAAAATAGCCCGTCATGCACAACACCCGCGACTCACGTCATTCATGTGTTTCACTTCAGCAACTCGTCCAGCGTCAAACCGTAACTGGGCGCAAACGTCTGCATAAAATAGCGGACTTCCGGACTATTGATGCGTTCCAGACGAAGGCGCACGTCTTCTTCAGCCTTCGAGAATTCTGTATTGCCTGCCTGAACTTCGGCCTTGCATTTCAGATACGCGCAGATGGTGTCAGCCGCCTTGATCACCGAGTGAACGTCGTCAGGCAGTTCTTCTTCGATCAAGACCTTTCGGAAATCTGCCTGCAGATCAGCTGGCAGTAAGTTGAGCAATTCGTGGCCAGCCTGCTGTTCGATGGCTTTGTACGCGCGGGTAATTTCCGGCGAGTGGTACTTGATGGGCGATGGCATATCGCCCGTAATCACTTCACTGCAATCGTGATACAGAGCCGCCACCACCACAGCGTTGACGTCCAGTTTGCCATCAAAGTAGCGGTTTTTGACCAAGGCCAGCACATGAGCAATGGTGGCAACTTCCCAGCTGTGCTCCATCACATTTTCAGTAATGACATTGCGCTTCATACCCCAACGCTGCAACCAGCGCAGTTTGCTGATATAGGCATAAAAATGACTTCGGATAAAATCAGACATGAGGGATAAAGGCTCCGGGCAGTAACACCAGAGGGCATTCTCGATGTGCCATCCGGCATAGTCAACCTTGGTCTGGCTGGCTTGGATGATTTCGCTGGCGCTGTTACTATCGTGACCAGTCAAACAGCCTCGAGCACTGTCATACGCGATGATGAATTCACCTGAACAACACAACATCAGCCCATTTAAACGTCTGATCCAGGGACATTACGGTCTGGCATTGACCTACTGGTCACTCTTTCTGAGCATGTCGGCGGTATTTTTTGTACTGGGCAGTGCGGCAGTGGCCGACGAGGCGTGGCAGCGTTTTGTGATTCTGCTGTCGCTGCTGCTTGTCTGGACGTTTTTGTTATTGCTGGGTATCAAACGCGGGTTTAAGGGCGAAGACCCTGGCAAAGCCTTAGGGCGTATTGCCATGTTGTTTCTGCTGCTGGTCATGACCAATGCGTTGGCAACACTGAGTTTTATTTAAGCTTTTTGTTGGGCTTGTGTTTGATCTTGCCTGCTAAAGGCGCCGATGAACTGCTCTCTGACGACTCGGGCTCATGGACCATGGGCATGCCGGCCCCGCTACGCGCGGGCGGTTGATACACCCGAATGCTGTCAACTGGAGGGAACAACTCCGCGACATCAATGTGGAAGGTCTGGCACAACATCTCCAAGGTTTCCAGCGTGACGTTCTGATCTTCATTTTCTATGCGCATGATAGATGACTGCGCCAATCCGGTTTTTCGGGCAAAAGTTCGCTGAGGCATGCTGCCGCGCCGCTGCCTGATAAATGCTGCCAATCTTGAACGCAAGTGAACCATACATGGTTTATACTGCTGTTAACGAACCACAAGCGGTTCAAACGCGTTATACAAATCTGCCAGCAGGAAGCAATGGTCCGGTCGGAAGGCAGGGGAATGCAGTAGCAGTTGTTCAATCAAGAACCGCTGTTGCTGCATTCTCCCGACCACCAGTCTGCTACCCCTTTGTCCTGCATATCTTCACTTTGCTGCACAGCCATGCCTGCATTATGCTTGGCACACGAAGCTGAAAACTCAGTCGCAAAACGACAACAAGACAAAAGGACCTCACAATGGCACAAATTCCTACTACCGGTGACAAATCCAAGGGCATCCTTGGCTGGATTGAAGACACCGGCAACCGACTCCCTGATCCGGTTTTTATATTCTTCTGGTTGATTGGCGGGGTCATTGTAATCAGCGTCATTGCGTCGCTTTTGGGCATATCTGCTGTCCATCCCACGCAAGTACAGGCCGACGGCAGCCCGGTGATCGTGTTATCTGCAAGCCTGCTGTCTGCGGAAAATCTGCAGCGTTTGCTCACGCAAATGCCAACCACCTTCGCCCACTTTCATCCGCTGGGATATGTGCTCTTGGTCATGCTGGGTGCAGGCGTGGCAGAGCGCAGCGGTTTGTTTGCCACCGCCATGAGCAGCGCGGTTAAAAAAGCACCTCTTGCCATGCTGACACCTGTGGTTGCGCTGCTGGCAATGCTGGGTAATCTCGCGGCTGATGCCGCGTACGTGGTACTGATTCCACTGGCAGGCGTTGTCTATGCGGCAGCCGGGCGCCATCCCATCGCGGGTATCGCAGCTGCATTCGCAGGTGTCTCGGGCGGATTTTCTGCCAACCTGATTCCCGGGCAACTGGATGCCTTGCTGTTTGGCATCACTGAAGCTGCCGTGGTGACGCTGGACCAAAGCTGGGTCATGAACATTGCAGGGAACTGGTTTTTTATTGCCGCCATGGTGTTTGTTTACCTGCCAGTGATCTGGTACGTGACCGACAAAATCATTGAACCCAGACTGGGCTCTGCCAAAGCAATCATCGCCAACAACAGTGTGGGCCTGAGCACACGCGAAGACAGCACACTGACCGGGCCTGAGCAGGCTGGTTTGCGCAGAGCGGGCTGGGCAGCGCTCGGGATTGTGGCCTTATGGCTGGTGCTGTGTTTTGCGCCAGGCACGCCTTTAATCAATGAAGATGCCGGGGCTGCACGGCTGCAACCGTTTTATCAATCCCTGGTTGCCGCATTTTTCCTGCTGTTTCTGGCAACGGGCTGGGCGTATGGATCTGCCGCCGGCACCGTTAAAAGTCACCGGGATGTGGTGACCATGATGTCCGGCGCCATGGGGGATCTTGCTTATTATCTGGTGCTGGCTTTTGCAGCCGCACACTTTGTGGCGATGTTTAACTGGTCAAACCTTGGATTGATTTTTGCGATTAATGGCGCCGATATGATTCGCTCAGCGGAACTGCCGATGCCGATACTGATTGCCTTGATCATTCTGCTGACGGCGTCGATCAACCTGTTTATTGGTTCTGCCAGTGCCAAATGGGCGCTGCTTGCACCGGTGTTGGTGCCCATGATGATGTTGCTGGGCGTCAGCCCCGAGATGACAACAGCGGCCTACCGGGTTGGTGACGGTGCAACCAATATCATTACGCCTTTGATGCCCTACTTCCCCTTGATTCTTGCATTTTGCCAGCGCTGGAATAAAGAGTTTGGGCTGGGTTCACTGGCCGCCACCATGATTCCATACAGCATCTGGCTGATGATCACCGGTATGGTGTTGGCGATGGTGTGGATTGGATTGGGTTTACCGCTGGGCCCAGGTGTTGGCAGCGGATATGAATTGCAGGTGAATTGATAATTCATCTGCAATTCATATGTTCTTTCGTTTACTGAACCGATGCAGTCTCAACGGCTGCAGGTTCCGGATCAACATACTGCCAGCTCACTGAGCCAAAGAACATTTCGTCCCAGCTCTGCAGGCCCCAAGGTACCAGTCGATTCGGATCCGGGTTCATCTTGTTTTGTGATGAGTTATCAAACGCACCGGTTGCCGTGATGATTGTTCCGGCTGGCACAAGTTTGGGCTCACGCAACTGATAACGCAGCTGCCAGTTGTAGTTGTAGTTGGCGATATTGATCAGCTCTTCGCTGCTGCCATCCGGGTAGGTCGCTTCAAAACGCATACGCTTGCCACGGAAGTGCATGTGTGGCAGGAACGCGTGCAGGTAGGCATCACGAGGCACAGTGATCGATTGTGATTGCTCAAAATCAGGATCATTGGGCGGAATGTGAGTCCACTCTGGTGTGAAGATACAGGCGCACTGACCTGACATGCGCTTCTCGGGCACAACATCTTTTGGATAGAACCAGATGCCAATTTTGCTGTTGTCCACTGTTTCACGACCATTGGTGGTGTAGTGCAGTTGCAAGGCCAGCTCCGAACCGGCCTTGAGCAAACCACCGGTATTTTCCGGCTCGTGGCTGGGCTCTGCTCCTGGGATATACGCCGTGATATTGGCTTCATCCGCACTGTTTCCGCCGCCTAAGAACCGACGATTACCATTGGCACCAGGTGGCAAGATGCTGTTGAGCGTGTGGTGCAGCACGGTGCGGTCACCCGCAATGTACTGACTGGCGCGTACCCAACGATCTTCCGTAAGACCTTCAAACGGGACTACTACATTAATGTAATCGAGCACCCCGGTTGCCGGAATCACTTGCGGAGGCAATTCAACAATCAGATCCGGTTCACCAAAGGCCCACTCCGTTTCCGGCCAGACCAGTTCGGCCAACGGATCTACCTCACCATCGCGCTGCGCTCCCTGGGCAATCCAGTGCAGAAGAGTCTGCTGATCTTCCGGGCTGACGGTGTAGCTGTTCACAAAGTCGCCCACGTGCGGGTCGATTTGACCTGGCGGCATACGTTTGGTCATCAAGACTTCACGGATCATGGGCGACCAGCCCTGAGCCATAGAATGGCTGTCCAGCGCAAATGGCGCGATACCGCCATCACGGTGGCAACTGGCGCAGTTCTGAGCCAGAATCGGTGCCACTTCCTGCGAATAGGACACAGTGCGCGCCATATTGGCGTCGCGTGCTGCATACTGAATGGCTTCACCCGTGGCGGCCATCACCGGATTACTGACCGCTTGACCGGCATCAATTTCGGACAGTGCTTTTTCCAGTCCAGCGACCGGACCGCGATAAACCAGACGGAATGAGCGCGGATCATAGATCAGTGCTTCACCAGCGGTTTGCACATTCATGGCTTCGGCGATGACTTGTGCATCGTCAATCAGCACAGGAATTTCCTGACCGGCAGCCGCCACGGCATCAATCACAGACGCGCGCGACTCACCCAGAGGGTTCAGCATAAAAAACTGGAAATTATCTTTATAGGTTGTATGTAACGCGGAAAATGTTGGCAGTGCCTGACGGAACGTGTTGCTGCCATTCGCCTGAACCAATAACACAATCGCTTTGCGATTGTCGTACCAGCTCATGTGATGGAAATAACCGTTTTGATCCAGCAACGAAAAATCACCTACACGACTATTGATGTCTGGCGCCTGCGCTGATACTGGACCCGACAGTGCTGCCGCCAATGCGGCCGTAGACAGCAGAGAGACCAGGCTGAACGAACGCCTGAATGGAACCTTATTCATACTTTCCTCCGGAATACGCATGTGCCTGGACAGATGCGCTGTGTATTTCGTTGTTATTGTTGGTCATTCAGCTTCGTGCTGAGGTACCCGGGCGGATTCTTCCTGAAGGAGCCCAATCAGGTCACTTGTCAGAGGCATACATATGCCCCAAACCGCAGTCTGATTCTAAAAAAGGACCCGGTGACGCTAGCACAAGCGCATACGGACAGCAATGTACCAAACGTCAGGAAAAACAGGTTTCGGGGCAGATACCCCTAAAAACGCGTCAGAAACACATGCATTTTTGCACTTGGGAAATGGTGCCTGCTTCGGCTACACTTGAGAACGAACAACTGTTCTAATTCTGATCCATTTTGTCTAAACAAAAAGTCAAACGACTAGAAGGACCCATCATGAGAGAAGCAGTCATTGTGGCAACCGCCCGAACCCCGATTGGTAAAGCCTATCGCGGCGCCTTTAACAACACCGAAGGTCCAACGCTGGGTGGCCACGCCATTCGCGAAGCGGTAAACCGTGCCGGCATTGCGCCACACGAAATTGATGATGTGGTGATGGGCTGCGCCGTACAACAAGGTACCACGGGCTACAACATTGGCCGCCTTGCTGGTGTTGCGGCCGGCTTGCCCAGCAGCGTATCCGGCATGAGCATGGATCGCCAGTGCGCCTCAGGCATGATGGCGATTGCCACTGCCGCCAAACAGATCATCGTGGACAACATGGACATCGTGGTTGGCGCGGGTCTGGAATCTATCAGCCTGGTACAAAACGATCACCGTAATAAATTCCGCACCGTTGACGCTAACGTGCTGGCATTGTCTCAGCATGCTTACATGCCCATGCTGCAAACAGCTGAAATTGTCGCCAAGCGCTACGGTATCAGTCGCGAAGCCCAGGATGAATACAGCTTTCAGAGCCAGCAACGCACTGCAGCCGCACAAGCAGCTGGCAAGTTCGACCAGGAAATCGCACCGATGGAATCCTCCATGGGTGTTGCCGACAAAGCAACGGGTGAAATCAGCTTCAGAACTGTCCGATTGACCAAAGATGAAGGCAACCGCCCGGAAACCACACTGGAAGGCCTTTCAAGTCTGAAGCCGGTCATAGAAGGCGGCTGCATCACTGCAGGTAACGCCAGCCAGTTATCCGATGGCGCATCTGCCAGCATCCTGATGGAAAGCAAACAGGCTGAAAAACGTGGCTTGACCCCGCTGGGTGCGTACCGCGGCATGGCGGTGGCAGGGTGTGAGCCCGATGAAATGGGCATAGGCCCGGTGTTTGCAATTCCCGTGCTACTCAAGCGTTTTGGCCTGAAAATGGAAGACATCGGCCTGTGGGAACTCAATGAAGCGTTTGCTGTTCAGGTGCTGTACTGCCGTGACAAACTCGGCATCCCTGATGAACTGCTGAATGTGAACGGTGGCGCTATTTCTATCGGCCACCCCTACGGCATGAGTGGTGCGCGTATGGTCGGTCACGCCTTGATTGAAGGTAAACGCCGCGGCGCCAAGTACGTTGTGTGCACCATGTGTATTGGTGGTGGCATGGGCGGCGCCGGGTTGTTTGAGGTATATTGATCAGACCGCAAATAGCTGCGATTCGATATCCCGGAATGCCTTGAACTCCAGGGCATTCCCGGACGGATCTTTAAAAAACATGGTAGCCTGCTCACCTGCCAGGCCTTTGAACCGGATGTAAGGTTCGATCACAAACTCCGTTCCCATCGCGCGCAGGCGCTGCTCAAAGTCGGCAAATTCCTCCATGCTCAGTACCACACCAAAATGTGGCACTGGTACACCATGACCATCCACATGATTGGCGTGCTGATGCACAGAGCCGTCTTTGCCCAGATTCGGGTTCAGGTGCACCACAAGCTGGTGACCAAAGAAGTTGTAATCAATCCAATGATCAGAGCTGCGCCCTTGCGGCAGATTCAGCCGCGTGCCGTAAAACTCACGCGCTTCGTTCAGATCGCGCACCGGAATGGCCAGATGAAAAGGTCTCAACATGATTAAATATCCTGAACAGATTGTGTGAACGAAATAGCCGCTTTATGACACATGCAGGCTTAGTCAGCAACCGGCTTGCCACGTAAGGACTTGATGGTCGCTACCTTGCGCTTGCTCTCCAGTCGCTGCTGCTTTTGCGCTCTGGGGATGCGTGTTGCGAGTCGTGGCGGGGCCACCTCACAGGCTTTGTCAACAAGGGCCTGCAAGCGCGCAATGGCATCTTCGCGGTTTTTCTCCTGAGTACGAAAACGCTGTGCTTTGATCACTATGACGCCGTCGGCATTCATCCGCCTATCGCGCAACGCCAGTACCAGCGCTTTGACATCATCCGGCAGTGACGAGGATTTCACGTCAAACCGTAAATGAATGGCAGATGACACCTTGTTGACGTTTTGTCCGCCGGCACCTTGTGCTCGAATCGCAGAACATTCAATCTCTTGGACTGAAACTTGCCTCGACCGGATTGGCTCCATTCGCTACATCCTTTTATGACAACACATTACCAACAATAAAATTTAAGCGCACCAAGCTGGTGCAAAATCAGCACCGAAGAACCAAAACGAATCGTGTTTTCCTGCAACCCTACACAGAACCATAGGCCTAAAAAGCTTCAAAACCCAAATTAAAAAATATTTTCCCTTTATTTTCAATAACTAGCGCAACCCCAAAAAATACTGGCACAGCTCATGCATTATACTGATCAAGCACCGGCATTCCCCTGCTGGTGGCTTGAATGGAACAGACTCTCCCCTTTTCCATTGATGGGTGATACCTAGCCCACGTGTGAGCCAAGCGCTTCACGTGGGCATTTTTTTGCCTGCAATCTGGAGATACGCGACTATACTGCTCTGGTACACTGTGCGCAAACCACAAGACAGGAAGCTTTTTCATGTTTTTAAAGCGCGCAGTTTTCTTATCTTCGCTCATGTGTCATCAGACACGCAGATGTGTCATCTCGTCAGTACAAGCCTCGCTGCTGATGTTATTGCCGTTCACCGCAAACGCCTGGGATGCCACAGGGCATCGTTTGACGGCTGAAGTCGCCTGGGAGTTGATGTCCACCGATACACGCGAGCAATTCATCACCATCCTGAGAGCACACCCACGTTTTGAGCAGGATTTCCTGGCCGCCATGCCTGATGCGCTTAAGAGCACCGATGCGGATACTCAGGCGCGCTGGCTGCTGGGCCAAGCGGCTATCTGGCCGGATATGGCGCGAGGTTTTGAGGGCGACGATCAGCAGCGCTTTGACAATCCGAACTGGCACTGGATTGACGGCGCCTGGGTGCGCGATGAGACAGTTCGCCAAGGCAATGTTTACGTCAATACCGCGCCCCGTCCTGATATTCAAGGTGTAGCTGCCGAGCAGATACAAGAGCGTAGCCATGTCGACAATGTGGCGAATGGACTGGATTTTGCGATTTATGAACTGCAAAACGCCACCAATACCGCCGACAAAGCGGTGGCGTTGAGCTGGTTGCTGCACCTGATCGGTGATGTTCATCAGCCTTTGCATACCGGTGGCCTGGTATCTGAGCGCCTGTTCCCTGAAGGCGACCGTGGTGGCAATGGTATCCGTGTGAACAACGGCAATCTGCACTCCACATGGGACAGAGCTCTGCGTGAAATACCTGTTTCTCAATCAATGCCGGCGTTAATGGCAATCGCCACCGACATTTCCTCCGATACCGATCAGCTTGGTTTTCGCCCCACATACTGGTTGCAACAAAGTCGCGATATTTTGCTGAGCACCGTATACCCTCAAACCGTGATCGACAATGTGCTGCGTAGCGAAAATACCGGCAATGAACTGGGAACCGTTACGCTGAGCGCAGCGTATGAGCAACAGATGCGCGATATCGCTACCAAGCGAATTGCCGAAGCCGGCGCGCGAATTGCTTATACTCTGGAAAATTTATGACGTCTCGACAACATTTGAATGCACGTGCAGCACTGCTGATATCAAGCTGTTTATGGGGTTCTGTGCAGGCAGCAGAGCCGGTGATGATTGAAAAACCCTTGTGGGAGCTTGGCCTGGGTGGGGGCGTGCTGGTACAACCGCATTATCCCTCGTCCGATGAGTATCAAACCCGGGGACTTGGATTGCCTTACGTGGTTTATCGTGGCGATATTCTGCGCATTGGTGACGGCGGTGCCGCACGCGCTGTCGCAGCAGAAAATGGCAACTATGAATTGTCACTGTCATTTGCGGCAGCGTTCGACTCTGAAAGTGAAGGCAATGAGTTGCGAGAAGGCATGCCCGATCTGGACTTCATTTTTGAAGTGGGTCCACAACTGGTTTTTAATCTCGGAAAATTTGAGTTCAGTGACACCAGTCGCTCCGAGCTCCAGCTTGCTTTGCAGGCGCGCGCAGCATTTTCTACGGACTTTGGCGCAGTTGATCATCATGGCTACGTGTTTGAGCCAATGCTGCGTTATCGGCATTACGGTGCTTTCCACCCGCAACTCGAAGCAACCGTATCGCTGAAACCTTTATGGGCAACACGCGATGTTCACGGCTACTTTTTTGATGTCGCCAATGAGTTCAGTCAGGTAGACCGTACCCCTTACCGCGCACGTGGCGGCTATTTTGGTACGGGTTTAAATTTCTCTGGCACCTGGCACATCAGTAACAAAGCCAGGATGTTTGCCACGGTGCAGACCAGTTTTCATCACGGCGCCAAGAACGTGCATAGCCCGCTATTTGAAAACAAATTTAATGCAGGCTTCGGGCTTGGCCTCATCTGGTCACTGCGCGAAAGCAAACAAAAAGTGATGCGTTAACAGGCAAGGATGCAACGCCATGGCTGAACCCTTAAAAAACATGTATGGCCCGGAAATTCCGCGGCGTATTGCCAGCATGATCAGCCATGCCAATCCTGCGTTTGACGGGCAAAAATTCCTCGATTACGTGTTACCCGATTATGAATCCCTTGAACTGATGCCGCGGGGCTGGCACATGGCTGATGGCCTGCGACACGCCTTGCCTGACAACTTCGAACTCGCCATTGACATGTTGCTGAATTCGCTGCCGCCGGCACGTCCGGATATCGCGGTAAACTCGGCAACCGAGGATCGTGAAGGCAACACCTTGGCGCCGTTTTTGTTTATGCCCCACACATTTTTTGTGGCCCGTTATGGCCTGGATCATTTTGAAGCCTCCATGCGTGCGCAGTATGAATTGACGCAGCGCTTTACAGCAGAATTCAGCATTCGACCGTTTTTGCAACATCACACACAGGCGACACTGGCGACGCTGGAAACCTGGCTGGACGATCCCAGCGAACACGTGCGGCGACTGGTTTCGGAAGGCACACGTCCGCGCCTGCCGTGGGCTTCGCGGCTGCCGGCATTTCAAAAAGATCCGACACCCGTCATCAGGTTATTGGAGGCGCTGAAGGACGACAATTCATTGTACGTAAGGCGCTCGGTTGCCAATAATCTCAACGATATTGGTAAAGACAATCCTGATGTCATGCTGGACACTGCCGAGCGCTGGATGATGGGTGCGTCTGAACATCGCGCCTGGCTGGTGAAACATGCTTTGCGGGTTGCGGTAAAAGACGCCCATCCACGTGCGCTGGCGCTTATGGGTTTCGGGGGCGAAGCAAACGTACACATCCTGGATGCCAGCGTCAGCCCGGTACAGGCCAAAGAGGGTGATGTGGTCACGCTGTCCTGCACGCTGCGCAGTCTGAGCGATCACACTCAGACACTGCTGATTGATTTTGTGGTGCATTACATCAAAGCCAACGGCAGCAGCCGGCCCAAAGTGTTTAAACTCACTTCCTGTGAACTTGCTGCCGGTCAGCAGATTCAATTGTCCAAGCGTTTGTCACTGGCGGCGATGACCACCCGACAGCACTATGCGGGCGAGCATCAGGTTGAGCTGTTGATTAATGGCCAACATTTTTTACTGGGCAGCTTTACACTCGGCTCGCCCTCCTGAAACTTTCTTCATTAAACCCCAGTCCGATGATGTTTCATAAACGACAGGTCCAGATAGTCCTTCCAGCGGCCCAGTAATGGTGCTGTCAGCCGGCTGCCCAGCGCCAGCTTGCCGTAACTCATCACCGCGCCACCATCACCCGTTGCCAGCAAGGCCAGGGCGTTCTTTTGCGGCCGATAGGGCTGCAGGTCTTGTCCCAAGATCGCGGCCCGCAGATTGTGTGCCAATACCGGGCCATGTCGCACTGAAAACACGCCCGAACGCACACTCCCTCGGGATGATGCCGCATCGCCGGCAGCAAACACCTGTGGATGGCTGCTGCGCAAAAAGCGGTCAACACCCACAAAGCCATGGCTATCACACACCAGCCCGGACTGCGCATACCACGGCAACGCACTGGCACCGGTGGCCACAATCAGTGCATCAATCGACTGCAAGATCTGATCGCCTGCAAACACCTGTTTGTAGTTGATCCGATCAACCCGACTGTGTTGAAACACCCGGATACCCGCCTGCCCCAGCCAGTGCAGAGCCAGACTGCGCAAGCGCGGCCCATGGCTCTGCAAAAGTTCTCCGCTGCACGCCAGACTCAGTTCACTGGCCGGAAATTGCTTTTTGAGCGCCAGTGCCAACTCAAAGGCAGCGGCGCCCCCGCCCAGTACCATCATGCGGTCAGGTGCCCGGTCATGCCAGTGTTGCCAATGACGGATAAATTCCGGGAATGGTTTGGCGGGCAGGACACTCACAGACCCATCAAGCTGTGTTGGCCCCAAGGGTAGAGAGCCTGAATTGATGGACAGCAAGCGGTATTGCAGTTGTTTTCCGTTATCCAGTGTCAGGTGTTGATGGCGACTGTCCAACGCTGTCACCAGCGCCGTTTCCAGGATGATGCCAAGCTGCTGACACAAAGGCAGTAACTCAATTGCGCAGTCCTTCAGGCCAAATCGGCCGGCAATCAAACCGGGCATCATGCCGGAGTACCAGGCTTGTGCACCCGAGCTGAGCAACACCGTGCCGGCGGGTGGTCGCCAGCCTTGCTGCAACCACAATCGCATCATCACCAGATGCGCATGACCGGCGCCTACCAGTATCAGTGGGCTTGCTGATGCGGGCATCATCGAATCGACGGTGGACAAAGTCATGGTCAGAGGTTTACTCCCGGATTACACTGAGGCAGTCATCTTAACCGAGCGCAACCACGGCGACGACTGTTTGCTTTGTGAGCGCGGACACTTGAACAACAATCGCCCTGCCAAGGGCGACAATGACGGAACTCTTTGCATGACTCGCATGACTCGCATGAACCACTCCACAGATTGGATAGATTTTCGAAGCGACACAGTGACACGCCCAACACCTGCCATGCGTCAGGCCATGTTTGATGCCGAGGTCGGTGATGATGTCTGGGGAGAAGACCCCACTGTCACGCTGTTAGAGACCACACTGGCCACCATGGCTGGCAAAGCAGCAGGTCTGTTTATGCCCTCCGGCACGCAGTCCAACCTGGTGGCGCTGCTGACCCACTGCGGCCGCGGTGATGAATTTATTGTCGGCGAACAGGCGCATACCTACAAATATGAAGGCGGAGGCGCCGCCGCGCTGGGCAGCATACAACCGCATCCCTTACCAATGTCTGCCATCGGCGGACCGGATTTGCAGGCGATAGAACACGCTATCCGACCGGATAATATTCACTTCGCGCGCACCCGCTTGCTGGCACTGGAAAACACCGTGCATGGCAAAGTGCTGCCACTGGACTATATGACCCGCGCCTATGCACTGTGCCAACAGCATGGGCTGCCCTTGCATCTGGACGGCGCCCGCGTGTTCAACGCATCAGTCGCACTGGGTTGCAGCCTGATCGAGATAAGCCGTAACGCTGACACGGTGTCCATTTGCCTGTCCAAAGGTCTGGGCGCACCCGTGGGCTCCGTATTACTGGGATCAGAGGACTTCATACACACTGCGCGGCGCTGGCGAAAGGTCACCGGCGGCGGCATGCGCCAGGCTGGCATTCTGGCTGCCGCAGGTTTGTATGCGCTGGAACATCACATCGACCGCCTGGCGGATGACCATCAGCATGCAAAAATGCTGGCGGAAAGACTGCTGCGCGCCGGTTATGTGTTGGAGCCTCCACAAACCAATATGTTGTTTCTTGATGCGGAGCAACTGGATCGTGCTGCACTGCAAAACTGGCTGAACCAGAACAATGTCAAAGCCGACTGTCTGGGCCGCGACAATATCCGCTTGGTCACGCATCTGGACATCAGCGCGGCCGATATTGAGCATGCTGCCCGTGTGTTCGAGCAATTTATGATCAGACCATCACACTGACTAAAAACAACAACAGGACTTCACCACCATGACAGCTGGAATCACTTTGCACAAAACCCTACTCAATCTTTTGCTCACCGTGATCAGCGTCTGCGGTCTTGCCGCGTGTGCACATGCACAACGTGAACCCGCCGATGATGAGCGCCTGATCAGTGATCCGCGCGTACAGCATCGCAGTTACCTGTTCACGCCCACGGGCGAGACGCTGCCCTATGCGGTGTTTGTGCCATCGTCCTACCGTGCAGGTTCGCCGACACCGTTACTGGTATCACTGCACGGACTCGGCCGCACCTATGACTGGCTCATGGGATATGAAGGATTTCTCGATTACGCCGAAGAATACGGATATATCGTGGTGACACCACTCGGCTACATCCGCCGGGGCTGGTACGGATCGCGCCCGACCGAAGTCCCGGTGATTGCCTCGTACAGCGAACAGGATGTGATGAATGTCATCGGCCTGATGCGGGATGAATTTACCATTGACGCGGATCGGCTGTACCTGTGGGGACATTCCATGGGCGGTGCCGGTACGTATCAGATTGCGGTCAACAATCCTTCCATGTTTGCCGCGCTCGCCGTTGCTGCACCGGCACCACGTCCTGATCTGACACCCACGGTGCTGCAAGCAGTACGCGACATTCCCATTCTGGTTTTGCAAGGCACGCAAGATGAACTGGTGCCTGTCGAGCAGACCCGATTGTGGGTGGCCGGCATGCGCGGCATTGGCATGCAACACATCTATGTTGAACTGGAAGGTGCCGATCACACCGACTTTATCGCCCGTGACCGCAACAATATGCGCAAGATCATGAGTTTTTTTGACATGATCGGCAAAAAATAAACCTGCAATATCAAAGCATCTGTGCTCTGAAGAACGTAGGCGAGGCCGCTAGTGCAAGGCAAAAACAGGCACAAAAGCGCAGTTTACAATGAGTAAATGAGCATTTTGGGCCTGTTTTTAACGCCGCAATAGCAACGCAGGTAGTTCTTCACGCTGGCCATTCGGGCCAAGATTCGTCTAGATGCTCATAATCCAGCCACGGCACCTTGTGTGAAGTCCAGATCGCACGCAGGGGGCGCACACCCGGATCATCATCGAGTGTTGCAACCCGCACGATCATGTAAGGCATGGCCGGCTTCTCAGCCACCAGTTGTGACCCGCACACCGAACAGAAGTGACGAAGTTTGCCGGGTGACGATTCGTAATGCGAGAGCTTGTCCTCTCCCGCCAGCCATCTGAAATGTTCACGCAAGGCAACACCCGAGGTATTAAACGCCGCCGCGTTCGCCTTGCGACAGGTGTAACAATGGCAGTGACTCAAGGGTTTATCAAACGCGTCAACTTCGTAAACAACGGCTTTGCACAAACAACTGCCTTTCATACCTTTGCTCCTGTATCCACCTTGAACCAGAATTCTATCTCATCGGTGTCTTGATCAAATGTCGCAGCATGCGGCACAAAGGCTGGCACGTGATACCAGGCACCACAGCCATGGCGGGTGGTTTCGCCATTCATGGTCAGAATCAGTTCTCCCCTGATAATGACTCCATAGTTGTCGGTATCGTGGTGATGCTCCGCAATGTGTGTGCCGGCTGTGTACGATGCCAGCAACACGTCAGCGCCATCGGCAGCCAGTTTGAAGGCATCAAAGCGCCCGTCGTAAAGCGGCAAACTGCGAAATCTGTCGGGGTATTGACCTGCCATGGGATTGTTCCATAAGTGTGCGTGTCACTGGAGTTTACACCAGGACTTCCGCGTTAAAAAACCAGCGATTTGCATCAAGTTTGTTTTGTGACCCGATTCTGGTTTATTCTCAGAACATATGAGCAGGATAGCTTTTACCCAAAGCGCCTGACAAAAACCGCAGGATAGTGGCTTCAACACCCCGAAGCCGCCATTCTTGCTGATGACTTACCCAGTCTGACCGCGGTGGAGAACGCCAATGTGCCAAGTCACACAACGCAACACGCCTTATTGTTTTTTGGATGCCCAGGGTCAAAACCTTGTGCCCCTGCCTGCTGATATTTCCCTTGATTGGTTACGCGCCGCTTACCGGCACATGGTATTGATTCGGGCGCTCGACAAGAAAGTGGTTGCACTGCAACGTACTGGTCAGATGCGCACCTATCCGTCGTGTCTGGGGCAGGAAGCCGTAGGAGTCGGCATTGGTCTGGCTCTGCAGGAAAACGATATTTTTGTACCGTATTACCGCGACCAGGCAACTCTGTACCTGCGCGGGGTGACACTGACCCAGATTATGCAAGTATGGGGCGGTGATGAACGTGGTCATCTGTTCAGCGGACATGCCCAACGTGATCTACCGCTGTGCATCCCGATTGCGACGCAGATGACTCACGCTGCCGGTGTGGCTGTGGCATTAAAAAGCCGCGCCGAACCACATGCGGCGCTGGTGACCTGCGGTGATGGCGCCACCTCCAAGGGCGATTTTTCGGAAGCACTGAATCTGGCCGGCCTCTGGCAACTGCCCTTGGTCAGTGTGATCAACAATAATCAGTGGGCCATTTCTGTGCCACTCACCATGCAGACTGCTGCCGCCACGCTGGCTCAGAAAGCCGTGGCTGCCGGTATGGAAGGTGTCCGGGTGGATGGCAATGACGTGGTGGCGGTGTATCACGCCGTGGATCTTGCACTGAAAAAAGCCCGCAGCGGCAAAGGCCCTACACTCATCGAGGCGGTCAGTTACCGTTTGACCGACCACACCACCGCTGATGACGCCACACGATACCGTGACCTGAAACAAGTCAACGACGCCTGGGAGCGCGAACCCATCAAACGCCTGCAAACCTGGCTACATGAGCAAGATGCGTGGGATCCTGCGCAGGAAACCGGGTTACTTGAGGAAGTTCGCGCCCAGGTAGATGCCGCCGTTGCGGCCTATCTGGCATTACCGCCGCAAGCGCCCGATGAGTTTCTGCAATATATGTTTGCCAGCATGACAACACCCTTAAGCGCGCAGCAGCAATACCAGCACACACGTTTCGCAGTGGATGGCAGCAAAACACAGCCGCAAGGAGCACAGTGATGGACGCGCGAGAAATGACCATGGTAGAAGCCGTGACGCTGGCCTTGCGCCGCGCCATGCTGGATGACCCTTCTGTTGTGCTGTTGGGTGAAGATATTGGCACCAACGGCGGCGTGTTCCGCGCCACGGAAGGATTAAAAGCCGAGTTTGGTTACAAACGTGTAATGGATACACCCCTGGCCGAATCCATGATTGCAGGCATGAGTGTGGGCATGGCCACGCAGGGCATGCGACCGGTCGCGGAAATCCAGTTTATGGGATTTATTTTTGCCGCCATGGAGCAGATCGTCTGCCATGCAGCGCGCATGCGTAACCGCACGCGAGGACGTCTGCACTGTCCGCTGGTGATTCGCGCGCCCTTTGGTGGCGGCATTGGTGCGCCGGAACATCACTCGGAAAGCACCGAAGCCTTGTTTGCCCACATCCCCGGGTTGCGCGTGGTGATGCCGTCTTCCCCGGTACGCGCCTATGGCTTGTTGTTATCGGCCATTCGCGACCCGGATCCGGTGCTGTTTCTGGAACCCAAGCGTATTTATCGCATCGTGCGTCAACGCGTGACTGATCATGGCAAAGGCCTGCCGCTGGATACCTGTTTCACCTTGCGCCAGGGTGACGACATTACCCTGGTGTCGTGGGGCGCAGCCATGCATGAAACCCTGCAAGCGGCGACCTTGCTGCAGCAACGCGGGGTCAGTGTAGAGGTCATTGATGTGGCAACTATCAGCCCGCTGGACATGAACACGATCCTCAGTTCAGTCATGCGCACAGGCCGCTGCGTGATTGTGCAGGAAGCGGCGCGCAGTGGTGGCATCGCCTCGGAAATCAGCGCGCGTTTGTCCGAAGAAGCCATGACATATCTGCGTGCGCCTGTTCAACGGGTAACCGGCTTTGATACGCCCATGCCCTACCCGCGTCACGAACATTTTTATCTGCCCACCGTCAACGATATTGTGAACGCCTGTGACAAAATCCTGGAGGCACTATGAAATTTTTTAAACTACCGGATCTGGGTGAAGGTTTACAGGAAGCCGAGATTGTCGAGTGGCATGTCAACGAAGGTGATGAGGTCAGCGAAGACCAGTTGATTCTGTCGGTGGAAACGGCCAAGGCCATTGTCGATTTGCCATCACCACAATCCGGGCGTATCGGCAAACTGTTTGGCAAAGCAGGTGATCTGGTGCATGTGGGCACGCCACTATTGGAATACGCCGATGCTGATGATGACGACACCGGCACCGTGGTAGGCAAAATGCAAACCGCAGGCAGTGCGGATGTACTCGACGAAGACTTTGTCATCGGCAGTCCCCAGCGGGCCGAAGACCCACACGCATTAAAAGGTGTGCAACGTTCGATGGCTCTGAATATGGCCCGCGCTTACGCAGAAGTGGTGAAAGTCACCCTGCATGATGACGTCGACATCGAGGCGTGGGCGCCCGGCGAAGATGCCACCATGCGACTGGTGCGCGCCATCGCCGCCGGCTGTGCAGCCGAGCCTAAACTCAACGCCTGGTTTGACGGCCGCAAGCTGTCATTGCGCCTGATGCCACACATTGATCTGGGCATTGCTGTCGACACCGAACAAGGTTTGTTTGTGCCCGTGTTACGCAATATCACCGGTCGCAGCCGCGACGATCTGCGCACCGGTCTGGATAATCTGCGTGCTGCGGTCAACGCCCGCAGTATTCCGCCTCAGGAAATGACCGGCGCTACCATCACGCTGTCCAACTTCGGTACTTTGGCAGGGCGTTATGCCAGCCCGGTGGTGGTGCCTCCCATGGTGGCGATTCTGGGCGCGGGTCGCATCCGACGCGAACCGGTAGCGACCAAGGTCAGTGGCCAGGACCAGGTTGCCATTCATCGGGTGATGCCCTTGTCA
>JAUYSM010000108.1 GCA_030696315.1 Pseudohongiella sp. | reverse complement strand
AGCAATCATCATCTGTTAAATGCGGCCTGGCAGGTCAATTCTGGTTTGCGCGCAGGTGCCTATCTTTACGCACTGGAGTTTGATGATTCAGCGCTGTTGTCATCAAATACGGCCGGGGTTTTTGTGCAGGGCACATCCGCTGTGGACGGGTTTGCGCTGGACTACCGACTGGAAGTCGCTCGCCAGCAGGACTATAAGAACAACCCGCGCGACTACAGTACCGACTATTTTCTGGGCAGTGTCGGTGCAACGTTTGGTGTCACAAAGATTGCGGCAGCTTTTGAAGTGCTGGGCGCGGATGCATCTGCCAATGTTGCTATGCAGACGCCTTTGGCAACATTACATGCGTTCCAGGGCTGGGCAGACAAGTTTCTCTCTACACCGGCCAACGGTATGCGCGACACCTACATCAGCGCACAACACAAGATTGGCAAAATTGATCTGATGGCGGTGTGGCACGATTACAAAGCGGATCGCAGCAGTGTCAGATACGGCAACGAGTGGAATCTGCAGGCAAGCACCAGCATCAACGCCAATCTTAGCCTGTTGCTGAAATACGCTGACTATCAGGCAGACAAGTTTGGTACCGACGCGCAAAAGCTCTGGTTAATGGCAGAGGCCCGTTTCTGATGAATACGCGACTGCCGCTGTTTGTGCCGTATACGCTGATTGTGTTGTGTGGCGGCCAGGGCAGTCGTCTGGGTGGCGCTGACAAAGGTTTGTTGAGTGTGGACGGCCAACCATTTGTGCAGCGACTGATTGATCGACTGGCACAGCCGATGGCGAGAAGTCCAAACAATCTTCGAGTTCTGATCAGCGCCAACCGACATCGCGATCAATACAGCGCGTTTGGTTACCCTGTTATTGCGGATATCAGGGCAGGTTTTCAAGGGCCTCTGGCAGGCATCGAAGCCTGTCTCCAACATGCGGGCAACGAGCCAGTGCTGATAGTGCCAGCCGATATGCCTGATCTGCCCGAGGATTTACCAGCGAGATTGCTTGAAAGGCTTGATAGGGATTCTATAGCAGTGGCGCACGATGGTAAGCAAACACAAGTGCTCTGTCTTGCAATGTACCCAGATACCTGGCTCGCATCGCTGAGCACCTACCTTGATACAGGTCGTCGCGGGGTCAATCGCTGGCTATCAAACAAACCCATCATTCAGGTACGGTTTGACGATGTGGCGAAGTTCAGCAATATCAACGAGAAATCGGATCTCTGTCGACAAAATGGTCAAATTATACGAATAGATGCACTGCCAGCGCTAATCGGGTACGATCAGCGCCATGACCATCAAAGCTGCCAATGATAGCCACCAACTCTCGTTCTGGAGTGCCGAATTTAAAGATCCGGCAATGGAGCAGGCATACCAGCGGCATGTACTCCCGGATACCGTCAGATTTCTACGCATCAGTTTGTGTGTATGGGCAGGTCTGTTAATCGTTTTTATTCCTGCTGACCTGGCTTTCCTCTCATTCAGTGAAGGTTTTTTTGTGATTGGAGGACTTAGAGTCGCGCATGCCACTCTGTTGCTCTGGTTGGCATGGCAGGTTTCGCGGCGACCAGCCATGGCTAGCAATGGTTGGCCAGTGACAATAGTCGCCCTACTTGGATACCCGATGTACTTAGTCTATCCCGCATACCAGCCTGAATTGGGCGTGGTTGGCCTTGGCGTCATGATGATGATGTTTCTCAGCATGTATGTCTTTATTCCCAACAGACTGATGCTGACCAATCTGATAGCGCTAGTCGGGATCGTTGGGGTGATCACCGGTCTGGTATTGCAGGGCATCCCATTTTTCGCAGTCATGCTTACATGTTTAACTTTATGCTGGCCTGCAATACTTGGTTTTGTGGCGGCTCATCGGGTAAACATGGGAAGCAGACATGCTTTTGTTCTATTGCAGCAGGCCGGATCAGCAAACGTTGTATTGGAACAAGAAATAGCCCGCCGTAAGGAGCTTGAAGCGGAACTGCAACGCCAAGCGTTGATCGATCCGTTAACCGGTTTAAGCAATCGTCGTCACTATGAAATGCTGTTTGAGCGTGAACATGATCGCTGTCGCCGGCACCATTCAGCGCTGACACTGGGTATGATTGATCTCGATCACTTCAAACGCGTAAACGATACCTGCGGTCATGAGTTTGGAGATCGGGTGCTTCAATTTACCGCAGAGATATTACAGCGACCTTTGCGCCACAGCGATATTCTGGGCAGGTTTGGTGGTGAAGAATTTATCCTGATTTTGCCAGATACCGATATTGCACAGGCACAGGCGGTTGCTGAACGCATGCGCTTGAGTCTGGAACAGGACGCTTTAGTCAAAGATGGTACTGCGGTGACAGTAACTGCCACATTCGCGCTGACACAGGTGCTCGCTGAGGATGCTGATATACAGGAATGCATTCGACGCGCGGACCATGCGCTCTACGAAGGAAAACGTGCTGGCCGCAACAGGGTTGCCCTGGCTGACGCGGCCTGACACAAAGGAATACTATTTAATCATGCGCCTGGACAAATTTCTCAGCCATGCCACGGAGTACTCCCGTGCGCAGGTAAAAAAACTCATCCGTGATAAACGCGTGCAGATTGGCGATGTCATTGCCAGAAGCGCGGATTATATGCTCTCGGAAAACGAACTTGTGTTGCTTGACGGTGAGCAGGTCAGTCTGCCAGTTACCCAATACCTGATGCTTTATAAACCATCCGGTTATGTATGTGCCAATTCGGACAGTGATAATCCTACCGTACTTGACCTGATTGTCGGCGCACCCGAGGATCTTGCAATAGCTGGCCGATTGGATAAAGACACCACCGGGCTTGTTTTGCTCAGCAACGATGGCCAGTGGGTGCATAAGATTATCAGCCCGCGCCGTGAGTGTGAAAAAACCTACCATGCGCTATTGGACGGTCCCATCACAGATGAAACCGTTGACAGATTCAAGAAAGGATTTTTCCTGAAGGGTGACGACAAACTTACAAAACCGGCCATTCTTGAATCGCTTGGAGAGGATCACGTCAGTGTTGTCATTTGTGAGGGACGTTATCACCAGGTGAAACGAATGTTTGCAGCGTGCGGACTTCATGTGCTGACGCTGCATCGAATAAGCGTGGGTGAAATAACGCTGGATTCAGCATTGGAACCGGGTCAGTACCGAGCACTGACAGCAACTGAGATCAGCAGTGTTCAGTGAAAAACACAGCCACAACAGTACAAATAAATGACATACGTATTTTGAAATTGCAGGAGATAACATGAAAGATCATTGCCAGGCGCTTGTACTGGAAATTTTGACCAGTGCTGTGACACCAGCGTTTGCGTCCGGTCGGACCTTATGGGTAATGGATGAGAATCCTGCCATTGGCGGCTTATTAAAACTCAACGGAACCAAGGTCATTGATGTTGTCAGCAATCGCTATGACACCAGCGAGCAGATGGCAAAACTGGGTATTAATACGTTTCTCAGTGACTTTGACTTTTCTGCGTTAGGATCCTATGAGCGTATTGTTTATCGTATCTCTAAAGAAAAAATGCTGACGCATCACGTGATCAATGAGGCGCTTCGGCACTTGGTTCCAGAGGGGCAGCTATTTGTCATCGGTGAAAAAACAGACGGTATAAAATCCATCACCAAACAGGCCGCCGAGCTATATGAGTCAGATACAACAGCGCGCAAATTTGGAAACGCATATCTGGCTGAGTTCAGCAGGCCCTCCCAAGCATTACTGGATGCCAAACGCCTGCCGACAGCCTCGTATAACGAACTCCGTCTGGTCAGACATCCCATCATGAACTTCTATTCCAAACCGGGTGTTTTTGGTTGGGAAAAGGTCGACAAAGGCAGCCAGTTGCTGGTCAGTTGTCTGCCGCCTGTGATTCAATACATGAAAGGTGTCGATAGTATTCTGGACCTGGGCTGTGGTTGGGGCCATCTGATGCTGGCTACCAAAGACATACCTGCCACAGTGCGTGTTGCAACAGATAATAATGTCGCGGCGATTGATGCGGCTGCAAAAAACTTTGCTGAAGCCGGTATGAGTGTCGACTGTGTTGTGGATGATTGTGCCAGCCAGATTCGTCAACGCTTTGACCTGATACTCTGCAATCCGCCCTTCCATCAGGGTTTTCAAGTCGATGACACCATGACCGAAAAATTCCTTAAAAGTGCATCCCGCTTGAGCCGCCGCAGTACACGCGCAATTTTTGTGGTGAACCAGTTTATCCCCTTGCAGAAACTGGCAGAGTCCTGCTTCAAGGAATCCCGATTGTTGGGTGCTGCTGACGGTTTTAATGTGTTTGAGTTACGCCCTTAATACTACGATGTGGTGCGCGATGGATGGCGTGGGAGTCCGATAGATACCAGGCTGGTCATCAATAGAAATAAGGCAGATACCCACAGGCACGCGGTCAGCCCGGACGTCTGGAATAACCAGCCAGACAACAGGGTGCCAATCAACCGCCCGATGGCGTTGGCCATATAATAAAAACCGACGTCCAGTGACACCCCGTCTTCGCGCGCGTAACTGACAATCAGATAGCTGTGCAGGGCAGAATTCATCGCAAACACCGCCCCAAAAATCATCAGGCCGGCAATCAGAACCGGACCAGCGGGCAATGAGGTATTGAGTAGCAATGCGATGGCGGCAGGAATCAAGGTCAAGAAAATTGCCCACCGCAGTGCCGATCGCCCGTCCGGGTACGAAGCATCATTATTGGCACTTGCGCCTTGAAAGTTTGGCGCCATGGCCTGCACAAAGCCGTAAGCAATCACCCAGCTCGCGAGAAACCCACCGGTTTGCCAATGATCCCAGCCCAGGGTTTGCGACAAGAACACCGGTAGCGCCACCACAAACCAGACATCGCGCGCCCCGAACAACAGCATTCTTGCCAGCGACAGTCGATTGATAACGCTGCTTTTTGACAAGAGCTCGGAGAATTTGGGTTTGTTTGTACTTTTGCCCAAATCCGTTTTCAGCATAAGCAGACTCAGCAACCAGACCATCAACAAGGCAACTGTCATGACCGCGGCAGCGCCCTGAAAGCCTAGTATGGTGAGTAAGGCGCCGCCGAGGAAAAAGCCCGCGCCTTTTAGCGCATTTTTTGAACCGGTCAGTAACGCAACCCAGCGATACAACTTGCCTTGGGCATTTGCAGGTACCAACAACTTTATGGCACTTTTGGCGCTCATTTTGTTCAGGTCTTTGGCTATGCCGGAGAGCGCCTGGGCGGCCATCACCCAGGCAACCGATAACATCGCCGTCGGGACCAATAACATCGATAAGGCGATAACTTGCAGGATAAGTCCTGCATTCATTGTGCGATTCAGGCCAATGCGGGCGCCCAGCCAACCGCCGGTCAAGTTGGTTATCACACCAAACAACTCGTAAAACACAAATAACAGTGCGATCTGTAAAGGGCTGTAACCCAGCTCATTAAAATGCAAAACCACCATCATTCGCAGGGCGCCGTCGGTCAGCGTAAATGCCCAATAGTTGCCGGTGATGATTGCGTATTGTTTATTCATGTCTCGCAAAGGTCCTGCAAAATCCCTTTGATGTGCTCAGGTGGTGCTATTGATGTCCTGTCACACAAATTGTGCAACTTTGTTGGCCAGCTCAACGGTACGGTTTGCATATCCCCACTCGTTGTCATACCAGGCATAAATTTTGACCTGGGTTTTGTTGACGACCATGGTTGATAAAGCATCGATGATGCTGGAGCGTGGATCGGTTTTGTAATCAATCGACACCAATGGCCGCTCTTCATAGCCGAGTATGCCTTTCAGTGGGCCATTGGCGGCGGCCTGCAACAGCAGATTGACAGCTTCTGCCGTCGTGTCTGTCTGTACCTCAAACACACAATCGGTCAGCGAGGCATTTGCCAGCGGAACACGCACGGCATGGCCATTCAGTTTGCCGGTGAGTTCCGGGAAGATATGCGTAATCGCCGTGGCAGAACCGGTGGTGGTTGGTATCAGGCTCATGCCACAGGCGCGTGAGCGACGCAGATCCTTGTGCGGTGCGTCCAGAATGGTTTGAGTATTGGTAATTGAGTGAATAGTGGTCATGGAGCCATGTTTGATGCCAAGCGATTCATGAATCACCTTTACAACGGGCGCCAGGCAATTGGTTGTGCAGGAGGCCGCCGTGACAATGGTATGCAGCGCGGGGTCAAACAGTGCGTCATTTACC
>JAUYSM010000102.1 GCA_030696315.1 Pseudohongiella sp. | reverse complement strand
CTCGCGGCCAGGACTCGACCAGGAGATTCGGGTACAGCTCAAAACAGAAGAGCAGGCAAGACAGGATTCGATTCAGCCCGTCATCACCAGCGCAGGTGGCCAGACCTTGCAGTTGTTTTATCCCTATCCCTATACCATGGGGTCATCACGCCGTGAGCCGGGACGGCGCGCCAACGAGACGCTGCGCGACGTGAATATGGTAAAACCGTTTTACCTGTCATTGCATCCGGTGACCAATGAACAGTTCAAACGCTTCCGGGCGGATCACACCTCCGGTACCTTGCAAGGTACCTCGCTGGACTTGCCCAACCAACCAGCGGTGCAAGTTACCTGGCTGGACGCAGCCCTGTATGCAAACTGGTTAAGCGCACAGGAATCTTTGACAGCGTTTTACATCATTCAAGAGGGCGCCGTCGCCGGTATCAACGCCGACGCTAATGGATATCGATTGCCGACTGAAGCGGAGTGGGAGTGGGCCGCACGCGCTGATGGGCAAGGTGGTACCCGACGTTTCCCTTGGGGCGACACCTGGCCCCCCACGCCCGAACACGGGAACTTTGCTGATGAATCTACCGCCGCTTTTCTGGGGCAGTATTTACGCGGTATGAATGACCGCTATGCCGGTACCTCCAATGTGGGATTGTTTGCGCCTTCTGCACTTGGATTGTATGACATGGCGGGCAACGTTTCTGAATGGGTACATGATGTTTATGGCGCCGTGAGTGGATTAAGCAGTGTGCGTGAAACAGATCCTGTTGGCCCTGAAGAGGGGCGCTACCGCACGATTAAAGGTTCCAGCTGGGCACATGGCACCATGACGGAGTTAAGACCGTCATACCGCGACTTCGGTGAAGAAGCGCGCAACGATCTTGGTTTTCGTGTGGCTCGGTACTTGGGGAATTGAGCATGAAACGATTCAAACAGATTTTTCAGAGCCTGCTGGTAATCGTGACAGTCATCACAGCCGCATACACAGTATCCTTGTATGCTCAGACTGCATCACAAGATCAGGCGCAGAGTCAGCAACCGGTTACTGGAGAAGATCAGGAACAGGAACAAAGCCAGGCAGCACCTTCCGGGGATGACAGCGCCGCGCAGGCGCCAGAACAATCTTTGCCGGACATCGACAGTCAGCCGATACAGCCAGGGGCGCGCAGCACGGGCCGCTTTATTCCGTCGGAACAGATTTCGCAGGATCTGGGGGTGTCTTTCCCAGTCGATATTTGAGGCAACACAGCATCCGACATAACCAATCCAAACAAACAGGCGGCACATGGCGCCGCAGGGCAGGAAGCAAGGCATGAAACACAAGTACCTTTCGGAAGTCATCTACCAACTGTTTGCACTGGTGATAGTCATTATTATTGTGCATGCCGTGTATGTTGCGGTGATCAGGCCAAACGCCGACATCATTCTGGAACAACAGGCAGCCATGCAGCAGGCCGATGAGAGTTATGTGCCCGATCAATCGATCTATGTGATCATGCGCGATTTTGAACAGGAAACCTGCATCATCCTGTTTTTCTGGGCAATGATCATTATTGGTATGAAAGCCTCACGCACCATGAAAGAACGCGCGTTGCTCGAACGCGAGCTACTGCAGGTGTCGGCGGGCACCAGTATCCTGCCCGAAGATGCCCGCCAGTTTGCGCGCCCGGTACAGGCCCTGCCCGTACATGAACAGTTATTTTTGCTGCCGCGCGCTTTGTTATCGGGTTTACATCGCTTTGGAACGACGCGCAGCGTGCAGGATGCAGCGGCTACCGTACGCGGCGTCTGTGAAAGCGAATCAGATCGCTTGGAAAGTGAGTTGACCATTATTCGCTATATCGCCTGGGCCATTCCCTCTATAGGCTTTTTGGGCACGGTGCGCGGCATCGGCACGGCCCTTGGACAAGCCCAGCAAGCCGTTAACGGTGACATCATGGGGGTCACCATGAGCCTGGGTGTGGCCTTCAATTCAACCTTTGTTGCGCTGGTCACCAGCATCATGTTGATGTTTCTGTTGCACCAGCTGTCATTGATTCAGGACCGTCTGGTGCTGGATTCCGAGAATTACTGCAATGATCATCTGATCGCTTATCTGCAGGTGCCTGAGCGTGCGGGTTCGCGTGCCGGTGTGCGACACAGCAATGACGAACAACAAGTGTTGCCGGCATGAACAGAGCTGTTCTGGAGCTGAATGACCATCAGTTGGGTTTGTACAACCAAAACGGCTTGATGTTCAGCAGCCCGGGTTACGTGCTGGTCAATGGCAAACACATACAGTTTGGTCAGCAGGCCGCGGAACAGAGTCGCCTGAACCCCTTGGGCACCAACAATGAGTTCTGGTACCGATTGGGCATGACACCGTTAACCCGGCCGGTGGCACATTATCGCCATTATGCGGATGTGGCACATGGGCACTTGATGCATCTTGCCCAGGAAAGTGGATTTGAAGGCGAAATTGTCATTGCGGTGCCCGCCAGTTTCAGTCGTGAACAACTAGCCGTATTGACCGGTGTGCTCAAGCATAGTCCTTTTACGCCGGTTGCCATGATGGATGCCGCCCTGGTCAGTGCCAGCCATCAGTTAGCGTCGGGTGCTGAGCTGCTGTACGTTGATGTGCAGCTGCACCAGATCAGTCTGACGCGCCTGCAGGCGGATGGTGCGTCGGTGCGGCGTGACGCAGTCAGTGTGGTGCCCGGGGCAGGCTGGACGGCTATTTCCAATATTCTGGTACAAACCGCCACCGACGCATTTGTGGCGCAGTCGCGATTCAACCCCCAGCACAGCGCCGCGTGGGAGCAACAACTCTATAACCAGATTGCGCAGTGGCTACAGCATTTTCAGTCGGGTGAACAGGAACTGATTGCACGCATTCAGACTGATAAAAACACCGTGCAAGCCCGCATCAGCCTCAGTGATGTGCTGGACGCACTGGAGCCGGTTTTCCAAAAGGTTGCACAGCACGCAGCGCGCATCATCACTTCAGGCTCGATGCCGGTGTTATTGTCGGATCGGGCAGCATTGATCCCTGGGCTGCAAGACTGTCTGCAGGCGATCCATCACAGTGTCAGCCCGGAACGGTTGGCTGAGATGTGTCTGCGGGTAGCTGCGAATGCGGCAACTCAGAGTACAAATCAAAACAACACAGTGCCGTTTTTGAATGCACTTGCGATTGACGCTGGGCGCAGCGAACGCAGTCAATCGCTTGTCTCGCCGACTGCGAATATTGGCCTTACTCAATCAAAGGCGCCTGCCACTTCTCCCACACACTTGTTGCATGACGGTGTTGCATGGCCACTGCCGGTTGCTGTGTACCATCAATACGGGCAGGGTCTTGTGCTTGCCTCGCCGTCATCTACGCTGACGCTTAATGGCACACAACAGCGTCTGTTTATGATTGATTTACAGGACAACCACATCATCTTGATGGCAGATACCGCGAGCATCACGGTGAATGAAAAACCGGTGAGCGAACGTATCAGTCTGCAGACTGGCGACCAGATTGGCGCCGCTGGCGTGGTGAATGGATTGCAATGTATCCGCGTGTTAGGCATCGAGGCTGCTCATGGCTAGGAAAAAGTCGCGCAGCAATTTTGATCCGATCAGTCTGGCATTTCTGGACGTGATGTCCTGTGGATTTGGCGCGGCGATTTTATTGTTTTTGATCATTGACCATAACGTCACTGAAGCGCGAACCCGCAACGATCCACTGTTGAGTGCTGAAGTGGCCATGCTCGAAGTGGATGTGCGCGAAGGCGAGGAAAATTTGTTTCAGGTGCGCAATACCTTGAATCAGGTCAGCCTTGAAGTTGTTGAAGCGCAAGGCTTGGCAGAACGCGTTCAAACTGATTTTGACGAACTCATGTCTCAGCTGGCGGCGATGGAGGGCGACTCCATGGCAACTGAAGAAAGTCTGGAGCAACTGCGCGCAGATATCAAAGCCATGGAAGAGGAGTTGCTCAGGTTGCAAGCCAGCGCGGTGGAAGAGCGTGGCACCAGCAGCCGGGAATTTGTGGGTGACGGTGATCGGCAATATCTGACCGGCATGTTTCTGGGTGGCAACCGTATCCTGATTTTGCTGGATAGTTCTGCGAGCATGCTCGATGACACCCTGGTGAACATCATTCGCACCCGCAACATGTCCGACGAGGTTAAACGTAACGCGCCCAAATGGCAGCGTGCCGTGCGGATTGTGGAGTGGATCAGCAGCCAGTTGCCGCTGGTCAGCCAGTATCAGGTGATGACGTTTTCCGAGTCGGTCGCGCCGGTGCTGGAGGAAAGAGGCGAAGAATGGCTGGAAGTGGCGGATCAGGATGAGCTCAACGAAGTCATCCGCCGACTGAAGCTGGTCAGCGCAGGTGGCGGAAACAATCTGGAAGCAGCTTTTCGCGCCATTGCAGCCATGTCACCACGTCCTGATAATGTCTACATCATCACGGACAGTTTGCCGACACAGGGCAGTCGGCCGTCCAGCGCCAGCACAATTTCGCCGCGCGATCGCTTGAGATTATTCAGCGACGCACTGGAGGCCCTGCCAAGTAACATTCCGGTGAACACCATTTTGTTGCCGATGGAAGGTGATCCGGCATCGTCAGCAGCATTCTGGCAGTTGGCACTGAGCAGTGGTGGGTCGTTTATTACACCGTCGCGTGACTGGCCATGACGGTGCTGACAATAAAGTATCAAGCCAAACGGTCTGTTAAGGGAGCGTATCAATAATGGCACTGGGCGAGAAAAAGCAGCGCGAAGGCAGCGGAGGGTCAACCATCGCCTTTCTCGACGTCATTTCCTGCGGATTTGGCGCCATGATCCTGTTGTTGTTGATTACGGAAAGCTCTGATCCGGTGACCCTTGAGTACTCTGATATTCAGTTGGATCAGCCGATTGCAGCCTTACAGGAAACCTTGTTTGAGATTCGTGGTGAAACCACTATTTTGAATCGCGACCTGAACGCCAGGCGAGAACAGTTGTCTGCATATAGAGACAGGATCGCACGCTTGCAACAGGAAATGTCCAGCATTCGGGGGCGTTATCAAACCTCCAATGAAATGGCCGACGAACGTGTTGAGGAGGAAAACCGGCTTGCTATCGCGCGCCAGTCATTGACGGCGGAAATGCAGCGCTTGTTGGGCAGCGAATTTACCCGTACCAACAACGTGATTGGTGGTGTGCCGGTCGACAGTGAGTACATCATTTTTATTATTGATACCTCGGGCAGCATGTTTTACAACGCATGGCCACGGGTGTTGTCCATGATCACGGAGGTGCTGGATATTTATCCGGAGGTCAAAGGCATTCAGGTGATGAACGATATGGGCGACTATATGTTCCCGGCTTATCGCAATCAGTGGATTCCTGATACGCCTGCGCGCAGACAGGCAATTATCAGCACCTTGCGCAATTGGGCACCGTTCAGCAACAGTAGTCCGGTGGAAGGTATTACCCGAGCGATCAGCACGTTTTATGCGCCGGGACAGAAAGTCAGTATTTATGTGTTTGGTGACGACTTTCAACCTGGGGGTTCTATTACACGCGTGGTTGAAACCGTTGATCGAATAAATCAGCCCGATGCTCAGGGAAGTCGTCTGGTACGTATTCACGCGGTGGGATTTCCGGTATTGTTTGATCTCGACCCCAGATACCAGGACAGTCTTTATCGGTTTGCCTATCTGATGCGCGAACTGGCAGAGCGTAACGGTGGCAGCTTTGTTGGCCTGAACTCATACGAATAAACGTGCGTAACAAAGCCGCAACAGACTTAACAAGTACAACAGGAGTGTTTGGTGAGCAATTGCATAGTGACAAGTAAACGCGCCGCCGCAACAAACGGTGTAACGATGATGAAACGTTGTTTTCAATCGGGTGATCTCAGACGCGCGCTGCTCAGCTTGTTGATTCTGCTTTGCCTGGCGTCCTGCGCCGCGCGTACTGTGAATGTACAAGGTAGTTATCCGCGCCCCAACATTCCTGCGATTCCCTTGGTGCTGGGCGTTTATTACGGCGAAGGCCTCAGTGATTTTATGTATACCGAACTGAGTGATCGTGGGGAAGAAGAATATCTGGTGTCCTCAGGTGACACTCACGAGGTGTTGTTTAACACGGTGTTGCCCGCCATGTTTGAACGGGTTGTTGTGCTTGATTCGATGGAAGAGGCTGCCGCGCGGGGTGTAGATGCGGTATTTGTGCCGCGCATCAACGAGTTTCAGCTTGGCATGCCCCAAAAAACCCGGCTGGATTCGTATGAGGTCTGGGTGCGCTACAACATGCGTCTGACCGGTGCTGATGGTTCGTATATAGCAGACTGGGTGATGACCGCCTATGGCAAGGCCACTGCCTCATCGTTCAGCACCGCCGAGCGCGGCATCAACGATGCAGCTGTTGCTGCGCTGCGTGATCTGGCATCGAATTTTTCTTTAGGATTTACCGGTGTACCGGATGTAAGGGATTGGTTGCAACGCCGGTTATCGCAATAGCGCTTAACAATTTTTCAGCGGGAGTCAGCATGATCATCAAGGCTCAACATTCAATGCTGTCGGCATGGTTCAAGTCCATGACCTCGCTTGGCCTGTTACTACTGTTACAAGCCTGCACCACCACCACCATCGATGAATTCAGACAAGGCGCGACCGGTATCACCTCGGAAGACAGCGTGGTGATTCTGGGTCGGCGCCAGGGTGCTGCCTACGAAACCCGCGCCCAGTTTGTGGAGTGTGTGGGGGAACGCATGGCGCGCGGCGCCAACGCAATCAATGTGATTCCTGAGCAGCAGTTTGTGGATGCCATGTTCCCCTGGTTTGAGCCGCGCACGGCGCCTTTGCGCAGTGAAGATTTACAACAATTGATGGCGCAGCCGCTGGTGACAGAGATCATGTCCGGTTTTGGTGTACGTTACATCGTGTGGCTGGATGGCCAAACCGAAACCACCAGCCGCATGGGCTCCATTTCTTGTGCGGTCGGACCTGGCGGCGGTGGCTGCTTTGGGTTCGGATCCTGGGAAGATGATTCCAGTTTTGAAGCAAGGGTCTGGGATGTGTCGTCTGCCACCGCCGTAGGCACCATCAGTGCTGATGCCACCGGGCAATCCTATATGCCCGCAGTGTTTGTGCCTATCCCCCTGATCGCCCGCGTGGAAGCCAATGCCTGCAGCAGCCTTGCCGATCAGCTCAAGCAGTTTGTACAAGGGGGTTAATCAGATGCGTAGTGTGTTTTCTCAGCGTCGCTTCCCGATGTTTATGGTCCTGATGCTGACCTGGCTCAGCCTGCAGGCCTGCGCGGTGAATCCGGCCACGGGCACGCCCAATATCGTATTGATGAGCGAAAACCGCGAGCTAGAGATTGGCAAGGAAGAACACGACAAAGTCATGGCCACCATGCGGGTTGTGCAAGACGAGCGCGTTAATGCCTACGTGAATGAGGTGGGTCAACGCGTTGCTGCTGGTAGTCACCGGCCGGATCTGAAATACACGTTCACGGTCATCGACAGTCCTGAAATCAATGCCTTTGCGCTGCCCGGTGGTTATGTCTACATCAACCGTGGGCTGTTGCTGTATCTGAAGAGTGAAGACGAGCTTGCTGCCGTACTGGCGCATGAGGTCGGTCACATCACCGCCCGTCACGCGATTCAGCAGCAGGCACGCGGACGCCTGGGTAGCGCTGCAGCCGCGGTAGGTGGCGTGGTTGCCGCCGTGGCTACGGGCAGCGGTTATATTGGCTCCGAGCTGGCGCAGATAGGGTCCATCTGGGCCGCCGCCGGGGTCAGTGGTTTTGGTCGTGAAAACGAACTGGAAGCAGATAGTCTGGGCGCCGAGTACCTGTACAACGCCGGGTATAACCCACGTGCCATGATTGATGTGTTGTCAGTGTTAAAAAATCAGGAAGACTTCAATGTGCGCGTGGCCCAGCGCCAGCCAACCTATCATGGACTGTTCACTACACACCCGCGCAGCGACCAGCGTTTGCAACAGGCCGTGGCGCAGGCCGGCGTGTTGTCGGCAGATCAGGTTCGCGAGTCCGATCCCAATGTGTTTCGCAGTCACATGGAAGGCATGCTTTGGGGTGAAAACACAGCCGTGGCCAGTGACCGTAATCGCTACTACCAGGATCTACTGAGTTACACCATGGTGTTTCCAGATGACTGGGTGATTGCCGATACGCCCACCACAGTGCAGGCGAGCAGCCCGGATGGCACGGCCAAACTGCGTGTAGAAACCATGCGTATGCAAGAGGTCAAAGAGCCACGGTTGTTTGTGCGTGAAAACCTCGGCATCGAATTACAGCGTTCTGAAGCACTGTCTCAATATCGCCTGGTTGGGTATACCGGTGTGCATACCAACGCACAAGGTCGCGAAGAGCGACTGGCGGTGATTTATCTTGGCCCACGCGTATTTGTGTTCAGAGGTGATGTAACAGACGCAGCGCAAACGGCAGAGATGGATCGTCTGCTGTTGTCGTCTATCCGCACGTTCAGGGCCATACAGACCAATGAGCGCTCTGGTGCGGGCAGTCTGCGGGTGCGCTACGTGCAAGTGACGGAAGGTTTTGATTGGCGCGCGCTGGCAGCAGCCAGCCCGGTGCCCCAGTATCCGGAAGAGACCTTGCGCTTGCTGAATGGCTACTACCCGATTGGCAATCCGCAACCCGGTGACTGGATCAAGATTCTGATGTAATACCTTCCAATAATCATAATAAGGACACAAACATGAGTGCCGGATCTTCACTGAAGCTGCTGCTGCCAACGTTGGCATCGGCGATAGCGCTGGGCGCCTTGATCAGTATCAGCAGTGCCCAGAATGCGCCGGTTACGGACGGTGTTGTCACGACGCGCAGCCACATTTTTACGCCGGTCGGCGATGGCATTTATCACGTCACTGGTACGGGCACCGTCAACGTCATGAGTCACGCCATGTTGATTGAGGGTGCACACGACTTGCTGGTGGTTGATTCTCATGTCACGCCCAATGCGGGCATGGCTCTGTTGGACGCGATCAAAAATATCAGTGATAAACCGGTGCGCTACCTGATTAACACGCACTATCACTTTGATCACGCGCACGGTAATCAAGTGTTCCCGCAAGACGTGGAGATTATCGGACACACCTATACCCGGCAAAAGCTCAGCGGCGAACTGGGCAATGTACTGGAAGAATCAACCTTCATCAGCTTCACCGAAGGCGCGCCCGGTCAGGTAGCATCTTTGCAACAACAACTTGCTGATGCCACCGATGCGGAACAACGTGCTGTTCTGCAAGGGCGACTTGCCACCGCGCAAGCCCACTTGAGTTCACTGGGTGAAATTACGCCAACACCGCCAAACATCACCATCGACGACAGTATGAGTATCTATCAGACGGTCAATGGGGGTGGACGCGAGATCCAGATCATTCATATGGGGCGCGGTCATACCGGTGGTGATGTGGTGGTGTTTCTGCCTGAGGAAAAGATAGTGTTCACCGGTGACCTGATGGTGCCATTTATCCCTTACATGGGCGATGCCCACGTGGACGAATGGCCCGCGACACTGGAAAAATTAAAAGCGCTTGAATTTGAAACGCTGCTGCCGGGTCACGGCCCCATTGTGCAAGGCAAGGAGCGTATTGATTTCCTACAGGCGTATCTGCGTGATTTGTGGAGCCTTACGGCTGCACTGAAAGCCCAAGGGCTGAGCGCCGAGCAAGCCGCGCAGCAGATTGATTTGACGGCGCACAGCAGCAATTATCCCCAACTCACTGCGCCTGGCGCTGACGTGCGCGCGATTCGCAGAATCTACGCGCTGTTGGACTGACAGTCTTTCAAACGACCTGCAGCTATTTCAGGTAGTACTCAACGGTCACGACCACCCGGACGTTCTTGATGTGCGGGTTGTTGCGGTCACGATCTGAGATGCTGAATTGACCCTGTGAAGCATTGCGGATTTTTCCAAGCGAACTTTGGGAGTCCTCAGCAAACTTTTCCGCGGCAGCGCGTGCTTCGCGGGTGGCCTGCTCAATCATCGACGGTTTGATGTCATTGAGCTGAGTGAAAATGTACTCCGGCTGTAAACCATAGTCTGCGCCAGAAAATACGATGCCCTCGCGACCGAGCTCTGACATACCACTCATCAACAATCGCACCGTGCTGATATCGGGTGAATACACGGTCAGAGTCTGTTGAGCGGTATAACGCAACTCAACGGCAGAGCCGTCGCCATACAGCTGCGCCAAACGATCAGTAATCGCGGGTGGTGACACGGTCACGTCAGACGCCTCGATGCCGCCACGCTGCAGGAAGGCCAGAATTTTGCTGTTGTTGGCTTCAAGTGTGTTGTACAAACCGCCCAGATCGTTGCTGGCGTCCGTGTACTGAATGGGCCAGATCACGATGTCGGCCTCAACCTCTTGCTCGGCAAGCCCGCGGACGTTGACGGTACGTTCATACTCTTTGACGGTGACGGCATAACTGCCCAGCAGGAATCCAAGTGCAGCCAAACCAACAATGAGCGACAAGCCAAGTACAACGGCATTAAATTTACTGGTGTTGAGCATAAAACGACCTCAGGGAGCGCGAAACAATTGATGGCAGCTGTTGCAGCTGGCGTTGACCTGCGCCACGACGGGTCTGAGCTCGTTGAGACGGCCTGCACGCGCCAGCGCTTCAAGCTCGCTGGCAAACCCTTTGAGTTCGGTGGCGCGCTCCACGTAGATTGTCGCGGCATCGGCGCTCAGTGGCAGTGTCGAGCGCATTGTCATGATGACATCCGCCGACAATTGCAGTCCTTGAGTGGACTGGATGATACCCGCTGTGTTTTCCCGGATACTGACATCGTCGCGCGCACCGGCCAACGCATAATCCAGTCGATCGATATGGCGCTCAATATTCTGTGTCATGATGGCATGCAGACCGGGATCCTGAAGGCCATCCGCAGGCACAGGCTCCGGAACAGAGCTTGAGGAGTAACAACCCGACATCAGCATGACACAGGCGCTTAGCAACACCAGAGGTCGTAAAGTAGGTTGTCGGTAAAAAGCGAAGAGAGTGTTCATTGATAAGTTCCTGTTCTCTGTCTAGCCTGCTTGTTAATTGTGCCGGGGTGGAAATGTTTGGCAGGGTTATACTCAAGATCATGCTCCTTGCTGCTATCGTAATGCAAGGCAAGCGTGTTTTCGAAAGCGCTTCTGCATGAAAGTACCGGTTTTGTTTGATATAACACAAATTCACGACGTCATAAGCCATCGCGACATTCAGGCGGATCAGGGAAGTTAAACATGCTGTTGAGTTATAAAAAACAATTGTTACTACTGCAGATTGAGCTGGTCAAATTGCAGCGTCACTTCATTCAGTGTGATAACAAAATTCTGGTGATTATTGAAGGCCGCGATGCGGCCGGCAAAGACGGATTGATCAAACGCATTGCAGAGCATTTGAGCCCTCGCGAAACACGCATTGTTGCGCTCGGAAAACCCTCCGACAAAGAAAGATCCTCGTGGTACTTCCAGCGCTTTGTCACCCATCTGCCCAGCGCAAGTGAGCTCGTACTGTTTAACCGCAGTTGGTACAACCGGGCCGGTGTTGAGCGTGTCATGGGGTTTTGCACTGATGCAGAGTACGAAGAGTTTTTTAGTTCGGTGGTCGAGTTTGAGCACATGTTGATCCGGTCGGGCATCAGTCTGTTCAAGTACTATCTTGATATCAGCCGTGACGAACAAGCCAGCCGCTTGGAAGCACGCAAACAGGATCCGTTAAAACAATGGAAAATAAGTCCGATTGACGATCAGGCGCTGCATTTTTGGGATGAGTACAGTGCAGCGCGTGACATCATGCTGGCGCGCACACACAATGACTTCTCGCCTTGGACGGTGGTGGATGCTGACAATAAACGAGACGCCCGCCTGCATATGATCAGCGATTTGCTGTCGCGATTGGACTATTCTGAAAAGGATGACTCGGTGTTGTTGCCGGGAAAATGCATCGTGAAGCGATATAGCAGTTTGAGTAAAAAGATCACAAAAAAACAATAAAAAATAGGTCTGAGGATGAATCATGAATCGTTCAAAACGCAATTTTATGAAATTGCCAGGGAACTGATATGAGAAAAAGTACACTTGCGCAACTGATACTGGCCACGGCGCTTGCATCCTTGGGTGCGTGCTCGGAGCCTGCCGTAAACACCGCAGCAGTTGACGCCCCGGCGGCAGGTTCCGCAGTTGCTGCTCTGGATGTGAGTCAAAGCATTGCTGATCCTGCGCTGGCAGCACAGGCCTTGCTGGAAGCTGAAATTGCACTTGGGAGCGCTGTGAAGCGCATGTGTTCCTCTGTGTTGGTCAGCGGTCGTACACAGGCGCAGGTCATGAGCTCGGAATTGGCCGGTGCAACGTTTGCCAACATGAGTTTTGAGTTCAATGACGATATCGTCAGCGTGTCGGCAAATGGGCTGACTGCTCAGGCGCTGTTCAGACCGCATTTGGGTTGTACTTTGCTCAAAGAGACCTCGCCAGAGATTCTGCGCGCACAATTTAACCCGGCGCTGTATCCGCAAAAGCCCGATGTCGCGGCGGCTCCGTGGCCACTAGGAAATCAGGTCGAAATACCAGCACAAATTGAAGGTGTGGATCTGGCTGCGATCAATGCCGCCGTTGATCAAGCGTTTGACGATATGGAGCCCGGGCAGAACATCGATACGCGTGCAGTGCTGGTGATTCATAAGGGCCAGATTATTGCGGAAAAATATGCCGAACCCTTTAACGCGGATATGCCACAACTGGGCTGGTCGATGACCAAAACGGTCACCGCCGCGCTGACCGGCATGTTGGCAGGAGATGGCCTGGTGCACGTAGACTCGCCCGCGGGTATTCCCGAGTGGCAGGCGCTGGGTGATCAGCGCAGATTTATCACCCTGACGCATTTGCTGCAGATGTCCAGTGGCCTGGAATACTCCGAGGTGTACACCGCAGGTTCCATGTCTGATGTGATTCTGATGCTGTACACCACGGGCGATACAGCGGCCTATACCTTGAATAAACCGCTGGCACAGCAACCTGGAACGGCGTTTTATTATTCAAGCGGCACCACTAATATCATCTCGCGCATCAACCGCAAACTGTTCACCAACCACCAGTCCTATTTCAACTTTCCACAAGAGCGCCTGTTCAGCAAACTGGGCATGAATTCCGCTGTCATGGAGACGGATGCCAGTGGCACTTTTGTCGGATCTTCTTACATGTATGCCACCCCACGAGACTGGGCAAAAATCGGGTTGTTGTACCTTCAGAACGGCGTGTGGAACGGTGAGCAAGTGTTGCCGGAAGGTTGGGTTGCGTACAGTCTGACGCCGGCTGAGTCTACATCGCAGGGCAACTATGGGGCGCAGATCTGGCTGAACGCAGGCTCGCCAGTCAATCCGGATGATCGACCCATGCCACAGTTCCCGGCAAACATGTTTTATCTGTCAGGGTTTGAAGGCCAGAACATCGTGATGTTGCCGGATCAAGAGCTCATAGTCTTGCGTATGGGTGTAACCACCCGCGGGCCTCGGCCGATCTGGGTGCTGACCGAGGCGGTGATGAATGCGGTAGCGCAATAAGCCAACGGTTCAAGGCTGAGATGCCCATGTTTGGCGCGGCACTGACTTACCATTCAACCAGCGGCCGAGTCGGGTTGGGCGCACCAGCGTGTGATAACTGAGCAGCAGCAGTGAGGTGGCCACCAGCAGAATCATTGGGAACTTGATAACCCAATGCAATGGCCACTGAGCGACCACCACCTGCAGGAAAAACACCAAAGGCAGGTGCGCCAGATACATCCAGTAAGATGCGTCCGCCAGATATCGCCAGACCACACTCGGGGCGGACAAGAATCGTATGGCGGTGCCGATGATGCCCAACACCCAGAACCAAATGGCCATGGTATAACTCAGTACATATACCGGTTTCTGCCAGCTTGCTGCATCGGCAAATGGCAGCTCCATTGACGGTACCAGGCCAACCAGACTCAAACACAGCCCCGTCAAGATAAGGGCGACGGCCAGGTAAAATACTCCGCGCGAACTTATGGTGCTCAACAGCTCGCTTTGCCTGTGCAACAACCAGCCCAGCATAAATGCCAATCCATAACCGGCAATGGCAGGCAGCTGAGGCATCAATCCATAGTCCGGTGTGGGCAGGCCGAACCAGCCGTGCCACAGCGGACTGTTGTACAGCACCAACGCCAATGGCAACCCTAATACCAGCGGGCCGAATACACTGGATAGCAGCAAGCTGACAAGCTTATCGGCGGCCCGTTTGAGCACGCCGGATTTGTCCAGAACATCAACCAGCAAGAAGCGCAGGGTCAGGAAACCCACATAAAAAAGACACAGGTAATACAGGAACCACAGATGAGTCAGTGGCAGCCCCATGTCCGGTGCTTCTGTCCCGGCGCCAGCGTCCGCACCAAAGGTGCGAATCAAACCCCAGATCACAATCACACCCAGCAAGGGTGACACAATGACCCAGCCAATCAGCATCGGTAGTGTTATGCGTTTAAAACGATCATGCATAAATGCACGCGCCCCCCGTCGGTGGAAAACCATGTGAGCAAAAAATCCGGCAATCAGAAAAAACAAACTCATGCGAAACATGTGAATCACATAAAACAACACGGCCAGCGTGCTGCTTTGTGACACGTCCATCGCCGGGATGGGAAGAAAAAAAGACATGGTGGCGTGCAGGACAATACCTAACAGCAGCGCAGAGGCGCGCACTGCATCGAGCGCGTGCAGGCGGTATTCATGGATCATGATGGTTTCCTTCAGACGAGGTCTGTTTTTTGTTTTTGTATGTAAACAGCAACGGCCAGACAGAAAAAGCAGAACAACATTTCGCCAAACACAAGCAGTAGTACCGTAGGTGACCAGACGATCTGTTCAGTCTGCAGGGTTTGTGCGACAGACGGGATTCGCGAAAGTGCCTGCAGCGCTATGGTGATACAGACGTTGGTTACCAGAATGGCAGAAACCATTATTTTTTCAGAGGAGTTGACAGTGATGACTGCCAGGAACAAGCAGAAGTTACACAAAAAATACAGCATCACCAGCGTGACGTAAGGCAGATACCCATCCCTGACGGAATCCAGACCCAGAATGGCAGCAAGCAGCAGAACAAACAAAAGCGCCCATGGCACAGCAAAACACAACACCGATGAAATCACTTTTGCCAGCGTATACTGCGTCGATGTAATTGGTAGACTCAGCACAAACAGATGAATTTTTTTCTCGCGTTCCTGAGCGACGCTGTACATGGCAATCATGATGCCAAAGGCAACCAGCGTGGTGATAAACAAAAGGCTGCCTACAAAAAATGCAAACTCGCTGAGTGACGCAATCAACATGGACAATAGCCCGGCAGCAAACACCGCGGGGAAGAATTTCCGATTGAGATCCAGGTCTTTCAGTATCAGATATTTTACTTGGGCGTTCATCATGCAAGCTCCTTGTTTCCGGCCTGTTCACGCTTGTTAAAAACTGAGGCGATGAATATTTCTTCCAGATTCATGCGTTGAATTTCATGAATGCTGGCGCCGGTGCTTTGGTAGAACGAGGCTATCTCGGGGGACCAGGCATCCGTGGTAATGGTGGCGATTTTGCCTTTGCGTTCAATACCAACCACACCCTCGCATCTTGGGAGATCAGTGTGTTCAGGAACATCCAGTTGAATACGACGCCAGCGTTCAATAAAGGACTCTTTGTCGCGACTGTCCACCAGTTCGCCACGATCAATAAAGGTGATCTGATCAGAAATTTGTTCAACGTCGCGCGTGTTGTGTGAGGAAAACAGCACCGAGCGATGATCATCCAGCAACACGTCGCTGAGTTCACTCATGACTTCATGGCGCGCAACAGGGTCAAGACCGGTGGTCGGTTCGTCCAACACCAGTAAACGCGGTCGACGTGCTAATGCCAACAGCAGCAGCACCTTGGTGCGCTCGCCGGTCGACAGATTTTTTATCGTCTGGCTGGGTTGCAAATGGAAGTGTTTCAACAGATGGCGTGCGTAAACATCGTCCCACGCCGGTACCAAAGTGCGCACAAAATTGATGTGCCAATCAATACTCGCTTTGTCATACAAACCCAGGCCATCTGCGACATAAGCCATTTGCTGTTTGGCCAGCACGGGCTGTGTTCGCATGTTATAGCCCAGCACATTGATCTCGCCCTCATCGGGTTGCAGCAGCCCCATCAGTAAACGGATACACGTGCTCTTGCCGGCACCGTTGGGTCCAACCAATCCCATAATCTGACCCTCTTCCAGATAAAAGGACATATGGTTCAGCTGGAACCAGGTAAAGCGTTTGCTGACATCCTTGAGGTTTAGAGCCAACTGCGTCATTTGGACGACTCCTTGTGTTGTTCTTGGCGTTGCCTGAGCAATTCGCGCAGACGGGTTTGCAGTTCCTGTTCAGGCAGGCCTATCAACTGCGCGGCATCAATCGCCGCCTCTAGATGCTGATCCAGTTCTTTGTGCCTGAGCGCAGACCCCATGTCGGGGTTGTCGGCAATAAAAGATCCCTTGCCCTGACGCGTAACAATGACGCCTTCATGTTCCAGTTCGAGATAAGCTCGTTTGACTGTGATGACGCTGATACTGAGCGCAGCAGCCATGGCCCGGATTGACGGAATCTCTTGTCCTGCGGCCCAGTCGCCCAAGGCGACACGATGCCGGATCTGATCCATGATCTGCAGATACATGGGTCTGTGGTCGGTCTGGGACAAATTGATGTAAGTGTGTATATTCATATACACAGTATATACAGTGAGCCAGCAAAGCAAGTCAACAAAATTTTAAAAAAAATTTGTTTATCAGAGCGAGGGAGCAGCGGGGACAGCGAGGAAAACAGTGGGCTGATTGGTGTGATGTGCTACGGCAGGCGAACCACACGAAAGCCGATTTCGTTAGATCCGCGCGTGCTGTCATGCCCCGCGCGTTGCCAGACGCGGATGCGATTGGCGGTATTGCGGAACGATCCGCCCCGGATGGTGGCATTGCGACAGGTACTCAGGCGATGGCCGTTAACCCGGCGTTCGACTCGTTCATCCTGCTCGTGATAACAACCGGTAGTCCATTCTGCAGCATTGCCATGCATATCAAACAAGCCGTAGGCATTGGCGGGAAAACTGCCCACTGGCGCAACGCTGATGTCGCTCCAGCGACTACCGCAGTCGCGACAGTTGGCTTGATTGCTGCCAGGCAGGTTACCCCAGCTGAACTGAGTGCCAGGGCCTTGCCCCGCCTGCGCCGCAAACTCCCATTGTTCTTCCGAGGGCAGTGTGTAGTTTTCGCCGGTGTGCTCGCTTAACCACTTGGTGTAAGCCATGGCATCGAACCAGGTGATATTGGTGACGGGCAATTCATGAGCAAGAATCTCCAGAGCAGGGCTGGGCGCGGGCAAACCGGTGCTGCGTAAAAACGCCTTGAACTCGCCGATGTTGACTTCATGGGAGGAAATGGAAAATGCATCCAAACAAACCTGACGTGGTGAATTACCGCGGTTATCCATCAACATTGTGCCGACTTCTGTGCAGCCGCCAGGCAGGGAAATCATGGTGGGCAGTTTTATTTCAAACGTGGCCTGGGCATGCACAGGCAACTGGCTGAACAGCATCAGGATGCAGACGCTGGCAGCGGAAACAGCAATTTTGGCGCTCAGTTTGATCATTGTTGAATCGAATGCAGATAATGCATGTTAAGCAGCTGGCGGAAGTAGTATGGATCTTTGATCAGTACATCAGGCTGGTTGTGATGCTGCAGTGCGTATTGCTGGCGGGACAGCCAGAAGCGCAGGGCCGCAATCTGCAACACAAAAGGCCAGGCATGCAGTTCATGTTCAGTGAACGCGCGCGTGCGTGAGTAGGTCTGCATCAGCGCATCAACGCGCGCTGTATCAATAACGGGCTGGCCTTCGATCATATCCACACACCAGTCGTTGACACAAATTGCCAGCTCCAGCAATGTCCACCCGGTGGCCGCATTGTAAAAGTCGATCACGCCGCTGAGCGTGTCGTCTTCAAACATGGCATTGTCCCGGAACAGGTCGCCATGGATTACCGCAACGGGTAGCTCCGGCGCGCCATCCAGCCATTGGCACAAGTTTTCAAGACATGGCTGCAGCCAGGCTTGCTCGGATGACCACACCGTTTGCGCAAATTGCTGTGATTCAGTGAGTACCCACTGCGGGCCACGATCACTGTTTCTGTGCAATCCGCAGCTGGCGCCATGGAGCGTCGCCAGAAATGCCCCCAGTGCCCCACATTGTTGGCGACTGACCTGATCCGGGTGGATGCCAGGCAGTCGTGGTTGTAACAAGGCCGGTTTGCCTTTAAGGGACAACAAGGCGACGCCATCGCGGTTGCGAAAGGCAAACGGTACCGGCAAACCCGTGCCCCTCAGGCATTCCAGCAGACTGATAAAGAACGGTAGATCCTGCACGGGGCCGCGCTCCACCAGTGTCAATACATAGCCGCCGGATGTACAGTCCACAAAGTAGTTCGTATTTTCACTGCCACCGCTGATGCCCTTGATGCGCAGCACGTCGCCCAGATCAAACTGGCGCATGAACTCGCTGACATCGGGTTGTGTGAGTGGCGTAAAAACAGACATGAACAAAGGTCTCAACAGCGTGTTGTTTACTGGCGCGCTAAACTAGCACAGATGCACATCTGATTAGCAAGACTTGGGAGTTGCAAGCAACATTATGACAAACAATCACAGTGATTCGAATGACGCGCTTGGCATTGCTCACATGCCAGCTATGGGCAATCTGCTGGCTGGGCTGCCGTCGGTGCCGCCTGCTGCAGAGTCATTTGAAACCCTTGCCAGCAAACTGGCCACAGGTGTCAGCATTCAGCGCATCGTGTCTTATGGACATTCATCGCCGCCGGATTTCTGGTACGACCAGGCAGGCGCTGAATGGGTGATGCTGGTGCAGGGCGAAGCCATCCTCCAGTTTGAAGGGCGCCCGGACCTGCATTTGCGTGCCGGCGACTACTGCGAGATTGCCGCTCACCTGCGACACCGGGTTGCCTGGACGGCACCTGATCAACCCACTGTTTGGCTGGCTGTGTTTTTTTAATGGGTAGTGGGGGTATATGGGTTGGGGACGGTGGGATCAAAATTTGATCCCTCCGTCCCCTACCTCTTATACCTCTAGTGAGTGCCCAGTGATTCTCTGGAGTTAAATACATTGATTAAATTCAGACAGGCAGTGGGAATCACTGTGGTCTTTGTGTTGGTTGGTTTGCTCTTCGTCCAGGTCATTGTTAGCGCAATTCATGCTGATTCGATGCAGCAGGTAATTTACCCATTTTTTCTGACCTTGCTGATCTCCTTGTTGTCCAGTCTCAATCAGCAACATGGGACAGTGAGTTCTGGTGGCATCCACTTGATACATGCCAGCATTGTCGCAAGCGGCGTGCTGGCTTATTTTTTGACGAGAGATGCAGTTTCTGGCGGGCCTCTTGTCTGGCAACAAGTACCTGCTGTAATTCTGGGCGCTGCATTTTCCGTGTTTTTGATAGGTATTTTGCGCCATGCAACACAGGGGACGGAGTGATCAAAATTTGATCCCTCCGTCCCCTACCTATCAAACAACCCGACGGGTTTGCATCTGGTAGAGGGTGAACAGATACATGAGCACAACAACAGCGCTCACCATCAGGATGCGTTGTTCGGGGAATAAAAACCAGACCAGCACAATCAGCACCGAGCGACCCACCGCATGGATCAGACCAAGCGGGTGGCGGATAATCCAGCCGTACACGATCCAATGCAGACCGAGGCCAATGCCTACGCTCAGCGGCACAAATTGCGGGGCGTACATCACCAGCGGGATGTGAACCAGCCATAACAGGTTGACCATCAGCACACACAAACCCATCAGTTTGGCGAGCGGGTTTTGATTGGACATCAAGTCCTCATGACGCAGTTTGGCTATCATGAGTCCAATCGGAAAAATCGTGCCGGAGCCAAATAACAGAATCAGCAGCGCTGAGCGCTCAGGCAGCAGGATGCTGGCAACAGAAATACCCAGCCACACAATCATGCCCGCGATGGGCAGCGACATTGAACGGTTGGTGCTGCGCTCAAACTCCTGCCGGTATTCATCAAGCGTTTTACTCATATTTGGCCTCATGCTGCATTAATGCCGCGCGGATGGTCGCCGCCCAGATATCGTAACCTTTTTCATTGAGATGCAGGTTGTCGGCAACAAAAATGTCGGTCATCACGGTGCCGTCCGCCTGCAAAAACGGTGTTGCAACATCAATGTACGTCACCAGGGGATGCCGCTCGGCCAAGGCGGCATAACGCGCATTTAAATCCATCGCGATGGGCCAGGTTGCCACACGCGCAACACTGGGTTTTACCGACAACAGATAAATTCGTGCCTCAGGCAGCTGTGCGTGTATGCGAGCGATGCCCTCTTCGACGTGCGCCATGATGGTGTCATTGGGAATGTTGTTGCGCCCGGTGTCGTTGTCGCCTTCATAAATCAGCACAGCGCGCGGTTTGTATGCCAGCACGACTCGATCGAGATAATGCAACAGGTCATGCATGATGCTGCCACCAAAACCACGCGGAATTACGGTCAAGGGCGCCAGGTCAGCCGGAGCATCCTCATTCCAGTACATGATGCTTGAACTGCCGGTCAACACAATGGCGTTGGCGGGCGGTGCAGTCTCGCGGTCGGCCTGCTCGAAGCGCTGAATGGCCTCCTCGAATCGGGTAGGGTCAGGCAGCTCCTGTGCCTGAGTTGCGGAGGCAAAACCCAGCGTTACCGTTAATGCCAAGGCTGGCAATGCCAAGGCTGGCAATGACAGTGCAGTCAATAGCAAGGCAGGCAACGAAAAAACAGGAAATAACAAACGAGTAAGAATGGGAGAACTCATAAGAGGTAACCTTTAATTATTGTTGTTAATACAGCGACCACTATCTTGCTGCGAACACCCGCCGCAGCGCAACTGCCAGCCAGAAATTCAATCACGCCTGGCGTCGTGGGTGAACGCGTCCTCTGGCCAGTGAAAACAGGATGCCGGGTACACAAAGCACCGCACTGATCACAAAACTCAAACTTAAAGCCTGATTCAGCAGCGGCGCAGTTTCCGGATTCACCGGTGTGTGCCCCATGATCAACGCAATCGCCAGCGTCACCAGTACCATGCTGTTGAGCTGGCCGAGCAGGCGCGTCGTGGCCACTGCACCGGATGCACCGCCCGCATGTCCCGGATCAACCGAACCCATGATGGCATTGATGTTAGGGGACGAAAACAGACTGAAACCAGTACCCGTCATCACCAGCGAGGCAACGATGTACTGCACGCTGCTGCTGGCATCCAGTTGCGACAACATCGCCAGCCCAATGCAGGTGATGACCATGCCGATGCTGGCCAATACGCGCGGCTCTTTGCGGTCTGACAGGCGCCCGGTCACCGGCGACAGCGTTGCCATGATGATAGGTTGAATCATCAGAATCATACCGGCATTGGTCGCGCTAAAGCCCTTGATTGTCTGCAGGTACAGACTCATCAGCACAACAATCGCATAGGTTGCGCTGTACATCAGCAGCGAGGCTGCGCACGACAGTGTAAAAGTGCGATTACTGAAAAACAGATTGATATCCCAGAGCGGGAACTGGCTTTTGCGGGTGTGCGATACAAACAAACCGGTGCTGATGGCGCACGCAATAAAAAATGCAAACGCCACCGGGGAAGGCAGTTGCGTTACCGCAATACAGAACAAGGCAATACTGACACTCCAGCCAACAGCCCCCGCGCGGTCAAACGGCAAGACAGTGTCTGCCCGCCATTCCTCTTTGACCGCAAACACACCCATCAATAACACCACCAGTGCCAGCGGGATCTGCAACAAAAACGCCGCGCGCCAGCCCAGGTGATCCACCACAAATCCACCCAGCAGCGGCCCCGCCGACAATCCGACATAAACCGCCGCCGTCACCAAGCCAATCATGCGCCCACGCTTGTTTACAGGGAAGGCCGAGCTGATGATCGCCAATTGCGTTGCGTGCAGCATGGCCGCGCTGATGCCCTGCAGAAAACGCCCGCTGAGCAACATGGTGCTGTTGACCGACATGGCGGCATACAGAGAACTCAACAGTACGGCGGCCGTCCCCAGCAGAAAGATGCGTTTACGCCCGACTGCATCCGCGATACGACTGAAAATCAGCACAAACATGGTGCTTGCCATCAGAAACGACATCGGTACCCAACTCAACAGCCGAGCACTCATACCAAAGTCCATCGCGATACTCGGCAACGCAACATTGGTAGCGCTGAGCATCACCGGGGTCGCAAACGCATTCAGCAGGATCATCGTTAACAGGATGTTGCGATTCATAGCGGGGAACTACGCCAGGGCGCCCTAGAGAGACTAGCAGGATAAAAACTTCACAAGCCGCGATTCTGACAGACACCGGGTAACAATCGCCAGCCTCGCGCGCCGCAAATCAGCCATCCTGCACTTGTGCAAGCCTGCCAAGTTGCGCATATTGGGGCCAGGCATTGAGGTAAAACCACACCCATAAGGAACCATAATGACAAGCATCACTTCCAGCGCTGTGCTGCGCACCGACGACTCACGCTTCCAGGATCTGCCGGGCTACCCCTTTGCCCCGCACTATGTCAGCAATCTGCCCGGCTTTGAGGGCCTGCGTGTGCACTATCTGGATGAAGGTGCGGCCGACTCAACGTCCATCGTGCTTTGCCTGCACGGCCAGCCCACCTGGAGTTACCTCTATCGCAAAATGATCCCGGTATTTGCAGCAGCCGGTCACCGCGTCATCGCACCAGACCTGCTGGGTTTTGGCCGGTCTGACAAGCCGGTTGATGAGCACTTTTACACGTTCAGCAGACACCGCGCGTTGCTGGTCGCCTTTATCAGATCGGTCATTCTGGCGTCAGTGCCCGATGCAAAGATCACGCTGGTGGTGCAAGACTGGGGCGGGATTCTGGGGCTGACCCTGCCGATGGAATTCCCCGATCACATTGACCGCCTGTTGGTGATGAACACCGGACTCGGCACTGGCGATGTGCCCTTGGGGCAGGGTTTTCTGGACTGGCGGGCATTCTCCAACAGCCGGCCAGACTTGGACATTGCTGCGCTGATGAGACGCGGAGAACGCACGCTGAGCGAGGCCGAAGGCAACGCATACGCCGCGCCTTTCCCGGATGTCAGCTACAAGGCGGGCGTGCGACGCTTCCCCAATCTGGTGCCGGACAACCCCGACGCCGATGGTGCTGCGCTGTCGCGCGCTGCCCGTGACTGGTTACGTGATGAATGGCAAGGTCGCAGCTTTATGGCCATCGGCATGCGCGACCCCGTGCTCGGCCCGCCGGTGATGCACAACCTGCGCAAGCTCATTCGCGGCTGCCCAGCGCCTTTTGAGCTTGAGGAAGGTGGACACTTTGTGCAGGAACACGGAGAGATCATTGCACGGCGTGCGCTCGAGGTTTTATTCTGAGACACGCATACAGCGCTCCGCCATCGACGCTCGACAACAGACACTCCACAAAAGATACCGCCATGCAGATATTTGATTTAAATGACAAACCTGAACACCTGATGACTCTGGCCAAATGGCATCACGCCGAATGGTCGTACCTGAACCCACTGCGCAGCTTCGAGCAGCGCGTTGAGGAAATGCGCGAAGATTTTGAGGACAAGGTGATTCCCGCAACCTACCTGGCCGAACAAGACGGCGAACTGTTGGGTTCGGCATCTATCCTCGCTGATGACATGAGCTCGCATCCGGAGCTGACGCCGTGGCTGGCCAGTGTGTACGTGAACGAGATCCATCGTGGTAAAGGCATCGGCTCGACGCTGGTGAAACGCATCATGCAACACGCCCAGGATAACGGCATCAAACGCCTGTATCTGTATACCCCGGATCAGGAGCAGCTTTACGCCAGGCTGGGATGGCAGTTGCTAAGCCGGGAACCCTACAACGGCACCCCGGTCACCATCATGTCGATTGATTTCTGAGAGATGATTGCCGTGTGCGACTTTTAAATGCCGTGCCATCAGGCGTATAGTCCAGACCACCCTTACCTTACTGATAACAATGATAAACATGAGGTTGCTATGACACACTTTCCAAAACAACTTGCGCTGGCCGCGGCCATCAGCCTGTTGCTTGCCTGCGGTGCGGAATCACCCGCGCCCGGGCAAACAGCAGCGACGCCACAAACAAGCATGCCCGCGATTGCCACCGCCGACATGTTGGCTTGTGCCGACGCGCTGGCACCGCTGATCCCCAATACCGGTGTGTTCAGCCGCGACATTGGTGCGACGTACCCGGAGGCGCAGGCATTTTTTGATCAAGGCATGCGCCTGACCTATGGATACTACTTTCCGGAAGCCATAGCGTCGTTTGAAGCCGCACAATGTTTTGATCCTGAAAACGCGATGATTCAATGGGGCAAAGCGCTGGCCATCGGCCCCAACCCCAACAGCCGTTATAGCAGCTCACCCGACGACCCGGTCAGCGAAGGCAAAAACACCATCAACCGCGCCAAAGCACTCAGCGATACGCTGTCTGCTCAGGACCGCGGTCTGATTGATGCGGTGGCCGAGTTGTACAACACCGAAGCCTACCCGGACACCGCGCAGCGCACTCAAGCCTTTATCCGCGCCGCCGAAGCCAACTATCAGGCACATGGCGCAGATCTGGAAGCCGCGTTTCTGGTCGCACACGGCATCATGATGTCCACACCCTGGACCTACTACTCCGCCGTGGACGGCAGCGCCCTGCCGCTGGTTGACCGTGCGCTGGAAGTGATGGAACGCGGCATGGAACAAGACAAAAACCACCCCGGCCTGACTCACCTGCACATCCACCTGCTGGAAGCCTCCTTTCAGCCAGAGCGCGCTGTGCCGTCGGCTGACCGACTTGAATCGTTGACGCCGATGGCGGGCCACATGGTGCATATGCCCGGCCACATCTACATGCGCGTCGGCCGATATGACGACGCCATCACCACCAACGAACGCTCCCTGAACGCAGACAATGTGGTCACCAGCGCCTGGGGTGATCGCCCGCTGCCGCGCACCGGTACCTACTTTGTATCCGCCACCAATCATGGCGGCCACGCCCGCATGTTTATCCACTGGGCTGGCATCCTGCAGGGCAACAGCATCCGGGCCATGAGCGTGTCCGAGCCCATGTTGATGATGGCCAACGCCGAAGCGCTGGGCCGCGGCGCAGGCCTGCGAGCACCGGTTGCACACTGGATGACCCTGAAAGCCTTTGGCATGTACGACGAACTTGCTGCACTGCAGAGTCCTGCGCCCGGTCAGCCTTATCTTGATGGCATGCTGAACTGGATGCATGGTTCCACGTTTGCCAAACGTGGCGACATCGCCGCCGCCCAGGCTGAACACGCCAAGATGATGACCACGCTGCAGAATCCCGATCTGGCCAGCTGGCGAGCCAGCGTCAACCCGGCTTCGGACATGCTGACCATTGCCTCGCACATGCTGGCCGGCGAAATCGCCAACGCACAGCAGGATTACAACACTGCTATCAGCGAGTTTGAACGCGCAGTTGATATTCAGGACAAGCTGCGCTACATGGAGCCGCCGGATTGGTTGCAATCCACCCGCTTGTTCCTCGGGCAAGCCTTGATCAACGCAGGCCGTCACGCGGATGCACAGGCCGTTTTTGAACGCGACTTGCTGCTGCTCAATGAAAACGGCTGGGCCTTGCACGGACTTGCCGCTGCACTTGAGGCACAAGGCAACACCACAGAAGCTGCTGCGGTGCGCGAACGCTTCACCAAGGCCTGGGCCGGCGCGAATGTTGAGCTGACAGCTGCACATTTCTGAGGCTAGATTGGGGTCGCTAGATTGGGGTCGGAGGCATGCCTCCGACCCCGTAACCCCTTATCACCCATCTGGCTAGTTGACCCAAACACCTCCGCATGAGATCAATACACCCTGATATTGGCTGACACACAGGCCATCTTTTTTTATGTAGTTGATTCTGCAGGGCGGTAGCGTGTCTGGCGATTGGGAATACAATACACAGAGCGGTCTTTAAAGGAACAAGGACGACATGATGAATGAAATGAAAACTCAACAACTGCGTGAAATTCAGAAAGAAAAAATTAAAGCCACAATCACGGATATTCCCGGCGTGGTGATGGTGGGTGTTGCCTTGTTCGGCATTTTTGGAGAGCCCGACAAAATGTCACTGTTATCTTTTCTGGAGAATAAAAACATCGCCTATTTTATGCTGGCTGCAGGTTTGACATCGATGTCATTCCATGTGGTCAAAATATTGCAGCTGGCAAAACGCGAACAGGCGATTCGGGCTTCATGACCGCTGACATCATGCAAAGGCGTGCAAGCGTATGATCAAACAAGTTGGAGACACCGTCATTCAGCCACAACACAAATCCACCTGCCATTGCGGCAGCGTGGAATTGCTGCTGACGCTGCCCGACGGCATTGTGAACCCCCGACGCTGCGACTGCTCGATCTGTCGCCGAAAAGGCGCCGTCGTCGCATCAGTCAAACTCGATCAAATCGAGATCATCAAAGGTGCTGAGTTACTGACTCTGTACCAATTCAATACACAAACTGCTCGACATTACTTTTGTTCCCGCTGCGGTATTTACACACACCACCAGCGCCGTTCGCATCCTGATGAGTACGGTTACAACGTAGGTTGCCTTGAGGGAGTTGATCCGTTTCTGATCGAGAATGTGCCGGTGAATGATGGGGTCAATCATCCGGCGGATCGGGGTCATCGTTAAAAAATTCCAAAAACGTTTACGCACAACCTTTCTGCGAGGCTCAATGCATGCCAACAGGCCCCTTTTTGACAACGCCTGCGGCGGCTGAATTGCGTCGCGCTGAAGGGCGATTCTACATCTGCATGGCGCTTGCTGCAGTCGCTACAGCATCGGCCGGCTTTGCTCCCGCTTTATACAATCCCTCCACCCGTCTGGCACCATTAACCTGGGCTGTGGGAATACATGGTGTGATATTCAGTGCGTGGCTTGCTTTGTTTCTTGCACAGACATTGCTCGTTTTCAACCGAAGGACCGCCTTGCATCGTACCTTGGGCTATGTCGGGTCTGGACTCGCGATCATTATGGTTGTGTCCGGCTACTTTACGACCATTGCCATGGGACGCCGGGGATTTGATCTGAGCGGTGACTTGATCGGTGACATCAACGATATGCCCATGTTGGTGCTGTTTCAACTCGGCGATATATTGTGCTTCGGGTTGTTAGTCGGCTTCGCAATTCTGTTTCGGCGCCGCCCTGACGCACACAAACGTCTGATGTTGCTCGCCACAGTCGGCGGGTTAATGCCCGCAGCGCTCGCGCATATCATTGGACACTCGCCGTTGTTGAGAGAACTGCCTGCCGTTATTATCGTTATTCCCTACGCTATGTTTATTTTTGCCGGCGCGGTACACGATCGCGTGACAAGAGGGCGCATGCACCCGGTGTCGTTGTGGGTTGCACTGGCGTTGTTTGCATTCATCAATTTGCGTGCTGCGGTCATTGGACCCAGCGATACATGGCGCGCCTTCGCGTCATGGCTATTGCTCTGACAAACCTACCGTTTGATTTGTTGCGCACGCTGGTCATTGCATACGGAGCCGGCGGCACTGCGGGGAGTTTAAAGAGCTAGTTCCCAGAAGTTCATCCTGAGTACTTTAAGGCAGCCCCATGCGATCCAAAGGACTGGCGGTCCCGGCGAAATGCTTGCCCAGGACATGTGTGTAAATCTGCGTTGTGCTTAAGTCATTATGTCCCAGGAGTTCCTGTACCGTTCTGATATCAGTGCCATTTTGAAGCAGATGTGTCGCAAAGGAGTGGCGAAAAGTGTGAGTGCTGATCTTTTTGCGATTCAAGCCTGCCTGACGCACAGCAATTGCCAAAAACTTTCTGGCTACCGAATCATGCAAATGGTGGCGGCAGAGTGTGCCGTCGTCAGGATGGGCAGAAATAGTGCTTGACGGGAAAATATATGCCCACGCGGCCATCCGGTACGCCTGAGGATACTTTCTGGAAAGCGCAGTGGACATGGAGGCGCCAACGCCTCTCAAGTTATCTGACGCCTGAACATGAATTGCAGATTCAATTTGAGACTTTAGATCCTCAACAACAGAGGCGCTGAGCAAGGTTGTCCGGTCCTTGCGACCCTTGCCGTCATGAACGGTGATCGACATCAAGGCAAAATCTATGTCCTGGACACGCAGCCGGAGGCACTCATTGATGCGAAGTCCGCTGCCATAGAGAATTTTTATAATAAGTCGATTACGTCCATTCAGATTCGCAAGTATCCGGCGGATTTCATCCACTGATAATACAGTGGGAAGGTGGCGTTGTTTGTTTGCAAGCGTAAAGCCAAGGTCTCCAAGCTCAACACCCAAAAACTTCTGGTAGAGATAAACCAAGGCATTCAAGGCAATTTTTTGTGTATTTACGGCTACATGTCTGTCTGCTGCTAGCCAAGTCAGGAATTCACGAACTTCTATTGGGCCAGCTTCTGACGGGTGGCGTCGGTTGATAAAGTAGATGTAGCGCAAAATCCAGTGAAGATAAGTCTTTTCAGTCTGCAGACTATAACCACGTAAGCGCATGTCTCGACTGATATCTTGCAAGAATGGACTGACCATATGAACCTCCCTGTTCATATTAAGCAACCGTTGTAAAAGTGTTATAGCACGTAAGTTCAGATTTGCGCGCGCACACATAACGCGCAGGAATTTCCAGCAAGTAAAAATTTGGAAGAAACTCAAAAACTTTCATTTAATTTGTTAAGTAAGGCTGTATTGAGATATCGTGCAGAAAAGGCTAATTTCTGTGTATGCACAGGATACAAATGTTATGTATAGAGACAAAATCCAGTGAAATGTAAGAGATGCGGCGAGGAGCGAAAATTAGTTAAAGCACATATAGTTCCCAGATCATTTTACATGGACCTTCGCGCGAGCGATGAATATCTCAACGTTGTTCCGGCCAATCCAACTGAAAGGATCTCCATTTCTCGGATAGGTGACTATGATCAGAGTATTCTGTGCCACGAGTGTGATCAATTCCTAGGGGTTTTTGATGACTATGGCAAATCTGTTCTTTTGGATGGCAAGAACGAACGAACGGAAATCTCCAAGGCCGGCGTTGTTGCAGGATGGGAAATTAGTAATTTCAACGCCAGCAAACTAGAGAAATTTGTCCTATCTGTTTTGTGGCGCGCATCTATAACTAATCGCCCTTTTTTTCAGAGAGTAAATTTAGGTCCGTATGAAACTGAGTTACAGAACCACATCTGGAGCGAGGAAAATCACAATCCTGCATTCGGATGTGTCGTAGCTAAGTTTACTCGCTCAAGTAATGCCGTTGACGCTGAAAAAACCATGCTTACCCCACATAGGTTCAGATATGAGGGAATTAATTATTATTCGCTATATATGGGAGGGTATGTCTTCTGGATAAGGGTTGACCAAAGAAGATCCAAGAGACTCCTTGCAAAAATTGAAGTTTCAAGTGAGAGAAATCTAATAATTGTCAGTAGAGATTTTGACGAGTCTAAAGAGTTCAAAGCGATGTTCAAGGCAGCAAATGCACATTGAATAATACATAACAAACGCCTTCAAAGTGACGCGCCAGGGCCGCGCACTTGAGGCGAGCGTTAGCGCCCCAGTAAGGAACATCAGCGATGGGTCATAGACCACTATCAACATATAACGGTAGTTGCCACTGCGGAGCGGTGGTCTTCACCATTGCGACAGATTTTCCGGAGCTCACGACGTGCGACTGTTCTATCTGTCGACGCAAGAATGCACTCATGGTCAAAGTCCATGAGAATGAGTTCAAACTGCTCCAGGGAGAGGAGTCGCTTACGCTTTACCAGTTCCATACACACACGGCGAAGCACTATTTCTGTAAGGTCTGCGGAATCTACCCGTTTCATCGCAAGCGAGTGACACCGGATTTCGTCGGAATCAATGTGTTCTGCTTGGAAGGGTTCGATCCAGAAGGGATCTCAGTGAGGGCTACGATTGGAGCCGGAATGGCATGAGTAGCCTGGTCGTGGAAAGCGCTAACAAGGCGTTCCAGCGGGACGCAATTGCCGTGTCACACCTTTTGCAAAAGGCGCAAAAGCTGCGCCACAACAATTTCGCCGCTGAACAGCGACGTTATGTGTCTATACGTAATCGGAGAGAACCGTGACCACAATTTTTCCTCAGTTGGAGGCTGCAAAAGGACCATTTACAGCAGTGCCGTTGAGCCAGACAAATGGAATTCCGGCATTTGCCAGAGTTATGGAAAACTTTGAAGGCCGAAAGCATGTGCATATATCTACTGATGAGACATTCATTGTGTTAAGTGGTGTTGTATATCTCGATCTGGAGTCAAGCTCCGTGAGGCTGGGTCCAGGAGAGTCATACACCGTGCGTGCCGGCGTGCTTCATAGTTCTCGAGTTCCTGGTCGAGCGGAGCTAATCGTTGTCGGAGGCAAAGATTGAAGGTGGTGACCATATTTAGGCAACACATAACCAGTGCATGCCATACGCGCCTCCGGTGCTGGAGGCACACTGTGTGCGCGCCTCGTATGAAGAGACGTTATGTGTCTGGGGGTTCGTCTGGATGAGCTGTGTATTCTGCGGCATCGTAGATGGTAGTGCGCCAGCCCATGTCTATAGAGAGGATGAGCACTGTATGGCTATCATCCCCCGAAAAATTGAGGTTGACGGCCACCTGCTTGTCCTTACGAAGCGGCACTATATAGGTATAGCAGATATCCCCAGCGACCTTCTGAGCAGTCTTATGGAATTCGTTAAAGTTATTTGCACCGAGTTAGAGCGTGATGGTCAGTGCGGCGGGTTTAATATCCTTAATGCTAGCGGGCCGGCGGCGCAGCAGTCTGTGCCGCATTTTCATGTTCACATACTGCCCAGAAGCCACAATGACGGCATTAATGCGTGGCCAGTGCTTCCGGGGGGAAGGAATATTTATGGGAAGACACATAACAATTAAATCAACTTCGCTCCCTTCGGTCGCCGGATGCCCAGCATCGCTGGGCACCGGTTATTAAATGGCGTTATGACACTCAGGGTGTGCCCGCTGCAGGTGCTCACCGGTGGTAGTTGGCTAAGTGCCAGTTCAGTCCGAAAAGTATTTGTCGCCCGTGCGTTCTGAAATTTCAGTCGCTCAGTTGTCAGGTCCAATGCTATAAAACGCTATCAAGGGTGATTGCGTTGCCGGAGAATAAATTGCAAAAAAACGCGGCCGGTTGGGAAGTGAATTCTACAAAGTGCATCACTGAGCAGTGGCAGTTAATTACCCCGTGGTTATCTAGGGCTTCTTGCTCCGCTGGTGCTTCGCAACGTAGGTTTCTCTCGGCCGTAGCTCAGCGTGTCATAACAATACATTCCAGCGGAAACGGCTTCGCCGTTCCGCTGAATCTATGGCGTTATGCGGCTTTCGCTGAACTGGAGAACCATGAAAATATTTAAAGGGATTCTGCTGGCAGTATTGCTATGTGGCATAAGCTTGTTCGCTTACAGCTATTTTCGGTTTAGTCAGGATCATCAAGAAGCTTTGTCAGTTCTGGAATCTGGCAGCATGATCGCTTCAACAGAGATCGGGCCTGTCGAATATATTATGAAGGGTACTGAAGGGCCAATTGTGCTGTTCCTGCATGGTATGCCCGGCGGTTATGATCAAGCACCAGATAACTTGCCAGGGTACAGACTACTTGCACCTTCCCGTCCGGGATATTTGCGTACTCCGTTGGTCCCGGGGGAGACGCCCGCACAACAAGCCGAACTTTATATTGCCCTGTTGGATGAACTGGGTATCGAGAAAGTAATTGTGCTCGGTGTTTCCGGAGGTGGGCCGTCTGCGCTGGAATTTGCGGCTAATTTCCCTGAACGGACCGACGCCTTGATCATGATGGAAGCGATAAGCCAAAGATTTCCAAACAATGGGGACATGTCGAGTTTAATGACCTCTGACTATCTATACTGGTCGATGTTCAAAATATTGTTGGGCACGCAAGGAGTCGAGGGTATGGCAACTATGCAAATCCCGAATCAGGAACAGCGCGAGGACGTTCTTGCTAATCCCCTGAAATCCCAAAGATTTGAGCGGCTCCTTTGGTCAGTCTGGCCAGGTTCCTTGAGAGAAAATGGCTGGGTAAATGACTTGCACCAAGTAAACATTTTTTCGACTCCGCCAATTATCACGGCCCCAACGTTAATAATTCACGGTTCGGAAGATTCAACTGTACCTGTGGAACATAGCATTCAATTAGCTGAGCATATTCCCCATGCCATGCTGCATGTAATAGATGGCGCGAGCCACCTTATGCCACTCACGCACGAGAGAGAAGTGCGTGACCTTATGACTGAATTCTTAAGCAGGAACCTAAATTGAGTGCGCCGCATAACCAGTGCCTGCAGAGTGACGCGGCTCTGCCGCGCACCTGAGGCAAGCGTTATGTGCTCGTACGCTAGCCGCTCTGGTGTTAGACTTAGAATCGAATCAAGCATCAATATTTTTAAAGGTTTTATGCTATGGAAATTCAATCACTTACAGTTTCGGAGCGAATAATTCTCGCTGAAACTCTTTGGGACAGTGTAATCGCTGAAGGCGTCGAGATCGACGTAACTGCACCACAGCGTGAGGAACTGAATCGTCGGCTCGAAGCGTTCGAGATAGACCAGGATATCGGTTCTCCCTGGGCGTCTGTCAAAGCTCGAATTCTGTCCAAGTAAATGGCGTTCACTCTCACAGTCCGGCCAGAGGCTGAACTTGATATTGATGATCAATATTTAGCCTACGAAAGTAAACGTGTTGGTTTGGGTCACGACTTTCTTTTATGCATAGAAGAGGCCTTAGATAAGCTGCTGAGAAACCCTCTCATTTACCGTAGGTTCCATAAAGAATTGAGGCGAATACCTGTGCGCCGTTTTCCATACCGCGTAATGTATTTCGTCAGCGGACAAAACATCATAGTTGCAGCGGTCTTTCACGTGCGCAAAGACCCTACTTCGTGGGATAGCCGCACATAACCATCAATTCCACGCGACCAGCTTCGCTGGCGCGTGAATACGGGCGTTATGACACTCAGGGTGTGCCCGCTGCAGGTGCTCACCGGTGGTAGTTGGCTAAGTGCCAGTTCAGTCCGAAAAGTATTTGTCGCCCGTGCGTTCTGAAATTTCAGTCGCTCAGTTGTCAGGTCCA
>JAUYSM010000098.1 GCA_030696315.1 Pseudohongiella sp. | reverse complement strand
AGGATGATGATCAGCAGGTTGCCAAAAAAACACAGAGCGCTGTGCGCGAACCCGGGTGTGTAGTGGTTCGTTACAGCGTCTGTGTTTTCCATGCGTTTGTTCCTGTTGAGTGAGCCTTGCGGGCTGAATTAGACGTGTGACCTCCGCTCCAATGCAAGGCTGGCGTTAGCGTCGCGGATCGCTGACTGCTCGGCGTCATACTCCTGCTCTTCCAGAATATGATGACGCGAGAAGTCATACAGGATCATATACAGCGCTGGCACCAGGAACAGGGTAATGACTGTCGCGAACAGTACACCAAACGCCAATGAAATCGCCATCGGGATAATAAAAAAGGTCGCCGGACTTGGGGTGAACATCAGCGGCACCAGGCCAATAAAGGTCGTAAACGAGGTCAGAAAAATCGGCCTGAAACGCGCAACACCAGCCGACGCTACCGCCTCATGCAGTGTTTTGCCCGCGGCGACCTCATTGTTGACGTAGACCACCAATACCAGACTGGCGTTCACAACCACCCCACCCAGCGCCACCATACCGATGATGGAGAAGAACACCAATTCGGCACCCATGATGAAGTGACCCATGATGGCACCAATGGCGCCAAACGGAATCACACTCATGATGATCAGAGGCTGCGTATAAGACTTCAGCGGTATGGCCAACAGGGCGTAGATCATCAAGAGTGCCAAGGGGTATGAGGCCAACAGGGCGCCCAACGACTCATCCCGCTGTTCGCCTTCGCCACCGAGCACCAGCGTGACATCATATTCCTCTGCCCAACGCTGACGGAAACCGCTGACCACTTCGCGTGTGACTTCTTCAGGCGCACTCACCGTGCGATTGATATCCGCATTGACGGTGATCACACGTCGACCATTTTCACGGTTGATATTGGAGTAGGAATTGCCCAGTGCCATGCTGGCCACGCTGGCCAACGGCACCTCGCCGCCGTTAGGCGTGCGCAGCATCAGGTTCTCGAGATTGCCCAGTGAATTGCGCTCGTCTTCCGGATAACGCACCATCACACGCAGTTCGTCAGTGCCACGCTGAATACGTTGCGCTTCTGCACCAAAAAATGCCTGTCTGACCTGACGCGATACATCGTCCAGCGTAAAGCCCAGCAAGCGGCCTTCTTCAAGCAGCTGGATCTGCACTTCCTGTTTGCCAGCCCGGAAAGAATCAGAAATATCAAACACACCGGGGTAACGCGCCAGCACTTCACGCAGCTCTGCGGTGACGCGCTGCAGGCTTTCTTCGTCGCGACCTTCCAGACGGAAACTCAAAGCCTGTCCGGTAGAGAACGAGTCTGACACAAAGGTCAATTCCAGCGCGTCTGGGATCAGGCCGACTTTCTCGCGCCAGCGATCACGAATTTCGTTGGCACTGATCTGGCCGCGATCATCATAGCTGTTCAGAATCATGACCACTTCAGCGATGTGGCTGCCGCCCGTGCTGCCGCGACCTGAGGGCGGCCCACCACGATTGACGCGCCCGCCCAGCGTGGTCAGTGTGCGATCGACGACACCGACGGCGTTGATGCCCTCGTTGGCCTGACGCGCAACCAGCTCTTGCTCAAGTTCAGCAATCAGTTCGTTGGCCGTGCTTTCCAGTCTCTCCAGTGCCCGCTCGGTCAACTCAACTGCAACGCCTTCCGGCATTTGCAGACTGGCGTAGATTCGATCGCCCTCTACCGCCGGGAAAAACTGGAATACCACGCGACCACTGGCCAGCAGCCCAACGGTAATAATGATTACCGCTGTCGCGCCCGCCCAGGTGGCATACCGATACTTCAGACATTTGCGCAGAGCAGGTTGGTAAACGTGTGACGCAAAACGTTCCATACCGGAGGAGAGCTTAAGCTGGAAATTCTGCCAGCCTTTTAATACGCGCAATCGCTCCAATGGGTGTGCTGTGGCTCTACGATGGGCGATGTGGCCAGGCAGAATCAATTGTGATTCCACCACACTCGCAAACAGGCACAAAATCACCACACCACCAATGACACTAAAGAACCCGCCCAGCGGCCCTTCCAGCAGCAGCAGTGGCAGGAACGCCGCAACGGTCGTCAAGACACCAAAAATGACCGGTACCGAAACTTCGTAAGTGCCCTGAATGGCAGCTTCTTCGCGCGTCAGGCCCTCCTGCTCCAGCACATAAATTCGCTCACCCACCACGATGGCATCATCGACGATAATGCCCAACACCAGAATGAAGGCCATCATGGTGATCGAGCTGATGGTGATGTCAAATTGCGGGAAAATGGCCAGCGCACCCAGTATGCCAATCGGGATGCCGGCTGCTACCCACACAGCAATTCTGAAACGCAGGAACATGGCCAGCACTATCAATACCAAGGCAAATCCTGAGTAAGCGTTACTGGCCACCGTATCAATACGTTCGCGCAGACCGCGCGCATCGTCGGTCAGAATGCTGAGCTCCATGCCTTGTGGCAACTCCAACTGTTTCTGAGCAGCAAATCTGCGCACCGCATCCGCCGAGGTAATGATGTCTTCGTCGCCTACCCGATACACATCAACGGTGACCGCATTGCGGCCGTCCACGCGCGCACGCAAATAGCCTTCCTGGAAACCATCCCGAATGGTGGCGATATCGCCCAGGCGTAATCGTGAACCATCCGGATTGGTGCGGATGATGATGTCTTCGTATTCATCCCCGGTCGATAAGCGCCCGATGCTGCGCAGCAACACGTCGCCACCCGGCGTTCGCAAAGTACCTGCCGGCGCGTCGATGGCCGTGCGATCGATCGCAGTGGCCACCTGGCTCAAGGTCAGCCCGTTCTGACGTAGCGTCAGTTCTGAGATTTCGACAGCGATCTCAAGTGGACGGACATAATTGAGTTCAACACGGGATATTTCAGGCAAGTCGAGCAGGTCCAGCCGGATTTCGTCCGCAATTTGTTTGAGTGTCAGGTCATCCGTTTCTGCAACAAGGGCCAGCGAGGCAACGGTACCGGTAGGAGCAAATGAAGCCACCACCGGGCGTTCAATATCCACAGGGAAGTTCGCGATGCCGTCAACAGCGCTTTTTACTTCGTTGAGTGAGCGGTTGATATCCGTGCCTGCACGCATCTGCAAAGTGGCCGCACAGGCACCTTCGCGGGCAGTGGACGTCATGCGTTCCACATTTTCAATACGGGACAGTGCCTGCTCGAGAATCAGACAGACAGCCTGTTCGACTTCTTTGGGCGGCGCGCCTGGATACGGCACATTGATCTGAATCGTGCCGGTTTCAATGTTCGGGAACTCTTCCTGACGGGTATTATTGTAGGCAATGATGCCACCCACAATCATGACAACCATCAGCAGATTGGACGCTACGGTATTGCGGACAAACCAGGCAATGATTGGTTTCATTTAAGTTGCGCCAGTGCAGGAGACTCGTCGACCACGTTGACGCGCATGCCTTCTACAACCGCCTGAATGGGCGACAAACAGATTCTTTCACCATCTGCCAGGCCACCCTGAATCAGTACGCGGTCATTTTCCAGACGCATGATGTCAACTTCGCGGTACCAGAGGCGATTTTCGGTATCTACCACCAGCACGCGGTTGTTCCCCCGCACCACGTCACGCGGCAGCGCAATCAGATTGTCGACTTTACGCCCCTGAATGGACGCCTCTACGTACAGCCCGATAGGAAGTGGAATGGCGGATGTTGTCTGATCAACGCGCACAATTGCCTGAACCGCATTGCTGGCGGTATCAATACTGGCTTCCATGCGCACCAGACGACCTTCCCAGTGCTGAATGGCATCACCCAAACGGCCGCTGATACTCACCATGGGTGCCACTTCAGCAGACAGCTCACCGCGAACGCCCAGCGGGATGTCGAGGTAGGACAACTGGTTCACAGCCAGCGGCAAACGAACTTCTACTTCATCGGCGCTCAACAGCACGGCGAGTGCCTGACCACGGCCAACATGCTGACCAAGATCGATACTGCTGCTTTCCACAATAGTGTCGAACGGTGCACGAATCTCACTGCGGGATAAATCAAGCTCAGCCTGAGCAACAGCACCTTGCGCATCTCGTACCCGCCCGGCCGTGTTGTCAGCCTGACGTTGCAGATCGCGTACCTGAGATTCACTGATCAGACGCTGTGCAGCCAGGGCACTGTTACGTTCATATTCTTCACGAGCGTGCCGGGCATCTGTTTCCGCCTGAGACAAGGATGAGCGTGCGCGTTCGAGGGCGGTTTCGTAGTCACTGCTATCAACACGTAGAATCACTTCACCGGCTGCAAAGTAACCCCCTGCGCGCAGCGAGGGTGATACCCACGACACTGGGCCAGTGGCGGCAGCAGACAGGCTCACCCTGCGACTGGCCTGCACCCGACCTTGCGAATTGACGTCAAGCTGGACAGTTTGAGACCGTACGGGCGCAACACGCACGCTGGCTACCGCTTGTTCAGGGGGGACCACTGAGAGTCGTTCAGGCGTCCTGATCAATACAACAAACACCGCCACTGCAGCCAACAATATTCCGACTGGCAAAATGATCTTTTTCACATTAACAACCTTGGCGTGCACACACGCACTTGTGATCCCGCTAAAACCCGCTTGTCCGTTTGGTATCAATGAATTACCAAGACTCGCGAATTATACGCGGCCAACGATGTGTGGATCACTCCAAGTAACGCGCCGGTCGTTCTGTCAGTCGAAAAGTGTGACGATTCTACACATTCCAGTGTGGCCTCTTTTTATTTAAGTGTAGCCTCGATTGCGCGGAACATGCCGTCGCGATGCGCAGCAAAACTGGCACCCGTTGCCTGTGGCCAGGCACCTTGCACCACGATGATCAGATTTTCTGCGGGATTGAAGTAAATGCCCTGGCCAAAAATGCCGCTGGCGCGGTAGGTGCCATCACCGTTGAGCCACCACAAATAACCGTAATTGTTACTGCCTGGGGACGCCTGGGTTGAGTCGCTCATCCAGTTATCCGGTAACACTTTTGTGCCATCAGCCAAGACACCATTGCTCATCGCAAACATCGCCAGTCGCCCCCAGTCGCGCAGCGTTGCCGAAATACAGCATCCGCCAAGCTCCCCGGCATTGGGACCATGACTGATCCAGGTAGCGTCGCTTTCCATGCCGTAGGGTTTCCAGATTTTTTCGGTCAGGTAGGCTGCCAGGTTATTGCCGATCGCAGCACGCACAATCGCCCCGGCAAGATTGGTTTCACCCGTGTTGTAGTTAAAGCGCTCTCCTGGCTCGGCCACACGTGGTTTGCTGCCCATAAACTTCATGAGCTCCAGCATGTCATTGGGCGAGGTGGCAACATCCGATTGCGGATCTGCATAGTTCTCATCCCAGTCGGTGCCCGAAGCCATTTGCAACACGTGACGCACACGCACATTGTCATAGGACGAACCTTTTAACTGCGGCAGATAATCGGTCACCCTATCCTCAACGCTGCCAATGTATCCGTCGGCAATCGCTGCGCCTGTGAGCATCGACACCACCGACTTGGTCATGGAAAACGAGACCCACAGGTGATCTTCGCGATTGCCCAGACCATAGGCTTCATGGGCAATTTCACCGTTTTTTAACACCAGCAATCCAGCAACATGGTTGTGCTGCATAAAATCCTGTAAGGAGTGCTGCTGGCCTTCGATGCTGTACGAGACTCCGCTTAAATCACGCGGCGCGGCCGGCAAAGTTTTAACATAGTCACCCCGATTGATATGACGCACAGGGCTCAACAGCGCTGTATTCCGAAATCCAGCGATCTGTTGATTCCCGGACCAGAACAGAATGCTGCCATCGCGCGGCAGGTTATTAATGTCCTGCGCAGGATCGAGCCAACGGGCGGGTTGCGCGGCAGCGCCAACAGTTAACACGCACGAGAACACAGCAACGGCAAGGGTGGCAGCCGTGCGGCGCACGATGAAGGGTGATGAGGCGCAAGATATTTTTTTTGTTGTCATGGCAGTCTCGTTTAATTTAGTGATGCTGCCGTCAGACTACCCCATCATGGCCATTCCCGCCACTGCAGGCCGGTGACGCTACCCGACGCACCTTTGTAGTTGCGGAACCAGGTTTCGATGATGCTGGTGATGCCGGGAAACTGTTGGTTCAGATCGGCCAATGTGTGGGCATCCGCGTAGAGCGGATCGTCCATTAACACCGCCAGCAATTTGTCGTCTTGCTCACCGTTATCCAGCATGACCAGCGTAGCCAACACACGAACATTGACTGAGGCGCCTTTTGGCAAGGCCGCACCCAGCACCAGCACGTCCAACGGATCACCGTCGCCGCCTTGTTCACGGGCCGCCAACGTTCCAGGCAACGCGCCGTAGTTAAACGGATACGGCAGGTACTGAATGTTTCTCAGCCGCGTACCACCCGTCATCACATCGGTTTCGCGCTCCCACTCAAGCATGCCCGGTCGGGCCTTGTCCATCTGCCACTTCTGCACACTGCCAGCCGGAATTTCAATTACTGCCATCACGGCGTCAGATTGGGGCGCAATCTCCACTATCACGGCCTGTTCGCTGTGATGTCCCAGATCTGCACAACCTGCGGCAATGCCCCGTGCAGCGAGCGCCAGCGCCAGCCTTCCGGGTTCACCGTCATTGCACAACAGCTCAACAATGTCCTTGACCTCGGTCAGCGCCATGCGGCCCATGGCATCCGGGCCTTGCCCGTCAGGCCCGATGGCTGTATCGGCTGGCAATGCCAGCATATGGCCGCTGATGCGCTCCAGCCATCGCAAATACGCAACTGACGAATCCAGCGCGGGCACCTGCAAGTGGGGTTGCGAGCGAATATGCTGTGCCCAATAGAACTCGGCAAACGGCAGCGTTGGTTGCGGTCGCTCCCAGACCAGATCACGCAGAAAATACATGGCGGCGCGATAAGGGTCATCTGCAAGCGTGCCGCGACCAAAACCGGCCGGGATCTGCGCCTGATCAATAGGCTGACCGTTAGCATCGTACAACCAGGTCAGATTGCTGTCCTGCAACCACTGCCGGAATGCTGCCTCTGTTAAATCCGAGCGGTCATGTGTGACCACAACAGCGACTTCGGTGTTGGGCCCAAGTGCGTCAAAATCCTGAAATATACTGAAGGTATGATGTCCGTCAGTGAGATAGAGCTGCCCGCCGGGTCCACGGACTGCGGTTTTCATATCCTGAGGCCGGGCGCCAACAGATTCGCTTGACCGACAACTGTAACTGCTGGCATCACGAGGGTCAGATTGCGCCGTGAAGACTGACTCATCGCCCTGACCCCGGTTTTCGCACAGATCATCAAATAACTTTTGTTGATCGATTCGATACCGTTGCAGCGTATAGTTGACCTGATCGTAAGCAATATAGGCTTGGGTGGGGTGCAAGGCACTGATAGGCACCAGCACAATCTCCGGTGGCTGAAAAACAGTACTCTGGGCAAGTGTCTGCGGCGGGCAGGTGATCAACAGGCCCAGCACAAAGAGAATTCGCATATACATGAGCAGGCTCCGGCATTTCTCGGGCAACAAATTTGATGGCACAGACTACGACAGTCACATGACATTTCTGTTACAAAACTGACGCACAACATGACTTCCATATCACAGCCAGCAATGCATAGTTCACTCGAAAGGCGCGGTCATCACGTGCTGCAGCATTTTCTTGAGCAATATCCTGACACACTGGTATTGACCGGCGCCGGTATGAGCACGGGCTCTGGCATACCCGATTACCGGGACCAGAACGGCAACTGGAAACGAAAACAACCGGTGCAACATCAGGACTTTATGCGCAGCCATGCGGTGCGCCAGCGCTACTGGGCGCGCAGTCTGGTGGGCTGGCCAGTCATGCAGACCGCTCAGCCCAACGATGCGCACTACCGACTGGCCGAACTCGAACACATGGGTTTCATAAAACAGCTGGTGACACAGAATGTTGATCGCCTGCATCAGAAAGCCGGAAGTCACGCCACCATAGATCTGCATGGCAGGGCCGACGAAGTCATTTGTATGCAATGTGGCGCACGCGAACTGCGGGCTGTTACGCATGCCAGATGTGCCGCAGCCAATCCTGCATTTGCCGATCTGAATGCCCATGCTGCGCCAGATGGTGATGCAGATCTGGACGCCGATTTTGAAAAATTTGATGTGCCAGACTGCCCAACTTGTGGCGGCATATTAAAACCTGACGTGGTTTTTTTTGGTGACAATGTACCGCGCGAACGCGTGGATTCCATTTTTAGCGCATTAAAAGCGAGCAGCGCCTTGATGGTGATTGGCTCATCATTGATGGTGTATTCCGGTTTCCGTTTTGCGCGTGAGGCGCACTTGCAAGACAAACCGCTGCTAATCCTGACGCAAGGCAAAACCCGTGCGGATGAGCTGGCCACATACAAAGTCGAGGCAGAGATTATTCACACACTGGCCAGAACCGCTCAGGCGCTGGCCAGCGCGAAATTTTAAGGTTTATTGCCCGCTTGCTGCGGCCGCTGGTGCTGAAGGTGCCTGACTGCAGTCGTCACACATCACATTGTAAAGTGGCGCACCGGCAGCAAGACCCGCCAGCCAGTCAACAAACTTGGTGCCGTTGACTTCATAGGTGTAAACATCCGGTCGCAACAGAATGGTATGCATCGCGCCACCTGCCACGTAATACCGAAAGCCCGGAATGGCCACGCTGATTTCAGCCAGATTCTGTTGAAGCAAGGGCTGCAATGAGTCAACCGGCATACCACCCAGCGCAAGGAACTGCTTTTGCACGTCATCCTCGGCGTTGTCGTAGGAAGCGTAACGAATGTTGGCATTCTCCTGCACCGCTGCAATATCCAGGTGGTGGAAACTGAATTGATCTGCCGCAATACTGCTGATGTGTGTCAGATCCGACACCACACGATCGGTCGCCCAGATATCGTAAGGACTAAAATTGGCAAAACCGCGATAACCACCGGATGCATCCCCAAGTTGAGTCACCGCCGCTGCAGGATACTGCTCAGCCAGTTTCACCGCGTAAAAGGGTGAAGGGATAGACCCGGCACTGGAACCGGTGACAAAAATCTGTTCAGGTGCAAACACATGCGCAAAGGTCCACTCCATGGCTGCGCGACCATTGACCCAGCCGCGGTGCTGCACATGCACCGGATGTGAGGCGTGTCCTTCCAAGGCAGGCGCGTCATGATGTTGCTCGGTATCACCCAGGTGGACATCGCCCGAACAATACGGCGCATACACGACCGTGTAATCTGCAAACGGATTGCTCATCTGGTCAAACGCCAGAATGCCGTGTGCACGCGATGGATCAGTATTCGCCAGATTCACCTGATAACTGGGTCGCAGGTCGGTGTCGCAATTGGCACCATCCCAGCATGCTCCGCCGCCCTCCAGATAAAACATCAGTTTTTGCGGATCACCCTGTTTGACAAAAAACTTGTACTCGGAACCATCTGAACACACGGTATCACCGCCCGGCACCATGGTGTTCCAACCCGGCGTCAGGTCACTGAAGTCTGCCAGTACCACAGGCAATGCCGGCGCACTTGTCATGTCAGTGGGCTCGGGGGCCACAGGATCAGGTTGGCCACAGGCAACCAACAGCGCCAACACGGCAATCAGCACCAGACTGCCCAGTCCTGACGCGCGTTTTTTATCATTATGCTTTTGCATTCAGCTCACCTTGTTTTTGATTTTTGATACGCCGTTTTTAAACACCGCTTCAGATGTCCGGGTTCGACTTTCAGGGTTGTTTCAGGCGCATTATTAACATACGATCGGGCGCAGTAACAGTGTCGTAGGACATGCGCCACACGAGCGTCAAGACATCGCACAATAATCAACAAGATCAATAAATTCCATTCATAAAACTTATCACACAGGTACACACCGTTATGCCACGCATTACCCTGATCGAACACAATGGAACTGAGCACGCCGTTGACGCAAAAACGGGTGATTCATTGATGACCACCGCCATCAAAAACCGCGTACCCGGCATTGACGCAGATTGTGGTGGCGCCTGTTCCTGCGGCACCTGCCACGTGTTCATTGATCCCGCCTGGTTAGAGCGAGTCGGCGAGCCCGGCCCATTTGAAGAACCCATGCTGGATCTGAATCCTGAGCGCGCCGCCAATTCACGACTGTCCTGTCAAATTGATATCAGTGACGATCTGGAAGGGCTGGTTGTACGCCTGCCTGAATTTCAGTTCTAGCCTCACACCCGAGCAGGAGAATGACAATGGAAGCGCCCGTGATCAAGCACAGCAGCCGCAGCCTCGTGGGTCGCGACGCCTGGACCATACCGCTGGAAGAAATTGACCTCGCGCACCCAGGCATCTGGCAGGCCAATCAGTTTTTGCCGTTCCTGGCACGCCTGCGCAGAGATGAGCCGGTGCACTACTGCGCGCATTCCCCGGTCGGGGCGTACTGGTCAGTGACCCGCTACCAGGACATCATGACCATGGAGGCAGCACCGCAACTGTTTTCCTCCGAACCAACCATTGGCATTGTTGATGTGCTGCCGCAGTTCACACTGCCCATGTTTATCGCCATGGATCCGCCCAAGCACGATGAGCAGCGCAAAACCGTGCAAGGTGTGGTGGCACCCAACAATCTCAAAAATCTGGAAGGTTTGATCCGCCAGCGCGTGATCACCATTCTGGACAGTCTGCCGCAGGGAGAGACTTTCAACTGGGTGGATCGGGTATCACGCGAACTGACCACACAGATGCTGGCGACACTGTTCGACTTTCCATTTGAGGAGCGCAACAAGCTGACCTATTGGTCGGATATTGCCACCGCAATTCCAGGTGCAGGGCTGATCAACAGCTATGAAGAAAGTTTTGAAGTGCTCAAAGAATGTTTGGCGTACTTCATGCGACTGTGGCGCGAGCGGGCTGCCAAAGCCCCAGGCAATGATCTGATATCCATGCTTGCACATGGCGAGGCTACAAAAAATATGCCGCCCATGGAGTTTCTCGGCAACCTGGTGCTGTTGATTGTGGGTGGCAACGATACTACGCGAAACTCCATCACGGGCGGCGTGCTGGCCTTGAACGAACATCCGCAGGAATACCAGAAACTGCGCGACAACCCCGCGCTGATCCCATCCATGGTCTCAGAGATTATTCGTTGGCAGACACCCCTAGCCTATATGCGTCGCACGGCTAAAGTCGACACGGAACTCGGTGGCAAACACATCAAGGCTGGCGATAAGATCCTGATGTGGTATGCGTCAGCCAATCGTGATGAAGCTGCAATCGATAGGCCTGACGAGTTCCTGATCGACAGGGATCGGGTGCGCCAGCACCTGTCATTTGGCACGGGTATTCATCGCTGTATGGGCAATCGACTTGCGGAAATGCAACTCAGAATTTTGTGGGAAGAAATACTGCAGCGCTTTCACAAAGTGGAAGTGGTCGGCGAACCCGTGCGCATCTACTCCAGCTTTGTGAAAGGCTATACGGAGCTGCCGGTGCGGCTTATTGCGCGCTGAGCTCCGCGCTATCCGGTTGCTCGATAATCAATTGCAGCACCCGATCCAGTATCGGGTCGCTGCCATTACAATGTTGCCTGCAAGGGGCAACTTCGATATCGGGTGCTACCCCAACCCCTTCTATCTCGCCAGTGCCGGGTGTTGGAAAGGTACCGACTGCCACATATAAAAAGTAGCGTTCATCGAGCAGGCGGTTCATACGGCCGCTCAGATAATAGCCTGCGGTGTTTGAGCCCACCAAGGTGCCTAGCTTGTCGCGTTTGACGATGGCGGCCAGTAATTCTTTGCCGCTGCGTACACTGTCATCAATCAGAAAAAATACTGGTACTGGTTTTTGCACACGCATAAATCGTACAGAGGACAGATAGTCTTCGCTGGTACCACCAAATCCGCCACGCAGATCAACAATCAGGGCGTCAATATCTTCTTCGGCAAATCCATCCATGGCATTCTGAAAGTCGCGTTGAATCTGATCACGCGCCGCCCAGATGCGGTAGTAGGCAATGCGTTTGCCGATCGCCTGTAAATCCAACACTCGCGCCGACGCCGCAGACGCGTCTACAAACGCCCGCATCACGCTTTGCACCGGTGCATCCACAGTAATCTCACGCACCGTCTGCGCATCGGACGACACCTGCAGTCGATTGATGCCAGCAACAAATCCGACCGGATTAAAGGGCTCGCCATTTAAACTGATCAGTTCATCGCCTTCTTTTATCCCGGCAGATTCTGCCGCAGAACCATTCAGTACATGCCTTGCAAACCAGCGGTCGCCCGTTGCTGTAGCCCAGACGCCCGCAAAGGGCAGGGTGTAGGCATCCAGGCCATCAAAATGAAACAGCGAGTTCAGGCCCCAGTAATCCAGATCATCCTGTGAGTACAAGGCGGTATGGCTGGCATCCAACCGGGACAACAACTGATTGACACGCTCAGCAACTTGTCTGGTGCTGTCGCTGCACTGTGTGGCTTCGATCGCAGCGGCGACTTCGGCAGACCAATCCAGCCCGTTAAAACGCTTATCGTAAAACTGCTCCGTGACCACGCTCAGCACCACACTGATGTCACGCAAAGCAGCACAGTCTTCGGTGGCAGCAGACTGTGCCATAGCGCCGGACGCGCTCAGGGATGCCATGCTGAATACGATGGCGCGCAGCACGTCAGGCAGGTTCAAACCAGACAGCTTCAGCTGAGTCAAACTGGCAAACACGCAGCGCATCGATCAGACCTCGGGAACAGACACCACGCTAAAATCTACAGCCGTCGCAACATCCGCCTCATAGTCCACGTCTGCCCGTTCAAACCCGAACAGCTTGAGGAACTCGTGTTTATAGCCTTTGTAATCAGTCAACTGGAACAGATTGTCGTTATTGACCTCTTCCCAGAGTTTTTTGCACTCGGCTTGTACGTCGTCGCGCAGCTCTTTGTCGTCCATACGGAAGCGACCGGCCTCGTCCAGATCAACGGGTTTGCCGTCTGTGCGATACAGCTGCTCGGAGAACAAGCGATTCAACTGCTCGATCGTGCCCTCGTGCAGCCCCTTGTCCTTCATGACTTTGTAAACCAGCGCAATGTACAAGGGCATCACAGGAATGGCTGCAGACGCTTGTGTGACGACGGATTTCAGTACAGCCACATTGGCGCTGCCCTGATAGGTGCTGCCCAGTTTTTCACCCAAGGCATGCGCGGCACGATCCAGGTCTTCTTTGGCTTTACCCAAGGCACCGTGCCAGTAAATCGGCCAGGTCATTTCGGTGCCAATGTAACTGAACGCGACCGTTTTGACGCCCGGTGCCAACACGCCCGCCTTATCCAGCGCCGCCATCCACAGCTCCCAGTCTTCACCGCCCATCACTTTGATGGTGTCGGCAATTTCTTCTTCGGTGGCAGGTTCTACTTCTGCATGAATGATCTGGTCTTTGTTGGTGTCGATCGCGGTGGATTTATACACGTCACCAATGGGTTTCAGCACAGAACGTTTCACTTCACCGGTATCCGGCAGCTTGCGCACTGGTGATGCCAGGGAGTAGATCACCAGGTCAACCTGACCAAGATCCTGTTTGATTGCATCAATGGCCAGCGCACGCACTTCATTTGAAAATGCGTCGCCGTTGATGGATTTGGCATACAGGCCCGCTTTTTTGGCCTGCTCTTCAAAGGCCCAGGAGTTATACCAGCCAGCCGTGCCCGGTTTGGACTCTGTTGACGGCTTTTCGAAAAACACCCCCAGCGTATCTGCTTTGTAGGCAAACGCCGCAGTGATACGAGCCGCCAGGCCATAGCCACTGGAGGCACCAATCACCAGCACTTTTTTGGGGCCGCTGCGCTCACCCAGCGTTTTTTGTGTGACCGCAATCTGATCAGCAACATTGTTGTAACAACCCGTTGGATGGGTCGTTGTGCAGATAAAACCGCGGTACTTGGGCTTGATAATCATGGTATTTCCTCGTTCAAAAAATTCGTGTTCACACGCTGCTGTTGGCGAAGTCGGTCAGCGCCTGACCGGTCAACCGATAGCCCGTCCATTCACTTTGCGGGCGTGCGCCCAGCGACTCATAAAATTCGATGGCCGGTGTATTCCAGTCCAATACATTCCACTCAAAACGGCCGCAACCCTTGGCAAGCGCTTCGCGCGCTAGAAAGTGCAGCAAAGCCTTGCCAGCGCCCAGACCACGGGATTCCGGAGAGACATACAAGTCCTCCAGAAACAGTCCGCGTTTGCCCAGCCAGGTTGAGTAGTTAAAGAAGTAGACAGCGTATCCCACCGGTTTGTTGTCAATCAGACAAATCAGAGCGCTGACGGTGGACTGCGGTCCAAAAATGGATTCGCGGATGCCTTCTACATCGGTGACAACTTCGTGCTCTGCGCGCTCGTAGATCGCCAGTTCCCGAATAAAGTGGTAGATGAGCGCCGAATCATCCGGTACCGCCTGGCGTATAACAATCGCTGTCATGTCTGACTCCCTGTTTTCTGAGGCGCACAGTTTAGGGGAGTGGTGCCACGCCTGTCGACACATCCATAATCATGCGCGCCAGCAGGTACAGACGCGGCTCGATAGAATCCAGCAACACATATTCGGCGCTGCTGGTATGTGCACCAAAACCCTGTAGACCAAAGCGTTCAATGACAGGCGCTTGTGTTTCCAGCGCAGCAAACGCTGCATCGGTGCCGCCACCCTCAGCCTGATCGTTGACGATCAGTTCGCGGCCGAGTTCGGCATAAATGGTTTTTGCGTGCTCACTCAGGGCGCGTGAGGCCGGGGTTGCGGTGAGGGGCGGGCGACGGTTTTCGTAGGTCACTACCACCTCGGTGTCAGGAATCAACTTGTTGCTGAGTCGCTCCTGAATCCTGGCCTGCAGGCGTTCAAAGTCCTCGATGCGCAACATGCGGATATCGCCACTGGCCACGGCTTTATCCGGAATCACATTGCGATTGGTGCCGGCCTGGGCCACCGTCCAGCTCAGCTTGAGGCCGGTATCCTGTTCTGACAGATTGCTGAGTTGCAGCACCTGATGCGCCAATTCATAAAACGCATTGCGACCCATTTCCGGGGCGGCACCGGCATGCGACGCTCTGCCTGTCACCGTCATGGTCGCCGCCCCAATACCACTGGTGGCCAGGGTCAGTGAATCGCTGTTGATACCGGCCGGCTCCACTGAGAACACGGCATCGTGTTCAGCAGCCAGGCGTGTGATAGTGGCGCGTGATCCGGGGGAGCTGATCTCTTCATCACCATTGATCAGCACCGTCAGTGTGCCGTAGTCGGCAAAGCCCAACTCACGCAGCATCGCAATGGTATGAATAATGACGGCAACACCCTGTTTGTCATCGGAAATCCCCAATCCATAGGCACGGTCGCCGTCAATACGAAAGGGCTGCTCGGCAATCATGCCGCGCAGATAGACCGTGTCCATATGCGCCAGCAGCAAGATTTTTTTGTCCCCGGTCCCGGTGAATCGGGCATGCACCATGCGACCAATCTGTGCCGGGGTATCAAACATTCGGTACTCATCTTCGCTGGCGTCCAGCAACTCCACATCGCCGCCCAGTGTGCGTAAATTCTCGGCGATCAATTCTGCGATCTGATCAAGTCCTTCGCGATCGCCACTGCCAGATTCAATGGCTACCAGTTCAGACAGTGTGTCTATCAGTGCCGCCTTTTGAGCACTGGCGGCGGACAGCACGTCCGCATCCGCTGCAGGCTGCGCATGAACGGGTGCAGCAAACAACAGCGCACAGAACAGCAGGTTTTTATACGACATTCAGGCTTACTCCAACATGTTGTGCCTGCGCATGTAACGCATGGCAAAGGGTAATTCCATCACACTGTAGGTGATCAGCGTAAACCAGAACCAGTTCACGTCTGCCACCAACAGAGAAAACGTTTGTTCGCTGCCTGCATACGCAGACCCGGCAACCATCAAGGCCACCACGGTGGCCATGGCGTCATTCATAATCAGACGCATGCGACTGTTACCGACCACACGGGGATACAGAAATTGATAACAAAACGCAATCAACACGGCATCCAGTATCAGAATAATCAATTCAGCGGGCATAAAGTGTGCTCGGGCAGCGCTCAGTTTCGCAAGTAGGATGCACCATTGGCATCAATGATCGCGCCGGTCAGATAGGCTGTATTGTCGCTACACAGATAAGCGACCAGATCGCCGATTTCCGACGGCTGACCAATGCGTCCCAACGGGCTTTGAGCCGCAATATCGTCCCAGCCAGCCGCCTTGATACGCGGGCTTGCCGAGGGCGTTTCTGTCCAACCGGGCGCGACGGCATAAACGTGTATCCCATATTGCCCCAATGCCTGTGCCAGCGATTGGCTGGCAGAGTTCAATCCTGACTTTGCGGCGCCATACGCGGGTGCGTTGGGCTCGCCTCTGAAGGCGCCACGCGAGGTGATGTTGACTATTTTGCCGCTGCGCTGGGCGATCATGGCGCCCGCCACTAAAAATGCCAGGTTCATGGGGGCGGTCAGATTTAAATGCAGGCAGGCCGACCACTGCTGTTGCCACAGATCAAAATCGCCGCCGGCGATGTCCTGGCGCGTAAATTGGCCTGCGGCATTTACCAAGACATCCACCCGACCATACTTTTCTAGCACATTTTGCACGAGTTGTTCGGACTGGGCCGCGTCTGTCACGTCACACTGGAACAGCGCATGGCCGTCGCCATCGAGTTCAGCAATCAAGGCAGTGGCGTCGTCCTGACGGCTGCGATAACCGACCGCAATCCGATAGCCGCTGCGGGCAAGTGATACCGCACAGGCGCGACCTATGCCGGATGCTGCGCCGGTGACCAGTGCCACCTTGTTGTGACTCACAGAGGACTTGCTCATTATGACCTGTTTTGTTCGACCGCAGCGGTCTGCGCCGCGTTGTCTTCAAAAACAATCTGCCAGTATCCGACGTTTAACCAACGCCCCTGTTTAAAACCGATTTGCTCAAACTCTCCAATTTTTTTCATACCCACTTTCTCGTGCAAGGCCACACTGGCATCGTTGGGCAAGGCAATTCCACCCACGGCCGCGTGCACTCCGCGTGTTCTCAGCAACCGGAATAACTCAGCATACAGCGCAGTGCCCATGCCTTTGCCAGAATAGTCAGGCGCCATGTACACAGTAATCTCAACCGAGTGCCGGTAGGCAGTGCGCGGTTTCCAGCGCGTCGCGTAGGCATAACCAGACACGACACCATCTTTTTCGGTAACCAGCCAGGGTAAACCTAGGGCATTCACGTCTGCGATCCGTTGCGCCATGTCTGCTGTACTTAGCGTTTGCTCTTCAAACGTAATGACCGAGGTTTGAATGTAATGGTTGTAAATGCGGGCAATATCAGCGGCATCCCGCGCAGTTGCAAAACGCACCGGCCATTGGTTTGCTGAATCAGTCATGGTGTCATTGTCCCGGCTCAGGGTCGTGTGCTTGCTGAGCGACCTGAGAATCAGCGGCTCTGACAGGCTTCTTGATAAAGTCATTGTGTAAAAATACATCAGTCAAAATAGCTTGCTCTATAAATCCACGTTCACCGGATTTGGCGGGGACACGCACAATCAAGTGCACCTCGCCGGCGGTTGGCACTTGAATGGTCACCCGGGGGTCGACCGACGGGACTTCCAGACCTCGCTTGATGCTGATGCGGTTCATGTACTTACGAACCTCTTCCAGATAAGGCGCGCAGTGCCTTTTGGCTGACTCCAGAAATGCTTTTTGTGCCTCATGCCAGTCTTCGTCACGTCTGAACGGAATGGTAAACACATGAAACACGTAATCATGCGTAAAACTTTCGTTGATCACCGGTTCGGACACAAACATGGCATTGGGAATGACCATGGTGCGGCCGGTACGCTGGTGGGTGATTTTGCCTGGGCCTACTTCCATGATGGTGGTGGCCAACAAGTTCTGGTCGATCACATCACCACGAAAGTCTTTGACCTGTATGCGATCGCCCAAATCAAAGGACTTTGACACTGTTTTCAGTAAAGTGCCAATCACACACAGAATCAGCTCTTTGGTTGCAATAACCAAGGCTACGGCGATTGCAACAATAGACAGGGCCAGCGTGCGCAGCTCTTCGCCCCAGATCAGTATCAGACCCAGCATCAGTAATAACAGCAGACCATTGCGCGACTGCACCAACCATTTCCGACGAAGCTCAGTTGCCGCCACACTACGACGGATAAAACGGCCCAGCAACGAGCGCAGGGCAATTACCGATACGATCAGAATGAGCGAACTACTGATCAGACTGATCATCGAGTCCGACAACACAAAATTATTCAGCCAGGTCTGTATTTGTTCAAGCATTGAACTCATCCTGAGGCAAGCGCAAGCCTGACGGCCTGCTGCGCATGAATAGCGGTAGTATCAAACAGCGCAATCGGGGTGTCTGATTGCTGGACCAGCAGCGAAATTTCGGTGCACCCCAGAATCACCGCCTCCGCACCTTGCTGCTGAAGTCGCTGAATAATCTCCAGGTATTGCACACGCGAGTTACCCTGAATGTTACCCAGACACAGTTCTTCGTAAATGATGCGGTTAACAATCTCACGGTCTGCTGGCCCCGGCACCACAACCGTGATGCCTTTGGCGGTCAGGCGATCTTTGTAAAAGGCCTGCTCCATGGTGAAGCGTGTTCCGAGCAAACCAACGCTCTTTACACCCTTGGCAATCAGTTCATCTGCCGTAGCATCGGCAATGTGCAGAATCGGGAGTTTAATGACGTCGGCGATTGCTGGCGCCACTTTGTGCATGGTGTTTGTGCAAATTACCAGAAAGTCTGCACCGGCGTGTTGTATTGCAAGCGCAGCGTCAGCCAGCAAGCGTCCGGCCTGGTCCCAGTCACCTTGCATTTGTAAGGTTTCAATTTCTGCAAAATCTACGCTGTACAGGACAATTTTAGCGGAATGCAATCCACCAAGCTGCTGGCGGACGCCCTCGTTAATGGCCCGATAATAGGTCTGTGTGGATTCCCAGCTCATGCCGCCCAGCAGCCCAATGGTTTTCATGCGTGGCTACCTGGCAAGCGCAGTTGATAGATTGCGCGTTGCGTGATGGAGCACACGCACACATTGTCTGCTGCCCTGAACAGATTAAATTCACAGTCGGCAAACTCATGGCCCTTTTTTTCAAACAGGCGGGTGATTTTCATTTCACTGATCAACTCTGTGCCAAGCTCTACGGCGTGAAAATTTTGTGACCAGGTTTCCATGTGAATCCAGGGACTCATGCGCGCAATCGCTGCAAAATGCCGGTTGGCGCACCCCAGCAAAAACGCCATGTTAGCAAACCCGCCGCTGCCCGGTTCGCCATCTGTTCTGAGCAAGGCCGGCATGGCCTGTTGCTCGCGCAAATAACTGGCCATTTCATGATCTGCGGACCAACAGTAACGCACGGACGCACATCCACTGACCTGCAAAGCTGCCATCAATGCCCTGCTGACAGGTGGAGCCACAAAATCCGCTCTGATCAAGGTGTCACCGCGCAGGGTCGGCGCAGGGGGTAATCGCTCAGTTATACTCACGGACGCGTGCGCGCACTGTCGGCCTTCACTGAGCAAGTCTGCCTCATAGCCCGCGCCTTGTGCGTTTACAAAAACATCAAACTTTCTTTCATCATATAAGGGCGACTTGACGGATACGTGGGCTGCGCCGTGTTCCAGCCACTTTTTACCCCAGGCCTGCACAGCCGGGTGGATCAGGTACGACGATACCGTGACGCCGGGCACCAGCGCACCGGTAAAACCATAGGCCTTGGCTATCTGATCAGAATGGATGCGATTGTCAGAATCTGGTACTTGATTAAACGCTTGCGCAGACCAACTGACGGGACTGCTGCCTTGAGTACGTAACGACATAGACTGACTCATAAATAACTGTCTTGTGAATCTTTGGCCTTGGCGGCCTGTGTTTTGACATAACGCACAAATCCTGGATCTTCACCTTTTAACAGGCGAGGCAGGTACGAGCAAAAATCTTCGTTGGCGCACCAGTCCTGAATATAGTCCTCCCATGAATTCCAGCGCCGCGCTTGTTTGGGCGACATTTTATCTTCATACAACAACAGGTAAGCGCGTTCGAACAATGACATCAACATACTGAAGATAATAAGCTGACGCTCAGCTTGCTCGTCACTCAATGATGGCGTGGCATCTTTGGAAAACAGGCGCAAATCCGGATTCTCCAGCGCAACTTTCAAAAAATCCTGATAGTTGTCGGACAGCAGCTGGTAAACCTCTTCCTCTTCATTCTCGCGCTCTTTTTGTTGTTCAAATAGAAATACGGCAATGGCCAGCGGCAAGCCGATCACCGTGACCACATAACTCATCAACTCCCATACTTCGGTATTCATGGCCAGACTCTCTGCCGATTACGCTGTCAGGCAATATACAAACATGGGTGTCGCTCTACAAGTTGAAACAAGTGGCATTGCAGGTAACAATGACAAGGAATCCAGACGACTGATACCGGAGCTGATATGACAGAACTATCGCAGATGCACGCAGACGCCCGTCCCCAACACATCGACCCGGAAGAATGGCAGATCCGAATAGATCTGGCGGCCGCCTATCGACTGGTAGCGCACTTTGGCTGGGATGATCTGATTTTTACGCATCTGTCTGCGCGCCTGCCGGGCGCCGACCACCGTTTTCTGATTAACCCTTACGGCATGATGTTTCACGAAATTACCGCATCATCACTGGTCAAAGTGGATCAGGCCGGCAATATCGTGGCGGACAATGGTTATCGCATCAACCCGGCCGGTTTCACCATCCACAGCGCCATTCACATGGCGAAAGAGGACGCCGGCAGCGTGATGCATCTTCACAATCATGCCGGCACGGCTGTGTCAGCACAAAAAGATGGCCTGTTACCCATCACTCAAACCGCCATGCTGGTCTATCCACGTGTTGCCTATCATGACTACGAAGGTGTGGCGCTTGATTTGGACGAACGTGAGCGAATTGTCAAAGATCTGGGCGACAAAGATGTGATGATTCTGCGCAATCACGGCACCTTGACCATCGGCAACACCGTGGCGGAAGCATTTACGCTGATGTATTTTCTGGAGAATGCCTGCGAAAAACAAATCAAGGCTCAGGCTGGCGGGGAATTGCACTTCCCATCTGCACAGGCGCTTGAAACCACCCGCCAGCAATCCAGCATGTTGCCCAAAGTCGCGCCACTGGTATGGCCAGGGTTGATCCGGATGCTGGATGCCAAAGATCCGAGCTACCGGACCTGAGCAGATTTATGCCGCTTGTTGAATGGGTCGTCGCAGCAGTAGTACCAAGGGTGCAGCGGCGATCACAATCCACATCATCAGGCGGAAATCATTGAGATACGCGATAGTCGCAGCCTGTCTCGATACTTCCGCATCAAGCAGCGCCAGTGCAGCGCCGGCCTGAGAGGCCAGACTGCCGGGCAGCTGATTGATCGACATGCCGGAGCTGAACGGGGTGATGTATTCGCTGAGATAGGCATGGTTGATTTGCATATTGCGGCCCAACACGGCCATCACCATCGAAATACCAATGCTACTGCCCATGTTGCGCGTCAGGCTGAACACACTGGCAGCTTCCGCTCGGTATTGCGGCGCCAGCGTTGCATAAGCCACCGTGCTCAGCGGCACAAAAATGAAACCCAATCCAAAACCTTGCATAGCGCCTGTCCAGATCAACAGGGAAGGCGGTACGTAGGTAGTAAACAAACTCATCTGAAACAGTGAAATGGCGGTCAACGCCAATCCCGACAGGATCAGCACACGCGGGTCCACCCGATGGGTCAACTTGCCCACAATCAACATGGCCAGCATGGTGCCCATGCCGCGCGGCGCCATCAGCGTACCCACATCCAGTACCGGATAACCCATCAGGTTCTGCATGTATGGCGGCAATAACGCCATGGTGGCCAGCAGGATGATGCCCACAAAAAAGATAAAAAACAGGCTGGCGACCAGATTGCGGTCGCGGAACATAGCGGGTGACAAAAACGGGTGTGCGCTCTGTCGGGTATGCACCGCATACATCCACAACGCACTGCAACCGATTGCGCAGTACAGCAGAATTTCCCTGGCTTCAAGCCAGCCGACATGTTCGCCTCTATCCAGCGTTAATTGAATGCTACCGATGACCAGCGTCAGTGTAAAAAATCCAAATTTGTCAAAAGGTCGGTCGGAACGCTCGGAATCTGGCATAAACAGCCATAAGCCAAGAAAGGTGATCACACCCAGGGGCAGATTGATCAGAAACACCCAGCGCCAGTTATAGAATTCCGTCAGGTAACCACCCAAGGTTGGCCCTAAAATCGGACCGATCATGACACCGACACCCCACATTGCCATGGCGCTGCCGTGTTTTTCGCGCGGATTGATATCAAGCAGGGTGGCCTGCGCCAGCGGCACCAGCGCCGCACCAAAGCAGCCTTGCAGCACACGATAAAGCACCATTGCCTCGATGCTGCCCGCCATGCCACACATCAGTGAGGTCAGTGTGAATCCGGCCGTACTGACCAGAAACACATTCTTGCGCCCATATCGCCCCGCCATCCATCCCGTTGGCAAGGTCATGATCGCTGACGCCACAATGTAGGATGTCAGCACCCAGGTGATCTGATCCTGTGTGGCCGACAGACTGCCCTGCATATGCGGCAGCGCAACGTTGGCGATGGTGGTGTCGAGTACCTGCATGATGGTAGCAAGCATGATCGACAGCGTGATCAATCCACGATAAGGCACAGCCATGGCGGGTGCACTCACAATTGACAACCTCTCAGAGCGCACCAATCATGGGCAGACTACGTTTGTTGCCAGTATCCACATCAACCACTGCACTCATGCCTGCGGCCAAAGCGGGCTCACCGTTGTAGTTGTCCAGGGCAATATTGACCTTGATACGCTGCACAACTTTGACCCAGTTGCCGGAGCTGTTCTGCGCTGGCAACAGTGAAAACTCGGCACCGGTTGCCGGCGTAATGCTGTCCACATGGGCTGTCCATTGCTGATCCGGAAAGGAATCAATACGCACACTGACCGGTTGGCCAACCTTGAGATGTGTCAGATCGGTTTCTTTAAAGTTGGCTTCCAGCCACATGTAACTGTCATCCACGATGCTCATCAGTGGCGCGCCTGCCACCACGTTTTCACCACCCTGGGCCGACACATTAACGGCAATGCCATCATGCGGAGCCCGGATTTCAACGTGGGTCAAATCCAGCTGAGCACTGTCGCGCTGGGCGATAGCACGCTGTACCAGTGGGTGTTCGTCAATGGGGCGCGCCGGATCGATCAGCCGTGCCTTGATCACTTCCAGCGACTGGCGCTTCTCCTGACGACTGTTTTGTGCGGAGATCCATTGGAATTCGACCTCATCAAACTGGGACACGGACACGGAACCACGTGCCAGCAGTGAGCGCAAACGTTCAAGTTCCTTGCCCAAATACTCCAGTTTGGCATCAGCATTACGAATCTCAATCTCGCTGTTGTGATACTCCTGCTGCAGACTGGCAATATTGCTGCGGACTTCAGCCAGCTGCGCTTCCGCTCCCAGCAAAGCGATCTGATACGGGCGATCATCAATTTCAAACAGCAGCTGACCTTTACTGACCCGTTGGTTATCGCGGGCGCTGACGCGTGTCACCTGGCCAGATATTTCGCTGCTCACATCAATGATCCGGGCTTTTACATAGGCATTGTCAGTACTGACAACACGCCCGCCATTCAGGTACACCACCGCACTGATGGCGGCAATTACCAGGGGGCCAAGAATCAACATGGCGACATGTTTTACTGCTTTTGCGGAAATCATTTTTTCACCTGAAAAATTAAATTACGGGGTTTGCTGACAAGGCAAGATTGCCTCGCATGCGGAGCAGGAGCTGCAGTAATTGTTGTTCTTCAGCGGAAGTGATACCGGCAAGGGCTTCCGCCCGGACCTGTTGGCCAAGCGTTTGAAGCTCGGCCAGGATGTCATGTGCCTTGTCAGTGAGGAACACGCGCTTGGCGCGCCTGTCGTCCGGGTCATCCTGACGGGTGACCCAGCCATCCTGTTGCAGTCGATCGATGTGTCTTGCCAGGCTGATAGGCGCAATATCCAGCAAACTGGCCAGCGTTTTTTGCTGGGCACCATCACAACGTTTCAGGCTGGCCAGCACCGACCATTGTGATCGGGTCAGCCCTAGATCCTGGGATTTGCGATCAAAATTCCACCGCATCAGACGGGCAACGTCGTGAATCACAAACCCAAGACTGTTATTCAGGTCGATACTCTGTTCTTTGATCGTGTCTGCTTTTGCCACAGTAATACTCTCACCAAATTTGATAGCAGGCTTATTATAAGCTTGCTTATCATATTGGCAAGCGCAGAGTGTGAAACTCTGCGGGATTTCTTTAGCGCATACGCGCCAGCTCTGCCTCTGCGGCGATGTAACCAAATGCCGACCACGATCGACCAGCCAGCACGCGCTCGAATATCTGCCTTGCCATCGCGGTGTCGCCGTTCACCAGATACCAGTTTCCGACACCGTAACCTTGAGTCGCGATCGTCAGGTCATCGGCCGTTGAGGTATCCAACAGACTCTCAGGGGTCGCCTGCCCTTTGTACATCAACATACGGCGCAGGTAGGAATCATTCTCGATGATGTCCATGCCCGGATTGATCATTTCCAACAACGTAGCTGCTTCATTGCTACGGCCAAGTCGCATCAATGACATCCAGTACCAATCGGCGGTGGCAACTATTGAGTCATCGTTGTCAGACACCTGCATACATTCTTCATAAGCACGCAGGGCACTTTCAAAATCGCCTTTCAAATAATAGGCAAGCCCCAGGTGGTACCAGACATTAAATTGCAGGGTACTGCGTGGAATGTTCTGCGGGTTGGGTGCGCCATCCGGCTCGACCTGATCCGCTTGTCCCGCAAACAGGGTCGCCGCTTTTTCAAAGTCAGCAATGGCAGCATCGAGGTTGCGCACGGTCACATAGCGGTGGCCGCGATGACGATAAAAGCGCGGATCGTCAGGAAACTGCTCGATGCCTCGGGTAAATGTATTGATTGCGTCCTGATATTGCCACAGGTAAGCCTGGCGTCTGCCCAACCAGATCAAGGCGTCAGCGCTGCCGGGATTGCCATCGAGTTCAGCCTGGGCTGCAATCAGATTACTTTCAAGCTGCGCGCGGTTTGGGAAATCCATTTGCCGGATCAGGGGCAACCCTAGGAATGACTGCGCCTCAACGATGTCGGCAGCGGTGACTTCCTGTACAGCTGGTATTTGAGCTATGGCGGACTCTGGCGCGGGGGCGGCATCATCGCCACGCCCGCAGGCATTGAGTATGCCTGCCACCAGAATCAGGGGAATATATCGACGCATCACAGATTGTCCTTGTTTTTGAACGATTGAACACACTATCGAGATAGTAGCGCCAAGCCATCAAACAAGTCCAATCCGGATTAAATTCCTCAGAGCGAGGTGGCGGCCTGCAACACCAGAGAAAAATCAGGTCTCATGCGATAATCCTGATCTGCAAATTTAAAGCGGATTGTGCCGTCAGCACTCAGCAGGAAAATACCTGGCTCAGGAATGCCGTAGGCGCGTTGCCCCGGCTCATACTGCTTGTTCAATATCCCCAAGGCAGTGACATGTTTGACATTAACATCCTGCAACAAAGGAAATGTGACCGCATAGTCTTCCTCTGCACCTTTGAGAATGTCTTGTGAGTCATAGGTCATCGCCGCAACTGACACACCGAGGGCGGCAAACTCAGGGGCCACGTCTACCAGTTTTTCCAGTTGCGCAATGCAGTAAGGACACCAGTCAAACGAACGACTGAGCACCAGTACAAGGCCTTTCTCACCCATAAGGTCAGCCAGGGTTTTGACATCGCCATTCTGATCCGGCGCTTCGATAGGCGGGATGGTATCGCCGACCTCAAAGTCAGGCGCCCATACCCAGTCCTGGGCAAAGGCACTCGCACTGAGGAGCAACGCCGATACAAACAGAAGAGCGGAACGAATTTTCATAATGAACCTCAGGTCAGGCAACAGATGCATGTGTTTGATGATGCTGTTTTCACCAGACCTGCTGCGGCGTAAAACTCTTTCTTACACCGCATTCACACCATCCAAAAAGTTCACAGCCGCGCGCTGGTCTCAGGTTGGGCGCTTGGCCGGGGTGCGGCGCTTACCTTTGTCCCTGTCAGCACGCACTTTGGGTCCACCACGTTTTTTATCTTTGGCAGCTTTGTCGGCATCAGCAGATTTGGCAGGTCTGTCCTCAAAAGAGCGCGGCGCAAACGTTGGTTCAACAAACGCATCACGTGGAGGGCTGCGGCGCGGCGTGGTGGCAGCACTGCGTGGCTTACGATCATACGAGCTCGCATCACGCGCGCCCTCTGCACGTGGTGCAGAACGCGGGCGTTCACTGCTTCCCTCAAAACGAGGGGCAGAGCCGGGCTCGGTTACTGCCTGACGTCGCGTTGCAAAACCGCCGTCAGAATTTGTATAACGAGGCGGACGCGCAGTGCTTGTCGCAAAACGCGAAGGCGCATCGGTGCGATCATTGCTGAAGCGCGGTTTGCGATCATCCGGACGGGCTGCTCTGTCGCGATCTGGGCCTGCAGAGGCTCGGAAGCCTTCACGTGGCGGGCGATCAGATGCGGGACGATCGGACGATGATCGCTCACGTGAGAAACGCTCAGACGATGGTCGCTCACTGCGGTCTCTATCAACAGGGCGATCGCCTGAGGGGCGCGGGCCACGCGGGCCACGCGGAGAGGTTCTGGCCTCTTCAGCCGCCTCTTCTTTAGTCATTTTTTCGATGGCCAAGGGCTGATTACAGACGCGAGTGCGTGACAATGTTTTGAACACGTCCTCTGGCATGCCTTGTGGCAAATCAATGGTGGTGTGCGTGTCATAGATATTGATACGACCAATATATCGACCTTCAATACCGCCTTCATTGGCGATTGCGCCGACGATTTCGCGTGGCGACACGCCGTGCTCATGACCTACCTGAATGCGGAAACGCTCCATTGCAACGTCTTCACCGTCTTCTGTCTGCGTGCGCTCGCGACGCTTGCGCGGCTTTTCATCGCGATCAGCCTGGGCAAATTCCTCAGCAAAAATGTCTTCCTGAGTCAGACGTGGATGGGCATCGTGCATCGGAGGTTTGCTGCGGGCAGGCCGCGGTGCAGGCACTTCTTGCTCAGCAAAAGACTCTGCCGCTTCTCTGCGCGGCGCGCGTACTTTGGTGGTAGCCGTATTGGCGGATGCCGACGGCGCTTTGCCGTAGCAGGACTCGGACGACACTACATCTTTAACAGATGGCTCTAATGGTCGGTCTTTTTGCAACAGGAATGCCATGGCTGCAGATGCATCTTCAATGGAGCATTCGTGTTCGTGACAGAATTCGGCCAGCAATACGCGGAAAAATTCCTGGTTGCCATTTTCCAATGCCGCGGCAATGGTATTTTTGAATTGCTGACTGCGATGCTGAATCAGCTCGCTGCGAGTTGGCAGCTCCATTCGCTCAATTTTTTTGCGGGTAGTGCGCTCGATGGACTGCAGCATACGTTGCTCGCGGGGCGCCACAAACAGAATTGCCTTACCACTGCGGCCAGCTCGGCCGGTACGACCAATACGGTGCACATACGCTTCATTATCATAGGGAATGTCGTAGTTCACTACGTGGCTAATGCGCTCCACGTCAAGACCACGCGCAGCGACATCTGTTGCCACCACAATATCAAGCTGTCCATTTTTAAGCTGCTCAACGGTGCGGGTACGCAACTGTTGATTCATATCACCGTTGAGCGCAGCCGCTGAAAAACCGCGCGCACTGAGTTTATCAGCCAGTTCCTGCGTACTGTTTTTAGTACGCACAAAGATCAACATGCCATCAAACTCTTCCACTTCCAGCATGCGGGTGAGCGCGTCGAGCTTGTTGGTGCCCTGCACGAGCCAGTACAACTGCTCAATATCAGCGTTGGTGCTGGTTGCGGTTTTGATTTTGACTTCAATTGGATTGCGCAAATACTTTTCGGCAACATGGCGAATTTGCGTCGGCATGGTTGCTGAAAACAGTGCAACCTGACGGTCTGCCGAGGTCTGCTGCAGAATCAGCTCAACATCGTCAATAAACCCCATGCGCAACATTTCGTCGGCCTCATCCAGCACCAGTGTTTTGATGGTGCTCAGGTTCAAGGAGCGACGATTCAGGTGGTCAAGCAGACGTCCCGGCGTGCCCACAACTACATGGACCCCGCGACGCAGTGCCTGCAGCTGACGTGCCATTTCCTGGCCACCATACACCGGCAGCACGTGAAAACCTTTCATGCCCTGAGCATAGGTCTGGAACGCTTCGGCCACCTGAATGGCCAACTCGCGTGTCGGACACAGCACCAACGCCTGGGTATTGGGATTGTTGACATCAATTTTTGCCAGCACTGGCAAAGCAAATGCAGCGGTTTTACCCGTACCAGTCTGCGCCATGCCTACGATGTCGTGACCTTCAAGCAGTGCCGGAATTGTCTCCTGCTGTATAGGTGAGGGTTTTTCGTAGCCTACCTTGGACAGGGTTTCTAACAGGAAGGCGGGAAGGTTGAGCTCAGCAAAGCTGAGATCCGGAGCGGAAGTCGTCGACATAATTGTGCCTGCAGGCGCGGGGAATTCATTAAAAGGGCGGCGATTATACGCCAGAAGCCTGCGCGCGTACAGACTGAGCCGTTTTCAGCAGTTTCCAGACAGAAACTGCTGACATACACCGGGGCATCAGCGCTGATTTTTTACGAAATTGACAGCCCTGTCGGGGAAGTCAGTAAACACGCCATCCACCCCGGCGTTAACGTAAAAAAGCTCCAACAGATGATCAAAGTCACGGGCATAAGCAGGCACTTGTCCGGTATCCGCCCTGAACGTATAAGGGTGAACCTGCATGCCTGCCTGATGGGCGTCGGATACCAATGTACTGATCATGATGTTATCCGGGGTAGAGTCGCCGCTGATAATCATGCCTTTTTCTGGGCCAATGCCATCCGCAAATTTGGCAAGCTCCTGCATACCGCCTGGTTTCAGCATCCAGCCATAATCGTCCTCGTCATCACCCATCAACTGGACTAGCTTCAGTTCGATGCCCAGCGCAGGCTGCACCTGCTCTTTGACGCGCTTGAGTTCATCAAACTCAAACGTCTGTACATAAACATTGCTGTCTTTGCTGGTATAGCCAAAGCGTTTCAACTCTGACAAAACTGCCAGGCCGATATCTTTGCCATGCTCGTGATGGAATGCCGGCGACTTCAGCTCTGGATAAATGCCCACATCGCGACCAGTCGAGCGATTCAACCCGTGAATCAACTCGAGCTGCTCTGCAAGCGTATGAATCTGGAAACTGCCCTGCCAGAGTGGAAACCGCTCCGGGTAGATTTGTTGTTCCTGGCCATTGTCGTCCAGACGATAACCCTCGGTGACACGTAAGGTACGTAATTCCTGCAGGGTAAAATCGATGACATAGTGCCGCCCGTCGTCACGTGCACGGCCCGGAAACTTATGTCGCACATCGCTGTTGCGATCGAGGGTCAGGTCGTGCCAGACAATCAGCTGATCGTCTTTAGTCATGACAACATCCTGCTCTTGGAAGCTGGCACCCATGGCATAGGCCATGGCAGCAGCTTGCAGGGTATGTTCCGGCAGATAGGCGCTAGCGCCACGATGCGCCACCACCACTTTTGACTGAGCAGCCGTCTGAGCGTAAGCCAGATTAACTGGCACAAGATTTCCGGCAACCAGACTCATCAATATAGCTCCGCTCAGGTAACGCGTTAAATTACGTCCAGCCATTAGTGTAGTCCTTCTTCAGGGATTGTTGTTTACCACGCCAGCATAAGACAGTTTTTTGTCCGTCGCGTGACAATAACGCGTGCCTGTTTTTTTAACCACCCAAACGGTAACGCAGTTTGACCACCCAGGTATCAGTAACGCGCTCGCTCCAGGCGTCAAACAAGAGGTCCTGGAATTCGGAATCGCCGACCGAGGGCAAATTGCTGCCACGGGTGTAGACCACAAACAGGTCCGACAAAGGCGCGATCTCCCAGCGATAGCGCGCCTGGAAACTCATGCGACTGACGGTGAAGTCATCAGGTGTCAGGGTAGGCTTGTTGGCCGGTATCAAATGACGAACATCACTCTGGTCGATCCGGTAAAAACGATCTTCTTTGGCCTGAATACCTGTCCACTGCACCGCAATACGGAACTGTTGTTTGGCGCTGATGAAGTAGCTGGCATTGAGCTGCGGAGACCATTCCGTGGCGGTGAAAGCCGTCATGCGGTCGCCACCACGGTGCACCAGCCACGACTCCCTATCACGGTAGGATAACGTCATGCTGGTTGAGAATCTGTCATTTGGTTGCCAATCGGCATTCACAAAATAGTTGATATTATTGGCTTTAAGATCTTCCTCTGCATTGCCAATTCCAAGCCCGTAGCTGAATGGCCGTGAGCGGTCACTGCGCCAGCTCACATCGTAAGCCAGTCTATGCGGGATCTTGTAGGTGCCATTGCCACGACTCAAGCGGTCATCAACGCGTGCAGGAAAATAACGAAAGCTGGCGTTCAGGGAAGTATTATCAAGGTAGGTGAGGCTCTGGTTAAAAAACAGCCCCAACCTGACCGGTCGGCCATCTGCGTTCCATTGGTTGATGATATTAAACCCACGGGTACGACTTCGGTATTTTTCCAATCCGGACTCGGTCACGCTTAAGCGGTAGTCCAACTGCTGATGGTCGTTTCGCTGAACGTAACCAACATCGTTGATGTCCAGCGTTTCATCAAGATAGGTGCCCGTCACACTGTGTTGCACGCCGCGGGCAGGCCGGTAATTCAGGTCAAAAAACCCGCCCTGGCCGCTGACATCATTGACATCGCTGTGCAGTACCTGACCATCAAACGACCAGCGAGTATCTGCAGAAAAGTACGCAAAATCGACACCATTCACCGTCGCTTGTCGGTTAGGGTGATCCATGCGCGTGCCGATCCAGCCAATACCACGCCGGCCACCGCCTGCGGTGTCTTCATACAGCAAGCGGCCAATCGCAAAATCCCGACCTGTAGACTGCAGTTTTACCCTGGAGCCGTCCGCTGCAGTACCGCGCAATTCCATGTCATCTTCAGCGGCCACCATGGTGCCATAGCGCCAGTTGCCTTGCGTGCCGGTGACTTTCACTGCACCCAGCAAATCTGACGGCGCATTACGATCGGTCGCGCTGACTTGCACGCCAGCAGGTACCGAGATCACTGGAGCCGCTCCAATACGTCGGGTATTGAGCATCGTTGTGGGGCCAAATGGGCCGCCGCCGTTGCGAGGCGAGGTCTGGAACACATCCTGCCCTTCCAGGAAAAATGTGCGCTTCTCAGAGAAAAACGTCTCAAACGCCGAGAGATTGACCACAATATCGTCAGACTCAACCGTACCAAAATCCGGGTTGATGGTAGCTGACAGCTGGGTATTGGAATTTGGTCGCCAGTAAACGTCAGCACCGGTACGCGCCTTGGTTTCACCGCTCAGGTTATTGTGAGTGCCTGACGCATAAGGATAAAACGTGAATTGGGTGCGTGGATTGATACCAGAGAGTTCAAATTTCTGAAACGCTGACAGATATTCGGGATTGGTATTCGGAAGCGCTGGCCATGACCAGGTTTCGTTCAGATACATCACTTGGCGCTCGGTATAGATACCGATTTGTCGCGTTTCGCCTGCTTGTGGCAGGGCCATCATCCCCCAGGGGATAAAGATCTCTGCCGACCAACCATTTTCAAGCTCCTGAGTTTCTGCATCCCAGGAGCCGTCCCAGTCACGACTGATTTGGCGCTCAGGCAAAATGGTGCCATCTGATAGCGTTCCACCCAGATTGACGCGCAGAAAGTACCCATAGGTTCCATTACCAGATGCGTCGATGGACAGCACAAAACCATCACGCGGCACAGGGTCATCTCGCGAACTCATGCGGGCAACCAGTGTATCGCCGGCCTGAAAGTTCATGGCAGCCACATAAATGCCACGTTCATTGTAAAAAATGCGCGTCTCAGTTCTCAGGGAAGCCGCTTCGAGCGTATCGGGATTGATTACGCGCATGCCATCGATCGCTGGCACTTGTTGCCAGACCGCTTCGTTCAGAAAACCGTCGAGTTCAATTTGCGCGCGATCCTCGGGGATCATGGTCATCTGCATGACGCCACTTGCAGCAGGTTGCTGAGCATATCCGGCAGTCAGTGGGAAAAGCGCCAAGCTCATTAAAACTAACAGCTTACGGCCGGCAAGCGCCCAACTCGAACGAACATCTGTCACGTGAAACCCCATCCATTTTGTAATTTTGCGCGAGTATATCAGCTTTGTTTTTGAGTTAACCCGCTTCGCTGACACACAAACCCCTTGAGTTTCACTTTGTCACAAGTGGGCGTGTTTTCGAGACAATTGACATATTTGTTCTGCACTTTGCCACTTTTTGATGCTTATGTTGTCTACTGAGTGTGCTTAGATAGTGGAGATAGCGATTGTTGACCAGCAGGACACGTGATGGGATTTTTTAAACGGAAAGTTAACCCGATTTTTGTTGAAGACGAGCAGTATCAATGGGGAGGTAAACGCCGAGGCTGGCGAATTGTCACGATCATTATATCCTGCGTGATTGTGATTACGCTGATTGTGTTTTTTGCAACACAATCAGTGTAGTGGCAATCGCCACGGAACGTACTGGCAAAAAACTGGCAAAAAAAAGCAGGTTGAATAACTCAACCTGCTTTTTCCAAACAAACCGACCTTATGGATCAACCTACATTAAAATATGCCGGCGTCGTCGGGGTATCAACTGCGGGTTTTAATACTTCGCTGTACAGGAAAAAATCTGTCAGCACCGCACGCAAATGAATGGATGCATTCAAATTGTCAATCAACTCTGAACTCATGCGCGGCTGCGCCAGCACAAAATTTATCGCTGCGCTGGCTTTGCGAACATCTTCCGCAATCACCTGTTCATAGGCATCGGAACTGTCTTTGAGTGCGGCTGACACATTGGCCATGGCTGTCGCCATTTCTTGCAGTGTTGGCCTCGCATGAGGCGTCGGAGATTCAGATTCGATATGCGGCGGCCGCCCTTGAGCGGCATACGCCAGCAGAAACTCATAACCTGATTCTACAGCCTCGATTTCTTTCTCGAGATCTTTAACGTCGGTCAATTTCACACCTTCCATTTATCAGTATCGTGGTTCTCTTTCATTTCTGCTTCAGAGATCCAACCTTTGATCATGGAGCGAGTATAAAAAATCTTCTCCGGCCGGACAGCGAAGTAGATATGGATAGCGGTAAACGCAATCAGGGACAAGGTTGCCAGACCGTGCAGCAAGAACATCAGTCCTAACTGGGCTTCGTCCTGTACAGCCTGACGCGTGGTGAAAGGCGTGTTGATATTCATCAGCAGGATCACGCCGGTGACAATCACCAGCAGCACCAGCACAGTCATTGCCCAATGCATGCCTTTCTGTTCAAAGGAGTACTTGCCTGGCTTGCGGCTTTCGTCAAAAGGCTCTGCGAAATCCGCGGGCGTCATGATCATCGACTTGAAGTCCTGCCAGAACGATGCACGGATGATGTGGAAAATCACCACAAACGTCAGCAGCAGACCGGCAATCCAGTGAATGTCCAGCCAGGCGAAGTGAATGCCAATAATCGGCATGACACCCGTGGCGATCAACACCAGCACAGAACCGGCCATGATCCAGTGGAACGCCCTGTCGATGGCATCGTGACGATTGATTTTGCGGCCTTCAGAAGAAGGTTTGGCTTTTTTCTTGGCCAGTGCCGCCATAAAAATAGCGTGACCTGCCAGTAGTACCAGAATGGCGACGGCGACTACCCAGAGCAGATCCCAAGCCACACCCAGGATAACTTCGTCACCCCATACATCTCTTTTATAACGAACGATTTCCATGCGATATCCCCTCTGCTATGAAGCTATTGTTTTTGTAGGTGCGTTCCCGACACCTTGCGCCAGATGCTGCCAACCGTATTCTGCTAATCGTACTCCAGACCCTCTGCGTACGCAGTTATGACCAATACCAAGAATCAGGATTCAGGCGGGCCGTCCTGACTCTTGTTTATTGACAGGGGTTTAGGGTGATTTTTCCGTGAAAGGAAGAGTAATCCAGCTATCCACATTTATCAAGCTGCCCCGCTTTTCCGCTACATATCGTCACGCTTTGTAGCGCGGCTTGACATATTTGTGTTCGGTGTTATTGTGTCCAGCCCCCGTAAAACAGCGCACCATGTTTTACGACAGTCCGGCCAGTCCCGGACGCGCCGTTCCCGGGGTGCAGGCCGATTCACTGAGCCGTGTCAAATCAATAACTTCTAAATTCACGCATCTCCCTGTTGGCAATGCTGCACGATGCATTTTGTTGCAGGGAGCGTTGACGGTCACAGAACCGGAAACAATATAACGAATTAGCGAGACTTAGCGACAATGACTGATCAAGCCCAATCCCACCACAAGTTTGGCTTTCCGCAGAAGACCGGTCTTTATGATCCGGCAAACGAGAAGGATTCCTGCGGCGTAGGTTTCGTCGCAGACATCAAGGGCCGTCCCAGTCACCAGATTATGCTGGATGCCTATCACCTGAATTCGCGCATGGATCACCGTGGCGGCTGCGGTTTCGAAGCCAACACTGGCGATGGCGCGGGTATCTTGATGGCCCTGCCACACTCTTTCTTCGCAAATATCGCGCTGAAAGATCTGAACACAACGCTGCCGGGTGCCGGCAAATATGCGGTCGGCAACATCTTTCTGCCACAGATCAGCAAAGAGCGTGAATTCTGTCGCGACATAATCAATCGCATCATCGCTGAAGAAGGCCAGACACTGCTGGGCTGGCGACTGGTGCCTGTTGATCCTGTTGGTGCCGATGTTGGCCCGGCAGCCAGAACTGCACAGCCTGTAATAGAGCAGCTCTTTATTGGCGCCGCCGACGGCCTTGCCCAGGACGAATTCGAGCGCAAGCTGTACGTCATTCGTAAACGTTTTACGCACAGACTGCGTGGTGACAGTTCGCTCAGCGAAGCCAAAATGCTGTACGCCTGCAGCCTGTCAACCAAAGTGATTGTATATAAAGGTATGCTGACACCTGGTCAGCTGTTCCCGTTCTACCGGGACCTGACCAACACTACCTGTGAAACCCACATGGCGATGGTGCACTCACGGTTCAGCACCAATACCTTCCCATCATGGGATCGCGCGCAGCCCAATCGTTTTATGAGCCACAACGGCGAGATCAATACGCTGCGCGGCAACGTAAACCAGATGGTTGCACGCGAAGGCATGTTGTCCAGCCCACTGTTTGGCGACAAAATCAGTGATCTGTTCCCGATCATTGATGCAGATTGCTCGGATTCAGGCTCGTTTGATTCCGTTCTTGAATTTATGCTGTTGTCCGGGCGATCGCTGCAAGAATCCGTGATGATGATGATTCCGGAAGCCTGGCAATCCGACGTCAATATGAACGGCGACAAAAAAGCCTTCTATGAATTCCACTCCGCATTGATGGAACCATGGGACGGCCCGGCATCTATTGTGTTCTCGGATGGCCATTACATCGGCGCCGTACTTGACCGAAATGGCCTGAGACCCAGCCGTTATTACGTCACACACGATGACAAAGTCATCATGGCCTCTGAAGTTGGCGTGGTTCACGTTGATCCGGCTAACGTCAAACTGAAAGGTCGTCTGCAACCCGGCAAAATGTTCCTGCTGGATTTTGAAGAAGGACGGCTGATCCCCGACGAAGAGCTGAAAGCGAGCATTGCCGCTAAACGCCCCTATGGCGAATGGCTTGCACAGCAGCGTATTACGCTTGACCAGCTTGCCGACGGCAGCGAAGAACACTCACTGGATTCGGAAAACGTGTTTGCACGCATGCAGGCCTTTGGTTACACAACCGAAACCATGCAATTTATGCTGCTACCAATGATCACAGAAGCACGTGATCCGCTGGGCTCCATGGGCAATGACTCCGCATTAGCGTGTCTGTCCGACAAACCCCGCATGATTTATGACTACTTCAAGCAGTTGTTTGCGCAGATCACCAACCCGGCGATTGACTCGATCCGCGAAGAAGTGGTGATGTCGCTGGAGTGTTTTATTGGTCCGGAAGGCAACTTGCTGGAAACCACCGAGAAACAGGCACATCGCCTGAGCCTCAAGCACCCGATCCTGTCCAACAAACAGCTGCAGACCATACGCAACATGGACTACAAAGGTCTGCGCAGCAAAGTCATCGATATTACCTATGACGCAAAAGCTGCCAATGCGTATGTTGAAGCGCTCGAAAACATCTGCCAACAAGCCAGTCAGGCCATTGCCGACGGTTATGCCTTTGTTATTCTGTCCGATCGCAAAATTGACCGTCAGCGTATGGCCATCAGCTCACTGGTCGCCTGTGGCGCGGTTCACCATCACCTGATTCGTCAGCATGAGCGAACGCGCATCGGTCTGATTCTGGAAACCGGTGAAGCGCGCGAAGTGCATCACCATTGTCTGCTTGCCGGTTTCGGGGCAGATGCGATCAACCCTTATCTGGCCTTTGAGTCACTTTGGCAAGCCCAGAAAGACGGCCTGCTGAGCAAAGAGTACGCCACCGAAGACAAGATTGTGTACGCCTATAAAAAGGCTGTCGGCAAAGGCATGCTCAAAGTCATGGCAAAGATGGGCATCTCTACCCTGCAGTCATATAAAGGTGCGCAAATTTTTGAAGCGGTTGGTCTGGCAGATGACATCATCAATCGCTGCTTTGTTGGCACCGCAAGCCGTGTACAAGGTGTGAATTTCGATACGCTGGTTCAGGAAACTGAACGGCGCCATCACCTGGGCTTCCCGGTCATCGACAACGGACGTATCCCTGTGATGACCAATCCTGGCGATTTCCATTGGCGCAGCGGTGGCGAAGGTCACATGTGGGATCCGAGCGCGATCTTCAACCTGCAGGTTGCAGCGCGCAACAACAGCCCTGACGCTTACAAGATATTTGCAAAGTACACCAATGAGCAGACCACGCGCGCCTGCACGTTGCGCGGCCTGCTGGATTTCAGAACGGGTTTACAACCAGCAATTGCGCTGGAAGACGTTGAGTCAGCCAAAGACATCGTAAAACGTTTTGCGACTGGCGCGATGAGCCTGGGTTCAATATCACCGGAAACCCATGAGACCCTGGCAATCGCCATGAACCGCATGGGCGGCAAGTCCAATACCGGTGAAGGCGGGGAAGACCCTGCGCGATTCCAGCCTATGCCCAATGGCGATTCCAAGCGTTCATCAATCAAACAAGTGGCGTCTGGCCGTTTTGGCGTCACCATCTGGTACCTCAGCAACGCTGATGAGCTGCAAATCAAGATTTCGCAAGGCGCCAAGCCCGGTGAAGGTGGCGAACTGCCTGGCGGTAAGGTTGATGCGCATATTGCACGTCTGCGTTATTCAACGCCTGGTGTGGGTCTGATTTCTCCACCGCCGCACCACGACATTTATTCAATCGAGGATATCGCGCAGCTGATCCACGACCTGAAAAACGCCAACCGCAAAGCGCGCATCAGTGTAAAACTGGTGTCGGAAGTGGGTGTTGGCACCGTGGCAGCAGGCGTCACCAAAGCCAAAGCCGAACACCTTGTGATTGCCGGCCATGATGGCGGTACCGGCGCATCTCCGCTGACCTCCATCAAGCACGCGGGATTGCCGTGGGAACTGGGCCTGGCGGAGACACATCAGACTCTGGTTATGAACAACCTGCGTTCTCGCGTGGTTGTGCAAACAGACGGACAGCTAAAAACCGGCCGCGACGTGGCAATTGCTGCATTGCTTGGCGCGGAAGAATTCGGGTTTGCGACCGCACCGCTGGTGACACTCGGTTGCATCATGATGCGTAAATGCCATCTGAATACCTGCCCAGTCGGTATTGCCACACAAGACCCAGAGCTGCGCAAGAAATTCAAAGGCCAGCCAGAACACGTGGTTAACTACCTGTTTATGGTCGCCGAAGAACTGCGCGAAATCATGGCGAGTCTCGGCATGCGCAAACTGACCGACATGGTTGGTCGTGTAGACCTGCTGGAAAGTCGTGGTGCAATCGATCATTGGAAGGCGCGCGGATTGGATCTGAGCAATATCCTGAAACCCGCACAAATGGTTTACCCGAATACTGTGACGCACCAGACCATCAATCAGGATCACGGCCTTGAAAAAGCCCTGGATAACCAATTGATTGAATTGGCACAACCGGCGCTGCTGCGCGGTGAAAAAGTCCAGATAGAGCTACCGGTGCTTAACATCAACCGTGTTGTGGGCACCATGTTGTCCAATGAAGTTGCCAAACATCACGGCGAACAGATGCTGCCCGATGACACCATCAACATTAAATTGCATGGTTCTGCAGGTCAGAGCCTTGGCGCCTGGTTGGCCAAAGGTATCACCATCACCGTCGAAGGTGACTGTAATGACTTTGTAGGCAAAGGTCTGTCGGGCGGCAAAATTGTTGTCTACCCGCCCAAAGTCAGCACGTTCAAGGCCGAAGAAAACATTATTGCCGGTAACGTCAATCTGTACGGCGCGACCGGTGGCGAAGCGTATTTCCGTGGTATTGCGGCTGAGCGTTTTGCGGTGCGTAACAGCGGCGCCTCTGCCGTTGTCGAAGGTATTGGCGACCACGGTTGTGAATACATGACCGGTGGCCGCGTAGTCATTCTTGGCAAAACCGGGCGCAACTTCGGCGCAGGTATGAGTGGTGGCATTGCATATGTGTGGGATAAAGACAAAGACTTTACCCGCCAGTGCAACTCTGAAACCTATGGGCTGGAAGCCGTGGTTGATCATGCTGATGTGCAAGAATTGAAGACCCTGATCAGCAATCACCTGCGTCACACTGATTCACCAGTGGCCAAGCAGATTCTGGATAACTGGGACCAGTCATTGACGCAGTTTGTGAAAGTAATGCCGACAGATTACAAACGTGTGCTGACGGAATTGGCAGCCCAACAACAGGCAGTTGCCGTGTAAGTAAACCATCGCAGCCTGTACCGCCCTGACAACACAACGGACGTCAGGGGTGGAGCGGGCTGCCTGTCAACGTACAAAATTGGGAAGATTAAGGTTTAGACATGGGCAAACCAACTGGTTTTAAAGAGTTTGATCGCCGCACCGTTCCGTACCGTGCACCGGCCGAGCGATTGCTGGACTACAAGGAAATTTATACACGTCCCGACGACAGCCACCTGACCACACAGGGCGCACGCTGTATGGATTGTGGCGTGCCGTTTTGTCAGTCCGACAACGGCTGCCCTGTGTACAATCTGATTCCTGAATGGAATGACCTGGTGTACAAAGGTCAGTGGCGCGAAGCGCTGGATCGCTTGCACAAAACCAATAATTTCCCCGAATTCACTGGCCGCGTATGTCCTGCACCGTGTGAGGGCTCATGCGTGCTGGGCATGAACAACCCACCAGTTACCATCAAGAACATTGAAAACGCGATTATTGATCGCGGCTTTGAAAACGGTTGGGTTGTTGCCAATCCACCCTCGTTCCGTACCGGTAAAAAAGTCGCCGTGATTGGTTCTGGCCCAGCGGGATTGGCCGCAGCCGCCCAGTTAAACCAGGCTGGCCACTCAGTTACTGTGTATGAGCGTGAGGATCGTATCGGCGGCCTGCTGATGTACGGCATCCCTAACATGAAGCTCGAAAAAAATGTGGTAGACCGTCGCGTCAACCTGCTCAAAGACGAAGGCATCACCTTTGTCACAGGTGTGAACGTCGGTGGCACTGGCGAGAAGAGCGTGTCCGTTGAAGCCTTGTTGGCTGATGTCGATGTGCTCTGCCTGACCACGGGTGCGACCACCGCACGCGAATTAAAAATACCGGGCCGTGAAGGCGACAGCATTTATCCCGCCATGGAATTCCTCACCGCCAATACGCGCAGTCTGCTGGATTCCGATTTGGAAGACGGCAACTACATCAGCGCCAAAGGTAAAAACGTCATCGTGATAGGTGGCGGTGATACCGGCACGGACTGCATCGCAACATCCTTGCGTCACGGCTGTAAGTCACTGGTGAATTTTGAAATTATGCCGCGCCCTGGCATTGAGCGTCCGGCCGACAACCCCTGGCCACTGTGGCCTAAAATCTACCGCGTAGATTATGGCCATGAAGAGGCTGCTTACCGCGATGGCCAGGATCCTCGGGTTTATTCCATCAGCGGCAAAGAGTTTGTGCGTGATGAAAACGGCAAATTGTTGGGCATCAACACGGTAGAAGTGGACGCCAGCTTCAAAGAAATCCCCGGCACCGTTAAATTCTGGGAAGCGGATCTGATTCTTTTGTCCATGGGTTTCCTTGGCCCGGAACAATACATCACCAAACCTTTGGGTCTGGAGCTGGATGCCCGCTCCAACTACAAAGCGGCTTATGGTGACTTCCGAACCAACCATCCCAAAGTGTTTGCTGCCGGCGACTGCCGTCGTGGCCAATCACTGGTTGTGCGGGCGATCGATGAAGGTCGAAAAGTTGCCGAGGCGATCAATAAGCACTTGGCAAACTGATCTGCTACATTGCGGCAGATATTCTTCCAGAAGTCTGCCGGTTAGCCCTTTAACAAAGCCGGACATCTCAGGATTTCCGGCTTTTTCATTTACGCGGCTGTGCTACACTCGGTCAACAGGCACAAGCGGCCCAGCGTCCTTCCCGGGATGACTGCTTGACAAGGATATTTCGGAACCGAGAGATGTCATCAACCGTATTGTCGTTAAGCAATGTTTCCAAGCGCTACGGTGATTTTACCGCCGTTAATCGCATCAATCTGAGCATACCCAAAGGCTCTGTTTATGGTTTTCTTGGCCCCAATGGCGCCGGGAAGACCACTACTATTCGTATGATTCTCGACATTATCCGTCCAGACGAAGGCGAGATTGAGGTGCTGGGCTGCAAATCGGCCATGCAGGTTCGCGACCGCATTGGTTACTTGCCAGAAGAAAAAGGCCTTTATAAAAAAATGAAGGTCTGGGCCATCATTTCCTACTTTGCAACACTCAAAGGCATCCATCGTAAAGATGCAAAATTGCGTGCGTTTGAACTGCTGGAGCAATACGGATTGAAGGATTTTGCCAATTCCACAGTGGAGTCGCTGTCCAAAGGCATGGGGCAGAAAGTACAGGTACTTTCGTCAATTGCGCACAATCCTGAACTGGTGATCCTTGATGAACCGTTTTCCGGACTGGACCCGGTCAATCAGGAAGTTCTCGAACAACTGATCCGGGACTTAAAAAATAATGGCCAGACCGTCATCTTTTCGACCCACATCATGCAGCATGCAGAGCGGCTTTGTGAGCGCCTGTTGTTGATCACGCAAGGCAGCAAGGTCTTTGATGGCACCGTGGATGAAGCGCGCGCAATTATCCCGCGCAGAGTAATTCTCGAGTGCCAGAACGATGTCATGGCGCTTGCTGACCTGGAGGGAGTGCTGTCCGTCAGTGAAACATTTGTGGGTGGTGAAGGGCGCATCCCCGGCACTCGTCAGTGGGAACTGTACGTGAAAGAACACACCAACCCCCAATTGATTCTGCAACATTGTTTCCAAAATGGTATCAGTCTCAGCCGCTTTGACTTTACCCAGACCAGCCTGCACGATGTGTTTGTGCATCTGGTGGGTCAGGAAGCCAGGGAACACAACTTCCGATGAGCGCTTTAATATGAGGATACTGGCATGAGAGTCACGCTGCTGATTGCATGGCGGGAGTATCTTGAGAACGTCAAGACCAAGGGATTCTGGATTGGCGTTTTGTTGGTGCCCATTGTCTTTTTTATGATCTTTCATCTATCAACCAGACTGGCAACTGCCACGCCCACCCGCTATTACTTGCTGATTGATCAAACAGGGCAATACGCTGACTCTGTCGAAACCGCAATCCGGCGCGAACACCAGCGCCGGGTCATGCAGGACTTCATGCGCTACCTTCAGGAAAATCGTAGCGACACCGCCAATTTTGCAGTCAGCAATGAACCGGCCAATCAAATGGACCAGTTATTGGATGATTTTGGCAACGACGAGGTCGCGGCACTTGATGACTGGCTCAGCAATGGCGGACTGTCCTTTGCATTGCAGATGGCAAGACCCTACCTGCGCGCGGACACTCCAGCTTTTGAAGAGCCTCGCGAACAATTTATTGCGGCCGTGCCACCACCAGAATTGGATCTCAACGCCTCAGCCGAGCAGATTGTCGAGACCTTGCGGCCGTTCCTCAATGGCGAAAGTAGACTACCCGCGGGAGACAATCAGATCAGCCTGTTTGCGCTGATCCTGATACCCGCAGATGTGAACAACGATATCGTGCGACCAGTGACTGCGATGCAGGGCGGGCTTCAGGGTGACACCGGACCGCGTGGCGTACAGTACTGGGCCGGCAATCTGACCGATACCCGCCTGTCTAACGCCATCCAAACCAGCATCAACAACGCGATCAGGCAGCAGGAGTATATCGAGCGCAATATTGATGTTAACGCTGTACGCGATGTACAACGCACCCGGTTGCCGGTCAGTCGAATGGATCCGGGTAAAGTCGCTGGCGACGAACAGGTCAGCCTGGCGGATACCTTCCGGCAATGGGCGCCCATGGGTTTTGTGTATCTGATTTTTATTTCGCTGATGCAGAGTGTGCAGTATCTGCTCAGTAACACCATCGAAGAAAAATCCAACCGCATCATCGAAGTGTTGTTGGCATCCGTCACGCCGGGCGAGCTGATGATGGGCAAATTGCTGGGGATCGGTGCAACAGGGATCACCACCATTCTGGCATGGCTGGCATCCTTTTTTGCATTTATACAACTGTATCAGACCATTGAAACCACCATGATAGTGCAGATTCTGGATGTGCTACTGGGTTCAGATCTGATCCCGTATTTTGTGTTTTATTACCTGTGCTGTTACACACTGTATGCCGGTATTTTTCTGGCAATCGGCAGCCTGTGTAATACCCTCAAAGAAGCTCAAAGTCTGATGATGCCGCTGATGATGGTGATGATGGTTCCCATCCTGACGATGAGTTTTATCGCCCAGGATCCCAATGGCACCATGGCCAGAGTGATGTCATGGATTCCACTATTTACGCCATTTACCATGATGAATCGGGCCGCGGCGCAGCCTCCAATGATTGATGTGGTTGGCACAACAGTGCTGCTGGTCGTCACCACAATCACCGTGCTGTGGTTATCTGGTCGGGTATTCCGCCAAGGCATTCTGCGCACCGGTCAACCACCCAGAATTATTGAACTGTGGCGTATGCTGCGCAGGCGAAGCACATGAAGGATGGCAATATGCGCGATGTGATTGAAAAGCGTACGTTTATTGGGGTGTTGATCACGCTGAGTTTGCTGTTTGTTCTGTTGCTGCTGCCGTTCTGGAGCGCGATTTTCTGGGCGGGCATCATGGCCTTGTTGTTTAATCCCTTGCAGCGCCGCCTCAATCGCAGCTTTGGCAATCGCCCTTCACTCGCGGCGTTCTGCACGCTTCTAACCGGTTTTGTTCTGGTTGTCATGCCCGTGATTGCTGTTGCGTTTGGATTTGTCCGGCAAGGCGCTCAACTGTACCAACTGATCGAGAGCCAGCAACTGAACCCGCAAGATATTCTGGACCGCATTGGCAACGCCGTGCCACTTCTGCCGGATCTGCTGACTCGCCTGGGTATTGATACCGGCAGCATTCGCAACATCCTGTCTGAATCGGCCATTGGCTTAAGCCGTATTCTTTCTCAACAGGCGTTGAACTGGGGGCGTAACGCCCTGATGTTCACGCTCAGTCTGGGTTTGATGCTATATCTGAGCTTCTTCCTGATACGAGATGGTGAAAGCATTGTCAACTGGATGCGCAATGCCATCCCATTAAGCTTTGAAAGACGGCAGTTGTTGTTTCAGAAATTTGCCGAGGTAGCTCGTGCCACTGTTAAAGGCAACCTTGTTGTTGCCATAGTCCAAGGCGCGCTTGGCGGCCTGATTTTCTGGTTGCTGGACTTACCTGCAGCCTTGTTGTTATCCGTTGTCATGGCGTTTCTGTCATTGGTCCCTGCCGTTGGTGCCTCGTTAGTGTGGCTACCGATGGCCATTTATCTGTATGCCACCGGGGAGTGGGAAAAAGCATCCATCCTGATCGCTTATGGCGCCATAATCATTGGCCTCGCGGATAATGTGTTGCGCCCGATTCTGGTGGGGCGTGATACCAAGCTGCCTGACTACATCGTACTGTTCTCCACACTCGGCGGCATCAGCATGCTGGGCATCAATGGCTTTGTGATCGGGCCGCTGATTGCCGCACTGTTTCTGAGCTTCTGGACAATCTTCAGCAAGGAATTTAACGCCCCTGAATCCTGATCTCGCCAGTCAGGCGCTGCAAGGCAGCTGCCACTGCGCTAGAATACCGGCTTCTGAGATTGGGAGTATCGCTTTGAAAAATAGTCACATCGCGTTTATCGGCGCTGGCAACATGGCCAACAGCCTGATTCAGGGCCTGCTGGCCAAGTCCGTGCCAGCAGCTCACCTGCATGCTACTGATATTGACCCTGAGAAATTACTGTCTTTGCAGACCGATTGTGGCATTCAGATTGGCAGCACAGCGGAAGTCTCCACCAATGCCGATGTCATTATCCTGGCCGTCAAACCGCAGGTAATGGCAGCTGTGTGCGAAGAACTGCAACATCACATTAAAAAACCGGGATGCCTGATCATTTCCATCGCGGCTGGCATTCCCCTGAAATCACTGGAGTCCTGGCTGGGTGAGTCACGTGCGATTGTGCGTTGTATGCCCAACACACCGGCGCTGGTAGGTGAAGGTGCAACCGGCCTGTTTGCAAATGTGCACTGCTCAGCGAGTGATATCACTCTGGCAGGCGATATCTTGTCTGCGGTTGGCATTACGTGCTGGCTCAAAACCGAGCAGGACATCGACATTGTGACCGCGCTCTCTGGTAGTGGCCCGGCCTATTTTTTCCTGATGATCGAAGCACTGGAAAAAGCCGCAATCTCATTAGGGCTTGATGCCAGTGTCGCGCGCCAGCTCAGCATTCAAACGGCATTAGGGGCTGGCAAACTGGCGGCTGACAGTGATGTTGGTCCTGCTGAACTGCGCCGTCGGGTAACATCGCCCGGTGGTACAACTGAACAGGCCTTGTTAAGCTTCCAGCGCGATGGTTTTGAGCGTATTGTCGCCAACGCCGTTGAAGCTGCGCAGCAGCGCTCGGCCGAACTCGCTAAATAATTTTGGGACAGGTCGCACAAGCGACCCGGTAAGAGACTACAACATGAATGCAATTGGCAATATTGGCAGTTTGTTGGTCAGCACCCTCGGCACACTGTATATGCTGGCAGTGCTGCTGCGTTTTTTGCTGCAGATATCCCGGGCGGATTTTTACAATCCCATTACCCAGATGATCGTGCGCGCTACCGATCCTGGTGTACAGCTGTTCCGTCGTTTTATACCGGGTTTTAAAGGCGTTGATTTTGCGACACTGGTGTTTGCGGTATTGGTCGAAAGCATCCTGATTTGTGCCTTGATTTTTATGGCCGGGTTTGATCTGCCTGGGATTGGTCTGATCCTGACCTGGGCAGTGGGCGGTATTCTCAACTTCATTCTGGATATCTATTTCTGGTCGCTGCTGGTGTCAATTGTCTCCAGTTTTATTGCGCCGTTCAGTGAACATCCCGCACTGGTGCTGGTCCGTCAATTAACCGAACCCATCATGGCTCCCTTTCGACGCTTGTTGCCGTCGATGGGCGGCCTAGATCTGTCTCCGATTTTTGTATTTCTGAGCATTCAAATTCTGAAAATTCTGCTGATTGCACCCATTGGGGCCAATCCGGCATTTGTACCCGGCATGTGATGCCGGCTCAGGATACAGACAAGGAGGAGATTCCGCGCTGGTATCGCTGGCAAGGTGATCAACTCATACTTAACTGCAAAATTCAGCCACGTGGCGGCAAAGATGCCTTTGGAGAACAACTCGGCGATCAGATCAAACTTCGCATCAGCGCACCGCCAGTCGATGGCAAAGCCAATGCGCATTTGATCCGGTTTCTGGCCAGCGAATTTGCAGTACCACAACAGAACATCAGTATTATCAGGGGAGAAAGCAGCAAACAGAAACAGATCAGTATCAGCAAACCCGGACGACTGCCCGATCTTGCTGATCTGAAACCCGCAGCCCGTTAAGTTGCGCAGAGCACTGTCTCCAAAGCCTGCTTGAGGATTACACAACATCATGCCCGATTTCCTTCCGGAAGATTCCGTCGGAATAGTCAGCCCGCAGCGTTTTCATTTTGATGAACCCCTTACCTTGCGCAGTGGAAAAGTCATCAAAACCTACGACCTGATGGTGGAAACTTATGGTGAACTGAATGCGGAGAAATCCAATGCCATTCTGATTTGCCCCGCGTTAAGCGGTGACCATCATGCTGCGGGCTATCACAGCATGGATGATAAAAAGCCGGGCTGGTGGGATGTGTGTATCGGACCCGGCAAACCTATCGATACCAATCATTTTTTTGTGATCAGCCTGAATAATCTTGGCGGCTGCGCAGGCAGTACCGGGCCGGCATCAATCAATCCGGATACTGGCACCTGGTATGGCCCGGATTTCCCGGTAGTGACCGTACGCGACTGGGTGAATAGTCAGGCGCGGCTGGCTGACCGGCTCGGCATTCAACAATGGGCGGCGGTGATTGGTGGCAGCCTTGGTGGCATGCAGGTCATGCGCTGGTCTATCAGTTATCCGGAGCGCGTGCGTCACGCCATCATGCTGGCCGTCGCTCCCAAACTGTCCGCACAAAATATTGCTTTTAATGAAGTGGCACGGCAGTCCATTACCGGTGATCCTGACTTTCATGCAGGCCGTTACCGGGATCACGGTGTTATCCCCAAAAAAGGCCTGATGCTGGCGCGTATGGTCGGACACATCACCTATTTGTCGGATAGCGCCATGCGCGAGAAATTTGGCAAGGCCACACAAGAGATAAAAGAAGCCTCTTTGAATCTCGGCCGTGATTTACGTGCCGGCAAACTCAGCTTCGGCTTTGACGTGGACTTTCAGGTGGAAAGTTACCTGCATTATCAAGGGGAACGGTTTTCAGAAACCTTTGATGCCAACTCTTATTTGTTGATGACCAAAGCCCTGGATTATTTTGATCCCAGCGTGGATTACGATGGTGACCTCAGCAAAGCCTTTGCAAAAAGTGATTGCCGCTTTTTGCTGGTGTCGTACAGCACCGACTGGCGTTTTCCACCCGAGCGCACGCAGGAAATTGTCACTGCCCTGTTAAAAGCCGGCAAACAAGTGAGTTATCTGGACATTGAAGCGGATGAAGGCCACGACGCCTTCCTGTTGCCAGTGCCACGATACATGCAAGCCATGACCACCTACCTGAACCGTGTAAAACAAGAGGTGGCCAGCTGATGCGCGCTGATCTGGAAATTATTCAGAAGTGGATCAAACCCGGCAGCCGTGTGCTGGATCTGGGTTGCGGTGACGGCAGTTTGCTGGCGTATTTGCGCGACAACAAACACACCATTGGTATTGGTCTTGAGATTGATAACCAAAAAATCGACGCCTGCCTGCACAAAGGCATCGACGTCATTCAACAAGACCTGAACAAAGGTCTCGGCAATTTTGAAACCCACAGTTTTGATACCGTGTTACTGACTCAGACCTTACAGGCGGTGCACTATCCCGATCTGCTGGTTGAAGAAATGCTGCGTATCGGCAAGAACTGCATTGTGACCTTCCCTAATTTTGGCAACTGGAAAAGCCGGGCCTACATCGCTTTTAAAGGTCGCATGCCAGTCTCGGATTTTATGCCCTATCAATGGTATGACACACCCAACATCCATTTTTGTACGGTGCGAGACTTTGATGATTTCTGTCGCGCTAAAAGCATTGATGTCATCACACGAACGGTTGTCGACAACAAACACCGCGACAGCGCGATTATTCGCGCGTTTCCCAACCTGCTGAGTGAAATTGCGATTTATCACTTTGCGCGTGGACACCAAGGCGACAAATGATGCAGAAAATTGTGCTCGCGAGCAGTAATGCAGGCAAGTTGAAGGAACTACAGTCATTGCTATCTGCACTGCCAGTCGAGATTATTGCGCAGTCTGTTTTTGGTGTGGATGACGCCGAAGAAACCGGTCTAACGTTTATTGAAAATGCGATTATCAAAGCGCGTCATGCCAGCGCACTCACTGGCCTGCCTGCCATTGCTGACGATTCCGGGCTGGCGGTTGATGCCCTTGGCGGTGCGCCTGGCATTTATTCAGCGCGTTATGCCGAACTTCCCGCTGAGGTCGAAGGACTTACTGACTTGAAAGGTCTGGCACGCGATCACGCCAACAACAGCAAACTATTAGCAGCGCTGCGGGACGTCCCGGACGCTGAACGCGGCGCGCAATTTCATTGTGTGCTGGTGTTCCTGCGCCATGCGGCGGACCCCACGCCGCTGGTTTGCCATGGGCAATGGCATGGCAGCATTCTGCACTCAGCCGCCGGGGCTGGAGGATTTGGTTACGATCCTGTGTTTCTGGTACCGCAACACGGCTGCAGCTCGGCAGAATTAAGCGCCGACCAGAAGAACAGCATCAGTCACCGGGCGCAGGCAAGCCAATTGCTGCTGACCGCACTTAACGTTCGTTATGGCATCTCTGCGTGACGCCCAAGGTGCCGACACTCACGCTTCCTCCCTTGAGTTTGTATATTCACGTGCCCTGGTGTGTGCGCAAATGTCCCTATTGTGACTTCAACTCGCATGAGCATGAAGGCGCAGGGGAATTACCTGAGGAAGACTATGTCAGCGCCCTGCTCGATGACCTGCAGCATGATCTGGTTTACGTTCAGCAGCGCGAAATAGAAAGCATTTTTATTGGTGGCGGAACACCGAGCCTGCTGTCCGCACGCGCCTATGATCGGCTGTTTAATGGCCTGCAAAAGTCACTGCACTTCAGCAGTGATATTGAGATCACCCTGGAAGCCAACCCGGGCACAGCAGAACGGGAAAAATTTGCGGACTACTATTCTGCAGGCATCAATCGCTTGTCATTGGGTATTCAAAGTTTTGACCCGCAGCAACTCAAAAACTTGGGGCGTATTCATGACCAGCACGATGCAGAGCGCGCCATCGACTATGCCCGCAAAGCGGGTTTTAAACGCCTGAATCTGGATCTGATGTACGGCCTGCAGGAACAAACACCCGACGCCGCGCTGGCGGATCTGCACAAGGCCATCCGGTTTGCGCCCGAGCATCTGTCGTGGTACCAGCTGACCATCGAGCCAAATACGGCGTTTTATAAACACACGCCGCCACTGCCGCCCGAAGATGCCTTGATGGACATGCAAGACGCAGGGCTGGCCCTGTTACAGGAGCAGGGCTTGCTGCGCTACGAAATCTCCGCATTTGCCCGAGAGGGCGAGGCGTCGCGTCATAATCTGAATTATTGGCGCTTTGGCGACTATCTGGGCATCGGTGCCGGTGCACATGCCAAGCTTACCGAACCGCGCAAAAACCGCATTCTTCGCCTTCGAAAGCGCAAACAACCCGCGCATTACTTACAGGCAGCCAAGCATAGCCTGTCACAGGCCAGCACTAATCTGCTGGTACGTTACCCCTATATGGCCGATGCCAGCCCGATAGAGTCGCAAGACCTGCCAGTTGAGTTTCTGTTAAACGCTTTGCGCCTGCGCGAAGGGTTTACCATCAGTCAATTTGAGTCGCTGACCGGGCTGCCTTTCAGCGGCCATCTAAAGCAGGTAGAATCCTTGCAGCATCAAGGGCTTCTGACAATTGAAGGCGAACGGATTACGACCACGGCGCGTGGTTATCAGTTCCTCAATACTGTCCTGGAGGCGTTTCTGTAGCCCCGTTGACATAATCGGTCAGCGCACTGAGTTCACGATCATGCCCGCAAGCAATTCCCGCAATTTGATCAGCCATATGCAATCCTTGTTGAGCCTGCCTTCTATCAGTTCAGGCAATGCTGCGCTGGACATGAGCAATATGCCCGTCATTAACTACCTGGCAGAGCAGTTTGGCGCACTGGGTTTTGAATGCGAAATTGTGCCGTGTGAACCTACTCACGGGAATGTCAAAGCCAATCTGATTGCGACCTTGGGCAAAGGCCCCGGTGGTCTGGTACTGGCCGGGCATACCGACACGGTGCCTATGGATCCTGAACTGTGGTCGGTTGACCCACTGGCGGTCACACAAAAGGACGGTCGCCTGTACGGGCTTGGCAGCACGGATATGAAAGGTTTTTTTGCCCTGATTCTGGAAGCTGTGCAGCCGTTCCTCGACCAGCCACTGCAGCAACCCCTGATTGTTCTGGCCACTGCTGACGAAGAAACATCGATGTTTGGCGCCCGGAAAATTGCCGAGATCGGCCGGCCCAAGGCCCGCTACGCCATCATAGGTGAGCCCACCGGCATGAAACCGATACGCGCACACAAAGGCGTGATGATGGAATCTATCCGACTGCAAGGCCGCAGTGGTCACTCATCTGATCCAAGCCTGGGCATAAACGCGATGGAGGCCATGCACGACGTGATGAGCGAGCTGATGCGGTATCGCAATGAGCTACAACAGCGTTATCGCAGCCCTTTGTTTGCGATTGACAAGCCAACCATGAATTTTGGGTGCATCCATGGTGGCGATAATCCCAATCGCATCTGTGGGCATTGCGAACTGGAGTTTGATATTCGCATGTTGCCGGGCATGGAAGCTGAACTGTTGCGCCTTGAAATCGATCAACGACTTCGTCCACTGGCCGAGCGCTGGAAGGTTGGTTTCGAGTTTACGCCCCTGTTTCCCGGCGCACCGGCATTTATTTGCCCGGCAGAAAGTGATCTGGTGAAAACAGCTGAGCGGCTGACCGGCCATGCTGCAGCGACGGTGGCCTTTGGCACTGAGGCTCCGTTTTTGCAAAATATGGGTATTGATACCATCGTACTCGGCCCCGGAGATATTGATCAGGCTCATCAGCCGGACGAATATCTGGCCCTGGATCGTGTTCAACCATGCATTGACCTGTTGCGGCGCTTCATTTCGCATTATTGTGTTAAACCGGTCTCCCCCTTGTTGAACACCTGATTTCAACAACATAATTGAACATTACATCAGCAAGGCACCACGGAATAAAAACACATGGACAATCTTTCGCAATACATCGACTGGTTCAGACACTCGTCCAGTTATATCAATGCGCATCGCAAAAAAGTGTTTGTGGTATTGCTGACCGGAGAGACGATTGCGCATGAGAACTTCAGTCACATTGTGCATGACATCACCTTGTTGCACAGCCTGGGTGTCAAACTGGTATTGGTGCATGGCGCCCGCCCTCAGATCAATGCGGCGTTAAGCGGCGCCGGACAGGAACTGCGCTACCACAAGGGCTTGCGCATCACCGACACGGACAGCCTGCAGATCATCAAACAGACAATTGGTGCCATGGCGATTGATATTGAAGCCCAATTCTCCATGGGCCTGGCCAACTCGCCCATGCACGGTGCGGATATCAAGGTCAGTCGTGGCAATTTTATTACTGCACGTCCTCTGGGCATCATTGAGGGTGTGGATTACGCGCTCACCGGCGTTGTGCGTAAAGTCAACGCCGAGGCGATTTTGCAGCATCTGGATAAGAACAGTATTGTGCTGGTATCGAACCTCGGGTATTCACCTACCGGGGAAGTCTTTAATCTGTCCGCAGAGGATGTTGCCACGGAAATCGCCATGGCCATGCAGGCAGAAAAGCTGATTTTGTTTGTGCCTCAACGCGGTGTCATGGGCAAGGATGGACAGTTGATCAGCACCCTGAGCCCCGTGCAGGCCGATCTGTTGCTGAAAGAACTCGCTCAGGATGAATCTGTTGCCAGGAATATCACCCTCGAATCCCTGTCCGCCGCTGTTAAAGCCAGCAATAAAAATGTCCATCGCTGCCATCTGATCAGTTTTGCTGACAATGGTGCACTGATACAGGAGCTGTTCACCCGCGAAGGTAATGGTACGCTGGTATCCAAGGACAACTTTGAATGGTTGCGACAGGCAACCATCAATGATGTTGGCGGCATACTTGAGCTGATCGCGCCACTGGAAGCTGCCGGCATTCTGGTGCACCGCTCACGCGAATTACTGGAAGCCGAAATCGATTATTTTAAAGTGATCGAAATGGAAGGCATGATCATCGCCTGCGCGGCTATTTACCCATTAGATGAAGAAAGTGGTGAGATCGCGTGTATCGCCATCCACAAAAATTATCAGGAAAGCGGGCGCGGTGATCACTTGATGCGCGCGTTGGAAAAAGAAGCGCGCAAACAGGGTTTAACAAAGGTTATTGTGTTAACGACTCAGACTGCGCACTGGTTTATGGAACGCGGCTTTGAGCCTATCGCTATCAGTGATCTGCCGGCTAAAAAGCAGCAGATGTATAACTACCAGCGCAAATCCAAAGCATTTATAAAAACACTGCGATAAAACAAACTTGGCATGGAGCTATATCAACACTTACTTTACCCAAGTGTGTGAATTGGTAAACAATCAGTTTTCGCGCTCGTCCCAAAGTGTCTGCAAGCGTTTTGCAAGATTTGGTGCGTCGAAGGGCTTGGTAATGACATCCAGCACGCCCAAAGTTTTCAGGCGGGTGACTTCGGACGGCATAGCCTTTGCTGTCATAAAGACCGCAGGGGTTTTTGCCAATGACGGTTGTGTGCGAAGTGCTGCGAGCGTGGTGGGTCCGTCCATGCCTGCCATCATGACATCCAGCAGTATCAGATCTGGTCCGAACGCCGCCGCCTCACGGACAGCTGTATCGCCTGAGGAGCAAAAGTGGACAGTAAACCCTGCCAAGTCTTCAAGAACAAACCTGACTATGTCCTGAATGTCCGGGTCATCTTCAATGTATATGATACGTTCAAGTTTGCTCATACGTCCTCGCTGCCGGCTTTGGTGTTAACTGATCATATCAGCTTTGAAATTTCTGAGTAGCTCTCGGGAAGTCAATGATGTCTTACCAAAACTCTTGTGGTTCCGAAGTCCAATCTTGTTTCGCTAACGCGTTCTGGTTAAACGTCATGCTCAAGTTTTTTGTATATGGCTTCAGCAGAAGTGATCTTCTGTTCCCAGTCGTAAAAAAGCTCTACGCGTTCACGGCCGCGTGAACCGCGCCTAGCCCAAGCCTCGGGCTGAGTGACTACTTCTTTCAGAGCATGCTCGAGTTCGGCAATGACCTGTGCCGGATCCTGCAGACGGATCGCACGTCCAACTTCATCGTCGACAAGTTCGGCCGGTCCGCCATGGTTCATGGCGATGACAGGACGGGCGGATGCCATTGCTTCCAGCAGCACAGCACCTCCAGATTCACGAACCGAAGGCAGGCAGAACACGTGACAGGCACTCATCTCCTGTTGCACATCGTCGCGTGCCAATGCCCCGGTGAAACGGACTGATTCGTCCAGCATCAGCGATTTTGCCAGCTCTTCCCAGTTTGCACGTGCCGGGCCATCACCGACCAAAATCAGTTCGACCTTGATTCCAGATCTCTTGAGCCCGGCAACTGCGTCAAGCAGCATGTCCACCGCCTTCAGGGCAATCATGCGACCAACAAACAACACCCGCAATGCTTGATTGGCAGAGGGAGCTGGAGGCCAGGCAGTTGCCGGGAATTGTTCCAGATCAATGCCGTTTTCCAGCATCATCCGTGTTTTTGATCGGTGCCTGTGCGGCACATCCATCAGGGTTGCCTGTGTCGCCGTTAGCAAAATATCTGCTTTGCGGGTAGCACCGATCGCTATGTCCAACAGTTTTGGTAACTCGCGCAAGCGGATCACCCACGGGTTTTCATCGCGAAGCTGGCGACTGAACCCCTTTGGACTTTCCAGTCCGCAGTTAAGCGGCCCACGCACCAGTGGAAGGCCAAGCCGATGCAAGGCAGAAGGCGCAGCCAGCGTGACCGGGGTCACGACATGAACCAGTGACATCGTTTCTCCTTCAGATTGCCGGCGTCGCAATACTCGCAGCGCCAACCAGTCAAAAAGAAAGAAGTCCAGGGAAGCAACCAGGAAAACACCATGCTCACTGCGTGGGAAAAGTTTACGTGCCATACGAAAGAGAGGGCCCGCGAACCACTCTGTATCTATGTAGAGTATCTCGGTATCAGCCGGCCGCAGCTGCGATGCCTCGATATGTTCACGGTTGCGCACATGCGTGACCAGAATGACTGGTCGACGTCGGGCAAGCCGATGGAACCACTCCCAGCCAATCTGTGAGACCGAACCTTGTCCCGGAGCACACTGGTATGCAGCCAGCACCATAGGTGCCAGCTGGTTTGTCGCTTCATGCACAGCGCCTGAGCCCGGAGTATTCAAGACCGATTCACTCCTGTTGCCAGCGGACGCGCTGGAACACCTGCAACGACGGCACCAGGCGCAACGTCCCGGGTAACCACGGCATTTGCACCAATCACCGCACGGTCACCAACGTGCACACCAGGCAATACAATCGCACCGCGCCCTATCCAGACATTGCTACCAATGCTCACTGGGCGCGCATCGTGAGGGGCATCTCTGAGATCGCTGGTGTTGCGGTACTGGTGATTTGCGTCGCGAATGCTCGCATACTCGCCAATCATGGTGCCGGCACCAATGCGGATGCCTGCAAATGCGACCAAATGTACGCCGCGTGACATCACCACACGATCACCGATCTCAATTTCTCCGTGGCCGACTGTTTCGAAGTACAGATCACGGTAAAGATACAGGCCTCGACCGGTTTTGATCCGTCGACTACCGTGGATCTCAATCGAGCCAAGCACCACACAATCCTCCGACAGTTCAGGGATTACGATTTTCAGACGCGTCCAAGCCCACAGCCGACTCAGCCCCCCGGCAGCGTCCGCCAAGCGGGCAAACGGACTTAGCAGTAGTGCAAGAAAGCGTTTCATGTCTGAGGTCCCTTGTATTCAATCAGACGCCGCGCCTGACCACGCCGGCGGGCAAGCTGCCAGGCAAGTTGGCCCCAGAGAATAGGCAATTGTTGCAAGTGTGAATGTATTGCATAGGCCAGCAGCGTAAATGGACCGGCATGTTTCCATCGCGCTCGCAGCGCGGTGCGTAACACAATCGCGCTGGCGGCAGACACGGCGACAACAGCAAGTTCAGGGACACCAGCGAGCACACACAACATCGTTGTCAGCAGAGCAGACATCATAATGCCGGCATGCCAGTAGTTGCGGCGGCTTTCCCGCAGCCATAACGGTGATGAGGTGTTTGCAAAGCGTGCAGAAATTTCTGAGTAGGCGTGGCCGGCGCGTTCAGCCCGGCGCCAGTACTGACGCCAGTGCGTAATAGCCAGATCATGCCCGGTCATTGGTGCATCAATGTGGCGAATGCGATAACCCATGGCCCGCAAACGTACGCATAATTCCGGTTCCTCACCCGCGATCAAGGTATCGTCGAAACCGCCGGTTCGCTCCAGAGCCTCGCGCTTGAACAGCGCATCGCCACCACAAAAATCGGTATCGCCGGGCGCATAGATCCAGTCGAGGTCAAGCACACGATTATAAACAGACACCTCGGGTGCAATTTCGCGGCGATGTCCCCATACCACGGCAATTTCGGGTGACATGTTAATTTCGTTGATAGCCCGGCGCAGAAAACTGTGGTCAAGCACGGTGTCGCCATCAAGGAACAACACGTACTGTCCGTTCGCCGCTCGCCAACCGGCATTGCGACCCAGTGCCGCAGATGGGCGTATTGGTTTGACTCGCAGTACGCGGGCCCCACACGCCTGTGCTCGCTCTGCACTGCCATCGCTGGAGTCTGAATCGACGTAGATTAATTCAAGGCACATGCCCTCGGTATCAGCCGCGTGTACCGAATGCAGACAGGTCTCCAGCCGTTGGCCTTCGTTGCGTCCAATCACCACCACTGAAATCAATGGCTTCAGGGAGTCAGGCATGATTTACCTCCGCAAGCAGGTCGGCATATTGCCTCAGGCCCCGTGCAGGAGAAAATCGTGTCTGCATTTCGTGGTACGCGGCTGTGGTCATGGCGGCCAGTGTCAGCTGTGTCGCCTGCACAATACTTTCCAGTCGATTGGCGAGGCCGCCGCTGCAATTAGCTGGAAAGTGAAACCCAGTCCGCTCATTTTCAACCAGAGCCCCGGCGCCTCCGGCATTGGGAACAAGCACTGGGATGCCACTGTCCATTGCTTCAAGTATGGCCAGCCCGAAGGGCTCTTCAGCACAGGTATGCAGCAATAGATCGAACTCTGCCATTCGGCTTGCGACGTCGGACTGAAAGCCATGCAGAATCACGTTATCAAAGGCCATCGTGCGCTGTTTCAGCGCCTCGAACTCGCTACCCTCACCAAACACTTCAAACTGCAGGGACTTGAGTTCAGGCCGACGCTGAATGGCATCCAGCAGCAGACCCACCCGCTTGATGGGATCAAGGCGGGATACCACTGCAACTCGCCTGATCGAGGAGATTTGGCTGGATCTGCGGGGAGCGAGACGTGTGCAAGGCAGAAAATTTTCAACCACGCAGATGCGATCGGCACGGCAACCATGCGCCAGCAAGCGCTCGCGAACAAAATCGGACACCGCGACCAGCGTCACCGGCAGATGGTTCAGCAGGGACTTGCGACCATAAGACAGACGCTCATCGGTGCCGCCGTGCACCACGTGAATGTGGCGCAACTGGCAGCGGAACAACATGGCAAGCGCATGTGCCAGCAGGGAATGACTGACACCGGTAGCGATCAGGTGCAGTTTGCTGTGCTGACGCAAAACCGGTATCAGTTGGCGCAGGAGTTCGCCTGAAGATCGGAATATCTGGCTGTCGATGCCGAGAGCACGAGCTTCGGCGTGAACTGGTCCGGGAGGCGCCAGCAGCAGGCCGATGCCCTGCTGTCCGAGCCCGGTCATGGTTGCCAGTGCCATGCGTTCAGTGCCGTAAAGGTTGCCGCTGTGCAGAATATATGCGATGGGTGTCATGGTGAATCCGTCTTTTAAGTTGACGTATTCAACCATCTGACTCGCGCCCGACTGTGACCGAATTGCAAATTCCTGGTGCTGACAGCTGTTTATAAGGTCAAGCCGTTGAGTGAGTTGGCAGTTCAAACCAGAATGCCGCGCCCTCACCGGGAGGCGAATCAAAACCAATACGCCCGTGCATCTGTTCCACTATTTCTTTGGTAATCGCCAGGCCCAGTCCGGTGCCGCCGCGCTTGCGGGTATCGGACGAGTCGGCCTGTGCAAACTTTTCGAAGATCTGTGACTGGAAGTCTGTCGCGATGCCGGGACCCTGGTCACGGATAGTCAAGCGCACCGCTTGATCGATCGGCTGGACAGTCACCCACACTTCGCCGTTGTCGGGTGAAAACTTCACTGCATTGGACAGCAGATTGTTCATCACCTGCTGGAAACGGTCGGGATCGGTATAAACCCGGGTCTTGTCGTCACAGGCGCCAACCCGCACCCGCACGCCGTGGGAATCTGCAAAACTTTGATGCTCGCTTAGCGCCTGGTCCAGCAGTGATACAAGTTCAATCTCGCGCATCGAGAATGACAATTTGCCAGCCATCAATTTTTCAATGTCCAGCAAGTCATCAATCAGCATGCGCAGACGCTTGGTGTTTTTGTTGGCATTGACGATCAATTTGCGCGCGGCGTCGGGCAGTGGCCCGGCAGCACCCGAGATAAGCAGACTGACGGCACTGTCGATGACGGTCAGCGGCGTGCGCAACTCATGGCTGACGGTTGCCGTGAATTCGCGTTTGATACGTTCCGCATTCCTCTGCTCGGTGATATCAAGCATGGTGCCCGTTACACTGCTTACGTCCGCGTCCGTGTATCCGCGTCTTAAGCGTATCGTTACCCATCGGGTAGCAGATCCTGCAGAGCGCAACCTTGCTTCCAGAGTCAGCGTTCCGTGACTGCTGAGTGAGGTACGGAAAACATCCTCAAAGTGCGCGGCATCCTCAGCATGAATATAGTCAACCAGCGGGCGCCCGAGGCTCTGCCCGATTTCCTCTCCGGTAAGTCGGCTCCACTCTGCGTTGAGGAAGGTCAGGTTGCCAGTGTTATCTGTCTGTAAAATTGTCTCGCCGACTGTTTCCAGCACTGTACGTAAACGTTTTTTACCTTCCAGTGCTTGTGCCTGAAGTTGCTCAACGCGCTCGTGATCCATCGACGCGCGGCAGGCGGTCGCCAGACGCGCAAAGATCGGGAGAGTTGCCTCAATCATCAAGTGATCGATTTCCGCACCTTCGTATACCAGCACACAATGCCCAATATTGCCCATCGGCATCTGTAACAGCTGCGTGCGGGCATTAACACTCATTTTCCGGGGCAACCCCGGGATAGTCCCCAGTAGCTCACTCCATTCTGCGAACTGAGGGTTGTTACTCCAGATCAGCGCGTCGCGCGCGGGGTAGCTGAAACGTCTCTCCAGAGGCGACGTTGTGTCGCTGCGCAGCCACACGTGCACGGCGCGGCAGCGCATGGCCTTCAGTGCTGGCGTAAAAAAGTGGCGAAGCATGGGGATGAGTCGCAGATCCTGACCAATAAGTAGCGCCAGTTCATATTGCAGACTCAGCAGACGCAGCGCTTGCGAATTACTCGATTCCATAGGGTGTTAATCAACTGTGGCGGCAAGAACAAAGGTCTTGTTATAAAATTCCAGGCAGAAATCCCCGCCATTGGCAATCTCTCCCAGCGTCAGCATGCCTAACAGCGGACGCTTGCCCAGCACCTGCATGACGGCATCGAGCTCTTGCAGAAAATCGTTCTGCAGGAATAAAACCCTGCTGATGCAGTCCACAAGAATGGCAGGACCAGTACCGCTCGGTACTGCGGCTGCCCCGGTCGCTGCGGCGCGTATCAGGTTAGAGGCCTCACCTTTGAGCAGATAAACAAGACTGTTTGAAGGCACTTCGCCCACACAGTTCAAATCGTTTTGATCCTGGCTGATTGGGTCGCGCACCAGAATGCTGCCATCAGGTTTCTCCAGGCCAAACGGATAAGCCTTGGCGATGTCAAAAAAGTTATCATCATTGAAGTGCTGCCCGCTATCAGCCTCAACGAGCTCGCGGTAAACCTCGAAAGCCGGTCTGAAGTCCAGCGAGTGGACGACATTTCTGGTTGAGTCGGTAATCACAAACGGGCCGGCAAACTTCTCCCAACCATGCTCCACGCCGAGCGCAAAACGCCACGGCAACACCACCAGCTGGGCATGATCGACCAGCATGCCAAGATTGGAAAACAGGCAGGGCCTTGATTGAAAACTCAGGCTGCCAGCACCGCCACCAAAATAAACCGGGCTGCTGCCCAGATTGTCGTACACCGCATCCAACAACTCGCCGATACGGCTCGACAGGCCGTCGACCAGCATCATCATGCTAAGGGGTGGTTCGCCGGTGCCGAGAAGCGATTCAATTGTTGTGTTTAAATCGGCGGCCGGATCAGAGAGTCCCGGCACGTTATAAATGACCGCTTTCTCTGGCAGGCTGACTACAATGTAACCCTGATCGTGGTTTTTCCAATCGTGAATCAGCTGCGGGAAAACCCCACCGCAGATGGGAACGCTGAGCCTGCCCAGCCAGTCGTCAAACTGCTGCGGATGGCAACCGTTGTTGTCGCAGGCCAGCAGAATCAGGGACTCGGCACCGTTGGCGATGGCAGTATCCGCCAGCGCGATGGCCGCTGCAGGTGAGGGATCTGCAGTAAAGGCAAGGGAGAAGCGGCTGAGGCTCACGAGTTGGTTACCTTGATTGAAATACGTTTAGTGATGGTTTGAAGCGGTTGATTGTCTCGGCAGCTCGAACCAGAAAGTTGCACCTTCGCCGGGTGCTGAATCAAATCCAATATGCCCGTGCATCTGTTCTACCAGTTCTTTGGTAATGGCCAGACCCAGGCCGGTACCGCCGCGCTTGCGCGTATCGGAGGAGTCGGCCTGCGCGAACTTTTCAAAAACCTGTGGCTGAAACTCGGGGGCGATGCCAGGCCCCTGGTCGCGGACCGTCACGCGCACAAACTGCTTGTCTTCATGAGTGGTTACCACTACCTCTGCATTGGCTGGCGAGAACTTCACTGCGTTCGACAGCAAGTTGTTCATAACCTGCTGAAAGCGATCAGGGTCGGTATAAATCCGCGTCTGATTAATGCTGGCGTCAAGCCTCACACGCACGCCGTGCAGATCGGCAAAGGGTTGATGTTCGCTGAGCGCTTGCTCCAGCAGTGAACGTAATTCGAGGTCGCGAAAACAAAAAGACAATTTGCCAGCCAGCAGTTTTTCCATATCCAGCAGGTCATCAATCAGCACTCGCAAGCGTTTGGTATTTCGGTCAGCGATATCGACCAGTTTGCGAGCGGACTCCGGAAGGACTCCTGCCGCGCCAACCTTGAGCAGACTGATAGCACCATCAATGGAGGTCAACGGGGTGCGCAACTCATGACTGATGGTGGTAGTCAGTTCACGTTTTAATTGCTCAGCCTGCATGATTTTGGTGAGATCGCTTTGTATGGACAGATAGCCTTCGGGTTGACCGCGCTCGTTCAGTAATGGGTTGCCGCTGATGTGCACCCAATGCGGCTGGCCGCTTCTGTCGTAATTAACAATCTCTACGTCAAAGGGCTGACAATTCACCAACGCCGCTTGCATCTGGCTGATGGCGGCATGATTGGACGCGTCACCCTTCAGAATTGAGATCGGGGTCTGTCCGCGCACTTCATCAAGGCTGTAACCGGTAAGTCGCGTGAATCCGCTGTTCGCCCAGACGATTCGACCGGCCAGATTAGTAATCACCACACCATTGGTGGTCTGGGTAGCGACCGACAACAGGTGTCGGCGGTCGATGGTGGTCAATTCTGCTTCAACACAATCCGCCAGCTCGCGCAGGCAAAGCCGTTCGTCGTCGGTCAGGCGGCGGGGTTTGTCGTCAATGATGCAGAGTGTCCCCAACACGTTACCGCATGCGCTTTTAATCGGGACGCCGGCATAAAAACGGATATACGGCTCACCGGTCACTAACGGGTTGTCGAAAAATCGTTCGTCCTTGCTGGCATCCTCAATTTCAAGGATCTCAGGTTCAAGAATGGCATGACCACAAAACGAAACCTTGCGACTGGTTTCGCACACATCCAGACCCTGGCGCGATTTGAACCACTGACGATCAGCGTCGATCAGCGAAATCACCACAATACGGGTTTTGAATATATGTTTGGTCAACCGCGTCAGACGATCAAAACGTTCCTCGGGCGGCGAGTCAAGCAGTCCTGTGTGACGCAGTGCGTTTAGTCGGTCGAGTTCATTGTGAGGAATGCCGGGTACTTGCATAGGATATCCGTCAACCGCTGGTTGCCACGTGAAAAACCAAGTGATTGGTATTGGCGCCCAGCGTATATCCGCAGGTGAATTCATCACACAGCGCATGGATCAGCGGAAGGCCATAACCGCCCTCTTTCAGTTCTTCCGCGTCCGGCAGCGTCGTGTTTGGTGGCAGCGTAAAAGACTGGCCATCATAGTGCATACTCAGCGTGAGCCGACTCTGGTCGTACTTGAGAAGGATCCTGATTTTGCCAGAGATAAGCTCAGCGTGTCTCACTATATTGGTAAACGCCTCAACACTTGCCAACACAATTCGGTCCGTTTCGTCCAGTGCCAACCCGGGAGGACAAGAAGTAAGGATAAATTCCCGCAGCCGCGTTATTGCCCCGACGTGGTTCGGCAGATCAATAAAATGCTCGTTATCCGCAGGTAATCGGACTGCAACCAGGGTGCGGTCGTCTTCCGGGTGACTTCCCGCTGCAAAGCATTCGGTGGCGTCCATTATCAGCCGGGCTATCTGATCCGGATGGCTATAGTCAGTCATTGCCTCGCATGTGATGCGCTTGAGGCCTGACACATCCAGCATCTGACCTCTGTTATTGCAGGTTTCGCTCAGTCCGTCAGAGTAGAGCAACACCAATGAACCTTTTAGCCAAGGTGTGGTGGTCTGGGTATAAATCTCATTAACGATGGTGCCCAGCGGTGGATGCTGATTGGGTATTTCCTGAATACTATCCTGTGCAAACACCAGTATTTCCGGATGTCCGCAACCTACGCTGGTCAGGGTCTGATGCTGGCGATCAAAACGTACATAAGCCAGCGTGACAAAACACTCAAGTTCGATCAGACGGGATGTCAGTCTGCGGTCCAACGCTTCAATAATCGCCTTGGGCTGCGGCGCCGCAATGTCTGTGCCATTGGCGCGCAGTTCAAGCAGGCTTTGGCTGAGTTCCATTTTGACCGCGGCACCGATCAGCGCCGCAGGCACACCTTTACCCATGACGTCGCCAATTAACAGGTCGAAGGTATCGGGGCCGATCTGGATCAGCGCGTGAAAGTCACCAGCAACTCCCGCTGATGCGCGGTAGCGCGATGCGACGGGTATACTGCCAATGCTGGTGGGGAGCGGCGGCAACAGCAGGGTTTCCTGTATCTGTGCTGCCAGCATGGTCTCGCGCGCACTGGCACCAAGCAGGGCTTGCTCGCTGCGTTTGCGGTCGGTGATGTCGTTACGGATTACCATGTATTGGTAAGGGCTGCCGTGTTGATCAAGAAACGGCACCAGCGTTGTCTGTACCCAGCGCGTTTCGTCGCACTTGCAGGGCAGTTGATATTCACCCTGCCAGACGCGCCCGTTGCGCACCTGCAACAGAATTTCCGCATTCAGCTCCGGTGGGGCAAGCCCGCGACGATACTCGCTCAGATGACTGCCGATCAGCTCGGTACGGGCAAATCCGGTTAATGCATCGTGGCGTGGTGAAGTGTTGAAGATGGTGCCAGAGGCATCTGCCAGACTGATGATTGCGTGGTGATCCAGTGCCAGTCGTTGGCGAGCATTTTCATACTGCTGGCGCTCGGCAGCATCGACATCTTTGCGGCCGCGTTCGGCTGTGCGGCACAGGCTACGCACCATTGCAGCAAACTCGCTGGCAGCCAGACCGGCATCAATCACCGCAGCACTGCCGGCTGCCCATGCTTTTGCCCGCTGCTGCTCATCGTGTCCGTCAGTAAAAACAATAATCGGCAGATGTGCTGACTGCGGGTAGTCCTGCAGGAGTTGATCGAGTGCCAGCGTTGGTTCGGCATTGTTTGCCGAATCATCCAGAATGATGGCATCAACGCTGGCAGCGCTCAGCCGTGCCGGAATGTCTCTGGGATCGGAGCAGAACTCAAAACACAGCAGGGGGGCACTCATATCGGCAATAAATTGCGCAAATTTTCCCTGCGCTGCGCCTACGGCCAGGAGTGTCCTGAGCGGTATCTTGCGCGCTGCCAGGGTGTCGGACACGTGATGCAGCAGTGCTTCGGCGGAAATTGGCTTGGCCAGCACCCGGTCGGCACCCGCCTTGTAGGCAGCCATGCCACGTTCAATCGAATGGCTGGCAGACAGCACCAGCACCGGCAGTGTGCTGAGCAGATCAGCGCGCAGTTGGCACAGGAATTCAACGCCTGCCTGATTGTCACCATTAAACTGCAGGCCCAGCAGCAACAGATCGGGTCGCTCATTAGCTGCGATGGCACGCTTGAAATTATCGATCGTGTCGTACTGAGTAACACCATAACCTGCGCCGCCAAGCAAGGCTGCCAGCGACGCCATCTCTTCCTTCCCCTGAAACAGCAAGGCGATGGCGGCTCGTGAGTTGTCTGCTTCTGCAACGGGTGCGCTGTGCGAGTGTTGGCCTTTGATGGTGTCGGCAATCTTGTTGATAGCCTTTTCCAGAATATCCAGTCCGGCCTGCGTATTTGCCAGTTCTTCAAGCTGTGACGCAGCGCGCGCCAGTTCAGTCATTTCATGCAGTCCAGCAGCACCGACCAGACTATGCGCCTCTCTTTTGAGTTCAGACAGCGCGGTGAGATCCCCAACAGCAAGCGCCGCCATTTGCACGCGCATGCGCTCAAGACGTTCTGGTAGTCTGGCCAGAAAGCGCTCTCGCAATGCAAGGAATCCAGTGGGCAGGTTCATGGTCGCAAGCTTAGCTCCGAGTAGTTATTCCGGGTTCAACGCTGACAAACCGAGGGTCATAAATGAAAGTCCCGGCAATAATTGCCTCAGTACATAACCGGCTCTGGCTACACCGCGTTTCTCAACGTAGATCACGTCACCTTCCTGAAGACTGAAGTTAAGTGTCTGGCTGCCAGTGATCAGTGCCTGCAGCGGCGTTTCCTGACCGGCTTGTTTCTCTGGGCGGTAGATGCTGATGCCTGACGGATCGCCATCCTCGGTCGGACCGCCCGCCTGGGCAAGCGCATCCAGCAGCGCCATGTCAGGCGTCAGGCGATAGGCGCCGGGCCGGTGTACCTCGCCCATCACATAGACCATAGTATCTGACGAATCAGGGATATAGATCAAATCGCCGGCCATCAGGCGGATGTTGTAGGCGGGATTAACGCGATTAAGCAATTCTCTCAAATCTACCCAGGCAACCTGCTCGCGACCACGGAACACGGCTACCCGGGTCAGCGTTGCCTCCTTGTCGATTACCGGCAACGATCCGGCTTTGGCCAGCGCCTCCAGCAGAGTAGGCTGTTCATCAAATTGTATGGTGCCCGGGTTCTGAACCCGGCCCAGCACGGTGACGCGATTGGCCGTGTATTGGTCGACCCTGAGTACTACGGAAGGCTGTACATAGTAATTGGCAAGCATGTTATGTACATCGCGCGCGGCTTCTTCACGAGTGATATCTGCCAATCGCACAGTACCGACCAAGGGCATGGTAATACGCCCGTCTGGCCCGACCACGTGCGAGCCGCTAACCTCTGGGCGACCCCAGACTTCGACGGTCAAATGATCACCGGCTCCCAGACGATAGACCGGATCAACCGGCGCTTCAAACAGCGCCATAGCCTCCGCATCCAGGTAGTTGATGCTTTCGCTTTTATCAACAGGTTCGAACACCAGCGTGTTATTGGACATGGCCAACGGGGGCAGGCCCGCGCTGCAACCGCTCAGTATGGCGGCGCTGGCAAGAAGCAAGGTGGTCAGTAGTCGCATTGGGTACTCTCCCGACTATCCCGGACAGGGTGTTGGAACCTAAGGTGTATGCAGTGATGCAATAGCCAACGATTAGACACTGCCCGTTTACGGCAAAGGTGTCGTCAATGTGAAATGTCGAATTCGGGGGCAAGAGTCATCAGACTGAAGGCGGGAAGAGAGATCTCAATCAGCCGTTCACTGACCTGTAACACAATCGGCGAGTCTACAGTCTGATTGCTCAACAGCCCCGCGTGTAAAGGCAAAGCCCTGCCGTCATCAGGAAAACGTATGCGCAGGATCTGTGGCTGAGGCGATTGCGAGACCAGTGCGACTTTCCAGCCTTGAGCATGTCGAAAAGCGCTGACGGTCACCAGTGAGCTGGCGCTGTTGGCAACGTTGACCGGATACAGAGTGCCCCCAATGATGCGGTTCAGCATCTCCACCGCCATGCCGGTAGGGCGCAGATTGTTGGTATGCGTCAAATCGCGGGCGATGCCAAACAGTTGGGTAAGTTCGCGGCTGTCTTGTAAAAAAGTGTCATAACCGGTGACCCGGTAAACGTTCTGCCGGCGGACGCCCTGATTCAGGTAATGCAGCAGGTGGCGGGCAAGTGCCGCGCCGGCAGCCGGGCTGGTTATCAGCGCGTCACGCTCTGCCTGAGGCATGTCGCCGCGGGTGGTGTGCAGGTTGATTTCATATACCGCAATTTCCTGCCGGGCCGGGCGGTCAGCGATAATACTGGCCATCAGATCATCGTTGGCAGCAAACAGCATTGGCGTTTCGCGGCCACGATCAGTGGTGTCGAGCTTGTTCAGAAAATAGGGCGCTACACCCAGAATATCAGCCTGCCGAGAGGCTGCAGCAAAGCGCAGGGCCGAGTGCGGGTTCACATACTGTGCATTGATGGCTGTGCGCAGCGCAGGATGGTCACCGGCGCCAGCGCGCAGTGCACTAAACAGGCGGTCAGCAGCTGCACCGTGGTGATCGGGGTTCTGGATACCCGCCGGGCGGAAGATTGCATTCCAGTTTTCGTTGCCGAACTCAACAATCACGTCGTCAAACCCATACTCGTCAATTTTTACTGCCAGCCAGGCGCCCAGTTCTCTGGCTTCGTCCGGGCTGAACGTAGTGGGCAGAATCAGCCAGGGCTGGGCACCAACCAAGTGGTTGAGATCAAGAAATTCCGGTAGTCCGTAGCCAAAGTCAGCGTCGCCGGGGCGATAACGGCTAGTGCGTCGCGCAAAGGGTGTTGCAAGTCGATTGTCGAGCGTATCGCCCAACTGCCCTTGCCAATCGCGCAGGTAGCCGGGACGCAGGTGTTCAAGCAAGCGGATGAGCTGCGGATTAAAGATTTCCGTGGCAAGACTACCAGCATGATCCTGCGCAGTTTGCTGTTGTTGCGCGCCCAGCCAGACATCATCCAGATGCACGATGCCGCCGCTCACCTCTACAGACAGTTCCAATGGGCCGACCGGACCGCTGTCATCAGCCTCAAAGGCATAACTTAAATAATGCCAGCCGGGCGCGACCGTATGCTGAATATCGACAAATGGAGTGCTGCCATGCCGATGAAAGCGGATATGCACTTGCGCTGCACCTGTGGCCGCTCCGTGTATCCACACTCCCAATCGCCAGGGTCCGTTCACTGTTAACAGTTTACCGGCGCGCTCACCAATCGCATCAAAATGGCTGCTTATGCGCACACTGGCCTGACGCTCCGGGTACAGCCCCAGAGAACGCTGCCCGGGACTGTCGGGTGCCACCAGTGACGTGGTAATGCGCGCCACACCTTCCCCGGCGTCTGGTAGCCACCAGCGCGCCGGCGGCTGATCGTCGCGCACCAGGGTGAGCGCAATGATATCGCCCTCGACCAGTCCATGAATCGGTTTTGCCAGACGGTACTCGGGCCGTCCGCGTGCATTGCGTGCCAGAGAGTCCAGAATCTTACCGGTTTGCCCGACCGCTGCGCCGGTTAACACTTCAAAGTTTGCTGTTGCCCAAAAGCCATCGGGGCGCGCCAGCCACGATTCGTCGTCGCTGAAAGCGTGGCGCTGAACATCAAAAGCACGCACCAGGGTACGATCAACTGCACCTTCAAATCCCGGATTTTTCACAATGTTGCGCGAAAGCTGCTCGGCACCCCAGCTTGTCCACTGCCCCAGATTCAGACCGATACGAGGCGTGAATGCAAGAATCGGGGTATCACCAATCACCAGTTCGGTGGCCGCGCTTACTGGTGTGCCCAGCAAAACACTGAGCAGCACCGCGCAGGCACGCCAGCACAACAGGCGTAATAGATTCATCACGCTGTTAGTCTCTGCAGACTGGGCAACACCTGATTGTGGATGGCCAACAGCACACCGCCGCCGGAACGGGGATCGTTTGCCACCGGGGTGCGCACGCTATCGAGCTCAGCCCACCGCCGCGCAAGGTAGGCAAACCACAACGGTGCGGCCGCATCGGTGCTTAGCTGCAAGCGCTGCAGATATCGCTGCAGGCACGCCGCTGCCAGTGCTGTTGACGCCCGCGCCGAGCTCAGCAGGTAGGCCAGATCTCCCAGTGCAATGCCTTCGAAGGTGGAAGAACCCCAGTCCAGCACCTTAAAATCGCTGCCATCGGCGCTGATCATACGTGTGTTGTAAATTCCGAGGTCGCCATGTTCAAACACCGTGGGCAGACTGACCTGTGTGGCCAGCCAGCTCAGTGCGCGCCGGGCATCCGCCTGCATCACAGCGGGAAGGATATTGCGGTCAATCAATTGGCGCAGAGGCGCGCAGTGCAGAGCCTCCGCGACGTCAGGCGCGTCGTCGCGGCGGGTACTGAGCGCCATGTCAGCAAGCCAATCGGTCATGGCCAGACAAAACCCGCGCCTGGCTTGCAGGCTCCAGCGTAGCCCGAAAAAGGTAAAGGTAGGCACATAATCGTAGGCCAGCGCATGCCGGCCATCAACACATGCGGCTGCCGTGGGCAGGATCACTTTGGCAGCTAGTGTTGGGCCGAGGGTTTTGTTGATAAGCTGGAGTTTTTCAGCCTCCAGTAACAGATGATCCGCGTCAGGGTAACGCGCCACCTTGATCAGTTCTCGCAAACTGCCGGAATTATCCATCCGGAAAGCCAGCATGGGATTGCCGGGTCCCAGCTGGCCAGAAACCGGGATCCATTTCACAGGCGCAAAGTCATGGTTGCCTGCCGCGCGGCCTGCTGCGGTCTGCAACGCTGTATTGAGGTTTTCCAGCAGGCAGGCCGGGGCAGCTTGATCAGCAAATTCCTGTCGATATAACGCAATGCCATGATGGGGCAATGCGCGCGCTGCAATTGTGGGGAGAACACGCGCAATTACGCCCAGCAAGGAGCGCAGCGGCAGCAGACGCAGGCCGCGAATCGCCGCGCGCCAACCAAGCGGGTGATCAGGGATCAGTACCCGGAAGTTCGGCCACGACGGAAAGGCGCGCCAGGCTCCGATCAAGGTCAAACCATCAGTTCGAGAGGTGTGGTTAGCTGTACTGGCAGGCGCCAGATGGCAGAGTGTACCGCCGGGACTGAGATAACTCGTAGCGTCCATGGAGTCAGAGAACACCAGTTCATACAGGCCGTCGGGTTGCTGCACCTGTGCGGACGCACTGCTCACCACATGGATTTCTCCCAGCTCGTTGGCCAGATGCGCAAGAAAACGTGTGTCCGCAGCGTTTATTACCAGGGTGCGCTGGTCACGGCGCAGCGGCAACAGCAGCTTGAAGTCGGCCAGTCGAAAGTCGTTATCCAGGGCAGTCATCAGGAGCTTCCAGTTACTGTTTGTCTGCGCGGCATAAAACGATTGCGCAGAAAGTTTTTTTCAACATCGGTCAGCTGAAAATACCACATCAAAGCAAACTGCACGCTGACATAGACTGTTCCTGCTGTTAACACCACCAACAGGCTGCCCGTGCGGCTGTCAACAACCGACGCCAACCATGGCGTAAACAACACAAACAGCGCAAAACCGGTCAAGTATGGAATGACGCCCGGCAGCAGTACCTGACGCAGAAACACCAGCTGACTGATGTTCATATAGCGATTGGTGTAAGCACAATAGAGCAAAGCGCTGAGGATCATCGACGTAGCGACGCTGGCAACAATAACCCCCACCTGCACCCCAAACACAGCAAACCCGGTACCTGTTAACACCAGCACCAGCAGCAACTGGCTGAGTGGGTAAAGCAGTTCACGGGCAGGTTGCCCGGTGGCCCGATAAATATTGCTGGCTGCACCGGTCACCACATTTAACTGAAACGGCAAGGTAAAGCAGCTCAGAATCAGCGGCGCCAGTGCCAGATCCGGGTCAGCTCCCAACCAGGCGGTGATCAGTGGCGCCGCAAAGGCCGCCATCAAACCCATAAAAAACCCGGTCAGCAGGTTAACCTGACGCGCGCTGCCCAGGTAAAGATGGCTGACCTCTTGCTGGCGACCCTGAACATGCATCTGCGTCATGGTTGGCAGGCAGCTGGCGTTGATCGAGGAAGGAATTGACGTGGTCATCACCGGAAACTTCTGCGCGATATCAAACAAACCAACCGCGTGCACGCCGATAAACAGTCCAGCGATGAGTTTTTCTACCGAGCGCAGAAACATGCCCAACAACCCGGATATCTGCAGTATGCCGCCAAAATGTATGTAGAGATTCAGATGCGCTCGGTTAAAGCGCAGCGGCGAAATACGCAGTCCCGGCAGCGCGCGAAAACATGCCCACACGCTCAACGAGATCGACAGGGCATAGCGCAGTGCAAACGCATACAACAGGCCGAGAACGCCCAGCCCCATCAGCATAAACACTACCACCAGCACGGTTTCAAGCAAAAAACTGGCGATCCAGATGCGGTTCTGCAGGACAATTTTCTGCAGCCCGGTCAGCACGTAGACAAAAGCGCCCAGGCTCAGATCGAGCATAAACACCGCGACCGTGCCAAACAGCAGCACAAATGCTGTTTGCAAAAGATGCTCGGGTATCGAAAACCAGGTCAACACCACGGGTAGTCCAAACCACAAAGCAATCAGCGTTACCACTGCAAACAAAGTCACCAGCATCAGGCCGGTTGACAGCAGGTCGCCAATGCGATCGGTCTCACCATCGGCGTGGTATTGGGCAACATAACGCACGTAAACATTGGATACCCCGAATGCGCCCATGCCCAGGTAGGCGATGAGTATGAACGCAATCGCCCAGAGCCCATATTCCTCCAGTGAGATGGACGCCAGGATGATGGGAGGCAACGAAAAACGTGTCGCCAGGTACAGAATTTTAGCGCCGATTGAGCTGACAATATTCTGACTCAGTCGGGCAGTCGTCGCGGCGTGGTCTTCGTGATTAGCGGTTTTCATGCCAGCACCCTTCTAAATCCGCTAACAGTCGTCACTGATCCGGATGACTGCTCAGGGATTGTTGCAACGTTATAAGTGGAGCGCAGATACCCTTCTGCCCATCCAGTAATCAGGAACAACATGGGAACCGCTTGCAGACCCAGATAAACCGTGCCAACCGAGACGATGTAAACAACGTATATGCTGGCCAGGGTAAAACTCAGAGAACTGCCCGCCGGACTCGAATGTGGCTCTTTCAGCCCACGGATAAGCAAGCGGATCAGCATGCTGAGCAGGATGCCAACAAATAAACCCAGCCCCAGAACACCGTGCATCAACAGCAACAGCAGGTAGTAGTTATCGATGGACTCCATGCCCGGCACCGCCGGCCAGCTGGTCAGTCCCCAACCAAACCAGAACTTCTCCATGGCGATGCCGCCATACTCACTGAGCAATTCCCAACGGTAAGCGGCACTTTCCTGTGCGACGGTCAGTGCGCCTTCGCGTCCAACCGAGACATAATCCACAAACCGACTGATCACCGGAATGCCGATGACCACACCACCGATGGCGCCGCCGGCAATGGCCAGACCACGATGGCGTGAACGGCCAATGGCAACCAGCACTGCCGCCAGAATTGCCGCAATCCACGGGCCGCGCACCATGGTCATAATCACCCCGGCCACTAATATCAGCGTGATCAGTCGTGCCTGACTGAAAGGCAGCCAGGGCGCCAGGCGGGGTTTGTGTGCCCATACCTGACTGACTTCCAGCCAGCGATGCAGCCTGAAGGCCACCACCATCAGAATGCCAGCGAGGATGGCATGCCCGTAGGGTCCGGCGGTACGTGCAAAACCCCAACGGAAGGTGGTCACCCAGCTGCGACCGCCCCAGGGGAAAAACGCATCAAAAATCATGCGCCAGGGCGTGGCACCAAAGCGGAACTCGTAAACCGAAACCACTGCCACGCCTGCGAGTAACAGAACAATGGTTTTGACAAACCGCATACGCAGATTAAAGGGTTCAATCATGCTTTTGGCAAACAGGTAGGGTAAGCCTATCCAGGTGCCCAGATTCCAGGCCAGATTCTGCGCGTCCCAGTAACCGCCAACAAAATACTCCGAGACGGACGCGGAAAGGATGAATCCAAATACCAGTAGATCGGTCACACTGAACTGGTATCCGGGCGCACCACGAGCAAAAAACGCAGCAACTGTGCCGACCGCGGCCGCCTGACTGAAGGTAGGGCTGGGCACGCCGGGCAGATCAAGTCGGTAGTACTCGGGCAACAGCAGCAGCGTCGGCAAATACACCAGTAAAAATGCTGCTTGCGGCGAGCGTTTAAAGCCGATCCACGCAGCGAGCAGACCGGGGATCAGTACGATATAAGCCAGCATTTCTAGCGTACTTCCTGTGAGGCTGCAGGCGCATCAAGCACACGTTTGCGGCGAACCAAGGCGATCAGTGAGCTCAGAATGTCCCGTGCGATTGCAAAGGGTGCGCTGATCAAGGCGGCCGCAGTAGCCCGCAGGGCATATACAGCAGACGCTTGAGTGACTTTCTGGCCGCTGCGATGTTCCGCCACCAAGGAGTCAACGTAACCACCGCCATGAAAGGGGTTAATGCGGTTGACAATAGTGCCCACCACGGGTGGATCGATGTTTTTCAGCAGTCTGCCGGCCCGACTCAGTTCGCCTTTACTGATGCCCCCTGCTTCTGCGACCAGCAGCACGGCATCTGCTGCGCTTACAATCAGCTCGGCATCAGCGGAGGCCAACAATGGCGGCGCATCGACGATGACAAAACGGTAATGTGCTGGCAGTGAATCCAGTAATGCTGGCAGGCGCTGCAGATTACCAAGGGTATTGGCGCCTGCGCTGCCGACAGTCAGCGAGGGAATATCGGGATCACTCATATTGATGGTCAGCTGATCAAAATCACTGTCAAGCGTGACGACAAGTCCGGGATCCGCGCCATAAATGGGGTCTGGTCGGTAGGCATTGGCTTCAACCACTACCGCAGAATATCCAAGGCGATTCAGCGTGCTGGTCAGCGATCGGGCAATCCAGGTGCTGCCGCCGCCCGGGCGCACTGAGGTGATCACAATCTTGCGGGTGTTATGTCGGTTGCCATCACGAATCAAACCACTCGCCAGCCGGCGCAGCTGGTCAGCTGCAAACTGTTTGTGATCGGCTTCTCTGGCATTGATGATCCAGCTCAGTGGCGCGAAACCCAGGGTGCGGTGCGCGTCGTTGACGGTGCGAATTTTATTGTCAAACAGGTCAATAACTATGGGAGCTGCCAGACTGACGGCGGCTGCGGCGATCAGAATCATCACCAGCAGTTTCTTTTTTCCAGTTCCTGTTGGATACAGTGGGGGCAGTGCTGCGGTGACCAGGCGCGTAAAGCCGGGAGACGTTTCCTCGGCTTCGAAGAAGTTAAGTCGCTCGCGAACGCTGTCAAGCTCGCTCCACAGCAGCTCCAGATGGTTGGTCAGACTCACCGCAGTGTTAAAGCGTTCGGCGTATGCGCCAGACTGCAGATTCAAATCGTCCAACATGCCTTGAAGCTGTGCTTCAATGTCGCTGGCCTGTGCGTTGGCTGTTCGATAACGGTCTTCAATGCCACTGCTCAAGCGCTCGCGCAGCGCTGTTTCGCGTGTGCTGATCTCGCGCTCGATGCTGGCCAGTTCAAGTTGGGCATCCAGGTAGGCCGGATGTGTCGACGATAAACCCGATGTGGATGTCAGCAATTCTGCGCGACGCATGTTCAAGCTTGCTTTCAGACTGTTCAGGCCCGGATCCGACAACAGGGCATCCTGGATCGAAGGCATTGTTGTGTCGGTTTCGCCCTGAGTCAGAAAGGCGTCAAGACGAGCCTGAGCCTCGATGCGCTCAATCCTGGCTTGCAGAAAATCTTCCTGCACTCGACGAGATCGAATATCAAACGGATTAACTTCTTCCGGGTTGAAGTATGTAAAACCGAGCTCCTGACCAATTGCCATGCGCTCAGCGGTCCTGGATTCAATCTGCTCAATCAGCGCCAGTTCGCGTTGAATCAAACTCTCTACCCGTTCGTCGGACGCAAATACCTGTTCTTCCCGAGCACGCTCGAGAAAGGCTGCAATAACGGCATTGAGGATGACATCAACGCCCTCTGCCTGGTCGGTGACCAGACTAACCTGAATCAGGTAGGTGTTGCGCACATGACGGATGGCCAGACTACCCTGCAAGCGTTCAATGGCGCGGCGCTCGCTTTCGCCTTCGCGGTGCCAGAGTTTCTGGCCGGACGCATCGAGCTGTTGAAGAGCTAGTTCGATGACGTCATAACGGTTGATGGTGCGCGCCTGTTGTTCGATAAACTGCAGATACTGGGTATTGGATTGGAACTCCAGCTCGATGTCGTCACGCAGAGTCTTCATGTAGCGAGGCGATACCTGAAGCGTCGCGGTGCTCTGATATGAGGGCTGGCCCATGATAAACACCAGCGGAAAGCCGAGCAGCGCTACAATAAAAAAAATAACCCCCACCAGACGCGCATGGTTGTGCAGGCTGTTCAGCGGCTGAAACGCGCGACCGGGCAGCGATGCATTATTGTCAGTCAAGGAGGGGTTCATGTTGATGTTCTACCGCACAGAGTCGAGAAAGCGTTGTTCAGCGTCACGAATGCTGGCTTCGGGTGAGCGCGCATCACCGATAACCCAGGGCAGGTCAGCGACCTGCAGATCGATCACGGCGCCGTCCTCAGACATGCAGTACTGGCCATCAGTGACAACCGCGCATAGATTCGCCAGTCTTCCGATTCTTGCGTGCGGCATGATGATGCTGCGCTCGATGCGCGCACCGGACTCAACCACAGCGCCAGCGCCAATAAAACATGGCCCGATCAGGGTTGCACCATCGTCGATGCGGGCGCCGCCAGAGATCACCACAGGCCCCTCGATCTTGCAACGTTTTGGATTAAACCGCACGTTAATACCTGTCCACACCTCTTGTGAAATCTGGCGCCCCGGCAAATCGTATCCCGGCACCTTGCCTTGCAGCGCAAGTTGGCAGACCCGGTAGTAGTCCGGAAGACGGCCGATATCCAGCCAGGTCATTGGCAGCTTTGTGCCGTACAAGGCCAGGCCTTGCTCTACCAGCGATGGAAAAACCTGACTGCCAATGTCCGCCGGGCTGGTGTCTGGAATGTGATCCAGTATCTGTGGCTCAAACACATAGATGCCGGTATTCACAAGCGTACTGACAGCGTCTTCGACAGCAGGTTTTTCCTGAAAAGCAGTGATCAATCCGGATTCATCTTGCACCACAACGCCATAATGGCAGACCTCAGAGCGAGGTACTTCTGCCAAGGCAATGGTTGCCAGCGCGCGGTTGCGATGATGCTCTTTTACCAGTTCGTTAAAATCAATATCAATAACGGCATCACCACACAACACCAGAAAAGTGTCGTCAAAAAAGCCAGCATGACGTTGAATGTGACGCATGGCGCCTGCAGAGCCGAGTGGATCGCCGATCAGCTCGCCGTCCTCCAGAAAACCCTCAAATGAATAGGCGATCGCCACGCCAAAACGGCGGCCATCACCAAAGTACTGCTCGATTGATTGCGCATGGTGGCTGGTGTTGATCAGTATCTCAGTGACACCGTAATGACGTAAGCGTCCGATCAGCAGTTCGAGTACCGGTGTGTCCAGAATACGCAACATGGGTTTTGCCGTACCCCGGGTCAGCGGCATTACCCGGGTGCCCTTGCCGGCAGCGAGAATCAATGCCTTCATGACAATGAGCTCAGTGCGGACTGGCGATCAGGATGCACTTCAAACAGACGGTTCATGCGCATCAGCTCAAACAGCGCACGCACTGCGCGGTTCAGGCCGCACAGACGCAACTGGCCTTTGCGCTCGGTGACAATGCGCAGGCAGGAAATCAGTGTGCCTACCCCGGCGCTGTCAATAAATTCTACATTGCTGAGATCGAGCACGATTCTGTTGTGTTGTTCCAGTTGCGGAACGATTGCCGCGCGAAACGCCTGTACATTGCTTGCATCAAGATTTTTCTCAACAGGCGAGGCAATTAATGCGTTTCCTTCCAGATTTTGTTGCAGTGTCATGTGTTATTCCTTGGTGTCAGGTATCGATGGACACTATTTAATCGCGAATCAAACTCGTGACTGTTACGCAACTGTGAAACAGTTGAGCATGATTGCTGATATAGGCCCGGAGCAGACGCAAGCGCTCTTTCCAGCTGGCGTGCAATAACCAATGAACATCAGCCCAGGCGGCAGCCTCATCATCAACAAGTGCAAATGCGTCGCGCGGACTGATCAGACCCTTCGGTGCTTTTTGAAGTGGCTGGCTCCAGCCCGAGGCGTGAATAGTCTCGGGCAAATCGGGTTGGCCGCTGGTGCCGATCAACGCTTGTTGACCACGCAGCACACCCAGAAGTTGCGGGAAAACTCTTTTTGAGAAGTCTCCATCGCGACCCAGTATGCGCAGTATCAGCACCGGCAGCAGGCAGATGAAAAATGCCAGCAAGGCGGTCAGCCGCTCCAGCATGGTGATCCGGGGTAAAACCAGGGTGTTGCTGGCGCTGAGGATGTCGCCAGTCGTCTCCATAGGCAGCCACACGTCATAGGCGGTGTTCAGCAGTCCGGCTGTGGTGACAATGGCTTGATCTACTTCAACAGGGCCTTTGATGCGCACCCCATCAGCCACAACGGAGTGACGAATGCGCGTATCACCATCAATGCGACAACCTTCACCAATCACCACGTCAGGTCCCACGCTGGCGGCCGCCGAGATGCGGCTATTTGCTCCGACTTCCACAGGAGCGATCAGCCGGGCGCCCGGTGCGATGTGTGCACCGGCGGCGATACGGATGCCAGACGATGTTTCCTGCAGCAGATCAAAACGGTTTGATGTCCTGTTCAACCAGCGTGACTGAGCCTCGAGCGCCGCGTTGCCGCTCTCAAAACCAAAGGGTTTTGTTGTACCAATGCAGCTCATGGCAGAGGGTAATTCACTCATATTGAGGTCGGTCGCCCTTATCCTGGAGAGAAAAGCCGCGCGCGTATTCACGCTGAACCGAGCCCACCCTGTCCACTTTACAAGGCCATCCGCATCAACATTGAACCAGAGCGCATCGTCCCCGGCGCTCTGCAGAGCCGCAGCCGGTAGCCATTGATCTGCACGCACCATCCACAGCAATTCGTCTTTATCAAGATCCAGATTTACGATTCGTCTGCGCGCGTCGGTAAAGTCACGCACAGCATGAACATTAATTGTTAAACCCCAGCGCTCTCCGGCGCCAACCAGGGTGCGTATGCTTGCCAATCCATGACTGGCAAACAGCTCAATCTCGCGGCAACCCAGATCCGCCAATGTTTCCAACTGTCGATAAAGCAGCGGCCGGTCACCTAGTGGCAGCGTGGCCGTATTGATGTCGGCATCGCGCAGCGCTGCGCAGTTGAGCGAGTGCGTGGCAATAACAACCGCGCGGCGGGCTGTTTGTGTTGCTGGCGCAGTGGCGTGTTCCTGGCTCAACAGCGCAACATCGATACTCCCCAGCCAGCGCTGCATGGCGATGGCAAGCAGGAATCGGAAATTGCCGACCAGGTAACGACGCCACATACGACGCGGTTCCTGATAGAGCCGAAATGTCCACTCCAGACCCATCTCTCGCAGCCACTGCGGCGCGCGCGGGATGCGGTTTGCATAAAAGTCGAACAAGCCGCCCACGCCCATGGCGACCTTGACGCCGGCATCTTTTGCATGAGTTTGAATCCACAGATCCTGCTGCGGCGCACCCATCGCCACCAGCAGTACATCTGCGCGGCTGGCGCGAATACTTTCGATCAAGGTCTGTTGATCGTCGTGATTAAAATAGCCGTGATGCATGCCGGCAATCTCAACGCCTGGATGGTTTTGACCTATCCAGGCAGCAACCTGCTCGGCCACGCCCGGATGCCCGCCCAGCAAATAAAGGCGGCCTCCATCTGTTGCCAACCGTTCGCACAGGCGTGGGAACAAATCGGTGCCATTAACATTCTGCCGGAAGCTTTTGCCCAGCATTTTTCCAGCGATTCGCATGCCAATGCCGTCCGGTGCAACCAGATCAGCCTGATTCAGCGCGCGGCGATAGGCCGGGTTGCGGCGCGCGATATTCACGCAGTCCGGATTAACAAAACAGATCTGCAAAGGCGCTGTTGCTGAGCTGGCGCGTCGACTATCAATGGCATCAAGTGTTTCAGACATGGTCAGCGGATGTACCCGCACGGTATCCACCATGATCGGGTCGTTGCCAGCCGGGATGGCTGTACGCCCGTAAGCTGCGGCCAACAAACTGCGCACCATAATGCCGAGTTCACTACGCAGGCTGCGCCGGCTAATTTGTTCGACGTCGGTGCCCCACTCGTCACCATAATCAATGCAGGTGCGCTGGCGCAGCGACCACAGGGAAAATAAACCCGGCCTGACACTGGCCCTGAGTGCTCGCACGGCCTCGGGTGGTAACTCACCGGGCGTCAACGCCCGCGGGCCTGACCAAGCCATGTCGCCGAGCAGGATATTGAGCAGCACCGGGGAGCGGCAAATGCGCAGGTAGCGGCCAAGGCGCTGGCGAAATCCCGGATTCAGTTCAATTTCAACAAGGTTAAAAACAGTCTCATGGCGGCCGAGGAGCGGCATTTTACGCAACCGGGCGCCGGGCAGCATGAGCAGTATCAGCGGGCTTGCCAGCAGGCCGATGACTATCGCCAGTCCACTGTCGAACGCGCGCAGAACCGCCTCTTGCCAGCGAGCCGATGTGGGTGGAGTCGGATTTGTTTTGGGGAGTGATGTCATAACAATGTGCTCTCTAATATCAGGCGGCGCCGCGGCCGAACAGGACTGCGGGGACTGTCTTCAGCAGCAGGACCAGGTCACCGCGCAAGCTGCGGGTGCGAATGTATTCAAGATCAAGGGCAACTTGTCCTTCGAACGGAATCTGCGAACGACCACTGACTTGCCAGATACAGGTCAGCCCGGGCTTGATCTCCAGTCGGCGCCGTTGCAAAGCGGTGTAGCGCGCTACCTCTTCCGGCAATGCCGGGCGCGGACCCACCAACGACATGTCGCCCTTGAGTATTGACCACAGCTGGGGGATTTCATCGAGGCTGCTGCGGCGCAGGAAACGACCGACCGCGGTGATACGCGGATCGTTTTCGCTTTTGAAAGTTATGCCGGAGCCGGCGTGGTCGTTATTTTGCAGCAAGGTTTGTCGAAGCTGATCAGCGTTTACAACCATGGATCGGAACTTCGGGAAGCGGAAGGTGCGTCCACGGTAACCAACGCGGTCTTGCCAATACAGCACCGGTCCCCCATCGCGTCGGATGAGCAGAGCGATGATCAGCCCAAACGGCATAAACACGGCGAGCACCGTGCCGGCTACCAACAGATCAAGTGTGCGTTTGCTCCAGTCACCCGATCGGCTTGCGACTGCATGACGCGTATTGCCTGCGAGAGTGGCGATACGTGTCAGCAACGAGCCGGGAGAGAAGCGCTGTTCGAGCTGCCTGAGTTTGTCCAGATCTTTGTTCATAAGATTAATCCGTGATTTGATTGGCGTATTTAACGCCAGTCAACACGTTGAATCATGAACACATTGTTACTTCGGCCGGTAAAACCCTTTGCGCTCCATTTTCCCCCATTCCTTGTTACCGATCAGGAATGAGTACACGCCGCGAATACGCCACCATGCGTTCAACTGACGATAACCAAAGCTTTCCAGTATCGACAGACCAAACAATTGCATCAGATCGCCGAATCTGGGGTAACGCTTGAAAGACAGTTCCTCAAGAACAACCGCAAAAAATGACAACGCCATACCGAGCACAAAACTGACCAGAAAAAACGTCACTAAAAAGGGCAACGACTCTGGGCTCATGTTGAACAGCAGGTAGAAAAACGCGACGTAGGCAAAAAACTCCACAATTGGCCCCAGCCCTTCAAGAATCAGGTAATAAGGAAACGCCAGAAAACCAATGCGGCCATAACGCGGATTAAACAGCATGCCAATATGCCGGGTGGTGGCTTCGAGCAGTCCACGCTGCCAACGCGATCGTTGGCGGTATAACTGGCTTAGAGTTTCCGGGCACTCTGTCCATGCCACCGGATCGGGCACGTATGACACCCGGTAGGGTCGTTTTTGATCTCTACAAAAACGATGCAGGCGCACCACCAGTTCAATGTCTTCTCCAACGGTTTCAAAACCAGTATGTTTGGAAGCGTATCCACCAGCATCCACCACCGTCTGACGATGGAACAGGCCAAATGCACCGGAGATGATAAAGGTGGCGTTGAATGCCTCCCAGCCCATGCGTCCGGCGAGGAACGCCCTGAAATATTCCAGCACCTGAAATTTCGCCAGCAGGCTGCCCGGCATGCCGGGCTCATTGACTGCGCTGTTTTTGACATGACTACCGTTGACGATACGGATGATGCCTCCCACGGCCACCGTATCTGTATTCTCGATGTAGGGGCGAACGATGCGTGTCAAGGCGGTTCTTTCAAGCAAACTGTCGGCGTCCACGCCACAGAAGAGCGGGCTGGAGCTAAAATTGATGCCGACATTGAGCGCGTCGGCTTTGCCGCCATTGTCCTTGTCGATGACCCACAGGTTGGGGATGTTGCTGCATCGGTAAATGGCGCGGACGTTGGCTGTCGCAATGTCGGCAGTTGGCATGCGCGCCGCTTCTTCCAACTTAAATGCGGCTTTTAATCGATCCAGCGTAGCGTCCTTTGAGCCATCATTGATAAGCAGCACTTCATAATCCGGATACTCCAGTGCCAGCAGAGCTCGGGTGGAGGCCACACAGGTTTGTTCTTCGTTATAAGCGGGTGCCAGAATGGTAATCGGCGGCATCAGCCCCGAGGTTATCATCGGCAGGTCCGGGTAGGCATCAAGCCGGTTCGCATATTGGCGCAGGCGCTTGTAAGCCACCAAGCTGGTCACGAAGTACACCAGGTTAAGCAGAAGGAAGTAGCCTATAGCCACATAACTGAATGTCAGTATTAAATTCATGGTATGGATTACCCGATTTCCGCCAATACCTGGCGAGCCATAACAGCGCGAGGATGTTGCTGCAGTGCCAAGGCCTGCAAGCTTGAGGTATCACCCAGCGATTTGAGCGCCCAGGCTGCCTGACGTGCCACCCAGGGGTTGCTGTCTGTAATTGCCTGTCGAAATAGCTCGCAATCGTCCCGGTTGCCTAAATGGCGCAGTGTGCGCATGGCGTTGACTCGCACACTGTCGGACGTTGATGCGCACTGTTCACGCACTGCGGCGCGATGACGCTCACGGCCCACGCCACTGAGCAGGCGAAGGATGGCTATCTGCATAGTCGTATCTGTTTCTTGCTGGAGCAATAGTGCGGCGGAATCGGCTACGGCGTAGTAGTTCAAACGGTTTAGCACGTCAGCGGCAACCACTCGGGTACGGGTCTGGCGGGTTGGATCCAGAAAAATCCTTTCCATGATGGGTATGGCATGGATTCCGGAACTTGCGAGCAGGCTTGCCAACGAATTCAGATTCCATTTTTCGAAGCGGTGAAGCTGATCCATCACTGATCCCAGATGGTCTGTGAGTTTGTGTGCAAGCAACGCGTTGGCAGCAAACATCGCCACCGTTGGCGAGCTATCTTGCAAGGCCGCCAGCAGCGTGTGCTTTTGATTGGGCATACCAAACAGATTAAGAATGTTTACCGCCCACGCGCGCACCTCAGGATCGCTATCCTCCAGTTGACGTGCAGCATGTGAAAGGTAAGGGTGAGCAAGTGTAGACAATCGCTCTAGATCAGAGCCGCGCAGTCTATAGGCGTAAAGCGCAAGATAGCGTAAAAAGTTCAGCTCCTGGCCGGGCTCAACAAGCCGGTTTAAATGGGCGGGATCAAGGTCTTCGCTCAGTACGGCAAGGATGTCCCTATCCCATATTGCATGCAGACTCTGCCATAACAGCGTGTGTCGGCTATTGCGCAAGCGCAAGCCTATGGCAAACAAAGCAAGCACTAAAGTCACGATCAGCAGCGCCAATACCATGATGTTCAGCGGCGCAAGAATCGGCTCTTCCATGGGATTCAAGGCAAGAAACGCTGGCCATGCATTGTTAGCTGTCACAGAACAGTCCTTGGTCCGCTGCTTTTTAATAAACTCTTGACCCTCGCCAGCAACTCCGCCGGCGAAAAGGGTTTTACCACGTAGTGATCTGCGCCTAGCGCAAAACCACGCACAACGTCATTTTCGCTACTCATGGCGGTCAGCAGGATAACGCGCATGTGAGTGTTGCGTTTACGAAACTCCTGTAGCACCTCGAAACCATCCATAATCGGCATTTTTACATCAAGAATGGCCAAGTCATAGTGTTTGTCGATGAGGCTTTGAAGCGCAGTAGCGCCGTCCTGGACGAGGTCTACATGGATGCCTTCGCGTTCAAGACGGTGGACAACGATACCTGCCAGCAAAACATCGTCCTCGGCCAGTAATACGCGCTTGCCTTTGAATTCAGTGGGCCGGGCAGCTTCCGGATCAAGTGGCAATGCTGTCTCGGGCAATTGCGAAAATTGCAGTTCATCCTTGATAGCCGCTGCCAGTTGTGGCGGATTGAAGGGCTTTTTGAAAAACGATCGTGCGCCCAGTGCCAGGCACTCTGCATGGGTTGATTCTGTATCTGAGGCCGACAAGACAACCACCGGCAGCTCGGATGAGTACCACTCCCTGATGTGTTTCAACAACGCCCGTCCATCACCGTCGGGCAGTCCGAGGTTCAACACCACCAGTGCAAACGTTTGACTCGCCAGAAACTCCATGGCTATCTTGGCAGTGTCAGCAACAAGTACCTCATAACCGGGCAAGCTTCGCGTGAGCAGTGTATCCAGTAGGATTGAAATATCGGTATCGTCTTCAATAACAAGAATCTTGCGAGAAGTTTTGCCCGTGCCGCCCTGTGCTGCAGTCTGTGACATGGTGTCCAGCAATTGTGCAACTTGCAACATCACCTCGTCGGGCGTGCCGCTTTTTACCCGGCTGGCAGCATCGCTGACAGCCGGGTAGCCGAATGTTGTGCCCGAGCCCTTCAGCGAATGAGTTAGCAAAAGAATATCATCAAGCGCCTCTAGTCTGCCGTGACGGTATTCCTGCGCCAGGTCTTCGAGACGCTTCACTTTACCGATCAATGCTCGTCGGTAGTTTGCTTGCAGTTTTTCAATCATGGGATTTACTTCGTTTTAACAAACGGTCTGTTATCCAAAAGTAACATTAAAATACAGCTAACAGGTGGAATCGTGTACAGAATGAAAAACCTTGTCATCAGAAGCATTTTTAGCGACTGACAATTGTTCTTTACGCTTGAAGCATCAGGCAGAATTCGCCATCATGATGGTCTGTTTTTATGTGCCGGGCAACTTCCATGCATATCGCTATTGTAGAAGATGATCCTGATCAATCGGAAGTACTCAGTTTTTGGTTAAACGAGGCAGGGCACGAGGCTACTGCTTTTACAACGGGCGCTGCGCTGATTGATTCGTTGGGCAAGCGCTACTTTGACCTCTATGTTGTCGACTGGATTCTCCCCGACATGCTCGGTGATGAGGTCATTCGCCAGATTCGTGCGCGCATCGGCTGGGACACCCCGGTGCTGGTGGCGACGGTGCGCAACCGCGAAGAGGAAATTGTTGCAGGTTTGGGTGCTGGTGCAGACGATTACCTGTCAAAGCCAGTTAAACAGATGGAGTTTATCGCCCGTATCGAGGCGTTGGCGCGTCGCCTCAAGCCTCGTATGCAAGCCGTGCTGCAAATTGGCAGTTACGAGTTTGACAGTGAGCAGCAACGGGTGCGTATCAATGGCAACGCTGTAGAGTTCACTCAGAAGGAATTTGATCTGGCTTGGTACCTGTTTTCCAATCCCGGAAAGTTATTCTCGCGTTTCCATCTGCTGGACAAAATATGGGGCGTCAGTGCTGATGTTGACACCAGGACAGTTGACACCCACATCAGCCGGCTGCGACGCAAGTTGGCACTGAACGGCTCTAACGGCTGGAAGCTTGAATCTGTTTATGGCTATGGCTACCGGATGGAGGCATTGAGCCCGGCACCGGCCGCTTAATTAAAGTCAATCGACATGATTTCAGCGCGTAAATAGCAGTTCTGCTCTGCCATCAACTCTTCCCAGGATGACCAACTCGCCAATCTGACGGGTGCCTTCAAGCCCGGCGTTATACTGCCAGCCGTCCGGGACCCGCAAGGTCAATCCGTCAAGGGCCTGAGCAGCGTTTATGCGCAGGCGAAGGCTGTCAGCACTCGCGTCCACAACATCGGTTACCACTGATTCACGTGCCGCCCACCAGTTGCCATAACCAGACACCGTGTCAAACCAGGCAGTGTCATAAAAATGTGTCAGGTAACGCTCCACAAACTCCAGTTTTTCACCAAGCATGTCTGTATGGATCATGAGCATCACCAAGCCTTGGTACTGCCCAATTTGATTAGACAAGGCAACGATCTCATCGAAGCGCGCAGTCAAGCTACCTTGTTCATCTTCAATAGTTACCGGAAATTCGTACGCATTTACTTGTCTGCCATAAGAGCGATCATGAGAAAGACGGAATGGAAGATGAGTCATGGCCTCGTTTGCCGTCATGCTGGAACTGAAACGATAACCGTTGGCAACCAGCAATTGCGGAAGAGGCTCCGGAAGTGACAGATGGCCCGGTCTGAAGGAAACGATCTGTGTGCCTGACAACGAATCCAGCAGGAACTTGCTGACCCTTAATTCACCCATCATGCTGGCATTTTCAACAGTAGCAAAATCACGGACAAACGGCTGGTAAGCGGGGTATTGCTCATCGCCGCTCCCAACTGGCATTCTGCTGAACTCATTGGAATGTGCCACCGTGTGACTGGCAATCTCCATGCCGCGGTCAATCAACAGTTTTAAAGTTTCTGCCCTTGATGGGTTGAAGAATTGGCGATCATTGTAGTCCGTCATATATTTGGTTTGAATAAAATACGTTGCTGGCACACCAAACCGGGTTTCCAGCGCAACATAGTCCGCAATGTTATTGATCGATCGTGTGAAATCCACATCGTGGGTCAATAGCGCTGTAAAGGCTTTGCCGTGCGGTGTGGGCGATAGCGTCACAGCATCGGGTTCTCCCTGCTGATAGATACGCAGCAACACGCGCAAAAAAATATCTACCTGCGGTTGATAGGCGTTAACGTAAGTATCGGCCATGTTGGCAAAGCGGCCATTAAACGCCCGTAACATAAAGTGGCCGATGTCCAGCCCAAACGCATAGGCGTGACCAACGCCTTCGTTAGTGCCATTGCGGGGCATTGCCTTGTACGTTACCGCAGCTGAACCGTCCTCAAATTGCGCAACTACCTGCTCTGCGCCCGTGTAATGTGTGCCTGGTAACCCTGAGTCTGCCTCTGTGGTATCGCCCAGGCGTATAGTGCGCTCCACCTTCGATTCAATCATTCCCGCCGTCAATGGCGAGTCCTGGAATTCCAACTGGCTCCGCACCGCATGTTCTGCGGATTGCTGAAAGCCAAACAAGGACGACATCCCGCCACCAATGACGGAAAATCCGACCAGTGTGCCGCCTGCCCCGACATGATCCCGCAAACGACTGAGTTCATCAGGTGTTGTGTTACCGCCGGTTAGTGACGGGTACACCATGATAACCTTGTGTTCCAGCGCCTGATCGACATCACTGACCAGCCGGAAAGGCAAACCGATGCTTTTGAATCCCATCGCCAAACCCAGCCAGGAGCTGTCCGGGTCGTTCACCCAAATCGCCACACTGTGTTTGCCGCTACCCGGATAGTCACTGATTAGCGTCGGTGTTGGGTCAGCGACTGTTGTGATATGCAACGGTCCCTGCAACTCCGGAAACACCGGTGTCCGGGAACTCTGCCACCACCCTATGCCGATGGCAACGCACATAAACATAACTGCGCCGAGAATGCGACGTCCTCTGCTCATCGAACATCTTCCCCGACACGTATGTCATCCAGTCCATGGATGGCAATACCAGAAAATGCAGGCCAGGTATGCCATTCGTGGATAAGTTTATTTGCAACTGAGTTCAATCGTGCCATATCTCCCTTAAAGGTGTAATCGCCTGCGGGCACCGGGTAATTGAAGTTGAAAGCGAAAGCCTGACCCGTCAAATCTGATTGCAGCCTGTCAAACAGCACAAACACCGATTCCTCCCCCACCATCACTAACCAAAGCTCTCCCGTTCCCTTATTGTGCGTGTAGCGATGATGGGTCTCGTCTGGCAGTGCACCTGATTCCAGCGCTATCATCACGGGCACCGATGCCCGTTGCCCCCACTCCAGAAATGGCTGTGCATTGGCCCGCAACCGGTCGATGGACGTGTGATAATTCATGATGCTCAGGCGAATATCGACCACCGGCAATTGTTCGAAAAGCTGCTGGCCCCAGGCCCGGTGGCTGCCCCACCAGGCGGGCATCACCAGATCCAGCGGCATCCGGCCCTGCAGCAACGCATGTGCATGATTGATAACCGATACATAGCGGTCTCTCCAGTAAGATTGCGCACCGGCAAATCCTCGCAACAGATAAGGCTCTATATCGAGTTGTACTCCGTGCAGGCGTGCCGAGACCGGTGCTTGCTGGTTGTATCGCAAAAAAGCATTGAGTCGCGCCTCAAGCGCAGGCAGGCTGGCCGGCAGAACATCACGGGGGTCACCTATTACCACCCAGACATCCAGGCCGCGATTGTTGGCATTCGTCAAAAATTGCATGAGCATATCCGTATCCGCTACGTCTCCGGTATTGTCTAAAGGTACGCTAATGTAAATCTCATTAAGTTGCTGAAGTGTTTGAGCGCGCCAGATAAACTCTGGCGTCTGCTGCCACAGTTGTGGTGACCAAAGCCAGGCGCCCCGGTGTGTCCCTTGGGTGAGTTGTTGCTCGAACTGCTCGCGCTGTTGGCGACCTTGTGGCGTGCTCATGTTCAACGACAAAAGTTCCAGCTCACCTCCTTCGTCAGGACAGATGATGGTCAGTGAGGTCCACGGTGAATTGTTGTCAGGCACATTGAATCTGAAATTAAGCGCGTCAGCTTCTGTTGCAGAGTCAGTTAGCACCATTTCGCCAAGTCGCAGTGGCTCCTGCAGTTTGTCGCGTTGTGTATCACCCAGTGCCACCTGGAATTGACCTTGGCCACGTGCGCGGATTTCCAACTGTAACTCTGATGCTATGCTCCAGACTCTCTCGCTTGTAAAGAAGGCCCCGGCGATATTTTCACCGGGTTCACAAAACAAGTGGGTCGATTCATTGATAACCACGCGCTCATCAAGTCCGAAGTGTTGTGACGTAAACTGGTATAACGCTGGTCTATCCAGCGGCAAAGCAGACGTGAGAGCCATGCCAGATGTCACTACTTCTGATTCTGCTTCCGAGGTGTTCTCAGGGATTACAATAATCTCACTGACTAAAGGTTTGTTGTTGGTAAAGTCGCCCAGCAAACCCACTTGTCGGATGGCCCCAGCCACCTGCTCCTCGGTTGCCGGCGCTGCCCACAAAATATCGCCTTCGACCTGCAGCACTGCCGTTGAACAGGACTGGGAAGCATTCTCATGTTGGCTGATGGACAACCATTGCCGGGTGCCGTCGGCAGTAAAGTAGATCTGATCGACATTAGCGCGGCTGGCATCTGGATTTGCCGGTCCACCCAATGGATCATTCAGGGGGCATAGCGCGATGGTAACAGCCGTGCTGGCGGCCGTGGATGCAGTGGCGTAAAAAAGCGACATGGCTGATAGTGTGACTGAACCGAGCAAAACCGCTGTTTTAAACATGCTGGTGAGAGACTCCCTGGCACCTGGATTAGACCGCAGTGTCGCTTCAAGCATACACTGCGGAGACTTTTGGTCAACTGAAGGCACCCGTAATCGGACACACCAAGGTTCAGGTTTTCGAGCGTTGAAGTTGGCGTAAAATAATTCTTGCCGGCACACCTACCGCGATCGCACCTGCTGGCACATCCGTCAGCACTACGGCATTGGCGCCGATCACGGCGTCATCACCTATGTGGATATTACCCAGAATCTTGGCGCCGGCGCCGATATCAACACGATTGCCAAGGATGGGAGCGCCGCGCTCACCCGTGCGGCGCAAACCAATGGTCACGCCGTTGCGAATCACAACATCGTCGCCAATAACAGAGTCTCCCGACACAATGATGCCGCCAAAATGCTCGATGCGTAATCTGCGCCCGACCGTGGTCTCGCACGGCAGATCAATACCGGTCATCACCTGACCAGCAAATTTGAGCAGTTTGTACAGAAAAGAAAAGGGCTTACGCACCAGCCCGGGCAGGCGGTAGCGCCAGCGACCAAAACGATAAATCATCATCGTCCAGAAACCCTGCCGCCAGATGTCCCGTTCATGGGTGCGCCAATCTTCGCGAATTAAATTAAACATAGCAGATCACCAGGGTTTGGGGGGAGAGACACGGCCGGCGAGCGTTTCCCGCCAGGCGCGTTGTTGCATGGCGACGACCGCTCTGGATTCGCTCTGTTTGTTCAGGTCACGGCGATTTTTTAACACGCGTAGCCGATGCCAGGTGGTTTCGATGCTGGCGCTGACCCAAGCGGCCGCGTAGCCGTGGTGTTTACGGTAGTAAAGCAGCGCACTGCGCATGCGCCACAGCGTGAGCTGGCGACCGTGATTGGACACGGTTTGGCCGGACAATGTCTTGGACGACTCGCCGCCCCAGTGCACGGCTTTTAAATCCGGCCAGTACCAGACCGACCATCCGGCCTTGCGCAAGCGACGACACAGGTCAACTTCCTCATAGTAGAGAAAAAAGCGTTCATCAAAAAAACCAATCTGCTCAAGTGCAGACTGGCGGATGATACAAAATGCGCCGGGAACCCAGTCCACCTGGGCTGCGTCGTGGGGATTTGCCCAGGTGCGGTCAAATCGTCCAAAAAAGCGCGATTGTGGATATCGTGCTGCAAGCCCGGTCAGGCTCAACAAGTCGTTCAGTGGAGACGGAAATCGTCGTGCAGACGGCTCAGGACGCTGATCGCGACCGACCAGCAAACCGCCTGCAAGCCCGACGTGCGGGCACTCTCGCATGCGCTGCAAACCCAGTTTCAGCGCGCCGGGTTCGATAAATGCGTCGGAGTTCACCAGCACCAGGAACTCACCCCGTGCCGCTGTGCGGCCCAGATTGTTACCACCGGCAAAGCCGAGGTTTTGTGGCGAACGTATCAGAGGCACTTGTGGAAATTCCGCAGCAACCATATCAGCCGAGCCATCATGTGAGGCGTTGTCTACCACAATAATTTCCGCGTCAATCTCAGCACTGACTGTTATCAAAGACGACAGACTCTCGCGCAGCAGTTCGCGGGTATTAAAGGACAGCATAATAAGGCTGGCTTCTGGCGTTGAAGTTAGGTGGTCGTTGTTACTCATGATTAATCCCGATTTCGTTGTTGCGTCTGGAGCGCACCCAATGTGCCCGACGTCGGCTTTGTAACAGCGTCGCCGGCAGCAGGGTAAGCTTCCAGATCAGGTAAACAGGGCTGCAGGCAAGTACCAGCAGATCCTGCGTTGTGGTGGGGCCACGCCAGAGAATCGCGCTGACGTAAAGGCCAATTGCAAGTAATCCAATCAGTGCAGCATAAAGACCAATTCCGCCCAACATGGCAGCAATCAGTAGTAACACAACGTGCATACCCAGAGGCAGTAGCAGCAGGTCGGCCAGTAACTCTGCAGCGGCACGGTCCCCACGCAGGCTTCGGCGCAGCAGGGATGGCAAGTGCTCCTGCAACATGCGCAGGCGACCGCCCTCCCAGCGCGTGCGTTGGGTGCGCGCACCGTCGCGGGTATCTGCAATCTCACCAGTGACCACCGCATCGGCAACAAAATGTACGCGCTCTCCCTGATTGACCAGCAGCAGGTGATACTCCAGATCCTCCACCACTGAGTGTGCGCGGTAAGGTAGGCGTTCCAGCAGTTCTGTGCGCAGCGCAAAGCCATTGCCCATGAGTCCGCAAGAAAAGCCCAGACGCTGGCGTGCAAGCGGGCGCACCAGATTAAAACCCCATTGTGCAAGACGACTGACGCGTGAGCGCAAGTGGTTGCCCGCCGTTGACAGATAACAGGCCTGCAGCGCGTTTCTGTCTGCTGACATCGCAGCGCGCATGGCCGGGAGAAAGCCCGGCTCCAGCGTGCTGTCGGCATCAATAACCATCAACCAGCTGTATGACATGGGTGTTAGTTGAGCAAATGCATACTCCAGAGCGTGACCTTTGCCACGCAATTGGGCATGACTGCGCACGATGACATGAGCGCCGGCAGCTTGCGCCAATTGCGCAGTATCGTCGTCGCAATTGTCGGCGATTACCCACACGTCGGTGCGCGTATCTGCCCGGCTTGCTGCCAGCACATTGCTCAGGGTGCGACCGATGCTCGCGCTTTCATTATGTGCAGGGATCACAATGGCGATGCGTCCAGTCTCAGCCGGTTTGATAATGCGGGTGACCCGACTTGGCCACAGCGCAGCAAGTGATAGCAGCGCCAGTGTGAGGCTACCGGGCAGACTGAGAATACTCGCCAGCGTCGCAACCACTGAAATGAATACGTCGATCATGAACTCGCTCCCAGTCGGCGTTGAAACAGTTGTGCCAAACCCACAATATTGCGTTGCAGATCATAGGCGTCACAGACTCGTTTGCGGCCGTTAGTTGCAAGGCGGTTGCGTACTACCGGATCGTGAATCAGCTGGCGCAGCCTGTCAGTCAACTCGTCCAGACTCGAGGGCGATGCCAGAAATCCGCTTTCACCATCTTCAATCAATTCAGGGATACCCGCGATGCGGGTGCTGATACAGGGTACGCCAGAGGCCATGGCCTCCATCAATACCACCGGGATGCCCTCGGCAAAACTTGGCAGCACAAAGGCGTCGCATGATGCATACAACGCCCTGACCTGATCGTGGTTGAGTGCGCCATGAAATTTAACCAGTGTGGTGATGCCAAGAGCCTCCGCATGTCGCTGTAAGGAAAATCGGTCCGGGCCATCACCCGCAAGCTCCAGTCGAATTTTTTCGCCGGTGTTATGCAGGGCAGCGATCGCGTCGAGCAGCAGATGCTGGCCTTTGGCCGGCGTCAGCCGCCCCACACACAGCACTAAAAATTCGTCCGAATCAGGGCTATTTGGCATTGGCGCAAACCTCCCGGGATCAACACCCAGCCGCGATACATCGAGCTTTTTCCAATGCTCGGGCGCACTGTGTTGCATGGTCTGGCTGCGGGCAAAATGGCTGATGCACACCACAAAATCAGCCGCAGCGACCTTTTCATGGAAATGTTCATTGCGCACATTGGCGAATTCGTCTGGTCCATGCACAGTCATCGACAGGGTGATATTAAAAATCTGTTTGGCCAGACTCGCAACCGACGCGCCAGCGGTTGCAAAATGCACATGCAGGTGCTGGATCGCTTCCCGCTGCATCCAACGACCTATCATCAAGGCTTCGGCAAAATGCGCGAGGTTGCGCAAGATTGTGCGTGGGTTAGTCAGGCTGCGACGCAGGGCCGCCAGCAGCCCACGCGCATAACCCTGCGGATAATGCCGCAGGCACCACAGTTGAGCGATCAGCGCGCCGCGCAGCCCGTGGGATTTGATCACGTAAGTGCTATCACGTGCTGCACGCTCGTCATCGGTGAGCGCCGCCAAGGGTCTGTTATCTGCATTGATGCTGGCAGTGGCGATCCTGAACCCCAATTGTCGCAGGCCAAGCACCTCTTTCAGAATAAAGGTATGCGAAGTGGCAGGGTATTCGCTGACCAGGTAAGCAATGGATGGTGCTGCGGGCAAAACGTGGTTGGTCATAATGCGCTCCGGTTTGATGTGGAGATTAAACTACCGATGCGCCGCTGATTTGTGACCAAAGTGCAAAATCCATTGTTTGCAATTCAGACACAATCACTTGTACTGGCTCATTCATGATGAAGCCTTCTTCAAGCAATCAAGCCGATTGCGTGGTGTATCAGGAGCCTGTATGAGCCGATCGATGAGTTTTTTAATTAATGATGCATCCACTGAGGTGGGTGGTCCGCAAGTTCGAGTCACAGTGACTGAAGCCGGTAATGGTCAGTTGCAATTCAGTGTCACGCAGGAAGGTACTGTTATCGGTGACCTGCGCGGTTTGTTTTTTGATCTGGCCGACAAGGCGCTGGTGGGTTCATTGCGTACGTCAGCAAGCAATACCGGATTCAGCCAAGGCCTCGACAAGATCAGCAATCTGGGCGAGGGCGTCAACATGAATGGATTGACCGGCTCAGGCAAAGGCTACGATGCCGGTATCCGTATCGGTACCGCCGGTATCGGTAAAGACGACGTGCGCAGTTACGACTTTGTTCTTTCCAGCAGCGTACGTGCGCTGTCGCTGGACGATTTTGCCAATGTTGATTTTGCAGCGCGTCTGACATCCGTGGGTACCGTGGGCGGAAGCCGTAACGGTTCTTCCAAGTTGCTGGAAAAAACATCAGCCGCCGTTAATGCGCAGGATGATCAAACTACTGTGATTGAAAACGGCGCAGGCGCTGGCAATGTGTTGACCAATGATACTGACGCAGGTTCCGCGCAGGTGACCAGTTGGACTGGTGGCGCAGCAGGTAGCAGCGTCCGTCTGATGGACGGCGATCTTGATCTGGGTTCGCTGACACTGGCCGCTGATGGCAGCTGGCAGTTAGCGCTGGACGGTCCGGATGCTGACCGTCTGTCAGCGGGCGAGACCTTAACCAAAACTTTCACCTATAACGTGAAAGTGCAGGATGGTGATGATTGGAGCACTGACACTGCAAGTTTTACGGTAGTGATTCAGGGTCAGAACGACGCACCCGTTGCACAGAACGACACGCTGGCCTTTATAGACGAAGGTGCCACCATCATCAACGCCAGTGTGACTGGCAATGACAGCGACATTGACAGACTGGACACACACACCTGGAGCCTGAACGAAGGCAGCTTTGTGGACGGTAACGGCAATCCCGCCAAAGGCACGCTGGTGTTTAATGCTGATGGCAGCTGGTCATACGACGCGGGTTCAGAATATGACGCCCTTAACAACGGCGAATCAGTTGCGCTGAGCTTTACCTACAGCATGACCGACAGTGAAGGTGCCACGTCTACCGCCACAGTCAGTTTTGGTATTAATGGCAAGGGCGAACCTGTCACGCCAGTAACCCCAGTGACCCCGGTGACGCCGGTAGATCCGGTGCCTGACAACAACGCGGCAAATGACTTCCCATTGTGGGCGCAGGATATATCGCATATCACGCTGGTATTTGATACCGATGCCGGCGATGTTGCCAAAGGTCAAGATGGTTATTACACCGTCAAGATAGATAACAACCCGGGCTCAAATGACGTCGACGATATCATCGATGCTTTGCTGGCGCGTCTGGTGGCAGAAGACCCGGTGATTAGCGCTGAAACCAATCTGATGGGTGTGTTTATCAAAGGCGGCTTGCAAACTACCAACTACTTTGCTTATGGCGACTACAACCAGAATGGTACCGAGCCGGATGCAGTGCCAGAAGGATCAATCGTACAGTTGGTTGGCGGCAAATCCAACGAATCACCCACCAATGCCATCGACATGGTGTATGCAGGACAAGGCTGGATTTTCTGAAGCCAGTGAGATTGCCAAAGCCAGTGGCCATGTGCTGCTGGCTTTTTTTTTGGGGTAAAGAACCTGCCCGCCGATGTGGTTTTAATCACTCAGTAATTTTGTAACCGTCAGGGTTATTCAGCTGCCAGCGCCATGTGTCTTCCATCATGTCGTTTAAACTGCGCTTTGCTTTCCAGCTCATCACGCGGCTGGCTTTTTCGGCATCAGCCCAGAATTCCGGCAAATCTCCTTCACGCCTGCTGACAATCTGGCTGGGAACTTTAACGCCGGTTACGTCTTCAAAGGCACGAACCATTTCAAGCACAGATAGTGGTCTCCCGGTACCAAGATTGATTGCGTCAATGCCGGGTTTGAGGATGTTCAGCGCAGCAAGATGGCCCTCCGCGAGATCCATCACATGAATATAATCGCGTCGGCAAGTGCCGTCCGGCGTCGGGTAATCGCCACCAAAAATGCTTAATTGTTTACGCCTGCCAACGGCTACCTGAGCAATAAATGGCATCAGGTTATTGGGTATGCCCGCTGGATCTTCTCCCAATCGCCCGCTTTCATGTGCACCAACCGGATTAAAGTATCGCAACGAGATTATTGACCACTCAGGATCGCTGCTGCTGAGCGCCTCAAGAATCTGTTCAATCATTGATTTGGTTAATCCGTAGGTGTTGTTGGTCTGACCGCGGCCGAATGATTCAACATAGGGAACGGGCGCGGTGTTGCCATATACCGTTGCGGAGGAGCTGAAAACGATTTTTTTGACATTGGCCTTGGTCATGGCGGTCAGCAGGGTGATGGTTCCCGCAACGTTATTACCAAAATAGGGCAAGGGATATTGAGTGCTTTCGCCGACCGCTTTGAAACCGGCAAAGTGCACCACACTGTCAATGCTGTGTTGCCTAAAAAGTTGATCAAGGGTGTCGCTGTCAGTGATGTCGCCTTCGATCAGCGTAACGGGCCTGCCGGCAATTTCGGTAATTCTGTCTGCGACCACGGGTGAGCTGTTGCACAGGTTATCCAGAAGCACTACCTCATGACCGGCCTGCAACAAAACTACAGCGGTATGTGACCCGATATAACCCGTGCCTCCGGTGACCAGGATTTTCATTGGTGTGATGTTCCTGTTAATAATTTCAGAATCGAGTCCCGATTGTCAGGCTGATTGTGTCGCGGGTATAGGAATTACGGCGCTGGTCGCTGGACAGGGATAAAGTCGCGTTGAGTTCGTCGGTAAATTGCCAGCGCACATAAACAAATCGCGAGCGGGTCTGGGTGGTGATCTTGTTTTCGGTTTCCGCGCCGTCTGCAAAGCCGGCGCCGGTTCTGAAACGCTCACTCGCTTGCCAGTGAGCTGCCAGACTCCAGGTGAATGTCCGGTCAGAATTCTCATCCTGAACCCAGCCAAGACCGGGGCTGAACCAAATATTGGTGCCACGTAAATAGTGCTCAAAATCAAAGGCCAGACGTCGGACGGTTCCGGTTGTATAGTCGGCGATGCGCAGTGATGGTGTGACCAGGGTGGGGCCCAGGCGATCGCTGCCCTGATTCAGCCGGATGGTCATGGAAGCGCCGAGGTGAGATGAGGCTGAAAAATTTTTGTCCGGGCTGAAGCCGGCCCAGATGTGCCAGGGAACAGACCCCTGACGATTGCCAATAAACCCTGCGCTCAGGCTGTTGTCACGGTCGTCAAAGCGCTGGTTCTGAGACAGTTGCACATACCACTCCGAGTCCAGCGACTGCTGTCGTCGATATTCCACAAACTGGTCGCGCCAGCGTGACAGCCCAGGTGTTGAGAAGCGGCTTTGAGAAACGCCAAACAGTAATTGATTGCGATTAATAGCCGGCAGCAAGGAACGGTCGCGTCGTGTTTGGACATCAATGTGCGCCGGCGCTGCACGTTCGGCCTGCAGCAAGGTTTCATCGGCAGCATCGCGCTGTCCCAAAGCATAAAGCGCGTCGTAGCGGCCTATCAGCGCCTCGAGATCGGTGCTGTCACGTGCAAGAACCTGGTTAAATCGATCCAACGCAACAGAGGGCATCTGCTGGTACATAGAGATGCGCGCGGAAAGATTAATAGCCTCAATATTGGTGTTGTCCTGCTCGAGGGCTTGCGCTATCAGCGTTTCAGACTCGCTATACAAGCCCTGAAATGACCGGATGCGGGCCTTGCCCAGCAGCAAGGAGATATCGTCAGGCTTCTCGGCCAGAGCCAAATCAATCACACTGTTGGCTTCAGTAAAACGTTGCTGAAAGGCGATAGTCATTGCCAACAGATAACGTACCTCTGACTTGTCTGCGGGCAAATCCAAGGCCTGTCTGAGCGTTATCTCCGCATCAGCAAACTGTCCAGCATTCCTTTGAGTTAATGACTCTTGTATCAGAGAATCATAATCCTGCGCGCTACCCTGTGACGGTGAGAAAGCCAGGCAAAGGGTCAGTAGCAAGTTGCTGCCAGGAAAAATGCTCTTCATAATTTACCTTCCCTCTAGCACCTGTGCCATCAGGGCAGAAACCCATCGCCTATGGCAGACCCAGAAATCATTAAACTTGCAACGCATTCTACTCTGTTTAACAGAACTCAAAGCAATCGATTTGCGTGTTAACTTTAGATTGACACCAGCTGCGGAACTCGACGACTCTGGAATACTAGGTTACTCTTGAGGCACTGCATTAATAATTCCGACAGGGCATCGCATGAAAGGTATTGTCTTCACGACCTTCAATGACATGGTGGAAAACCGGATTGGAATTTCGTGCTGGGAGAGTCTGCTGGAAAAGGTAAAACCAGCGTCCGGTGGCATCTATACAGCGGTTGAAGATTTTCCGGATGAGGAGCTTGTTGCCATGCTGGGTCATTTGTCCTCGATGACCGGAAAACCAGTTGATGAGCTGCTGACAAGCTTCGGACAATACCTTTTCCATGCGCTTGCCACAAAGCACCCTGTGTTTGTCACAGACAAAACCGATCTATTCGAGTTTCTGAAGAGCATTGATGGCGTCATCCACAAGGAGGTGGAGAAGCTTTATGAGAGTCCCAATCTTCCCGAAATCACCTGCGAACAAGCCTCTGCGCGTGTGCTGCTGCTAAATTACCGATCTCCACGCCGACTTTGCCATCTGGCAGACGGGCTCATACGTGGGGCGGCGAAGCAGTTCAATACTGAAGTGCTGGTCAGTCACGACCTTTGCATGCACGATGGCAACGATCATTGTGCATTCCGGATTCAGAAAGTCGATGAACGAAACATCTGATTACAAGGCTGCCTATCTCCGCCAGAAGGCAGCCAGAGAGCGTGTTGAAGGGCTGCTGGAATTGCGTTCGCGCGAGTTGTATGAAGCCAATATCGTCTTGCAGCATCAAGCCAAAGAACTTGACATCGAGAACCGCGCGAACAAGCAGTTAATTGACCGGCTATCACGTGTTGCAAGCCAGACCAGTAATGGAGTAGTGATCACTGGGGTGGATGGAAATGTGCAATGGGTCAACGATAGCTTCAGCACACTGATGAGAGGTGACCCCGCAAGTTTCTCCAACCTTCCCCTTTTAGAAGTGTTGCTGCGATCCGAACCGGATCTGCGGGTGATATCCAGCGTTGAGAGTGCCCTGACCGAATTCAAACCTTTCAGCGCCGAAGTTTTTATTGGCGATCAGCAGGGACAAAGTCGTTGGGCGCGGATCATTGGCAACCCGATGCTGGACTCACTCGGTGAATTGCAAGGGTTTATGGCTATTCTGGTAGATATCACTCAGATTAAAGAAGCAGAGCGCATGAAGCAGGAATTCACCGCAGCTGTTAGCCACGAACTGCGAACACCACTGACCTCAATTATGGGAGCGGTAGACGTCATCAATGCCGGGGTGTTCGGCCCAATGCCCAAGGCCATGGAAAAATTGTTGTCGGCTGCATCCAGGAATTGTAAACGCCTGCTTGAACTCATTGATGACCTGCTCGATATGGACAAGCTGGCTGCGGGTAAATTGTCGCTAAAAATCGAATCATACGCGCTGCTGCCTCTTCTGGAGCAAAGCATTGCTGCGATACAGTCCTACGCAGATAAATACAACATACATGTGGAGTTGGCAGCCATAGCTCCCGATGTACGCCTTCTCTGCGATTCGCGGCGATTTGAACAGGTCATGGCCAACCTGCTATCCAATGCCATCAAGTTTTCACCGCATGGATCCCCGGTACGTGTAGCGGTTCTGGTCCAATCGAACAAGATCCGTATCGAAGTCACAGATTCCGGTCCAGGCATTGCAAGTGAATTTCGCGACCGGGTGTTCGAGTATTTTACCCAGGCTGACAGCTCCGATAAGCGCAGCAAGGGTGGTACCGGGCTTGGCCTCGCCATCACTCGAAAATTGGTCCTGCAGATGAACGGGGATATCGGCTTCGAAACAGTGGTGGGCAGTGGTACCACGTTCTGGCTGGAATGGTTAACCGAGTAGCCCTTTCCTGCCTTTTGAAATATCGGGATGCTATCGCTCCAATACCACAAAACTGTAATCATACGGATTGGCGCCGGATGCCGAAAAATCTTCCCGCCCCAATTCCTGCCAGTCATGGATATCTATTTCAGGAAAATAAGCATCACCCTGCACTTCCGCATGCACCTGTGTCATGTACAGTCGATCGGCTCTCGGCAGTGCCAGCGCATAAATTTCTGCACCACCGATGACCACAGCTTCATCAATGCCATTAATGAGGCAGATGTTTTCGGCATGTCTGATTGCCGCATCCAGTGAATCCAGCACCTTCACGCCGTCAATCTGCAAACCTGGTTGCCGACTGATTACGATGTTGGTGCGTCCTGGCAATGGTCGCCCGATGGACTCGTAAGTCTTGCGTCCCATGATGATGGGTTTACCCATGGTGACCTGTTTGAAGTACTTCAAATCTTCCGGCAGATACCACGGCAAGGCATTGTTGCGGCCAATTACCCGGTTGCGTGACATCGCCCAGATCAGAGCCAGTCTCATACTGCCACCGGTGCCGGAATATGAGGATGCGCCTGGTAGCCTACAATTTCAAAATCTTCAAACTTATAGTCAAAAATAGAATCGGGACGCCGCTTGATGTTCAACTGCGGCAGCGCCAGCAGCTCGCGACTCAGCTGCAAATGCGCCTGCTCAAGATGGTTGCTGTACAAATGAGTATCGCCACCGGTCCAGATAAAATCACCGGGTTCCAGATCACATTGCTGCGCCACCATATGTGTCAGCAGCGCATAAGAGGCGATATTAAACGGCACCCCCAAAAACGTGTCCGCAGAGCGTTGATACAACTGACAGGACAATCGGCCATTCGCGACATAAAACTGGAACAGCGAGTGGCAGGGTGGGAGCGCCATCTGATCAACATATGCGGGGTTGTAAGCCACCACCATCAGCCGGCGTGAGTCCGGATTTTTTTTGATCTGCGCAATCACATTGCTGATCTGGTCAACCGACTTGCCATCCTGCGCCGGCCATGAGCGCCACTGAAAGCCGTACACCGGGCCGAGATCGCCCTTTTCATCTGCCCATTCATCCCAGATCGACACGCCGTTTTCTTTGAGATAACGAATGTTGGTGTCGCCGGTCAGAAACCACAGCAGTTCATGAATAATGGAGCGCAAATGCAGTTTTTTGGTGGTCAGCAGCGGAAAGCCCTTCTGCAGATCAAAGCGCATCTGATGCCCGAACACAGACAAGGTACCGGTGCCTGTGCGGTCAGTTTTGACGGCACCTTCATCGAGAATACGCTGCAAAAGCTCGTGATACTGTTTCATAAAGGCCTCTCGTTCATACCAACATCACGCCTTGCGGTAGGCGAATACCATCAGGGCTGCCCCGGCAATAATCATCGGCACGGACAAAATCTGCCCCATGGTAAGCCAATCCAGCGCCACAAAACCTAACCAGGAATCCGGTTCGCGGAAGAATTCCACAAAAAATCGTTGCACACCGTAACCCAGACCAAACAAGCCAGCGACGGCATAACGTGGACGCGGCTTGGAGGAGAACCACCAGACCACCGCAAACAACACAACACCTTCCAGAAACGCCTGGTACAACTGTGAGGCGTGGCGGGGTAAGTCGTCTACATGCGGGAAAACCATGCCCCATGCTACATCCGTCGGTCGGCCCCAAAGCTCGCCACCAATAAAGTTGCCGATCCGGCCGATACCCAGGCCCAAGGGCGCAAACGGGGCAATAAAGTCCAGCACATCGAAGTAATTTCGTTTGATGCGGCGCGAATAAAGATAAAACGCCAGCATGACACCCAGAAAACCACCATGGAAGGACATGCCGCCTTCCCATACCCGCAGCAGCCATAAAGGATCTGCGATAAAGCGGTCAAAGTTATAAAAAATAACCGAACCCACCCGGCCACCCAGCACGGCACCGAGGGCTCCGTAAAACACCAGATCGGACAACTGCTCTTCAGTCCAGCCTTTTGACCCGGGGGCTACGCCCGTGCGCGACCGATGACGGGCAAGAAACCAGCAGGCGCTGAATGCCACAATGTACATAATGCCGTACCAGTGCACGGTCAATGGGCCAATCGAGAATGCAACCGGATCAATATCGGGGTAGGTCAACATGAACAATCTCTCATCGGGAGGAGCGAAGCAGGCGATCAACACCTGCATTGTAAAGCGCCAGATCCAGCGCACGACGGATACTCGCGGCATCTGTCATCTGCATGACTTCGTCCAGTACTGTTTTAGCTGAACTGAGTGTGATCGCTCTGATTACTGCTTTGACTCTGAGCAGCGTGGATGCGTTCATGGACAGGATATCAAAACCCATGGCCATCAGCAGAATGGCTGCGCCGGGGTCACCTGCCATTTCGCCACAGATGCTGACGGTTTTACCTTCAGCGTGTGCGCCATCGACCACCTGCTGTAATGCGTTCAACACGGCCGGGTGAAACGAGGAATACAAATCCGCTACACGCGTGTTATTGCGATCGACCGCCAACAGATACTGCGTCAGGTCGTTGCTGCCAACAGATACAAAGTCCACAATTTTGCACAAGGCGCGGGTGAGATAGACCGCCGCAGGTAGCTCAATCATCACCCCGATGGGCGGCATCACCACATTCAAACCCTCGTCTTGCAGCTCTCGCAAGGCGCGTTTGATGATTTGTGTCGCGCGATGCACTTCATCCAGGTTGGACACCATCGGCAACATGATCTGCAGGTTATCCAGACCTTCACTGGCGCGCAGCATGGCGCGCGCCTGCACAATAAAAATCTCGGGATGATCCAGCGTGACACGAATGCCTCGCCAGCCCAGAAACGGGTTTTCTTCTTCTATCGGGAAGTAAGGCAAGGACTTATCGCCACCCACATCCAAAGTGCGCATGGTGACTTTTTTGGGGGCAAACGCCTCCAGTTGCTCCCGATAGATATCGGCCTGTTCGTCTTCACTCGGAAATCGTTCACTTAACAAAAACGGGACTTCGGTACGAAACAGGCCAATACCTTCGGCGCCGTGATCCAGCGAGCGCACCACATCTGTCATCAAACCGGTATTCACCCACAATCTGACCCGATGATCGTCAGGCGTCACCGCAGGCAAATCGATCAGCACCTCCAGCCCACGCACCAGCTGCTCTTCTTCCTTGATGATTTCCCGATAACGCGCCAGCAACTGGTCAGAAGGATTGCTGTACACCGTGCCGTTATAGCCGTCGACAATCAGGGAACGGCCGTCAAGCTTGTGGTAAGGCAAATCCACTGCACCCATCACGGTTGGAATCCCCATGGTGCGTGCAAGAATCGCAACGTGCGAGTTTCCGGAACCCATCACGGAGATAATACCGGCCAGCTTCTCGCGTGGCACTTCCATCAGCATCGATGGCGCCAGTTCTTCACCAATCAGAATGGTATGCGCGGGATACTCACGTGGTGTTGCCCGTTCAGTTTCCTGAAGATAAAACAGTACCCGACTGCACAGATCTTTGATATCCGCCGCGCGTTCACGCAAGTAGGGGTCTTTCATTTGTTCAAAGGCTTTGACGTGGTCATTGGCCACATCAGCCAACGCACCCTGCGCCCAGCTCCCTTTGCGGATCAGGTCCATGACTTCACGGCCCAGGGCGTCGTCGTCCAACATGCGCAGATACACATCAAACAGCTCACGTTCTTCTGGTCGCAACTGCTGGCCGACGGATTCGCCCAAGGCCCGGATGTCTGAACGCACCGCTTCCAGGGCAATCTGGAAACTCTGTAATTCTGCGCTGATATCATTAGTGGTGCGTGTGGGAATCAACTTCAGGTCTGCATGAGGGAATACCACCACACCCTGACCAATGGCGACGCCCGAGGCACCTGAAATCCCGCTGAAACTTGCGTCTGCACGACGTTGGCCTGAAGGGCTGGTACCTTGAATGGCACCGGTAGCTTCTGCTGCGGCAATCACGCCGGACAATTGTGCCGATAAAGTAATCAGGAAAGCTTCTTCACCCGCATCAAAGTAGCGTTTTTCACGGTGCTGAACCACCAGCACACCGAGCACTTTGCGGTGGTGAATGATTGGAACACCCAGAAACGAACTGAACGCCTCTTCGCCGGTTTCAGACAGGTAGTGATAATTGGGGTGTGCCTGCGCGTCCTGCAAATTGACCGGTTCACCATTACGGGCGACCAACCCGACCAAGCCTTCGTCGAGTTGCAAGCTGACGTGCCCGACAGACTCCTTGCGCAGGCCTTCGGAGGCCATCAATACGTGGCAATTGATATCAGTATCCAATAAGTAAACCGAGCAAACCTGAGTATGCATAGCATCGCGCACGCGCGAAACAATCACGTCGAGTGCGGACTGCAGGTCCGTGGCGGTATTTACCTCCTGGACTATTTCACGCAATCTATCCAGCATAAAAAGGGTGCTCAGATGCCTTGAGGCATCTTATGAAATGATAAAGCGGTTCAGAGGCTTGACCAGCTGCTTCAGCGCCTGACGATAAACTTCGCGCTTGAATTCAATCACTTGACTCAGCGGATACCAGAAACTGACCCATTGCCAATCGTCGAACTCAGGCGACACATGTTGGTTGGACAGACAGATACGTGATTCATCTCCCTTCAGGCCGAGCAAAAACCATTTTTGCTTCTGACCGATACACACCGGATTGGTGTTCTGCCGAATGTAGTTTTTAGGCAGTTGGTAATACAACCAATCCCGGGTGCTGGATAGAATTTCAACATCCCTGGCTTCCAGCCCGACTTCTTCTTTTAATTCCCTGTACATAGCTTGTTGTAGCCGCTCGCCATGGCGAATGCCACCCTGCGGAAATTGCCAGGCATCCTGACCAATACGCTTGGCCCACATCACCTGCCCTTTCTGATTGCAGATGATAATACCGACATTCGGCCTGAAACCCTCAGCATCGATCATGTGGTAGCCCGCTTTCCCCGTGGTTGAACTGTGATCAGATCAGCCCGCATTACAGGCTCTGACAGCTCCGCATTGTTTCACAATTTTGCACGGCAAAAAAGCGCGCACCTGAGGTTATAATGCCGCCGCTGTTAACCAACACCGGGATATCTTGAGTATGAGCAGACTGGCTATTTTTGATCTTGATAACACATTGCTCGGCGGAGACAGCGATCACGCCTGGGGTGAATATCTAATTCACGCAGGTCTGGTGGACGCTGAAGAGCATCGGCGCCGTAATGATGGTTTTTATGCGCAATACAAACAAGGCGTGCTGGATATGAATGAGTATCTGGAATTTGCCATTGCGCCGGTGGTTGGATTCAGCAAGGAGCGATTGGCACAATTGCACGCAGAATTTATGCGGTTGTTTGTAGAACCGATGATGCTGCCCGCAGCTCAGTCGCTGGTCGACCAACATAAAGCCGCAGGCGATCTTTGTTTGATCGTGACCGCAACCAATCGGTTTGTGACAGGGCCTATTGCCGAACGGCTGGGTGTGCACGATCTTATTGCCACCGATCTCGAGATCAAAAACGAGGTGTTTACCGGTAAAATTTCCGGCATACCCTGTTTTAAATCAGGCAAGATCAACAAACTGCAGGATTGGCTTAACGCGCGGGGCGATACTTCGCTGAGCCTTGATAACAGTATTTTTTACAGCGATTCGTTTAACGATATTCCGCTGCTTGAAGTTGCATCTGAAGCCATTGCGGTTGATCCGGATGACACCCTGAAAGCACACGCCAGCAGCAAGGGCTGGCGCATCATCAGCCTGCGATCAAAGTAAGATCAACAATCAGATCGTCAGCCAGTTGCTCCAGTTCTGCCCGCAGCGCGTCGATATCGAGGCCTGCGGGAATATGCAGCAGCGCATTTGCTTTAAACAATACATCTGAAGACATCGGTGCAGGTGCACATTCTGTTTCCAGATCATCCACATTGACATGCTGTCGCGCCAACACGCCTGAAACGTCACGGATGATGCCAGGTCTGTCATTGGTGACCAGACTCAGCCGCCATTGCTGCTGGATGACATCGGGTTCGGCATGAGCAGATCGTTCAACAACCAGTTTTAAACGCGGAGAAAGGGCGTCCAATGCAGCGATCAGGCCCTCTGCATCGTGCTCATCAACACTGACACGCAAAATGCCAGCAAACTTGCCGGCAAGACGGGACATGTTACTTTCCAGCCAATTCCCCTGATGTTGCGCAACAATTTGCGCAAGTGATTCCACCAGACCCGGCTGATCATTACCAATCAGTGTCAGTACCAGAAATGTTTTCACTGCAGACTGCTCCCTTTGAATGGTCCGCCTTTTACGCCTTGAACGCTTAAGCCTCGATCATGACACGACGCGGAAATTGTCCAAACTCTTCCCAGTAACTGACGCGTTCCGGCAAATCTTCGGCAATCGCCTGTGCATGACCATTGATGTCAGTAGCACGCGAGACCACTGTGTGTTCACCCGGCGTCGCCCCCATCCAATCGAAATGAAAGGGTTTCCAGCTGTACTGGCTGGCTTGTGGATCAATACTGGCCTGCTGCCAGGGGCCGCCGTCAATGCTGACCTCTATGCTTTGTAATGGCGTGCCATCATTGAGCGCAAACCCGCTGATTCGATGCATATTTCCCCGCTTTGTCACACGCGCAATGACCGACTTCAGGTTCATGCGCGCCACGGAGTTTTCAACCCATCGCTCTTGATTACCCACCATTTCACGTTTTAGCGTCACATAATCGCGCCCCATAAAGCGACCCATATAACGCGTATCCTGAACATGGATCTGCGTGAGCCACTTCACATTGGCCACACCGTAAAACCCGGGGATTAGCAAACGTACAGGGCGCCCATGATGAACTGGTAGCGGCTGGCCATTCATTTCGTAAACAATCATGTTGTCCGGGCGCATGGCATCTTCGAGGGACAGACTGCGGGCAAACACTTTTTCGACCTGTCTGCCGCGAATTTCCTCGGTACCCACATCACCGCCAAAAAAGACGATTTCGCGTCCTGCCGGCTGCACACCTGCCTGTTCCAGCAGAGCGGGCAAGCTGACGCCACGCCAGCGGGCATTGCCAACCAGCCCATGGAACATACGATTGCCATTTCCACCGCATTCGAAGCCTGCATCGATTTCCCTGCCGGGCAAAGCCCGCAATTCATCAAGCGTAAAGCTGAGTTCACGATTGACCAGTCCCGTCAGGTCAAGTTTGTAGTTGGCGACATCCAGCTCAGGTTGACCATAATGCTGAACGACGTAAAAGTCATTGCTGTAAAAACTGTCAATTTGCCGCGTGTCAATCACATGCGTGCGGCCGGGCTGGCGCGGTGTTGGCGCATAACCATCTGGCAAGTCCAGAAAGTTCATCAACTGCTCATCCTGCGCCAGCGCGAACCATGGAAACCCCGCTGTTGCGGCGATCAAACCTGCACTCACACCCGCTTTCAGAAGTTGCCTGCGACTCTCGTTCTCTGCTGTCATGATGGTCTGCCTTATTTTTATGGTTTGGTATGAACTATCTGTTAAGCCGTTAAACGATCAGTGCTGATGACCACCTGGGCCATGCACATGGCGGTGAGCAACTTCCTCGGCACTGGCGGGTCTCACACCCAGAATCTCAATTTGATAATGCAAGGTGCGTCCTGCGTACGGGTGGTTGGTATCAACATCCACATTAAACTTGCCCACCTTCATCACCAGGGCGTTTTTCAGGCCCTGGTTGGTTTTCATGGTGACGATGGAGCCCGGCACCAGTGTTTTGGGGTTGACGTTGCCATGCAAGTGTTTGATTGGCAATCTCATCAGATCGTTGGAGGTGCGCAAGCCGTATGCCAATTCAGGCGGCAGGGTGATATTGATGGCGTCACCTGCCTTTTTGCCGTGCAGCGCCTGCTCAAGGCCTGCAATGACATTGCCGTGACCGTGCAGGTAAAACAGGGGTTGCCGCCCGAATGACTCCTCCAGCCATGGAGAAAAACTGCCATCAGGTCTGCGCTCTCGCAGTCGGTAATGAAACGCCACCACACGATTGACGTCTACCCGCAGTGTCAGATGCTGCGGCGGTTCCTGGACAGCACTGAAACTGATTGAGGCACCTTGTACCGTTGGCTTTTCTACCGGCGCTTCGGTTACCACTTCGGGGGCGCTTACTGCAGGCGCAGATTTTTTAGGCGCAGCGGCCTTTTTCTTGGGTGCCGGCACGACGGGCGGCTTTACGGTCTCCGCTGCGGGCTTCACGGCGGCGGTCTTTTTGGCCGTAGCGGTCTTTTTGACCTCTGTGGCCTTTTTGACTGCAATGGCTTTTTCAGCTACGGCGGTCTGAGCGGGTGCTGCTTTTTTTGCAGCAGCCGCTTTGGGTTTTGCGGGCGTCACAATTGCTGCGGGCACTGCCTTTTTAGAGGCTGCTGACTTGGCGACCGACGCTTTCGCTATTTCTGCGGCGGGGGCCTTTTTGGCATCCACCGCTTTTACGGCAGTTGATTTCACTGGGGCAGACTTTGCTGTCGACGGCTTTTCTGCGACCGCAGCTTTTTTGGCTGCCACCGGCTTTTTGGCTGCTGGAGTCTTTGGCTCAACAGCAGAGGACTTCACTGGTTTGGTCTCAGGCGCTTTGGATTTCGCAACTGCCGGTTTGGCAAGCGCTGACTTGCCCGCAGCTGGTTTAATCGGGGCAGCTTTTGCGGCGGCCACTTTTACTGGCGTGGTTTTTGTGGCAGTTGCTTTTGTGGCAGTTGCTTTGGTCGCTGTTGACTTACTGGCTGCAGCCTTAGTGGCGGTTGCTGCGCTTGTTTTTGCCTTGGTAGCGGTGGGTGCAGCTTTAGCGGCAGTTGCTTTGGTCGCAGTTGCTTTAGCTGCAGTTGCCTTGGCTGCAGTGGCTTTGGCAGGTGCTTTTTTTGGCGTACCGTCTTTTGCCGCAACTGTTGCAGCAGGTTTGCTTCTGGTTCTGGATTCCGTCATGGCGAACTCTCTCTGTCAGGAGGCCCGATTCTAGCAGATTGCCTGCATGTTAAAAGAGTCGGTGCAGTTATGAATCCGCTTTATCTTTCTCGGGTCAAAAAAAACAGTTTCGCGCGGGCAACACCTTTGATATAAATTCTGTTGCTACCGCATACAACGATAAGAACTGTTTCAGAGGTTAAACCATGTCATTAAAAGGCACTAAAACTGAAGAAAACCTGAAAGCAGCATTTGCTGGTGAGTCACAAGCCAACCGTCGCTACCTTTACTTCGCCCAAAAGGCTGACGTAGAAGGATACAACGATGTATCCGCGCTGTTTCGATCTACAGCGGAAGGCGAAACAGGGCATGCCCACGGCCACCTCGAGTATCTGGAAGAGGTAGGTGATCCCGCAACCGGCATGCCTATTGGCAGCACAGCTGACAACCTCCGTTCGGCGGTGGCCGGCGAAACGCACGAGTACACTGACATGTACCCGGGCATGGCCAAAGATGCTCGCGACGAAGGCTTTGATGAAATTGCGGACTGGATGGAAACACTGGCCAAGGCCGAGCGCTCCCATGCCAATCGCTTCCAGAAAGCTCTGGACGCTCTCGACGACTGACAAGGTTCGGTTTAAAACGCGCGTCTGACCACACCGGCTCAGACGCGCTTCGATCCTTTTTTATCGGGGCAGCATGATGTCTGACGAAAAACGCGAAGGCGGGCTTGGCGCCCCCACCCGTTACCCGCTTGGCCAGCACGGCGAGAAATTCTACGATAAACAAGACCTTCATAAAGAACTTGAGAGGGTGTACGACATCTGCCACGGCTGTCGTCGCTGTGTCAGCTTATGCAATTCTTTTCCCACATTGTTTGATCTGGTTGATGAAAGCGACACCTTGGAAGTTGATGGCGTTGCCGTGGCCGACTACCAGAAGGTTGTAGATCAGTGCTACCTGTGTGACCTTTGTTACCTGACAAAATGCCCTTACGTGCCTCCTCATGAGTGGAATCTGGATTTTCCTCACTTGATGCTGCGTGCAAAAATCGTAAATTTTGAAGACGGCAACAGCAAATTCCGCGATCGGCTGATTACTAGCACAGATATGATCGGCAAAGCAGCTACGCTCCCGGTCATTAACAACATCGTTAATGCCGTCAAAGAAAATAAAACAGCGCGTGGGGCACTGGAAAAAACCCTGGAAATTCATCAGGAAGCCTGGCTCCCTGCTTATACCCGACCAACCTTGCGTACATCCTTGTCAGCTGACATCCAGGCTGAGAAAACCGAAGACAGCAGTGACAATGGCAAGGTTTTGTTGTTCACCACGTGTTATTGCAATTTTAATGAACCCGATATTGGAGACAGCCTCTACAAAGTGCTGAAGCACAACAAGGTAAAAGTCTCACTGATGGCCCGGGAGCATTGCTGTGGCATGCCAAAACTGGAGCTTGGTGATTTAAAAGCCGTCGAGATGTTGATGCAAAGGAACATTCCGGAGCTGTACAAAAAAGCATTGGAGGGCTGGAGTATTCTGGCGGCAGTGCCTTCCTGTGTGTTGATGTTCAAGCAGGAATTGCCCTTGTTATACCCTGACGATGAGCGCGTGCAGGTGGTAGCACGTGCCTTTAATGACCCGTTTGAATACCTGCACAAACTTCACAAAGCGGGCAAACTGGATACGAATTTCAAAAACAGCCTGGGCAATGTCACGTATCACGTTGCCTGTCACCAGCGTGTGCAGAACATTGGCCCCAAGACGCGTCAGATTCTTGAGCTGGTGCCGGGCACTACTGTCAAAAACATTGAGCGCTGCTCTGGCCATGACGGCACTTACGCGGTCAAAAAAGAGTCGCGCGCCTTTGCAAACAAAATTGTGGCGCCGATCGTCAAACAGATCAAACAACAGAGCCCTGATCACTTTGGCAGTGACTGCCCGGTCGCCGGACGCCACATAGAAACAAACCTCGCGACGGATCAGGTGCATGAACATCCCTTGCAGCTGCTCTGCAAGGCCTATGGTATTCAGGAGTAAGCATGAAGAAGTTGACCGTCGCCAGCATTGGGACACTGGATCAATACCAGCAGCAGCGTCCTGCCATCCGGCAAGCCATCATTGAGCATAAAAATAACCGCAGGCTAGCGCTCGGTCCGAACTCGACTTTGCACTTTGAAGACTACATGACCATGAAGTATCAGGTGCAGGAGATGATGCGGGCCGAGAATCTGCGTGATGCGGAGTCAATCACGCAGGAACTGGATGCTTACAACCCATTAATTCCGGATGGCAGTAATCTGAAATGCACGTTTATGATCGAGTTTCCAGATGAAACCGAGCGCAGACAACAGCTGAAAAAGCTGATTGATCTGGAACATCACGTGTTTATTCAAATCGAAGGGTTTAAACCCGTGGCGCCTGTCGCAGATGAGGACCTGGAGAGATCAACCGCAGAAAAAACGTCAGCAGTGCACTTCATGCGCTACGAATTCACGCCAGACATGATTGCGGCAGCCAAGCGCGGGGCATCGTGGTCCGTGTTTAGCAATCACCCGGCCTACCTATACAAAGCAGATCCGCTTCCAGAGAACATCAGAAGCTCGCTGTGCAGAGACTTCAGCTGATTCGAATCTGACAGAGCTCCTGTATCTGGTGTATACTTGCTGACTTTTCACGGTAACCACCAAGGTTGATGTAATGTCCAGCAAATCGAAAAAAGACCTGCCCGTCTGTGATCGGAATGAACTTGCTCGCCAGATGGATGCATTTTTGAAATCGGGCGGCAAAGTGCAGCAAATTCCAACTGGCACCAGCGGTCAGACCCACACACGTGGTCCACGCCAAATTATCCTGAGTCACAAAACCGCCAATTAGTGCCTGTCATCCTGAAGCCGCCAGTCACCGGCGGCTTGTGTTCAGTCTGTGCCGAGTTGAGTCACCTCATATCCGTTTGCTTCAAGCTGGGTGATCAAGCCGTGCGCTCCTACCAGATGCGCAACTCCCACCAGCACAAACTCTGTAGCCTCGCTGTCAAACATCGCTTCAATGGTTGGCATCCAGTTAGCATTTCTTTCAACCAGGATACTTTCATACAGGTCCGGTGTTTCAGTCAGCATGGGCTCAACAAATTCTGAATGCAGCAGATCTGTATCGCCTTCTCGCCAGGCTTGAACCATGGTTTCTATGGCGCCACGCAGCTCCGCAAAATCACGGATTGAGTACAGCACAAAATCGCTCTCGTAGCCTTCCCCCATCCTTGCCAGCATTGCTATTTGCTGGTCTATGCTTTCCAGCTCACCCGTGGTTTTACCTGCCCCCATGGCTCGACTGAAAAAATACGCATCAACACCCTGTGGTGTAAAACCAAGCTTCTGGAATTCCATCACCGACAAGGTGCTGATCAACAACCCGGGTTTAAAGGTCTGCAACATCCCCAGGGGGATGCCGGAGCCTGAGGCATATTCACTGAGTGCGCTGTAAGCTTCGGCACTCAGTACTGCACTGAGCGTGCGGCCGTCTTGATAAGTCAGTTGTTGCAACATGCGTTGTTGCAGCCCGATGTCGGACATAGCACCGATATCCGTTTCAAAATACAGACTTTGAGATGCTTCAAACGCCTGCTCGAATGCGGCGGGCAGGGGATAGTCTTGCTGTCGTAGCAAATGGATTGTCCCGGCAAGGTAAATCTTGCTTTCGCCTTTGCTGATCTCCCAAACCGAGGTCTGGGCAATACTAACGGCAGACGAGAGAGCAGATCCTGCCAATATTAAAAAGCTGAACAAAAACTGATGGCAAAACTTAAAAACCTTGTCCGATGTCATTTCCTATGTCCTTATGTAAAATCTTGAATTAATAACGCTGGCGGCGGGCAAACCCGTTTAAACTTGTGCATCTTTTGTTTTCCACCAATAGTTGAGCACAGGCTCAATCAAGTGAGACCGGATTGGCAACACTTCTTTTTCGATTACGCAACGTGCCCGACGACGAAGCTGATGAAGTCAGGGAGCTTCTTGACCAGCACCAGCTCTCTTATTATGAGACAAGCGCGGGTAACTGGGGTATCTCCATGCCCGCAATCTGGCTGAACAACGATGCCGATCATGAAGCCGCACGCCGCCTGCTTGACCAGTATCAGCACAATCGCGCGCAACGCATGCGCTCAGAATATGAGTCAGCGCGCGCACGAGGAGAAGCCGAAACACAATTTCAGGTACTACGTCGCGAACCCCTCAAAGCCATCAGTCTTATCGTGGTGATAGCCATTTTTCTTTATCTGAGCACTACGGCCTTCTTCTGACTTTAGACTTTCCTGCAACGCACATCCATCAATAAAATCTATCAGAAGATTTTTAATATTCTATTTTACCTATTCATAAAAAACCTTTATCTTTGCGCCCGTTCCAGTAACCGCCACTCATGGCCGCACGATAAAGGAGTATTTACGTGTCTTTGATCAATACTGAAGTAAAACCATTTAAAGCAACCGCTTATCACAATGGTAAGTTTGTTGAAGTGACCGAAGCGAATCTGAAAGGCAAATGGTCCGTCGTTTTCTTTTATCCAGCAGACTTCACGTTTGTATGCCCAACCGAACTTGGCGATCTGGCTGACAATTATGCTGAATTCCAGAGCCGCGATGTAGAAATCTACAGTGTGTCGACTGATACACATTTTACGCACAAAGCATGGCATGACAGCTCTGACACGATCCGCAAAATCCAGTATCCGATGATTGGCGACCCAACTGGCGCAATCACTCGCAATTTCGAAGTCATGATCGAAGAAGCGGGTCTGGCAGAGCGCGGCACGTTTGTGATTGATCCACAAGGCAAAATTCAAGTAGTAGAAATCACTGCAGGCGGCATTGGCCGCGATGCGTCAGAACTGCTGCGTAAAGTTAAAGCTGCACAGTATGTGGCGTCTCATCCAGGTGAAGTGTGCCCAGCAAAGTGGAAAGAAGGTGAAGCAACATTGGCTCCTTCGTTGGACCTGGTTGGCAAGATCTAAAGCTTGTAAAGCCCGATAGAAGACCCGGGTGCTGTGTGCCCGGGTTTTTTTTGCCCGAAATTCGTAATTCTGAGGAAAAATGTGATGCTCGACGCCAACTTGAAGACCCAGTTAAAAGCATATCTGGAGAAGGTCACCCGGCCATTTGAAATTGTTGCGTCGCTGGATGACAGTGACAAGTCTCGAGAATTGCAGTCACTGCTGCAAGAAATTGCTGGCCTGTGCGGAAAAATTACACTGAGCGAAAATGGCCAGGATAATCGTCGCCCCTCCTTTCGCCTGCAGCGGGCTGATGCTGATATGTATCTACAGTTTGCCGGCATTCCGATGGGGCATGAATTTACGTCGCTGATATTGGCTCTTTTACAAACCGGGGGACACCCGCCAAAACTGAGCGATGAAAAAATAGCGCAGATCAAGGCCATCGAAGGCGAGTACCTGTTTGAGACCTATTTTTCGCTGTCTTGTCAGAATTGCCCCGATGTTGTTCAGGCCCTGAATGTGATGGCCGTGCTCAACCCGAGTATCAAGCATGTCGCGATTGACGGTGCGCTTTTCCAGAAAGAAGTTGACGAGCGCCAGGTAATGTCGGTACCCAGTATTTACCTGAATGGAAAGTTGTTTGCCCAAGGCCGTATGGGTGTTGACGAACTCCTGGCCAAAATAGATACCGGTGCCGCGACGCGCGACGCCGCTAAACTGAACACCAAAGAACCGTTTGATGTGTTGATTGTCGGTGGTGGCCCAGCGGGTGCTGCAGCGGCGATTTATGCTGCACGGAAAGGCATACGAACAGGGGTAGCTGCTGAGCGTTTTGGCGGACAGGTGCTGGATACCATGTCCATTGAAAATTTTGTTTCGGTTCAAGAAACCGAAGGGCCACGCCTCGCCCGCGAACTGGAAGAACATGTAAAACACTATGATGTGGATATCATGAATCTGCAGCGCGCCTCCGCATTGGTACCTGCAGTTGAACCCGGTGGATATCATGAGGTTCGTTTTGCCAGTGGTGCGGCCCTCAAAGCCAAATCGGTCATTCTGGCAACCGGTGCGCGCTGGCGTGAGCTTAATGTGCCCGGCGAGCAGCAATACCGAAACAAAGGTGTCGCATATTGCCCCCATTGTGATGGTCCCTTATTCAAGGGCAAACGCGTCGCTGTTGCAGGCGGCGGCAATTCAGGCATCGAGGCAGCCATAGACCTGGCAGGCATTGTCAAACACGTCACTGTGCTGGAGTTTGCAGACACCTTGCGAGCGGATGACGTGTTGCAGCGTAAGCTGCGCAGCATGCCCAATGTCGACATCATCACCATGGCGCAAACCATGGAAATTATCGGCGACGGCCAGAAAATGACCGCCTTGCAATATAAAGACCGACACACAGATGAGCTGCATACCCTGGCGCTGGACGGCGTTTTTGTGCAGATTGGCTTACTGCCCAACAGCGAATGGGTCAAAGGCACGGTGACAACAACACGCCATGGTGAAATAGAGATTGACGCAAAAGGTCAGACCAACATTCCCGGCGTTTTTGCGGCGGGTGATGTCACCAATGTGCCATTCAAGCAGATTATTATTGCCATGGGTGAAGGCTCACGCTCTGCTTTAAGTGCTTTTGATTACTTGATTCGCAACTGACTTATGCTGACTCTCCCTGCTGGCAGCGGTCCTTTGGCTCGCCGGCAGGGACTTTAATTGCCAATTGGGTGTTTTCGCGGCATAGTCAAAGTTTGAGAGCCATCACACTATTTCCCTAAGGCAGGTACATGAACCAACAGGCACGCGTTGGCAATCTGAACAATGAGTTTGAGCAGATTCGCAACAAGCGCGTTGGCCAGACCATAGGCGTTTTATTGCTTGCTCTGTTTGCGCTGGCGTTTGTCAATCTGCTATCCGCGGACAATGTTGTTGTTCCGGTTCTGCTGTTTGCCATCCTTTTCCTGTCATTCGCATTTTTTCTGCTACGACGTGGGTACACCCAGGCCGCTGCAACAATCACCTTAGTAGTGATGTTTGTCTGTATCGCGCAGGCAATGTGGTCAGGATCAGGACTTCGATCATCCGCTTTGTTGGTTTTCCCTGCGGCACAACTATTTGCCCTGATCATGATCGGCAAACGTGCGTTTTACCTGTCCTACTTGAGCATGCTGGCCTATATGGTCATATTGTTGACCGCCAATACCCAAGGCTGGCGTGTTGGCGCAGAAAATATGCTTGGGTACCGATGGATGCTGGATTTTGGCATCCTGCTGACTGCTGCCACCTTTGTCATGCGCGTGCTTGCCACCGACTTGTTGGCAATGCTGGCGGCACTGAGGGTAGAGATGACTGAAATCACACAGTCTCGCATCGCTGCAGAACACCTTGCCAATCACGACACGTTGACCGGTTTGCCTAACCGACGCATGGCAGAACAGTACTTCAGTGATATGTTTGATCAGGCTATGCAGGAGCGATCAGGCATGGCTCTGATCTTTGTGGATGTCGATAACTTCAAAGATGTTAATGATACACACGGCCATCAATGCGGCGACGACCTGCTCAAGCATATTGGTGAAGTCATCAGCTCACAGTTACGCAGGACAGATCGGCTGACACGTATCGCGGGTGATGAGTTCCTGATATTACTGCCGGGTGTCAGTGTCAGTCAGGAGGTCGAAGTGATTCTCAGAAAAATCAAACACTCGGTCAGTATGCCCGTGACGCTGGGAGGGGAAACTCTGTCACCTACACTGTCGATGGGCATTGCATTGGCGCCAGCCCATGGTGATGACTTCAAAAGCCTGTTATCCAAAGCTGACCAGGCCTTGTATCAGTCCAAGGCCGCTGGCCGGAACAGATACCACTATTTCCAGCCAGCGCTTTGAGTGGCGACTCAGTACATGCCTTTAATGGCCATCTGTAATGCAAACAGACTGGTCCTTGCGGTCACAAACAATACATCCCGATTAGCGCCACCAAAGGTCATATTGGCCGGCGCCAGCGGAAACTCGATGGCTTGCAGCAACTGACCATCGGCACTGTACACCGATACGTTTCGCCCACCCGTCAAATACAGATTTCCGGTTTCGTCCAGAGTGAGTCCATCTGAGCCCTGGGCGGCAATAAGCCGTTTATTGCTCACTTGCCCCGGCGCAGTCAGCGTGTAGGCAAAGGTCTGGTTGCCAAGATGATCAGCCACATACAAGGTTGACCCATCTCGTGTACCAATCACACCATTGGGTTTTACCAGGTCAGTAATGATCGCCTGCGCCTGCATTGCGCCTGGCGCCAGATAATAAACGTAGTAACCCGGCTGTGGATTGTTGGATTCATCGCCATATCGCGGATCAGTAAAATAAATCCCGCCCGCAGCGTCTATCCACAGATCGTTTGGACTATTAAACGGCAAACCATTGTGTTGGTCGACGACCACACTGGCTGCCCCGGTATTATCCATGCGGGTAATACGACCCGCGCCACCTTCAGCACCAAACAGTTGCCAACCCGTGTCAAAGAATAGCCCATTGGTCCCATTGGTTTGCTCGCGAAAAGTCTCTAGTTCTCCCGCGACTGTCCACACGTGAATCCGGTTTGCGGGGATGTCAGAAAAATAGACATTACCGCTGGCATCAGCAACCGGCCCTTCGGTAAACGTAAATTGATCTGACAGTAGGGTAATCGTTGCATCCGGCGCCACTAATGACACCTGTTGCGCAAACGACGAGCAGCTCAATGCAGCAAATACAACAAACACCAGATTCCGGTAATTTTTAATTGTCATAAACAGTCTCCTGTTGTTAACCACGGCCAAGGAAAGGCTGGCGATGATCCAGCACAGTTGCATCAATAATGGTGGCATTTGCCGGCATACACAGCATCAGCACTGCCACGCGCGCAATATCAGCCACATCCATTTTGGGTTCATCAATCACTGATGCGGGTGCGTTATCCCAGATATCGGTATAAACATTACCGGGATGCAGACAACTGACCATGATGCCAAGTTCACGACCCTCGACGGCCAACGCGCGGGTCATACCCTGCAAACCAAACTTGCTGGTTGTGTAAGGTACAGAACCAAAACGGGGAACCTGACTGGAGATACTGCCGATATTCAGAATACGGCCGCCGCCGTTGTTTTTCATCACTCGGAACGCTTCACGACTGTATAAAAACGCACCTGTGAGGTTGGTATCCATGACCATCTGAAAGTCTTTCAGCCGCAGATTGTCAATCGCGCCAGCCCGGGCTATGCCCGCGTTGTTGACAACAGCATCGACTTTACCAAACATTGCCATGGCCTTTTCAAAGACAGCCAAGGTATCTGACTCACTGGCTACATCTGCGGGGATGCCATGTGCATTGGTATCCGCCAGCTTTGCCAGCCCCTCATCAACACTCGATTGTGAGCGCCCGGTGATCAGTACACGGGCGCCTTCTGCCAGCACTGCTTTGGCAATCGCGAGACCAATGCCCCGGGTACCGCCCGTCACAATCACAACCTGTCCTTCCATTAACTGCGCCATGCCTGATCGTTCTCCTGTTAAATTCGGTGTTGCCACAGGAGAACGACAATATCACCTCATTCCAGGCTTGACCACTGCGCAGCCAATTCTGTGGCGGTCGCGACGTTGGTTTCAACCGGAACAACCAACAAGCCCGTCACCGCTGTTGGCAACTGCGAAATCATGATCTGGTCGCCGGCTTTGATCGCAGGCGATCTGACCAATAACTGGTAGTTGCCCAAGTGGTCTTCATACTCACCAACACGTTCAACTTCCAGAGCCTGTAATCGACTCTGCTCAATTCGATAAATTCTGACGTTGTCGTAGAGTGCGTGCATGGGTATCGATACAACATCAGGCTCAGCCGGCAGGTTCAGACTCAACTGCACAACACTACCAAGTGCCAGCACCGAGTCGGAATCGACTCCAAAAAATGCGTCGATGCCTCCTTGTCCAGGTTTGATATCACCTGCCAACCCAAGCAGTTCAAATTCTTCCGACACACCGCCTGCCAGCGCGCGACCGGTCAATGGCTGCCCCCTGTCAAGCGACTGCCGAAGCCGTTGCGCGGTCTGCACCGGGATTGCTGCGCGGATCTGCAGACTTTCGAAATCAGCCAGCTTCAACAGTGAAGTGCCACCTGCAATTCGATCGCCTTCCGCTACATCGATACTCAAAACACGGCCAGAGAACGGTGCTGTCAGGCGGGAATAAGACAATTCCAGTTGCGCACGTTGCAACCGCGTTTGTGCTTCAGAAACCGCAGCGTCAGCGCGCGCTATCTGATACGGAAAATCTTTAAGTGATGCCTTATGCCGTGCCAACGTCATGGCACGTTCATTGGCCTCCTGAAGAACTTCGTCCAATTGTGCATCAGCAATCATGCGTTGCTCGTGCAAGGTGTCAAAACGTTCGCGCTTGGTAACGGCCATTAGCGCTTGCGCCTCGTGATGCGCTGTCAGCTCTTGTGCCAACTCAAAACTGGTCAATACCGAACTGCGATTGGCCTGCGCCTGGCGCAGTGCTGACTCAGCAGCGCTGACCGCCAGGCTCAATTCTGCATCATCCAGCACGGCCAGCACATCACCGCGATCGACCCAGTCGCCCTCTCGAAATAGCACCCCTGAAACCGTGCCAGATATGGCAGCGCGCAACACGGCGGTCTGCCCGGATTCCAGACGACCATAGACCTGGAAACTGGGCTCAAGCGCCTGTGGAGAAACTGTTTTGAAACTCACCGGCCATTCTTTCTCAGCGCGAACTTCAGGTTCAGCACGAGGACCGGTCGCGATAATCAATGCACTGAGCGTTATCAATGCGCCAAACACCAACACACCGGCGAGTCGCACACCGACATGACGAAGTCGTGGCAATCTTCTGACGATCTGAGCTTGTTCAAACATGATCAGTTTCCTTCCTGAATTTTAAATCTGCGAGTTGCAGGCATTAAATTAGTGATACGTGACTTCAATTGTTCGGTGATGACTATCATGGCTGGCACCACCAGCAGAACCAACGCAGTACCAAAGGCCAGTCCAAAACAGAGCGTGACCGCAATGGGCACCATATAAATAGCAAGGCTGAAATTTTCAAACATCAGTGGCGACAATCCGGCGATTGTTGTTAATGAGGTCAACAATACTGCTCTGAAGCGCGATAAGGCCGCAGATCTGACCGCTGCTGTCAGAGACAGCCCAGCTTCCTGCTCTCGTCGCAGAAAGCTCACTAAAACAATTGAGTCGTTGACAATCACACCCGACAGCGCAAA
>JAUYSM010000086.1 GCA_030696315.1 Pseudohongiella sp. | reverse complement strand
AACCCAACAGGCATGCAGGTTGCCGTGTTCATCGCGTTCAAAGCGCGTATGTCCAAAAAAACGCACACGACGGGTGTCCTGCGGCGCTTCAAACTCCCAGGGATTGCCGCGATCCAGCCAGTGATCCGGGCCTTCTACCTGACGGCCATTTTCAATTTTTTGATGGAACATACCGTATTCATACCGCAAGCCGTACCCGGTAACCGGCAAGCCCAGCGTGGCACAACTGTCAAGAAAACACGCGGCCAGCCTGCCAAGTCCGCCATTGCCCAGCCCGGCATCACTTTCCTCTTCCGACAATTGCTCCAGGGTTACGCCGTAGCGAAACAGCGAGCGTTGCAAGGATTCCTCTATACCAAGATTCATCACGGCATTACACAACGAACGGCCGACCAGAAATTCAAGGGAGATATAGGCAACCCGTTTGCATCCGGCATCATGGTAGTTCTGCCGCGTGCTGCGCCATCGTTCAACCAGACGATCGCGCACGGTCAGGGCGGCGGCGTTGTACAGGTAATAGTGCGAGGCCGGATCTTTGTCGCGGCCTAATGTCAGATGGAAATGTCTGGCCAGATCTGTTTCCAGACTGTTGGCATCGATGCCCAGCCACGGCGAGTCATCAAGCTTAACGGACACATTTGCTGCTACGGTACTGCTGATGTCAGTTGTCATGCGTTAACAACTCCCTCTGTTTCAGAATGTGATGTATGCAAGTGGGCGAGCAAAACAACGGTTGAGCACGAAAACAAATTCAGGCGGCTGTCGACTCTGCAATTGTCAGGGTCTGGTTGACCGGTGAAGCTGGCGGTATCCAGCAATATCTCCCAGTGGCTGAGGCCTTCCAGTATCGGCAACATGAAGCTGACGGCGTCACGACCCGCATGGAACACACTCAACATCCGCACTCGGGTGTTTTGTGTGGGGTGTTTAACAGAAATCAGGTAACCCAGGGTGCGGGCGTGATGTTCTTGCCAGTGCCTCGGCTGCATGGGTTCGCCGCTGTTGTTAAACCACTCGATGGTCGGCGCATCAGGTTCCAGCGCTTCGTGCACGTACACATCCGGAAACAGAATCCGGTATTGTTTTCGCAGTCCAATCAAATAACGGGTAAACGCCTGCTGGCTCACACCATCGCGGGTGATCTGATCCCAGTTGATCCAACTGATGGGATTATCCTGACAGTAGGCATTATTGTTGCCGTGCAAAGTGCGGCAGAATTCATCGCCGGCCTGCAGCATAGGCACGCCCTGAGACAACATCAAGGTGGTCAGCAGATTGCGCTGTTGGCGTTGACGGATCACATGGATTGTTGCGTCCTGAACAGGGCCTTCCACCCCAAAATTGTCGCTGAAGTTTTCGCGATGACCATCCAGATTTTTTTCACCATTGGCTTCGTTGTGACGCTCGCGGTAACTGACCAGGTCATTGAGGGTAAATCCATCATGGCTGCAGATGAAATTGATGCTGGCCGACGGGCGTCGACCACCATGCTCAAAAATATCGCTGGAGCCGTGGATACGGCGGGCAAACTCTGGCATAACTCCAGAGTCTCCGCGCCAGAACCGACGAGTGGTGTCGCGGTAGCGGTCATTCCATTCGGACCAGCCCGGCGGGAATTTCCCCAGTTGGTAGCCGCCCGGACCAATGTCCCAGGGCTCAGCAATCAGTTTCACATCCTGCAGGGTCGGATCCTGCAGCAGCGCATCAAAAAAGCCACTGCCTTGATCAAATCCATGTGCTTCTCTGCCCAGCACGGGCGCCAGATCAAATCGGAATCCATCAATCTGCAAGGTATCCGCCCAGTAGCGCAGACAATCCATGATCAGCTGTATGACGCGCGGATGCGTCAGATTTAAGGTATTGCCGCAGCCGGTATCATTAATGTAAAAACTTCGGTCTTCGTTTTGTAAGCGGTAATACGACAGATTGTCGATGCCACGAAACGACAGAGTTGGCCCTAATCTGCCGCCCTCCGCAGTGTGGTTAAACACCACATCCAGAATGATTTCAATGCCTGCCTCATGGTACGTGTCTACCATGTCGCGTACTTCCAACAGACTGTTTCCACTCAGATAATCCAGATGTGGCGCAAAAAAGCACAAGGGATTGTAACCCCAGTAGTTACTGAGATTTTTATGCTGCAGAAACGACTCGCTGACAAAACTTTGAACAGGCAGCAACTCAACCGAGGTGATGCCCAGCGATTTGATATAAGCAATAATGTCGCTGTGTGCCATGCCCGGAAAACGACCCTGCATGTACTCCGGAATGGCGGGATGCGATACCGTAAACCCTTTCAGATGGGCTTCATACAAGATGGTATCTGCCATGGCAATGGCGGGCTTTTTAAACCGTGGCGGCGGCAATGCGCCCACCACCAGGCACTTGGGCATAAACGCCTGATTGTCGCGTTTGTCCGGTGTCTCCTGATCAATTGCTTGCCGTGGGTCGTAGCCAAAGTGCAGGTCAGACCAGACAAAACGGCCGGTCAGTTGCCGACAATAAGGGTCAAGCAGCAACTTGTTGGGATTAAAGCGATGGCCAAGATGGGGCTGATAAACCCCGTGGACACGGTAGGCATAGACGGTGCCCGGCCCAGCGCCTTCCAGATACCCGTGCCAGATCTGATTCTGGCAGGCAGGCAGCACATGTCTGGCAATCTCCTGCGTCCCGTCTGCGCTGAACAGACACAATTCGACCCGCTCGGCGTTTGCGGAGAACAGAGAAAAATTGACACCTTCCCCGTCCCAATGGGCACCTAAAGGGCCGGCACGCCCGACTTTTAAGCCGCGTTTAATGTTTTTTATGTTGCTTGGTGACATAACCACAAAGTCCCCAGTGGAGGTAAAGTAAGGACAACAGACCAGTCATAACCATGGCTGGCAACAGCTTCTGCCGTCACCACTCCCAGATTGCCGGTCCCGCTTCCTCCGTAAAAATGACTATCGGTATTGAGTATTTCTGTGTAGCGCCCTGCGGCCGGCACACCCACGCGCCAGCCGCTATGTACAGCCGGTGTGAAATTGCTCACAGCAATCAATGTTTGCCCTGCGTGTGCCTGGCTGCGACGCATAAACACAAACACTGACTGGTGTTCTGCATCCGCGTCAATCCAGCTGAATCCGTCAGGGTGAGAATCCAGTTCAAATAAGGCGTGATGAGCGCGCAGTGTACTGTTCAGGTCGCGCACCAATGTGTGTATACCCTGATGAGAGCCATGTTCCAGCAGGTGCCAGTCCAGCGCCTTATCGTGGTTCCATTCCTGCCTTTGCGCAAATTCGGCACCCATAAATAACAGTTTTTTGCCTGGATGAGCCCACATCAGCCCCAAGGTTGCCCGCAAGTTGGCGAATTTCTGCCAGTCATCGCCCGGCATTTTTTCAAGCAAAGAGCGTTTGCCATGCACCACTTCATCATGGCTCAGTGGCAGGATAAACTGTTCGGAGAACGCATAAGACAGTCCAAAGCGGATGTCATGATGGTGGTAACGGCGATGAATGGGATCGCGACTCACATAGCGCAGCGTGTCATTCATCCAGCCCATGTTCCATTTAAAACCAAACCCCAGGCCCCCTTGTGCTGTCAATTGCGTGACACCCGGCCAAGCGGTTGATTCCTCAGCAATCAGCATCACGCCCGGTACGCGTTGATGAACCCGCTCGTTGATGGTTTGCAGCAGACGGATAGCTTCCAGGTTTTCCACGCCACCGTATTCATTGGGCAGCCATTCACCGTCTTTGCGGCTGTAATTCAAATAGAGCATGGACGCCACCGCATCCACACGCAAACCATCAAAATGAAACTCTTGCAGCCAGTAAACCGCGCTGCTGAGCAGATAACTGATCACTTCGCCTCTGCTGAAGTTGTAAATCAGGGTGTTCCAGTCCGGGTGGAAACCTTTGCGTGGATCTTCATGCTCGTACAGACAGGTGCCATCAAACTGTTTGAGACTGTGATCGTCGGCCGGAAAATGCGCTGGAACCCAGTCCAATAGCACACCAATGCCATGCTGGTGTGCTAGATCAATCAGATAACGCAGGTCATCCGGGGCACCCAGGCGTCGGGTAGGAGAAAAAAGCCCGGTCGGCTGATAACCCCAGGAACCGTCAAAGGGATACTCAGTGATCGGCATCAGTTGTATGTGCGTGAATCCCAGATCCACAACATAGGGAATCAACTGATCGGCAAGCTCACGATAGTTGAGAAACTGATTGTCCGGGCCACGTCGCCATGAACCGGCATGCAGTTCGTAGATAAGCAGAGCGTCACGATGGTGCGGGGTATGCTGGCGCCTGGCTAGCCAGGCCTGATCGGACCAGATATGACCTTGGACATGGGGCACCATGGAGGCGGTGTCGGGCCGGTACTGTGATTCCTGTGCATATGGGTCTGCTTTGAGCGGCATGACTCGGCCATCTGCACTGATAATCCGGTATTTGTAATGCATACCGGACACCACGCCCCTGATTTCTCCGGCCCATACACCCGAATCACCCTGCCGGTGCAGTACATGAGCATCGGGACTCCAGTAGTTAAAGTCGCCACATACAAAGACTGCGCTGGCGTTGGGCGCCCACACCGCAAAACGTGTGCCCTGCTCCGTCAGATGCGCGCCGAGCACATCAAACACACATTCATGTTCGCCACGCGCGAACAAATACAAATCTTGCGGCGAAATCAAATGCTGACCCGGTGCAGTGTGTGCAGGCGATTGCCGCTTGTGATCATGGTCGTTCAACGCGCAGACTCTCCAATAACCGGGAAATAGGTTCGGCTCCCAGTTGTTCTATCAAATCCATCGGCAATTTTCGTCGCCAGTTTTTATATTCGTTTGATGTGCCCGGTATGTTCACAGGTGTCTGCAACAAGGCCAGATCCTCCAGTTGCACAGATACCAGCGCAGAGCGTGTGCGCGAACAACAGCGCATCAATGCCGCTGCCAGGTCATGATCAACCGGCCGGTCGACGCGGTCTTCTGAAAATCGATTGGCCGGCAACAACCATTGTGCTTCTAACAGCTGTAGCATGTGCAGTTTTTCCTGCCGGCGCTGCTGTTTTTGTGCCTTTAATACGTCCGGATCAGTGGTCAAGCCCAGTGCAAATCGAAGTTCAAGGTCGCCAGAGCACCACCAGGCAGCCAAGGTCGGAACATCATGATTGGCCAGCATGGCCAGCGCGCGTTCCGGGTAATCCTGTGGCTGTTTGAACTGACAGGGTGAGCTCTTTTCAAAATAAAACAGCACGTTTGAATAAATGCCGGATTCACTGAGGTGGCGTTTGACCTCCTCAGGGACAATGCCCAGATCTTCACCAATCACCATACATTGTTGGCGATGGCTTTCCAGTCGCAATATGGCAAACAGATCTGCAGCGGGATACGTGACATAGGCACCATGGCCTGAGTCTTCATAGGGGCACCACCACAGGCGCATCAAGGCCATCACATGGTCGATGCGCAGTGCGCCACAGTGCGACATGTTGCTGCGCAATAAATTGCTGAAGGGCTGGTAGGCATGTTCGCTAAGCTGGCGCGGTGATAGCGGCGGCAACCCCCAGTTCTGGCCTTGGGGAGCCAGCGGGTCTGGCGGTGCGCCAATACTGGCTTTGGTGCAAAACAGACCAGGATGCTCGCCGACTTCTGTGCCATCGCGAGCGCTGCCGACGGCCAGGTCTCGCACCAGTCCAATGGGCATGCCAAGCGCCAGCGCCTCATCCTGGCAGGACTGCAATTGCATTTCAGCCAACCACTGCAGGTAACAATAAAACTGCTCAGATTGCGCAAACTGCCCGGCTGCACTGACCGGATGTTGAGCTTGCCACTGCGCGTACACGCGCAAGGCATCCCCTTGCAGCTGGACAAACTCATTAAAAAGCTCAACGCGCTTGCTGCCTCCTTGTTGCTGAACACTAAGGAAACGTTCGTACATCCGTTCAAAAATCCGGAATTTCAGCTCGGTCACCTGGGTGTAATCTATCCAGCCTTCCTGTGCGATCAACACCCGTAACTGCGCGGCCTGGCGGCTGTCTGCCAGCCAGTGTACCGCCTCACCTTCGAGAAAATCGGGTTCTGTTTGTGGATCTATGTACAGAGGGTTGATTCGGCGGCGGTCGATGGGACTGTATGGGCTGCAGTTCTCCGGGTAATGCAGAGCGCCGGCGTGTAAGGGATTGAGCACAATAAATGCTGCGCCCTGCTTTGCCACTTGCTGCATCAGCAGGCGCAGATCTGCAAAATCACCCATCCCTAAACTGCGTGCTGAGCACAGGCTGTAAAGCTGGACAGACAGCCCCCAGAGTTTTTTCTGCTGAGCCAGTGCCGGTGGTTGAAAACAACGTTCAGGCGCCACAATCAATGACATCGTTGCGGACAGCCCACCAGTCTGCACAAAAAGTGAGTGATATCCGGGCGGCAGTTGGTTGATTGATAAAGGGAGATTCAACTTGAGGTACCAGGTTGTATCCAGCTGAATTCTATCGATTTCATGAAGATCAAGCGCAGCAGGATTCAGCAGGCCTGAGGCGTTTTCAAAATGCTCACCTTGCTCTGTTACTATCCGGCAAACCAAAGTTTCATGCAGTGCATATTCGGGTAACTGCAGCGTGACACTGGCGTTTGATGTGCTTTTTTGACACGTGAAAACTGCAACCGGCGGCAGCATTCTTGAGTGTTGCTGTTTATGATCGCGTTGCAACAGCATGGCCATTTTGTCTGCACAGGGTTGTGCGGGTGTATTGTCTTTGAAGACATCCACATTCAACGCAGATAACACCGCCCACTGGTCTTGCTCCGGGATTGCCTGTCGTTCGCCGGCAAAATTGATGAAATCAGTCTGTACGCCGTAAGCCCTCAGGATGCTGGATAAAGACTCGTTGAACATGTCCATTGTCATTGAGGTGGAGTCCGTGCGCTCAGATCGTCAAGGTGTTGTGGGAGCGGTGTGCGTACACGGCACATCCTGTCAGACCGGGGAATTCATCCAGCAGGCAGGCAAGCGGAATGGCTCGGCACCAATCACTGAAATTGCCCTTGTCAGTGAATCGGCGAACAAATGCCTGTTCATCAAAATGTTTGCCCAGCTTGTGGATCAGATTGCCGCTGAGCACAAATCCGCCACGTGACCCTTTGGTGAGTGCCATGTCGCCACAGATTCCGCCCATCATGCTACTGAAGTGCTGCAGTGTTTGTTGTGCGATTGCATGTCTGTCTGCCATTTCAACAATCTCTGCCGCATTTGGTGCTGCGTCGGGTTTGATGGGTTGCCCGGCAAGTGTGCTGAGCGCACTGTAGATGTTTGCAATCCCCGGGCCAGAAATCAGATGCTCTACGGTGACTCGTGGGAACCACTGCCAGAGCTGGCGCAGTAAGGCCATTTCATCATCGTTGACAGGGGCAAACGCTGCGTGGCCAGGTTCCGCACTGATGACTTCACCCCCGATGCTCAGGCTGGAGGCGCCAAAACCGGTGCCAGGCCCGGCTATTGTGCGCAGGGCCTCAGGCCACTGATCAGGCTGGGCATCTGTGACCGCGGGTTTTTGTAACCAGCGCACAGGCAGTTGATCCGGGTGCAGCAAACACCAGCCCTGTGCTTCAAAGTCATTCAGAACCATTACAGGCATGGCCAGTACCTGACTGAGTTCCCGGCGGCTGAAGCGCCAGTGATTGTTGGTGAGCTTGATAAAATCACCTTGCACCGGCGCGGCAACGGCCAGACAAAAAAGGCTCGGCATTGGTGCGTGCTGTTCTGCAATAAAACCCAGATATTGTCTGACCGCATCGATCAGGTGTTCAAAGTCAGCGCACAGCATGGTGTGAATGCACTGCAGTGGTGCGCCAGCAGACTCGCTCAAAGCGAATCTGACATTGGTGCCACCGATATCTGCAAGTAATGCCGTTTTTGTCATGATGTGAGCTTTTCCACGCGTTTCAGCTGTTCCAGAGAGGCGGCAACCAGTGTGCTGAGTTCTTCCCAGCGACGTTCTTTTACCAGAGCGTCAGGGATCATCCACGAACCCCCTACACAACACACATTACTGAGCGCCAGATAAGCCTCTACATTAGCACCGTTAATGCCGCCCGTGGGACAGAAACTGATGCCGGCGAAGGGCGAAACAAATGCTTTGAGTAAGGCAACCCCGCCGCTGGCTTGTGCCGGGAAAAACTTGAATACCCTATGCCCCAGTTCCATGCCACCAATAATCTCCGATGCCGTGCTGACACCGGGTAAAAAAACCAGGTCATTCTGACGTGCACACTCTGACAGAGAACGGGTTAAACCCGGGCTGACCGCAAAATCAACCCCCGCCTCTGCCACATTCTCCATATCTTGTGTCGAAATGACAGTACCTGCGGCCACCAGTAACTCAGGCAAGGTTTGTTTGACGGCTCTGATTGCCGGCAGCGCTGCTGGCGTGCGCAAGGTAATCTCAACGGCCTTTAAACCTGCCTGAGACAGTGCGCGACAAAGGCCAACGGCTTGTTCTTCGGAGTCAACAATCAGCACGGGCAGCACGGTGAGTGATAACAGTTGTTCTTTCAGAAACGGCATATTCCCTGCTCCACATAAAAGTATTTCAAAAAAATGAGGCGCCTCTATTAGCTGGGCCAGCCTGTTCGCGTAGTTTCGAGAATAAATCACGGCCAAGACTTTGCTGTTGCCAGGCTTCCTCAACAGGTTTTTGCGCGGGGATCCGCGCCGCCAACGCTTCGTCACTCAGATGCACAAACAGATGACCAAGCTCAGTATCCAGCGTGATCACATCTCCATCCTGAAGCCTTGCCAATGGCCCGCCAGCACTGGCCTCCGGGCAGACATGAATGGCTGCGGGTACTTTTCCGGACGCGCCGGACATACGACCATCCGTTACCAAGGCCACCTTGAAACCCTGATCGAGTAAGGCGCCCAGACTGGGTGTCAACTGATGTAGTTCTGGCATACCGTTGGCAGCCGGCCCCTGAAATCTGACCACTGCGACAAAGTCTCTGGCGAGTTCGCCACGCTCAAAGGCTTGTTTTAAGGCGGACTGTGATTCGAAGATCAAACAGGGGGCGGTGATTGTTCTGTGTTCAGGTTTGACCGCAGAAATTTTGCTGATGCACTCCCCCAGATTGCCATTCAGGTAACGTAAGCCGCCTTGCGCAGTAAAGGGTGTGTCAATCGATCTCAGTACATCCGGCATGATGACACCGCTGTCCAGATTCACCCAGGCCACGCTCATGTCTGCCTGAAGTTCAGGCGTATTCTCATAGGAGGCCATACCATGCCCCATCAGGGTGACCACATCTTCGTTCAACAAGCCGCCACGGCGCAGTTCACGCACCAGAAACGCGGTCCCGCCGGCGGCCTGAAACGCATTGACGTCAGCATCGCCATTTGGATAGATTTTTGCCAGCAGCGGTGTGACGGCAGAGAGTCGATCAAGGTCCTGCCAGCGCATATCGATGCCGGCTGCCTGAGCGATCGCCAACAAGTGCAGTGTATGGTTGGTCGAGCCGCCACTGGCCAGCAAGGCAACGGCGGCATTAACAAGTGATGCCTCGGTCACCATCGCGGATAAGGGTTTGAGCGCGCTTGCATGCATGTCTGTTTGATCGGTGACACAGGCTGACAACACCCGGTGGACAGACTCGCGTGTCAAGGCCTCACGTATCAGGCTGTCAGGGTGCACAAACGATGCGCCTGGCAATTGAATACCAAGCATTTCCACCATGACCTGATTGCTGTTGGCCGTCCCGTAGAAAGTGCAGGTGCCAGGGCTGTGATACGAAGCAGATTCCACCGCCAGTAGCGCTTCATCGTTAAGCAATCCCTGAGCATGGCGCTGGCGCACCAGTGCTTTTTCCTTATTGGGAACGCCGGATGCCATCGGGCCAGCGGGCACAAATACCGTGGGCAGGTGCCCAAATTTGAGCGCGCCGATCAACATGCCGGGTACGATTTTGTCACACACGCCCAGACACACCACAGCATCGAAGGTGTTGTGACTGAGGCTGATGGCAGTTGCCATGGCGATGACATCGCGGCTGAACAGGCTCAACTCCATGCCCGGCTGGCCTTGGGTGACACCGTCGCACATGGCGGGCACGCCGCCGGCCACCTGGGCAGTGGCATGATGCTGCGCAGCAACCTGTTTGATGATATTGGGATAACTCTGTAAGGGTTGATGAGCGGAAAGCATGTCGTTGTAGGAGGTGACTATGCCGATATTGGGCGCCTGCATGCCTGCGATCAGTTGTTTTTCATGGGCAGAACACGCAGCAAACGTGTGCGCAAGATTGCCACAGGACAGGCGTTTGCGCGGCGGCAGATGCTGGCGTGTGGCGCTCATCAACGCGAGGTAATCCTGTCGCGACTGCCGGCTGCGTTCCCGAATGGTATTGGTGACCGCTTCCACTGTTACGTTCATCATTTCAAAAGCCTCGGTGCTTTGTGTCTGACTGGTTTGTGGTTAACAGGGTGCGTAAAAAATATCCGTATGTACATTGTCAGCGTGCAGGATTGCCCGAACCGGCATGTCCTTGACGGAGCCAGGCTCTAATGCCGCCTTCAACGTGCTCAATTTGGATTCACCTACAATGTAAAGCATGCGCTGGCCGGCCCCCAGCAAGGTGCGCAGGCTAAGGCTCATGCGGGTAAATGGCATGTTCGCGGGTCTTAGCGCTCTACACACAGCTGGGTCTGAGGTGTCCAGTGCATCCTCAAGACCCTGGGCATGCGGA
>JAUYSM010000082.1 GCA_030696315.1 Pseudohongiella sp. | reverse complement strand
GGTACAGGGAAAAGCCTGGTATTCGCGTATGTTTGATTATCAGAAGCTGGAGCAAGCCGTTGCATCAGGACGATGAAATTCCACAAAAACTGGATCGGCGCTCGCTACGTCGATTGTTGGCCTATGCGCTTGCCTATCCCGGCTTGTTGAAGCAGGCCGCCGCGCTGTTGGTGCTGGGCACCTTGGGTCAAGTGATCGGCCCTGTGCTGGTCAAGATTTTTCTGGATGACTACGTCACACAATCGCATTTTCCGCCAGGCGAGTTGATGATTCTGGCGCTGTCCTATGCGGTACTTTATGGGCTGTCAGCCTGGGCAGGGTACTGGCAGGCGATGCGTTTGAACGAGATAGCGTTTTCCGTTGTACGTAGTTTGCGTGCGCAGGTTTTCAGTACCGTCATTCGAAAACCCTTGTCGTATTTTGACCACCGCCCAACCGGAAAACTGGTCTCGCGCATCACCAATGACACCGAGGCAATCAAGGATCTATTCCTGCATGTGATTGCCACATTTGCGCAAGGCATTGTGCTGATGATTGCAATTTTTATTGCGATGGCCATTCTTGATCCGCGATTGATGCTGGTGTGCCTGGTCATTGTGCCGGTAATGATGGGTGTCATGTTGACCTATCAGCACTTGAGCGCACCGCGGTATCACAAAGCGCGCAGCATTCTCAGTCAGATCAATGCCACCATGAGTGAGTCCATTCAAGGCATGCGGATTATCCAGTTAATGAATCAGCAGCGCCGCTTTCAGCAGGCTTTTACAAAAACCAGCCAAAGTCACTTTGCTGCGCGCATGACCAATCTGAAACTCGATGCCATGCTGCTGCGCCCCATGCCTGACTTGCTGAGGACCCTGACCTTGGCAGGTGTGTTGTTTTATTTTGGATCGCAATCCATGACCGGTGTTGTTGAAATTGGTGTGATCTATGCGTTTATCAACTACCTGTCCCGCATCACTGAACCTGTCATGCAAATGACTCAGCGCCTGAGCATGTTGCAACAGGCGGTTGTTGCGGGCGAACGTGTGTTTGCCATACTTGACGAAGGTGCTGAGCAGCATGTCAGTGCGAATCAACAGATCAGCAAGGGTCATGTTGAATTCAAAGATGTCGGGTTCAGCTACGATGGTGAACACAAGGTTTTGTGCGATATCAATTTCAGTGTTGAGCCGGGCGAGTTCTATGCGATTGTTGGCCATACTGGCAGTGGTAAGAGCACGTTGATGAGTTTGCTGATGCGCTTTTACGCACCGCAGTCCGGTGCAATTCTGCTGGATGGTTGGCAGCTGCATGAAATTGATCAGAACAGCCTTCGTAATCAGGTGGGTGTGGTCTTGCAGGATCCGTTTATTACCACTGGCACGGTGCGAGACAACATCTGTCTTGGGCAGGATATGTCAGATGAGCAGTTGGTGAGCGCCTCTCAACAAGCGCAGATTCATGAGTTTGTCATGAGTTTGCCTTTGGGCTATAACACCCCGATGGATGAGCGCGGCGGTAATTTCTCTACTGGTCAGCGTCAACTTTTGTCTTTGGCACGTACGCTGGCGCATAAGCCTCGTATCTTGATATTGGATGAGGCCACTGCCAATATTGACAGTCATACCGAGGCGGTCATTCAGTCTGCGTTGATGCTGCTTAAAGGCAGTACCAGCATCATTGCGATTGCTCACCGTTTGAGCACCATCATTGCTGCGGATCAAATTCTGGTGTTGCATCAAGGTGAAATTACTCAGCGTGGGACGCATCAACAATTGCTGGCGCAGGAGGGTTTGTATCGGAATATGTATTTGCTTCAGCAGCGTCGGGCAGAGAGCTTGTCTCCATTGGTTTGATGAGTTGCTCAGGCATCAATGACGTTTTGGATGCAGTGCAAGTGCCAGATAGTGCCAGTAGCCCGGACTGCGCAAGGGGGTGTGGGTCTCAGAACGGCGCTTCGCGCCTGATTGTTCTTCGACGCACACCCCCTTTCGCAGTCCTGATGTGGTGTCGCGTTGATTCTCAGGCTCTTTTTTCTTGTTTAATGTTTCTCTTGTTTGCGCTTTTTGCGTTCAAGCGCGGTGATTAGCAAGAAAGTGAACACAGTCATGAAGATAAGTTTCGCGAGCTCCACTTTTTCGGGACCAATGAAAATGTACTGTAACGCAAGGATAAAAATTGCAGTGATCAGGGCAGAGGAAAAATTTTTAAGCATATCGTTGCTGCCAATTTCGTTTGATTTTTATTGTTAAAAGTAAGCAGGCCGAATTTCGACCTGCCCACGATAGTTGTTAATCCGCGTAACTGAATATTGCCGGATCCAAAAGCATCTTTTCACCCTGTCGCAGAGTGTAGTCGGTCATGTAGTTATCAAACGACACGAGAGCATTGCCAATACCTTCAAGTCCACCAATCAGATCCCATGCAGCAGCAAAGACTACATTACCCCAAAAGGCCTTGAAGGAAAAATCCCCTCCGGATACCTGTTCGATTTCTTCATATGTCAAAATTTGCATAACTCCTCCTTGAATTAGCGTTAAGTCATCTGGTTTCAGCGATCAACTGTCGCTATAAATGTTTTAGTTGGCCATCGGCCGGAATGCTAAATTTTTTTGGCCAAATGACAAATGTGTTAACAGTTGGAGTCAGAACTATTCGAGATGGCACCGTGCGTGAAAATCAGGTGCGAGAAGGCTCTGCAAGGGGGTGTGCGTCGAAGAACAATCAGGCGCGAAGCGCCGTTCTGAGACCCACACCCCCTTGTAGAGTCTGACCACCGCGTGATCATGAATGGACTCCCCGTTTACTCGGTGTCTCAATAAAAATTTCTGCAAAAAAAGGCCCATCCATTACTGGACAGGCCCTTTCATCAAGCGCTCACAAAAAATCGATCTTATTCAGAACGCAGCGCCGCTTGTGCCGCCGCCAGACGTGCAATCGGCACACGCGGTGGAGAACAGCTTACATAATGCAACCCAAGTTTGTGACAGAAGTCGATCGAGTCAGGGTCGCCAGCGTGCTCACCACAAATGCCCAGCTTCAGATCCTTACGGGTCTTCTGGCCATTGGTCACCGCAAACTGCATCAGTTTGCCAACACCCGTTTTGTCGAGGCTGGCAAAGGGGTTCTTACTGTAAATTTCTTTCTGCTGATACACGTCATAGAACAGCCCCATGTCATCGCGGCTCAGGCCGAGTGTGGTCTGGGTGAGATCGTTGGTGCCGAAGCTGAAGAACTCTGCCTGTTCAGCAATTTCTTCTGCGGTGATGGCTGCGCGCGGCACTTCAATCATGGTGCCAACCATGTACTTGATCTTGATGCCTTTTTTCTTCATAACTTCATCTGCCATACGACGAACGATAGCGAGTTGGTCGGCAAGTTCAGCTTTGAAGCCGACCAACGGGATCATGATTTCGGGTTGGACATCAATTGGATCTTTGCCCGTCATCACTTGTGCAGCAGCTTCAAAAATTGCTTGTGCCTGCATCTCGGTAATTTCTGGATACAGGATGCCCAGACGACAGCCTCGGCAGCCCAGCATCGGGTTTTCTTCGTGCAAGGCTTTGATCCGGTCGATCACAAACTCCAGCGGTAAACCGAGCTTGTCTGCCAGCTGACGTCGCACAGCATCGTCTTGCGGCAGGAATTCATGCAATGGTGGATCCAGCAGTCGGATGGTGACCGGACGGCCAGCCATCGCTTTAAACAGGCCTACAAAGTCTTTTTTCTGCATGGGCAGCAGTTTTTTGAGCGCTTCGCGGCGCTGAACACCGTCTACCGCCAGAATCATCTGGCGCATGTCGTCAATACGGCTGCCTTCAAAAAACATGTGCTCAGTGCGGCAGAGGCCTATGCCTTCAGCGCCATACGCCACGGCAGTGTGCGCCATAGCAGGGGTGTCGGCATTGGTGCGAATGCGCAGTTTGCGATATTTGTCTGACCAATCCATGACGGTTTGGAACAACTGATAGGTGTAACTGTCTTCAGGCTTCATATGGCCTTCAAGAACACGTTTAACCTCAGAATCAGCGCTTTCGATCAGGTCTTTGTACACCACGCCGGTTGTGCCGTTGATGGAGATGTAGTCGCCTTCGCGCAACACGTAGCCGTTGGCGGTGAGCGTTTTACGTTCGTAGTTGATGGTGATATCACCGGCACCACAAATACAGACTTTACCGAGTTGACGTGCCACCAGTGCCGCGTGTGAGGACACTCCGCCGCGCGTGGTCAGGATGCCTTGTGAGTGCAGCATGCCTTTCAGGTCGTCCGGAGATGTTTCCGAGCGGCAAAGAATGACTTTGTTGCCCTTACGTGCTTCGATTTCTGCCTGTGCCGCTGTAAACGCGATGCGACCGGTTGCTGCGCCAGGTCCGGCAGGCAAGCCTCGGCAGATTACGGCTGCTTCTTTCTGGGCTTTGGTGTCAAATACGGGAACCAGCAGTGTATCTACGGACTCTGCGGGGATCTTGAGCAAGGCCGTCTTCTGGTCAATCAGTTTTTCTTTATTCATTTCCACCGCAATGCGGATCGCAGCCAGGCCGGTGCGCTTGCCATTGCGGGTCTGCAGAATAAAAAGTCGACCATTTTCGATGGTGAACTCAAAGTCTTGCATGTCTTTAAAGTGTTTTTCGAGGCGATTGCGCACTTTTTCGAGATCTGCAAAATTCCTGGGTAGCTCTTTTTCCATCGCGGCAATCGGTTTGGGTGTGCGCAAACCCGCCACCACATCTTCACCCTGTGCGTTGGTCAGGTACTCGCCGTAAAATACTTTTTCGCCACTGGCCGGATCGCGTGTGAAAGCAACACCGGTGCCACTGTCATCACCAGCATTACCGAATACCATGGATTGAATATTGACAGCGGTGCCCCAGTCAGCCGGGATGCCGTATTGTTGGCGATAAAGAATGGCGCGGTCATTTTTCCATGAGCCAAACACCGCACCAACTGCGCCCCAGAGTTGCTGATACACATCTTGCGGGAACTGTTTGCCGGTCGTTTTGTTGATCAGCAGTTTGTAGCGATTGACCAGTTCGCGCAGTTCGTCGGCAGTCAGTTCGTTGTCCAGTTCTTTGCCAAGGGCGCGCTTCATCTCATCAAGCAAGGCGTGGAAGGGGTCTTCAGACTCCTCGTCAGCTGCCTGTACACCCATCACTACATCGCCATACATCTGGATAAAACGACGATAACAATCCCATGCAAAACGGGGATTGCCAGAAATGTTTGCCAGGCCTTCAACCGTCTTGTCGTTCAGACCCAGGTTAAGAATGGTATCCATCATGCCGGGCATTGAGTCGCGTGCCCCGGAGCGAACTGAGACTAGCAGCGGGTTTTCGCCACTGCCAAACTGGCGTCCCATTTGCTCCTCAATCAGGTTCATTGCCCGCTCGACGTCTTTGGCTAATGACTTGGGATAGGTGCGCTCATGGTCGTAGAAATATGTGCAAACTTCAGTGCTTACGGTAAATCCGGGAGGAACAGGCAGGCCAATGGCTGCCATTTCTGCCAGATTGGCGCCTTTGCCGCCCAGTAAGGCGCGCATGGTAGCGTTGCCATCAGTCTGGCGGCCAAAGTTGTAGACATACTTAGCGGATTTTTGAGTCGTGGCTTTGCTGGTATCAGATTTCTGTTTCATGGTTCCCGGGTTCTTGATCAGCTTTTGGGCGCGCAAGAATACTCCAAATGCAGCCAATCAGTCGATATCTGACCGCAAAAGAGTGCTTTTGTAGTAATACTACAGATTGGAGCTTGCGGTGGTGTGATTAAACGTTCCGGCTTGTAAGAAGTGTATAACCTGCTGGATCACCGCATCACGCTGCATGATAAAGGTATGGGTATAAGGCACTTCTATGAAGTCTTGCATGCCTTCAATTTTGGTGCTTTCAACCGTGACTTTGCCATCGTCGCGGTCGGGAAGTGCAAGGGAAAATATCGGGCTTATGGAGCGATTTCCAGCGATCACGCCCAATTCAAAGCTGACTGGAGGTAAATTTGCCGGAATGCTTTCTGGTCCGGAGGTGCCAAGTTGTGAAGCGGGTTCGCCGGTGAATAGTTCAAATCCGGGTACATTTCCGAACACATCGATGATCTGGCTGCCGTGATTGGGTGGAGCCAGCATGACAACGCGCCCCAGTTCCTCGATGGTGTTGTCTTTAAAAAAGTAGCGCACGAGTATGCCGCCCAGTGAATGTGTCGCAAAATGTATGCGCCCCGCTTCTTGTTTCAGGCAGTCGGTGATTCCTTCATTGACGGCCAGGTTGGCCAGCTCCTGGATATTGTAGTCACGCGAGTCGTAGTGCACATTGCTGACGGTGTAACCTTCTTCGGTCAATATTCTGGCCATTTTCTGCATGGAAAAGTCAGTGCGACTGAGACCGTGCAGTAGTACGACACATTCTTTCTCAAGTGTTGTGTATCTGCCTGATTCGGCTGTCCACGCGTTTGATAGCAAAAAAGGGCAGATCAGGCCGGCTAAAATTGCACGCACAGACGCGCCGTGCCGCAAGGGCGCAGTGGAAATGAAACAAATGGCTGCAATAAAGCGATTGATGGTGCTCATTTACTCACATCATCACTGTCGGGTTGATTCAGGTCAAGCTGCTTGCGCTAAGGGAGTGTGACAATCGCAGCCATTCCCGGTGATTTGGCTATGTTGTCGCGAACACTCTGTCACTGATAGTTTACAAGTGGCAGTGGCAATGGGGTATGCGTGAGGAAGTCTCGCAACTAATTGCCAGTGTTACAATTTCATAGGGTTCATGTTACTCTTCGATGGCGGTATACGTCTAATTGAAGCGACACACTTTGTTGCAAAAATGAGCTGACAATCGTTGTACTAGTTCTGAAACTTCAGATACGATCTTCGTCAATGCAGATAAACAAGTATTTGATGCAGACAGAAGACAGTACAGCGGTAGTTGCTGTCGGGGGTAGTCCCGGATAGACTTTTAGCCGCTTAACCCTGCGGGAGGAATTCCAACATGAAAAAGACCAGTATGACAGCTATGCTCGCTCTGGCGGCTGCAGTTAGTTTTCAGGCTAATGCGGCAACCGGTGTAGACCCACTGACCCAGATCAAACCAGTAGATGCCGAGTGGTTCTACAACGGTGCTGAGCCAGATTTTGTTGTAGAAGTACCTAGCTTTACTGTTCCGGCAACCGGCGTAATCGACTACATCGACTCCGTAATTCCTTTGGAATTCGGTGAAGATCGTTGGGTTAAAGCAGTTCAGTTCATTCCAGGTGACAAGCGAGTTCTGCACCACCTGCTGAGCTACGTAGTTGCTGATGGCCAGAACGCCGCAGACGGCATGATCGACGAGACCGTTAATGACGATCGTCGTGAGTTCCTGGAAGGCTATGCGCCAGGTAAAGAGTACGCAACAGAGTTCCCCGAGAACACTGGTGTATTTATGCCTGACGGTTCTGCGCTGCGTATGAGCATTCACTACACCTCTTTCGGTCAGGAAACTACCGACAGCACTCGTGTAGGCCTGTGGTTTGCAGACAAAGACGCTGAGCCAGAGTACGAGTACCGTACTTACTCAGTATCTACCCCAATGAACCAGATCAAGATCCCAGCTGGCGCAATGGAGTATGCATCTAACGCAACTCACGTGTTTGAAAACGACATTACCCTGTACGGCTTCCGTGCTCACATGCACTACCGTGGCAAGTCCATGGCAGCTCGCGTGATTTACCCGGATAACACTGTTGAAGAGATCATCAACGTGGCTGACTACAACTTTGCTTGGCAGCCAACTTACCGTATGGCTGAGCCAATGGTTCTGCCAGCAGGTTCACGCGTTGTTGTTGAAGGTCTGTTTGACAATTCACAGTACAACGTAGGTAACCCAGACCCGAACGTAGACGCCATCGGCGGCCTGCAGAGCTGGGAAGAAATGTTCATCGGTTACTTCTCTTACACTGACAACAAGTAAGTTGTAAGAAAGTGATTGTTTGAGCAGCAAAATCAAGAGGGGCTGCTTCCTGACGGAGCGGCCCCTTTTATTTGCCGGTTGTAAATGTTGATTTAATTTGATACAGGTATGACACGCGATTTGTTTGACCGTTGTCATAAGTTTGCGCCAGATTAAAAATTTGTTAAGTCCAATACAGTAAACTTGCCCGTGCAAGGTCTTGCTGTGAACCACTAACCAAAACAATAATATGTCGCAGAGCATGATCTCCTCCGGAATCATGGTCCTGCAGAATTATCCAGAGAGAGAGAAAGAGGGTTTGTTCATCATGAAAAAAATCAGCTTGCTGGCGATGTTTACCTTAGCCGCTGCATTCAGTGTAAGTGCCCAGGCCGCCGACCGCGTCGGTGATTTTACGCTGATCGATAACAATGGAAAAGCTCACCAGTTGAGCAAATATGCCTATAACAAGGCATTGGTTATTGTTTCCCAGGCAACTGGCTGTACAACCAACCAGGAAAATATTGCCCGCTACAAACAGCTCCGTACTAACTGGGATCACCGTGGTGTGAGCTTTGTTATGCTCAACTCTGATGTCCGTGATGAACGCGCTGGCATTCGTGCTGAAGAAGCAGTATGGAAGTATGATTTCCCAATTCTGGACGATGAAACACAGTTGGTAGCCGAGTCACTGGGTATCACCTATGCTGGTCAAGTGGTTGTTGTTGACCCCGTCAGAATGAACGTACTCTACCGTGGTCCGCTGCCTGCTCAGCCCGCCAATGCGCCACTTGGTCAAGTGCTGACCGCTATTGTTGCTGATGGCGCTGATAGTCGCCAGATGGAAACTGTTGCAGTTGAAGCGGAAGGCGGTGCAGGTGCAGGTTGTGCGCTGGAATTCCCCGCTCGTGATGCAAATCTGGCAGATGTGCCTGACTACGAGACTGAGATTGCACCAATCCTGATCGAGCGTTGTGTTGGATGTCACGTCGAAGGCGGTATCGGTCCATTCGCCATGAACAGCCACATGATGATCCAGGGCTGGAGCCCAATGATCCGTGAAGTACTGATGACTGGTCGTATGCCTCCCATGCAGATTGACCCGACCATCCGTGAGTTCACAAACAACGGTAATATCCCTGTGGAAGAGCGTCAGAAGTTGATCCATTGGATCAATGCAGGCTCACCACGTAATTGATGAATCAGCTTGGTTTGTGCTCAGCTAGAGTATAAACCAAGTCAAAAAATCAGGTTTAAAAAGGCCACCCTTGAATTCAAAGGTGGCCTTTTTGCTGTTAAGTGACAAATTCTTGCGTCAAGTCAAAGATACATTTTGTTGCAAATCTTATAACTAGCCAGTTGTGTTGACGCTTAGGCTGGTTTACGATCCTTATTAATGCAAGATGAGTGGTGTGCAGAATACAAACCGCAAGCTGAATTCGCGGCAAGTATCTTGCTCGAATCGCTTATTCCCGTAAGAGGAGCATTAATAATGAAAAAAACAAGTTTGACTGCTGCACTTGCTTTGGTTGCAGCCTGGGGTGTTCAGGCCCAGGCAGGGGTAGATCCGCTTACGCAGATTCAACCGCCACAAAGCGAGTGGACTTACAACGGCTCGGCGCCTGACCATATCGTAGAAGTACCCGCATTTACTGTTCCCGCCACTGGGGTAATTGACTACATCAACTCTGTGATTCCTCTGGAGTTTGAAGAAGAAAGATGGGTCAAAGCAGTGCAGTTTATCCCTGGCGATAAACGCGTTCTGCACCATCTGCTGTCCTATGTTGTTGCTGATGACGGCGGCAATGAGGGCACCATCAATGAAGAAGATAACGACCCACGACGTGAATTCCTTGAAGGCTATGCGCCGGGTAAGGAGTATGCAACAGAGTTCCCGACAAATACTGGCATCAAAGTGCCCACCGGGTCGGCGCTCAGAATGAGTATCCACTACACCTCCTTTGGTCAGGAAACCATGGACAACACCCGTGTTGGCTTGTGGTTCCACGATCCTGAAGCTGCGCCAGAGCTCGAGTATCATACCTACTCAGTTTCTGCCAACGGTGCCGGCAATCTGCAGATTCCTGCAGGCGCGATGAACCATGAAATGGCGGCCACTCACGTGTTCGAAGATGCGATTGTGCTGCACGGCTTCCGTGCTCACATGCATTATCGTGGTAAATCAATGAGTGCGCGGGTCATTTACCCGGATAACTCAGTTGAAGATATCATCAACGTGGCAGACTACAACTTTGCCTGGCAGCCAACCTACCGCATGGCAGAACCAATGACTTTGCCGGCTGGTTCACGTGTTGTTGTGGAAGGCTTGTTTGATAACTCTCAGTACAACCCTGGCAACCCGGATCCAACAGTAATGGCTGTTGGCGGACCACAGAGCTGGGAAGAAATGTTTATCGGTTACTTCTCGTACACCAAAGTTCCTGAATAAACGTCTATTACTGAATGCTCAGTCGTAGCTGGGTGTTCGGTGGCTAAAAACTAAAAAACCGCCCCTGAAAAGGCGGTTTTTTCTATTTAAACAGCTCTGAAATTGAGTTATGTCAAATTAATGATTTTCGGATGGAGTGACACTGTCGTCACGGGCAATTCTTCCCACTATCAAGTGACAGACAATAGGAGCTGACTAAATGAAAAAAACCTTATTAACGGCAGCGGTGTTTATGGCCTCCGGTTGGGCTGTTAGTGCGAGTGCTGGAGTAGATCCGCTGACGCTGATTCAGCCGCCAGCCAGCGAGTGGACGTACGACGGTTCGGCGCCGGATTACATTGTTGAAGTGCCCTCGTTCACCGTGCCGGCAACAGGCGTAATTGACTATATTGATTCGGTTGTACCGCTCGAGTTTGGCGAAGAGAAGTGGGTAAAGGCTGTGCAGTTTATCCCTGGCGACAAGCGAGTGCTTCACCATTTGTTGTCTTACGTGGTTGCCGAAGATGCCAATCATGAAGGTATGCTTAACGAAGAAGACAATGATCCACGTCGTGAATTCCTCGAAGGTTATGCACCCGGCAAAGAGTATGCAACCGAGTTTCCTGCCAATACGGGCATCAAGGTCCCCGAGGGTTCCGCTCTGCGTATGAGCGTCCATTACACGTCTTTTGGTCAGGAAGCGACGGACAGCACCCGGGTTGGACTGTGGTTCTACGACAAACAGGACGAACCTGAACTGGAATACCATACCTATTCAGTGGCAGCAAATGGCCCACAGAATCTGCAGATTCCGCCGGGCGCCATGAACCATGAAATGGCAGCTACCCATACCTTTGATCAAGACATCGTGTTGCACGGCTTCCGCTCACATATGCACTACCGTGGTAAATCCATGAGTGCCCGCGTTATATACCCGGACAACACCAGCGAAGACATCATCAACATCCCTGAATTCAACTTTGCATGGCAGCCAACCTACCGCATGGCTGAACCTATGATCATCCCGGCTGGTTCACGCGTTATTGTTGAAGGTGTATTCGATAACTCAGAGTACAACGTGGGGAACCCTGATCCAAACGTCACCGTAATTGGCGGATTGCAGAGCTGGGAAGAGATGTTTATTGGATATTTCTCTTACACAGATCTGCCGAAGTAAGGTATCGTTGTCGCCTGAATAGACAGGCAGTACGTATAAACAGGGCTGCTTCCATTGGAGGCAGCTCTTTTTTTTTGTGCGAGATATCCGATAGGAAACCAGGTGTTATGTCGATAGATGCATTATTAAAACCTTTTACCAGCCCCAAGCTTTCTTTAAAAAACCGTGTATTAATGGCCCCGATGACACGTCAATTTTCACCAGACGGCGTTCCCGGTGCAAATGTTGTGGACTATTACCGTCGCCGTGCCGAGGGTGATGTTGGTTTGATTATTACCGAAGGCACCACTGTTAATCACAAGGCAGCGTCCTTTGATAGCAAGATTCCGAATTTTTACAGCGATGAGGCTCTGGCAGGTTGGGCCAAGGTTGTCGAAGCTGTTCACCAGGCGGGCGGTAAGATTGCACCTCAGCTCTGGCATATTGGCTGCGCGCGCAAGCCCGGCACGGGTCCCTTTCCTGACTATCCAAGTGCGACGCCCTCTGGTCTGGCCTTGCCTGGTAAACCCGTTGGTGAGCCGCTGACCACCGCGGAAATTGCCGACATAGTGCAGGCATTCGCAGATGCGGCAGCGGCGGCCAAACGCATTGGATTTGATGCGGTTGAAATTCACGGTGCCCATGGTTATCTGGTCGACAACTTCCTGTGGGAAGGTCTCAATCAGCGCGACGACAAGTATGGTGGATCACGTGCAAAGCGCAGCCAGTTTGCCGTGGAAATTGTGCAGGCCATTCGTGCCCAGGTAGGCGAAGACTTCCCGATTATTTTCCGTTTCTCACAGTGGAAACAACAGGACTACAACGCGCGTCTGGCCAATACGCCAGAGGAGCTGCTGGAAATTCTGCAGCCCATTTCTGAGGCCGGCGTGGATATTTTCCATTGCAGCACACGTCGTTTCTGGGAGCCGGAATTTGCCGGTTCTGACCTTAACCTTGCGGGTTGGACAAAAAAACTGCTCAACAAACCGACGATTACGGTTGGTAGCGTCAGCCTTAACGAAGAATTTATTGCGACCTTTATGGGCGGTGAAGCCAAGTCAGTTGATATTAGCGAGCTGCTCAAACGTCTTGATGCAGGTGAGTTTGATCTGGTTGCTGTTGGCCGTGCCTTGATTGCCAACCCTGATTGGGTAAAACTTATGAAGGCTGGCAATCCTGAGGCATTAAAAACCTACGATAAATCGATTCTTGCTGAACTGATCTGACATCAGTTGTATTGAACCAGGCCCGTGATGCATGTGTGCTCAACGGGCTTGAATCAACCAGGTCTGATGGATACGGGCATTGCGCTCAAAGTCTTTATCCAGGCTTTGGGCGCTGTAGTCCTGAACGTCATACTGCTCAGCGACCGCCTCATCCATTTTAAAGCGCCGCATATTGTTAGAAAAAATCAGCAGGCCTTGCGGATTCAATCGTTTCATACACAGATCAATCAGCATGCTGTGATCGCGCTGAATATCCAGTACATTCTCGGTGCTTTTTGAGTTCGAGAATGTCGGCGGATCCAGAAAAATCAGATCAAATTTTTCGCGGTATTTTTGCAGGTAAGTAATGCAATCCAGCTCAACCAATTCATTCTGATAAAGATCGAGTCCGTTCAATTCCAGATTGCGTCTGGCCCAGTTGATATAAGTGCGTGACAGATCCACGCTCACCGTGTGGCGCGCACCACCCAGCGCTGCCTGCACAGTGACGGAGCCGGTGTAGCAGAACAGATTTAATACATCCCTGTTGCGGGCGATTTCGTGCACGTAACGACGCATGGGGCGATGATCCAGAAACAGCCCGGTATCCAGGTATTTTTCCAGATTGACAATGAGGCGGGCATCACCTTCTTTAACAATGATGTCTTCACCATCACGCTCATTGGGCTGGTATTGCTGTTTGCCCTTTTGTCGCTCCCGCACTTTGATGGCCACTTTGTCAGTGGGCAGTTCCATGACGTTTTGTACCGCGATCACGGCTTGTTTGCGACGTTGTGCCGCGTCATCTTCGCCGATGGACGCAGGCGCTTTATATTCCTGCATATGCACGCGAATGACGCCACGCTCATCTTTGTAGATGTCGATGGCAAATGAGTATTCCGGCATATCCGCATCGTACAGACGATAGCAGTCGATGCCTTTCTGCGCGGCCCAGCGGCCCATGTTTTTGAGATTTTTGCGTAGACGGTTGGCGAGCATAACGCCGCCTTCGTCCAGCGATGCTTCGGTCATCGATTTGATGGTCACGGGACCGGTAGCCTGGCGCTGATAGATGCTGTCTTCGTTCACATGGAACAACAACAACTTGGCGGGCAGTGCGCCATTAAACAAAGCGTATTGGCGGTGGCTGTGCATGCCCAGCAATTTGCCCCATTCGGGACGTGCAGTGAACACGGCGGCTTCCGCACCAACCGCGTGTGTGCGAATCAACTTGCCCAGCTCTTGATACAACTGCATGACTTCGGTGTCTTCACCCAGGCGTTCAGCATAGGGTGGGTTGGTCAGCAGCAAATCGGGTTTGCGGGCAGGTTTGGCTTCACTGATCAGGCAAGAATCAAATTCGATAAAGTCCCAGACACCGGCGCGCTCGGCATTGCGCCGTGCCATGCCTAAGGCCCGCAAGTCCTGGTCGCTGCCAAGCGCATGGCCTTTCCAGCCTTTGGCTAGTTCGCGTCTTTGCTCGGCCTCTTCAAGAATCTGTTTGGCAGCTGCATGATCATGGTGCGGCCACTGCGATAGTTCAGCGTCACGCAAC
>JAUYSM010000057.1 GCA_030696315.1 Pseudohongiella sp. | reverse complement strand
TCTGGCTCTGGCTCTGGCTCTGGCTCTGGCTCTGGCTCTGGCTCTGGCTCTGGCTCTGGCTCTGGCTCTGGCTCTGGCTCTGGCTCTGGCTCTGGCTCTGGCTCTGGCTCGACAGCAACAGAGTAATCAACATCTGTTGAGACACCACGTTCATGCAGCAGTTCATCAAGCATGTCATCAATTTCGGGGACAACACGCGCTTGCGCCGGCTGGTAGTCTATTTCAAGCTCAGCAGCATCGTCTGAATCCAGGTCATCTTCGTCGTCCGACTCGTCGATAAACCAGCCCGGAGCAACATCACGCTCGTCAAAATCTTCTTCGTCTTCGTCGTCCTCAAATTCGTCTTCGGGATCTACAAGATCCTCATCGTCATCTTCATCGATGTCAATTTCTTCATCGTCATCGTCATCGTCATCGTCATCGTCATCGTCATCGTCATCGTCATCGTCATCGTCATCGTCATCGTCATCGTTTTCAAATACTGGGTCATCACTGCGATTTATGTCCAGATCAAAGTCAGACTCTGGCGCAATGGCGCTGCCAAATTTAAACTCCGTCTCAGGAACAGATTCAAACTCGGGTTCAAGTTCAAATTCATCATCCTGTACAGGTTCAGGTGCAGGCTCAGGCTCAGGCTCAATCTCTAGCAGTAACTCAGGCTCGACTAAGACATCCACAGCAGATTCATCTACCTGCTCAGGCATTAATTCGTCAGGCATTAATTCATCAGACACGAATTCATCAGGTGCTGGGGCGTCCGCCGCCACAGGCTCCCGGACCAACACGTGCGAGTCGATATCCACCAACCCCAAATTTTCATCAAAACGCATTTCGCTGAATCGAGGTTCTGTACGTTCGATACGTACTTCGCGCACGGGCGACACATCATCCAACCAGTCATTTTCATCAAAAAAATCATTGCGAGTGGACTGTGTGCGAACGTCATATTCATCAGCGCGTACGGCAGCCGCGGCCCAGACCGGCGTTTGCGCATCCGCAGCCAGCACGGCCGCCACGAGCACTTCATCCGCGAGTTCAGGTGCAGGTTCAGCTTCAGCTTCAAATTCAGGCGTATGTTCAGGTTCAGGTTCAGGTTCAGGTTCAGGTTCAGGTTCAAGCTCAGCTTCAACTTCAGATACGAGCTCAGCGACAGGCACATCCTGATTCAGGGAATCAAACACCAATGTCGCCTCATGCTCCAAACTCACAAGCTCAGACGATAAATCTTCCTCAACCGCCGCTACGGGTGCTTCCGTAGCAACTGCCAAAGATGCAGCAAGCTCAAGCGAAGACTCTAGGGCCACATCAGTCTGCAACGCAGCAGGTTCTTGGGCTGGCACTTCTGTTATCAGCAACTCTCCCGCCAGCTCAGGCTCAGCCGCGGCAGCAAAAACCTCTGGCTGCACTTCCTCTGCCTGCACTATCTCTGCCTGCACTATCTCTGCCTGAACTACCTCTGCCTGAACTACGTCATCCCGCGCCTCAGCCTGCCCTACATCTTCAGCCTGCGCGACGTCTTCTACCTGCGCCGCCTCGGCAAACAAATCCGGCTCTTTGATTTGATCCACAGTCGCCAGGGAACCACCGGCCGCCAACAACGCGGCTCGACGAGCAAGCACAGCCTCGCGGCTGAGATCGGTTTTCAGGACTTTGCTGCGTGGCACGCGGTGTTTGGCCGCATCACGGTTGTCCAGCTCTGAGGCCTGACGCATAACTTCTTCGAACGAGCGCTGCACCATGCGGGCGCCGCCGCTGGGCAGCTCGCGCAGCTCGAGTTCTTCCAGATCGTATTCCGGAATATTTTTCTCGAGCGCGATCCTGATTTTGTTTTTACGCGAATTCATGGCAGCCACAATCACGCGCAGCACAATCGCGACGATTGCCAGAATCGAAATCAGTATCACTAGTTCAGTTATGCCCATCTATGGTCCTTTTTAAGGGGACGGAGGCATGCCTCCGTCTGTTGTCCTTTTAACCAGGGGACGGAGGCATGCCTCCGTCCCCGTTTCGGAGCTGCCTTTGGCACCTCCGTCCCCGTTCTAAGCTGGAGGCATGCCTCCGTCCCCAGTCAGCTACATCGCCGCCAGCTCGGCAGCCTCTTCTATATCAACCGCCACGATACGCGACACGCCGGGCTCGTGCATGGTGACGCCGAGCAGCTGGTTGGCCACTTCCATGGTCAGTTTGTTGTGCGTAATAAAGATAAATTGCACGGAATCCGACATTTCCTTGACCAGGCGGCCGTAGCGCGCGGTGTTGGCATCATCCAAGGGTGCGTCAACTTCGTCCAGCATACAGAAAGGCGACGGATTCAGCCTGAAAATCGAGAATACCAGCGCGATGGCGGTCATGGCTTTTTCACCACCGGACAGCAGGTGGATCGTGCTGTTCTTTTTGCCGGGCGGGCGCGCCATGATGGCCACGCCGGTGTCGAGCAGATCTTCGCCGGTCATGTCGAGATATGCGTGACCGCCGCCAAAGACTTTGGGGAACAGTTCCTGCAGGCCGGCGTTGATTTTGTCGAAGGTCTCTTTAAAGCGTGTGCGCGTCTCGCGGTCAATTTTGCGAATGGCGTTTTCGAGTGTGGCCAGCGCTTTTTCAAGATCTTCGTTTTGCGCGTCCAGATAGGTTTTGCGCTCGGACTGCTGGGCGTATTCGTCAATCGCGGCCAGGTTGATCGCGCCAAGTCGGGAGATGCGCTGGCCGATGGCTTCCAGTTCTTCCTCACAGGTCTGCGCGGTGAGGTCGACCGGCAGATTGCTGAGCACGGTTGGCAGATCGTAACGCGCTTCGCGCAGCTGATCCGCCAGCGCCTGTCGTTTCACCAGATCGCCCTCGGTTTTCAGGCGGCTTTCCATCAGCTGTTCGCGCACACCGGCGGCTTTGCGTTCGTAGCCGATGCGCTGTTGTTCGAGCGCGCGCAGCTGATGTTCGTTGGCATCGGCCGCGGTTTTGGCTTTGTTCATCTGCTCTTCAACGTCGAGGCGTTTTTGCAGCAGCTGCTCCAGCTCCATACGTTTGCCTTCCAGCGGCATGTCGGATTCGTTGAGCTGCTTTTCGATGGATTCGATGCGCTCACGCGCACGCTGCACCTGGGTGCTCATGCGTTTTTTGGCATCGTCCATGGCGGCGATTTGCGAGCGTAACAGTTGCTCGCGTAGACGCAGCTGATGACTCATGTCTTTGTCGTGACGGGCTTTTTGGCGCACCTGATCCAGTGTGTGGCGCAGTTCATCACGTTGCTGCAGCAGTGATTCGCGGCGCTCGATGTCTTGTTCCATGGCGTCGAGCGCGTTTTGCAGATTCTCACGGGAGTGCGTGATGTTGTCCTGCTCGATTTCCAGCTGTTTCTGCAGCTCTTCCAGCTCAAATTGCAGACGCTGGCGGCGCTGGGTGGTCTGCTCTTCTTTCATGATGCGCGCACTGAGGCGGGACTTGAGCTCGCTGTAATCGCGGCTCATCTGGGCGATCTGACGCTGAATCGCCTCGCGCTCGCTCTCCAGATCGCGCAAGTTGTCGCGGCTGAGCTGCTGCTGTTCCTGCAGCTCATCCACTTGATTTTGCAGCATTTCCATTTGCTCGGACAGGCGTGTCATGTCGCCTTTGCGCGTCAGCAGGCCCTCGCTGGCATCCACCGATTTGCGCACACGTATCCAGTTGCGGCCCAGCCACAAACCCTGCTTGGTGACCACGGATTCACCGGCGGACAGCGTTGCGCGCAGGCTCAGCGCCTGATCCAGCGACTCGGCGGTGTAGATGCCGGCGAGCAGACCGCTGAGGTCGATGCTGGTGGTGATGTGGGAGGCAAGAAACGTTGGCCCAGGGGACGGAGCTGCCTTCGGCACCTCCGTCCCCGTTCCTTGCTCAGTCCCCGTTCTTGGCACCTCCGTCCCCGGTTCGATTAACGCCACAACGCCAGCGGGCAAGGTGGCAAGCGCGGCGGCGACGGTGTTGATGTTGTCGACGCAGATGGCTTGCAGGGTGTCGGCGAGCACGGCTTCGACGGCGTGCTCCCAGCCGTCGGCGACTTTGATGTGTTCGCCAAGGCGCGCCTGATTGTCCAGCTGGTGCTGGCCCAGCCATTTGTTCAGGGTGTTGTTGGTTTGCCCGAGCGCGGCTTTTTGCAGGGCTTCCAACGAGGCAAACTGGCCTTTCTGGCGTTGCAGCTGGCTGCGGGCCTGATCCAGTTCATGCGCCAGTTGTTGACCGCGGGTGCGTTCCTGTTCGATGCGTGAGGCCAGATCGCCGTTGCGCGTTTGCTGCGCGTCGATGTCGTCTTCCATCTGCGTGAGCTGCATGGACAACTCGTCAATCACGTCCTGCTCAGGGTTCTCGCCCAAAGCGGCACGTTCTTCGCGCAATCGCGTGCGGCGCTCAATGCCTCGCTCTACAATTTTTTCCAGCTGCTGAATACGCGATTGCTCGACCTCAGCCGTCTGGCGCGGCTCTTCGGAGCGGCGGGAAAACTCATCCCACTGTTGCTGCCAGTGCTGCATCTTCTCGTCGGCGTCTTCCAGCTGCATGCTGGATTCTTCCTGCGCATGCTCGGCCATCTCCAGATCGGGTGTCAGTGTGTCGAGCTCGTTCTGCAGATTTTCCAGCTTGAAGACATCGGTATCCATCTCGGATTGTGCCGAGGTGAAATTTTGCCGATTGTCGTCCAGATCGCGGCGCAGCTGCTTCATGCGTTCCAGATGGAACTCAATGGCCTGCTCAATGCGCGCAATATCGCCGCCAATGCCGTAAAAACGCGCTTGTACTTCGCCAAGCTGATCGTTGAGATCGGTCTGGTTCAGCAGCAGTTGTTCGTGGGTGGCGTCCAGTGCACGCTGATCGGCAATAATCGCTTCAATCTGGACTTCCAAGGCTTGAATGACGCTTTGTTTGGTGCTGACATCGTCGTCCAGCGCCCGCCAGCGCAGCGCATTAAACTGCGCGGTGAGATCACGCTCCTGCACCTTGTATTCTTTATATTTTTCAGCCGCTTGTGATTGTCGGTGCAAATGCTGCAACTGGCGCCCAAGCTCGTCGCGAATGTCGGTCAGACGCTCCAGGTTCTCGCGTGTGCGCTTGATGCGGTTTTCAGTGTCACGACGGCGCTCTTTGTACTTGGAAATGCCAGCCGCTTCTTCAATAAACACCCGCAGGTCTTCCGGGCGCGATTCAATCAGCCGCGAGACCATGCCTTGCTCGATGATGGAGTAACTGCGCGGGCCCAGACCGGTGCCTAAAAACAGGTCGGTGATATCACGGCGGCGGCATTTGGTGCCGTTGAGCATGTAAACATTGTCGCCGTCGCGGGACACACGGCGCTTGATCGAGATTTCACTGAACTTGGCAAACTCGCCGGTGATGCGGTTGTCGCTGTTGTCAAAAATCAGCTCGATGCTGGCCTGCCCCACGGGTTTGCGTCCACCCGAGCCGTTAAAAATAACGTCGGTCATGTTTTCGCCGCGCAGATTCTTGGCTGAGCTTTCACCCATCACCCAGCGCACGGCGTCAATGATGTTGGACTTGCCACAACCGTTGGGACCTACCACCGCGCACAGATTGCTCGGAAAGCTCACCGTGGTGGGATCAACAAACGACTTGAAGCCGGCGAGTTTGATACTTTTCAGACGCATGTTGCCCTGCTGTGCCTTATTTTTGTCTTGGTGTCGGGTCTGGTTTTACCCTGTTGTTCTGAGCTGGTTTTTGTAAGCTCTTCCGTAAGCTGGAGAGTGTAGCTGATTTGCGGCGCAGGCGTACACATGCGAAAGTCAAAGCGGCAATGTTGCCATGTTTCTGCCCGTTTTTTTCCACAAATGGCCCTGTTCCTTCTGGACTCATGCCGGCCAAAGGACTACCATTCTCGGGTACGAAATGGAATTGACCAATATCAATAGTTTGCTACTGAGAACCGCACGATGACGTCCGAGTCGGCTGCCGAAAAACCCTGCTCCTCCACCCTGTTTAAGTTCGCCCGTCAATTTTACGCCCCGGCAAAGCACACCAGCGCACGCACCAGCTCATGCACGCCAGCCCTGCTGCTGATCAGCGCTGCTTTTTTGTGCTCGAATGTTGCCCTGGCCGACCGCCCACATGGCTGGACCAGCAATGGCTCGCCCGATGGCTACACGCCTGATCAGTGGGAGCTTGAAGTCAGCGGCAGCATGATGCGCGTGAACGACACACTCGACTTTATGAATATCCGTCGCGACATCCTGAGCGGCAACTCGCGTCTGGGTGGTAAAACCGGTGACTTCAAAGGTTACTCGGGAGAGGTGCAATTTGGGGTATTACCGTCGCTGAGTGTGTTTTACCGCCAGCAGGAACATGATCTGACCGCTGAATTGTCTCAGCCCGCCAGCCTCGATCTGGAAAGCGTGGACAGCAAGTTGCGCACCAAACGCGAAAGTTACGGTGTGGAGTGGGTGTTTTACGAAGCGGCCACCAAAGATAAAAGTAGTCCCTGGCGCTCTGCAAGCCTTGAATTGGCGGCTACCGAAAACAGCTCTGAGGATTTTGGGGCGTCGATACAGCGTATTCGCCTGGATGCCAGCACCATTATTGATTTCCGCCCAGCTCAGCGCTTTGCCATCAACCGCATGGCCGATGATGGCTGGACTGCACGCGTGGCACTGACACAAGCCCTGAGCACCAATATCACTGGCAATGTGTGGCTGGGCCATGCCCGCACCGACGCCAGCTCCGGTACGGTGTCGGAAATTCGGTCTGCTGCCATCGCCAACGCATTTTTGCAGACCTTTGATCTCAAAGAACAGCAATGGTCAGCGGGCGCCTCCGTGCGCTGGAACATCACGCCACGACTGCCTCTGACCTTGAGTTATGAGTACATCAATGTCACCGACCGTGAGCTGATTGCGACACGTGCCAGCACCGCTGTCACACTCCCTTCATTTTTACGTGCTGATAATCTCACTACCGAGACCAGCAACCATGTGTTGGAAGGCAATGTTGACTGGTGGATTACACCGCGCATTTACATCGGTGCCGGCGGAAAATTGATGAGCAATCAGTTCCTTGGAATATTGCCACACTACAACAACCCCTTAAGCGGATCACTCAGTGACATCGCTTATGGCTTTGCTGAACTGAGGTTCGGCATGAAATTGTCAGTTTTTTGACGTAGAAACTACCCAAACGGGTAGTTTTTTGCAGTTTTATTAAAGGTTAACATTGAGCGCATAGGGCAGTTTCTGATATTTTGACCTCTGGCGGGAATGTAACCGATTGTAAAACAGAAGTATTTTGCATGGCTCTAGTGCTTTTAAACAGTGTGGAACGGACAAAGTTTCCCTGCAAATCAAAGCCCTGAAGCCGGCATTTAATTTTAAATATTAAGATCGATCCGTGTGGGATGCATGGCTGGTAGCACCATAAGTGTTGCAGCTGGAATTTTTTAGAGTCAGAGGGAATAAAATGAAAAGTCGGACAAATTTCAAAAAGCGGTTGATCAGTGTCGCTATCGCTAGCGTACTGACGGGTCTGGGCAGCCACGCCGCAGCGAATGACTTCACCATCGAGAATGGTGCCCTCACAATTTCAAATACTGGGTTTAACCAAGCGGTGACGGTGGGCGTGAACGGGGTTATCCCGTCAGTCACCGGCGTACCCTTGGCGGACAGCTTCGGCATCCCTAACTTCAGCTTCAACCTTGTGAATGAAGCTGACGTCAAGACTAACGGCACCTACGCCTTTAAAGTTGGTGTGGTTATTGATGACGACAATTCTGACCGTCGTATTGAAGCCTATCTCGGCACATTGAACATGACGGTCAGCAACAGTGGCAACACCTTGACTGGCTCAATTCCAGCGCAAAACCTGGTGGTTATCGGCCGTGACGACGCTACCAACGTTACGCGCCTGTTGAGTAACGGCGCCACCAATGGTCCTATCTCGATCAGCGGCGGCAGCGTGTCATTTAACGGCGCAACGCTGGTATCGCGATTGAGAGGCTCCAACCCGATTTTTGATGCGATTTTTGATTCCTTCAATACAACGCCAGGGCATTACACTTACACCGTTGTGATCGAAAAGACATCCGGCCCGGATGTGCGTTTTGGTCTGGTGAATGCCGGTAGCTTTTCGCCGCTGCCGCAAGCACGAACCGTTTGTGCTCTGAGTCCTGCCTCGGAACTGAGCAGCGTATTCGAGTTGCTGGGAACCGTCAGCAATGCTGCCTTCCGCGTGAATGAGCAGTTCAGTGCTGCCTTTGCTGTGCAAGGTCAATTCAGTGTGGCGGGCGCGGGCGGCGTTGCCGCTGCGGCACCCACAGCCTTTACTGACACCTGTGTGGCGCCGCCTGCAAACGTACCGCCTACTGCCTCTATCGAAGGTGGTGCGCAAACGTTTAACGACACCGATGGTGTTGCGGGTGAAACTGTATCTCTGACGGGTAATGCTGCAGATTCTGACGGCACCATTAAATCAACAAAATGGCTGGTTGGCGGTGCAGAAGTTGCAACCGGTACAAAAGCCAATATCGCGCTGCCTGATGGTCAAACCAACGTAACCTTCCGCGTAACGGACGATGACGACGCGGTCACTGACTCCACTGTTGTGATCACAGTCGGTGTGCCCACGCCGCCTGAAGTTTCCATCGACGGTGGTGATCGTGATGTTGCTGATACGGATGGACTGGCAACCGAAGAAGTTGAATTGACCGCGAGCGCTACAGATGCGGACGGCACCATTGCGACAACCGAGTGGTTTGTGGGTGGTGTTTCTTCCGGCTCAGGTAACTCAATCAAGGCTACCTTGCCGGTCGGCCCGACCGTTGTGACCTTCAAGGCCACTGACAACGCTGGCCTGTCTGATGAAACCTCAGTAACCATCACCGTGCTTGCGCCTGTTAATACACCGCCGGTTGTTGCCATCAATCAAGGCAGCTTCACGCAAATTGATACCGACGGCAAAGCCGGTGAAACCGTATCACTGTCAGCAAGCGCAACGGATAACGGTTCTATTGCCAGCACTGAATGGACTGTGAATGGCACGCCCGCCGGTTCTGGCCTTAGCCTGGATGCGGTGCTCAACAACGGCAGCAACACGGTTAGCTTTAAGGCAACCGACAATTTGGGTCTGTCGAGCGAAACCTCGGTTACCATTTTTGTGGAAGAGGCAAATACGTCTCCAACGGTCAGCGTGACCGGTCCGACCAGCATCATCGATACCGATGGCAAAATAGGTGAGACCGTCACGTATACTGCGTCCGTCATTGACGCTGAAAACAATGTCACCAGCACCGAGTGGATTCTGAACGGCTCCTCAATTGGTTCTGGTGACTCTATCAGTGTTGATCTGCCAGACGGCTCATCGACACTGGAGTTTAAAGCAACCGACGCTGGCGGTTTGTCTGCCAGTGCTTCTGTTGGCATCATCGTTGGCCCGCCCATACCGCCAACCACATCAGTAGCCGGTGGTGATCGCACCATTATTGACACTAACGCGATCGACGGCGAGCCAGTAGTGTTCTCCGGAACCGCAGCTGACGCTGACGGCACCCTTGCCAGCATTGAATGGCTGGTAGACGGTGCTCCGGCTGGCAGTGGCCTCTCCCCCACCATTCAATTGCCGAATGGTGACTCGGTGGTCAGCATTCGCGCCGTTGACAATGTTGGCCTGATCAGTACCTCGTCAGTCAATATCCGTGTACAACCGCCGGTACCGCCAATCGTCACTATCAATGGTGGAGATCGCATTGTCGTTGATACCAATGGTCTGGCGGGCGAGCTGGTTTCAGTGACAGGTACTGCACGTGACCCGGATGGCACAATTGCGCTAGCTGAGTGGCTGATTGCTGGCGCAGTGGTTGCGACAGGGCTGGAAGCTCAGCTTCAGGTACCAAATGGCGTGACAGCGGTCACCTTCCGCGCTCGCGACAACGTCGGCCTGGTCAGAACGGCCTCCGTTAACATCACTGTGCGTCCTCCTGTGGTTCCGGTTGTCAGCATTAATGGCGGCGACCGCAATGTCATAGATACCAACGGCTTGCCGGGCGAAACCCTTGCTTTTGCAGCGACTGCTGCAGATCTGGATGGCAGCATTGTTGAGACAACATGGCTTTTGAACGGCGCACCAGCTGGCACAGGCTTGACTACCAGCATTCCTGTTCCAAACGGCAATAACGTTGTTACCTTCACTGCCAGAGATAACGTGGGCCTGACAGCCAGCGCATCTGTGAATATCAACGTCGCAGCACCTGTTGCGCCCGTGGTCAGCATTCTTGGCGGCAGTCGTACGGTTAACCACACCAATGTGACGGGAGTCACGACGGTCGACGTCAGTGGTGCAGCGGCAGATGCCGACGGCAGTATTGTCAGTACTGAATGGCTGGTAGGTGGAAATGTTGTTGCGACGGGTACCAGTGCGTCGCTGACATTGCCTAACGGTGCCAATACCGTGACCTTCCGGGCAACCGACAATACAGGAGTTAGTTCAACAGCCAGTGCCACTATCACTGTTGTGTCACGTATCGCGCCAGTGGTGTCAATTGTTGGCGGCAGCAGAACCGTTGCCGACACTAATAACATCGCCGGTGAAGCTGTTGTACTGACAGCAACCGCAACAGATGCAAACGGCACAATCGCCAGCACTGAGTGGCTGGTCGGTGGCAGTGTTGTAGCCACGGGTCTGTCCGCAACACTGACATTGCCTGATGGTGGTACTGCAGTCACCTTCCGTGCGACCGACAATGATGGCCAGAGTACCAGCACTACTGCAACAGTGACTGTTGTGTCGGCATTGCCAAACACACCACCCGTTATCACCATCACGGCTCCAACAACTGTACCAGACAGCGATGGCCTGCCAGGCCAGGACGTTGCTGTCACGGCGGTTGCCACGGACGTAGGCGGCTCTGTGTCTCTGATAGAGTGGCAGGTAGGCGGCGAAGTAGTGGCCACCGGTGCCAGTGCAGTGCTGTCGTTGCCAAACGGCTCAACCACTGTGACTGCCCGCGCAATTGATAATCTGGGTGCCAGCACCACAACGTCAGCAACAATCAACGTGCTGGCCCCGGCCGCACCGGTCGTTGCAATTGATGGCGGCAGCCGCACGATTGTTGACACTAACGGTGTGCCTGGCGAGTTCGTAACAGTTTCTGCCTCAGCAACTGACTCTGATGGCACCATTGTGTCTTCACAATGGTTAGTCGGTGGCACTGTGGTTGCCAATGGCACATCCGCAACGCTGAACCTGCCGGAAGGCGCTAATACAGTGAGTTTCCGCGCGACTGACAACGTGGGTCTGACCAGCACAGCAACAGCAACGCTGACCGTCAACGCACCCGTTGCACCCGTTGTCAGCATTCTGACCGCTAACCTGAACATACCAGACTCCAACAGCCGCCCGGGCGAGCCCGTGTCACTGTTTGGCACTGCTACTGATGCTGACGGCACTATTGTGACTTCACAGTGGCTGGTCAATGGCACTGTGGTATCAACAGGCCTGGCTGCTGACTTGGTGCTGGCTGATGGCACAAGCTCTGTTGAGTTCCGGGCAACCGATAACTCAGGCATGACCAGCTCGGCATCAACAACCGTTGTTGTTCAGCAATTTATTCCGCCGCCCACAGAGGCTGAAGTAAATCAGGGCGCTCAGAACCAGCGTGACACTGCTGCCCGTCTGCGCACACTGATCGAAACCAACCCACAAGCCGCGGCAGCAGAAGCAGGTGCTGCGGCACTGGAAGCAGCGGCCAAGGCTGCGAGTCTTCGTCGCGCGGCCGATACCGGTTCAGCCAGTAACTCTGCTATCGCAAACGGACTGGGTGCAATGTCTCAGGCAGTCAGCAGCGCAACCCGTGCAGGTGCTGGCGCTACCGATCAGAACACCAGAAACCAGATCAATGCGCAAGCAAAAGAGACCGTGGCAAACAGCAGCTTGTTGCTGTCACAAATGGCTGAAAACGCGGCAAGCACCGGTGTTGGTCTGACTATCGAGGAGGAGCAACAGGTTCAACAAGCCAGTAGCAACCTGCTAGATACCACCACTGATATCGCAAGAAACGTTACCAATACTGACGAATTGCTGGATGTTGTGAATGCAGCCAACCGCATCACCGAAAGCAATCAGAGACTGGGTATCCCTGCAACCCCTGAGCTGGTGGCCAAAACAGCCGCTGCCAGTTTGGAGATTGCAACCAAGGTGGCTGCACAAGCGCTGGCTGAACTGGGCAGCAATCTGTCTGAGAGCGAGATCAGGACAGCATTGAGCGCTAACCCGAACGCCCTGCAGACGGTGATTGATTCGGCACTGAAGATTCCGCCGACAACAACCAAGACACAGGTACAAAAGAACCAGGAAGCAACTGCAAATGCTGGTGCCAACCCGCCTGCAGGTTTAGTTGATCGCCTGGCAGCAGCATCCGGCACAGCGGTTGACCCACGTACTGTGCAGATTGGCGGCATAAGCGCGCTGCAGGCAATTACCAACCTGTTTGGTGCAATTGGTCTTGAGGCGTTGACCGTCACGATGATTGACGCCAATGGCCGTATCGCCAGCGTGACCAACCTGGAATCTGGCGCAGCACAGATCAAGGTTGACGATGCGACGGGTCTGGTGACTCTGAGCTTGCCAGGTGAAACCTACGCGGGTGCAATCGTGGGCGTAAGATCCGTGCCTGCAACCGTACCAACCGGTATCCGCTTCCGTGCTGACGGCCGCGGTCTGATTGTGAACAACGGTTTTGCGATTGAAATTGCACCTGCGCCTATCAGCCTGGTGAAATTTGTCACTGCTGTTGAACGCTCAGGCTTCCCGTTCCGCCTGAATCCGAATGCCAGCATTACTCTGCAAGTTGGTAACGGTGAGCGCTTCTCCGGCACCTTTGCGTACGACAACCTCACCGGTATTGATCTGGCCGCGTGTGGTGATCTGAGCTTCATTGAGCCAACTGGCGCTTTGAACAGTGCGGGTTACGCGTTTGGTGTGCGATGTGCCAATGGCGCGCTGCAACATGTTGTGCCGTTCATTGAGTCATCAACCTTCAATGACAGCGTACGCGCCTTTGGCCTGACACCGAGCACTGACCGTAACACCGGTTTTGTGACGGTACCGACTGTGGGCGTGTTCAAACCTAACTTCTTTGTGCTGGCTCCAACGCCAGAAGAGCGTGTGTTCCACAACACCAACAAAGATGCCTTCGGCAACGCAGTGCAGTACCTCGATGCCAACGGTGACGGCAAGTTGGACGTGAAGCTAATCACAGCCACTGGCACACAGCTGTTGTACGGCGTGAACTGATAGAAAAACTGTGGTGCGGGCGACAGGGATGTTACCCGCGAAGCAGTTTGGCAGTAGTAGATAGTCGAAAGTCCAATGTTGTTACATTGAAATTTAGTTTTGCGGCAAGGATGGTTAAATCATGATGCTCATCACACTTTTGAGTGCGTTTTTGTTAACTGCGGTAGCGTTAGTCGCCCTTCGCCCTTTTGCGGCAAAGGTGGGGCTGCTGGATATCCCCGGCGGACGAAAAACACACGCAAAACCCACGCCCATGATTGGCGGGCTGGGGATTTATCTGGGCACACTTTCCATCTGTATGCTGTCTCCCGTCATCATGAATGACTACAAAATCCTGTTGGCGCTGTCTGGATTTGTGTTGTTTGTGGGTGTTCTTGACGATCTTTACGATATTCGTGTTTCTTTACGTATGGCCATGCATGCGACTGCAGCATGGGTGATGGCGTTTTCCGCCAAAGTACAACTGACCTCACTGGGCGACATCGCTTTCTCTGGGCCTGTAGAACTGGGTTTGTTAGCGATCCCGGTCACCATTTTTGCCACCGTTGGCGTGATTAACGCCGTCAACATGAGCGACGGACTGGATGGTTTGTCGGGTGGTTTGTCCGTGATTTCTCTGGTATTGCTCTCGGTGGCTGCGCTGGGCGCAGGTCAGAGCGCTCTGCTGAGTTTCAGCCAGATTCTGATTGTGTCCCTGTTAGCCTTCCTCGCGTTCAACTTCCGCCTGTTGTGGAAAAAGAGTGCGCTGGTCTACTTGGGAGACGCCGGCAGTACCCTGCTTGGCTTTATCATCGCGTGGCTGTTGATTGCCAGCACACAAGGCAACAAGGCGTTTATTGCCCCGGTGTATGCGTTGTGGTTCCTGGCTGTGCCCTTGATGGATACCGTCAGCCTGATGATTCGTCGCCCTCTGCGCGGCAGCTCACCCTTCAAACCGGGTCGGGATCATTTGCATCACCGTCTGTTGAACATGGGTTTTGACACTCGCCAGACCGTGCTGATCATCCACGGTGCAGCCTTGGCTCTGGGCGGTATCGGTTTGGCTGGACACTTTGCCGGTGTACCAGAAGGCTTGATGTTCCTGCTGTTTATTATTCTGTTTGCCATTTATCTGGTCGCTTCACGCCAGCCTTTGCCTGAAGACACTCGCGGACTGATCCGCTGAGTGTCGGGTTTGGGCTAGACGCTGGTTTTGTCCGGAATCAGCACCTCAATGGCTTTGCCCTGCTCACGGGCAAGGCTGTAAAACGCATCGCGCAGCGTTTCACGCGCCTTGCGCTCACCATGAATAATCCGAATCTTGCTGGGCCAGCGCCTCATACGCCTTACGAAATTCAGTAAGTCTTTCTGATCTGCGTGAGCGCTGTAACCACCTATGCTGCGGATCATGGCATTCACCTCTATGCGTTCGCCGTCCAAGGTCATGCGAGGTTCTACTTTGCCTGCCGCAATCTGCTGCAAGGTATGGCCATGAGTGCCGCGCGCCTGATACCCCACAAACAACACACAATGTGCAGGATCGGCCAGCATGGCTTTCAGGTAATTGACGATGCGCCCACCGGCGGCCATACCACTGGCTGCTAACACCAGAGCGGGCTGTCGGGTACGCGCCAGAAAGGCCACCGTCTTTTGATGATCTTCATGGCTGTTGATGGTCATCAGGTTTTCAAAACTCAGCGGGTGCCGCCCTGCCCGCAAGCGCTGCTGGGCTTCAGCATCCCAGAACGGCTTTAACTCGCGGTACACCTCATTAAATTTGGACGCCAGTGGTGAATCCACAATCACTTGCAACTGAGTCCAGTCCAGTGCCGATGATGTTGTTGAGCGCCCGGCTTTGCCGGAAACTTGCCCTGCTGTGCCAACGCCACGCCCTTGTTTGCCATCTGCAGCAAGTTCTGCGCGTTGAACCTTAGCTTCATGAATCAGCCCTTCCAGTTCATACAAAATTTCCTGCGTTCGCCCGATACTGAACGCTGGAATCATCACAGTGCCCTGATTCTGCAATGCGTGTTCGATCACACTGCGCAGGCGTTCTTTGCGCTCCCTGCGGTTTTCGTGAAGCCGATTGCCATAGGTGCTTTCTATCACCAGGGTGTCGCAGCCATAGGGAGGTTTTGGCGCAGGCAACAAGGGTGCGTAAGGCGCGCCCAGATCGCCGGAAAACACCGCACGGTGGTGGCGATTTTCTGTTTTGTACCACGTATCAACTTCTACATACGCAGACCCCAGAATATGCCCTGCCCGCTGCAGGCGCACACGCAGGCATAACTCTGCAGTGTCGATAACGGTATGCCACTGTTTATACGGGATGGGACATAACATCTGATCAACCGCCGTAAGGAATCGGTTGATCAGCGTTTCATCCTTGGTAAATCCCACTTTGAGTGCATCCTCAATCACCAAGGGCAACAAGCGCGCAGACGGCTCGCTGCAAATGATTGGCCCACGAAAACCAGCGGCAAACAGATACGGAATACGGCCCACGTGGTCGATATGCACATGCGTGACGATCAGCGCGCGCACGGCAGACAGATCAAACTCAATGCGGTGCTGACTGTGATGATCGGGCGCCGTGACATCCTGGCCCTGAAACAACCCGCAATCGATCAGCAGGTGCGCCTCGTCTGAGGCCAGATAGCGATGGCAGCTGCCAGTGACACCGCCGGCTGCGCCGTGGTGTAAAAATGTGGGGTAATCCATAGTCGCTGGTCTCCGAAGGGGGCTCTGAAGGGGTCGGAGGAGCAATGCTCCGACCCCAAACTTCACACCAAGTTTCATAGACCAAATTCAACGCACTTTCCTGTTTTTTTATTGGGGTCGGAGGAGCATTGCTCCGACCCCTTGTTTCTATTTGGCAAACCGGGGTCGGAGGAGCATTGCTCCGACCCCTTCTTGCCGCATGGGGACGGAGCTGCCTTTGGCACCTCCGTCCCCTGGCACCTTACAGGCTGATGCTGTACCGGAAATAGACGTCTGTTTCAGCGCGTTTGTTGACCGCATTACGCAACAGACTCAGATCCTTGCGTTCGCGAATACGTGTTTCAAGAATGTGACCTGACATCGGAACCCAGGCATAACGAAACTCGGCAAGAGACTGTCCGGCGGGGAAATCTGTAGATAGTAACCATCCGGCATCCGTTTCACCAACAACCAACCCTACACTGTGGCCGGGTTTTATATCCATCAGATTTAAGGACACTTGCCAGGCGCTGCCGCCAGTGTCACCACTACCGGTCAAATTGGCCACAGCGTTGGTCTGGGTTTCCGGTGCCCATGCCAGTTCAAACCCACTGACCAGTCTCATCTGCTCGTAAATGTTTACCTGCGTTGCCAGTCGAGCGGTGACACCGAGGTAATCACGTGGTTGGCCTGCTGCAAAACCGTTGTCATATAAGGAAGACGGAATATAGGTGATATCAACCGAACGCTGCGCCCAGAGTCCTTTGGTATCCGCGGCGTCAACGCTCAGATAATAACCGGCACGACTGGAGGACTTGTCGAATCCCAACGGCGAGCGACGTACGTTGCTTGGACCATCTTTATCGTTGCGCTCAATAATGGCGGTGTAATTCAGACCGTGGTCGGAGCGGTACGTGCTTTGCAGGCCATCTGTCCAGCCGACATCAAAACCGGTTGAGTTGGTGCGGCTGAAGGATTTTGCTGCCACACCCACCAGACGGTTGTTACTCTGAAAGCGTCCAATACGATGATCCCAATTGCCGTAGCGTGCACGCACAAAAAACTCATCCAGCGTTGTTTCACCTGCCGCGACTGATGGGCCGCCGCCCGTTGGCGCATTAAACAAATGCACAAAACCACCCTGATTGCGTGAATCGTGCACGCGGCCAGCATAGCGGCCTTTAAAGGACCAGGTGTCGTTGATGTTCCACTGCAAACCTGCGCGCACGCGCAAGCGGAACTGGTCATCGTTGGTTTCAGTGCCGTTACGTTCGTCACGCTCAAAACCCGCAAAACCAAAGCGCAGATCGCCCGAAAAATCAATATCTTGTGCCTGAGCGGCTGACGCTGTTGCCCCGACAATAGACACCACTGCCAGCATCTTTGAAAGTTGTTTCAACTGTATTCTCCCCCACAAGATCATCAGGCTCCGCACCTGTCGATCGGTTTTTGAATGACTCTTGTTTTGTTGTCACGATTCAGTCACATGACAAAACGGTGGCAATTTAACTACAGTTTTATGACATTTGCATGACAAAGATCAAATCGGACTTTGCAGGCACCAGGACAAGAGCATAGGGGAATGAAGCGAGGGTGTGGCAACAGCCTTGGGGGAGGAGCAGCAAAGCTCCTTTGTTCACGGATCAGAAACTGATGCTGTAGCGCACGTACATGTCGGTTTCTACACGTTTGCGGACAGCGGTGCTCAGCCGATTCAGATCTTTGCGTTGATGAATTCGAGTCTCCAGCAAACGGCCGGGCCTGATAAACCAGGAATGGCGAAGTTCGGCGACTGATTGATTGCCCACAAAATCTGTTGATAACAACCAGCCCGCTTCGTTTTGCCCATAGTTCATCGAGATATTCTGACCAGGCACAACATCAATCACGTTGAAAGAGAGCTGCCAACCGGTGCCTTTTGTGTCGCCCGTACCCGGCAGATCAGCAACGGCAAGGCGCTGTGTTTGTGGTGCCCACGCCAATTGAATGCCCGACACCAGTTTTATCTGATCATGAATGGTCACTCGCGTTGCCAGGCGTCCACTCAGGCCAAAATAATCCCGTTGCTGCCCGGCAGCCATGCCATTGAAATATAACGCGCTCGGGATATATGTGAGATCCAGTGAGCGCTGCGCCCAGAAACCATCGGTATTGGCGGCATCCAACCCCAGATAATAACCGGCACGGCTGGCGGACTTGTCAAAGCGCAGTGGGGAGCGTCGCAGATTACTGGGGCCGTCTTTGTCATTTCGCTCGATGATAGCGGTGTAATTCACACCGTGGTCGGCGCGGTAGGTGCTTTGTATGCCGTCCGTCCAGCCGACATCCCAACCGGTAGAATTTGTGCGACTGAACGACTTGCTGGCCAGACCGATCAGCCGACTGTTGGTTTGAAATCGCCCCAAGCGGTGATCCCACTTGCCGTAACGCGCGCGCACAAAAAACTCATCCACGGCAGTTTGCCCCGGCGCGATGGTCGGACCGCCTGACCCCATGGCCTCAAACAAACCAACAAAACCACTGCGGTTGCGGGAATCATGCACGCGCGCGGAATAACGCCCCTTAAAAGTCCAGGTATCGTTTATTGTCCACAACATTCCCGCGCGCACACGCATACGCCATTGCGCGTCATCGGATGTGCTGCCGTTGCGTTCATCACGATCAAATGAGATGTAACCAAATCGAAGATCACCCGAAAAGTCGACACTTTGCGCCTGCACTGATGTGGATGCTGCCACAACACACAACAACAGCATCCCGCGCCAAAAACCGTGTTTCACTCAGATCTCTCCTCTACAGGTCTACTCCCCAATCAGGCACGGCAGCCCGCGTATGCCACAGTAACCATTGGGATTTTTGTCGAGATATTGCTGGTGGTACTCTTCGGCATAGAAAAATTCGGCCAGTGGCACAATTTCTGTAGTGACGCTCCCCAGCCCTGCAGCATTCAAACGCAGCTGTGCCTGTGCGCAACTGTCTGCCGCAGCGCGCGCCTGCGCGTCAGAGCAGGTATAAATGGCCGAGCGATACTGGGTGCCGCGGTCGTTGCCCTGCCGCATACCTTGTGATGGATCATGAGATGCCCAGAACACCGCTAATAACTGTGCATAACTGATCTGTTGCGGATCAAAAAACACCAGCACCACCTCGGTATGCCCGGTCTGACCGCTGCACACTTCATCATATGTCGGGTTTGGGGTATATCCACCAGCATAACCAACCGCGGTGCTGAACACCCCGGGCTGTCGCCAAAACACGCGCTCTGCCCCCCAGAAACATCCAAGACCAAACACCGCCTGCTCAAGCCCGGCGGGCACAGGCTGCAGCATGGTATTGCCCGTGATGGTATGAACTCCGCTGATGCGCATGGCTTGTGTGCGACCTTTTAATGCCGCCTCGGCGCTGACCATGCGTGTTTTATCTGCAAACAACATAAAATGCTCCCGGCAAAAACTGCCTATACATACGAAGTAACGACGCCTAGAATATCACAGCACCGCATGCGGAATTTGACACAGCTTGTTTAAGCTGCGCATCAACATGCACAACAGATACGATTGCCCTGGCATCGCAACATCAGGAAGCACAGATGAGCTCAGCGTTAATGGCCAATTATGGCCACCCGGAACTGCAATTTGAACGTGGCCAGGGGGTATACCTGTACACCGCAGATCAACAACGTTATCTGGACTTTACCGCAGGTATTGCGGTGAATTGTCTGGGACATTGTCACCCTCATCTGGTGAAGGCCATTCGCGAGCAATCCGAGCGTCTGTGGCACACCTCCAATCTGTTCAGCAACATCCCTACCGAACGCTTGGCGCAGCGTCTGGTTGATCTGAGTTTTGCTGACCGGGTGTTTTTTGCCAATTCGGGCACTGAAGCCGTGGAATGCGGATTCAAGATGATGCGCCGTTATCATTACCACCATGGTCACAAACAACGCGTGCGTATTATTTCGCTGACTCAGTCGTTTCATGGCCGCACGCTGGCGCCTATCGCCGCCTGTCTGAACCCGCTGCATATCGAAGGTTTCCTGGTGGGCGACTCGGGTTTTGACCAGGTGCCTTTTGGTGATTTGCAGGCCTTGCGCGCTGCGATCACGGAGCAGACTGCGGGTGTTATTCTCGAACCGGTGCAAGGTGAAGGCGGTATCCGGGCCGTTGCGGTTGATTACCTGAAAGCGGTACGTCAATTGTGCGACGAGCATGGCATCCTGTTGATGTTTGACGAAGTGCAATCCGGCATGGGCCGCACCGGTCATCTGTTTGCACATGAAGCCTTGGGCGTGACCCCGGATTTGCTGGCCTCGGCTAAAGGCCTGGGTGGCGGCTTCCCGATTGGTGCCTGTCTGTCGATCGAAAGAGTGGCCGAAGTTATGACGGCCGGCACACACGGCAGCACCTTTGGTGGCAATCCGCTGGCCACTGCCGTGGGCAATGCTGTGATGGATTACATCAGTGATCCGGCATTTTTGCAGACCGTTCAACAGCGCTCAGCACGTCTGCGGGCCGGGCTGGATGTGCTGATTCAACAATACCCGACGGTGTTGGCTGAACACACGGGTCTTGGGTTGATGGTTGGCTTGCGCTGCACCTGCTCTAATGCCGATCTGATCAAAGCGTTTATGCAAGTGAAGTTGCTGGCTGTGAAGGCTGGCGGCAATTCCATACGACTGCTGCCACCACTTAATATCAGCGAATCGGAAATCGACGAAGCCTTGGCGCTGATTAAAGCTGCCTGCGACACGCTGTCGTAGTGAAAGAAGCAGTGCAAGAAGTAAAGCAAGTGTAGAACCTGTCGATATAGTAGATCTACACAGCGGGACGGCTACTCATAATAAAAAATCAGTTGTCCACACTCTGCGGCCCGGGATCGGCCGCCCGGAACAACACACATGGAAGCAGACATCAACAAAGCAGCAAGCTCGCTGACACGCGGCACAGCAATGACCGACTTCAGGCTTGGTCTGGGTGAGCTTTGTGTGCAGCGTTTGCAGGACGACCCGCTGCTGCATCGCTTGTTGTCACTCTCGTCTGACATGTTCTGGCAGGAAAATGCAGACGGTATCTGTGAAGCGGTGCTCAGTTATTCCGAAAGCACTCAAGCGGCGGCGCATCAGTTATTTGGACAACGTCTGATTGATGTGGCATTTGAACCTGAACGACCCGATCTCAACAATCCGCGCACCCTGACATGGCGCCACTATCTGGATAGCCTTGTGCTCAGGCAGGCGTTCCGGCAGGTGGATTGTGTCATCAAACTTAAAGACGGCAACAGTTGTTACCTGCAGGTTACCGGTGCACCGCAATTTGATGCACAGGGCAAATTCCTCGGTTATGAATGTGTTGCGGTTGATACCACCCGCGAACGTAATGACGAAATCAATCTGAAACGCTTTCGGGCAGCCATGGATATGTCCCTGGACATGATTTACCTGGTTGATCGCGACACCCTGAGTTTTGTGGATGTAAATGATACCGCCTGCCGCAACGCCGGCTTGACGCGGGACGAAATCCTGCGACTTGGGCCGAGCAAAATCATGGGATTCAGTCATGCAGAGCTGAATGAGCGTTATAACCAGCTGATCGAACTCGGGCGCAGCAGCCGTTTTGAACGCAGAATCACCTTGCCTAACGGCAGCTCCAGCACCGTGGAAGTCCACAGCCGTGCCACACTGATCAACGGACGCTGGTTGATTATAGGTGTCAGCCGCGATGTAACGGCGCGCAAAGAGGCCGAGTTAAAAGCCTTGCAGCTTCAACAGCTGTTTTCAGCATTGAGCCTGACCAACGAGGCTATCCTGCGCGCCACCTCAGTGGATACGCTTTACCAGCAAGCCACGCGCGCAGCGGTGTCCAGCGAGCTGTTTACTATTTCCAGTGTGCTGGTGCCCAATGAGCGTGGTCACTTCTATGCCGTTGCCAAAGCTGGACACGTGGATAACAGCATGAAAAAAATCCGCGTCATCATGGATACCAGCCAGCCGGAAGGCCGCGGTATGACCACTATGGCCATGCTGGAAGGCAAGGCACATTTCAGCAACGACTATCAAGCCGACGCACCCAATGCCGCCTGGCGCGAAAATGCCATTGAACACAACATCAACAGTGCCGCTGCGTTGCCGCTGCTGCGTCATAAAAAGCCTGTGGCGGTGATGTTGTTTTACGCCAATCAAAAAAACGTGTTTGATGCCCAGACCCAAAGCATTTTGCAGAGCATGGCCGACAACATGTCGTTTGCACTGGACTCTTTTGCCAATGCGGCGGAACAAGCGGTTGCGGCTGAACGCATCCGGCAGAACGAGGAGCGATTTCGCAGCCTTACCAACCTGAGCTCGGATTTCTATTGGGAGATGGATGCGGACTTGCGATTTACGCTTTATGAAGGCCGCATCCGAGGTGACGCCAACAAAACGGCGGTGAATCACGCAATCGGTCAACATTTGTGGAATTTGCCATCCGTCACGCCTGATATTGGCGGCTGGCGTCATTTCCGGCGTATGCTGGAAAAACAACAGGCATTTCGTGAATTCGAGTTTTCCTTTACCAATACCGAAGGCACAACCTATCACCTGACCTTAAGTGGAGAACCCATTCGGGACTCTGCCGGTTTGTTCAGCGGCTATCGTGGCATCACCCGTGACATCACCAGTAAAAAGAAAGTAGCCAACCATATCAAGCACCTGGCAACACATGACACGCTGACTGGCTTACCCAACCGCGTGATGTTCAGCGAACTGCTGGGGCATGCCATTCGTAATGCCACGCGGTACAAGGACCAGCGTTTTGCAGTGTTGTTTATTGACCTGGACCGCTTCAAAGCCGTCAATGATACCTACGGTCATCACACCGGTGATCAGCTATTGGCCGAAGTTGCCAAGCGCCTGACCACGCCGTTGCGCGGCTCTGACATAGTAGCGCGATTGGGCGGGGACGAATTTGTGATCATGTTGCAGCATGTGAACGACAAGGAACAGGCGGCGCTGATTGCCAGCAATATCCTGCGGGTGTTTAGTGTGCCCATCACCATTGAGCAGCGCGAATTCATGATCGGTGCCAGTATTGGCATCAGCTTGTTTGGCGTCGATGCCAATACTGAAGAAAGCCTGATGAACCATGCCGACACCGCAATGTACGCCGCCAAAGAAGAAGGCCGCAACAACTTCAGGCTGTATTCCGCTGATTTACACCAACACAATCAGGAGCGCGCCGGTCTGGCGGTTGAATTGCGCCATGCGCTCAAACGCGGTGAACTGAGCCTGAATTACCAGGCAAAAGTGGATGTCGACACCGGAAAGGTGGTGGGTGTCGAGGCCTTGCTGCGCTGGCGGCATCCAGAATTGGGCGATATTTCCCCAAACCATTTTATTCCCATAGCCGAAGACAATGGTTTGATTGTGCCTATCGGGGAATGGGTGATGGCAACTGCCTGTCAGCAGGTATTGCAATGGCAGGCACAGGGATTACCGGCACTGTCTCTGGCCGTCAATCTGTCTGCACGTCAGTTTAATCACCCTGACCTGCCCGCTTATATCCAGCAAATGCTCACTGACAATAAATTCCCGGCAGAGCAACTGGAACTGGAAATAACGGAAAGTCTGGTAATGCAAAACCCCGAACGCACAATCCGCTTGATGCAGGAAATGAAAAAAACCGGCATTCGTTTTGCGTTGGATGACTTTGGTACCGGGTACTCATCACTTGGGCAACTGCGCCACTACCCAATTGATACCTTAAAAATTGATCGCGCCTTTATCAAAGATCTGGACACCAGCCGCGAGGATCAAGCAATCAGCAAAGCCATTATCTCCATGAGTAAAACACTGGGCTTGACGGTGGTGGCCGAAGGTGTTGAAAACTCACGTCAGCTGGCGTTTTTGCGGCACTATCAATGCGACATTATTCAGGGTTATTTCTGCCATAAACCCTCAGGCCCTGATGAGTTTGCGGCCTGGTTCAAGCTACAGCAACTGGCACACTGACCGTACGACTTTCCTGCTGGCCTTGTCAGCCTTCCCTGAAAAACGTGACGCCTGTCACTTTTATGACTCAAGTTCCCCAACTTTACGCCGCTAAATTTCTGCACATGTCTTTTGTAGGGATTTTGTTATGTCACAACGCCGTCAATTCTCCGCGTCGGAGAAACTGGTTTCGACCACCGATTTAAAAAGTTATATCAAATACGCCAATGCGGAATTTGTGAATATATCGGGCTATACCGAGCAGGAGCTTTTGGGTTCAGCACATAAAATCGTACGCCATAATGATATGCCCAAAGAAGCGTTTAAGTCCTTGTGGAGCACCGTGCATGAGGGCCGCCCATGGATGGGCATGGTTAAAAATCGCTGCAAAAACGGCGATTTTTATTGGGTTGACGCCTATGTCACCGCCATCATGGACAACGGCCAGACCACCGGCTACCAATCCGTGCGTGTGAAGCCTGACGAAAAACACGTGGCAAACGCTGAAAAGTTGTATGCAAAACTGGTCAGCGGTGTATCTGTACGCATGCACAGTCTGCTGTCATGGCGGCACAAACAACTGTTGGTTCAGGGGCTGGGCATTGCAGTGCTGATTGCGCTGATGGCAACACCCACATTATCTGCCACCACCAAGGTGCTACTGGCCACACTGACCGGAGTACTGGCGCTGGCTGGAAACTGGGCTCTGTCATCACAGCTGGATCGTGTCTTGGCGATGAGTAAAGACGTCTGCAACGACCCGATTGCGCGTGCTGTGTATACCGGGCGCCATGATGAGCTGGGCAGTCTGGAACTGGCACTCAAAGCACGCAAATCACAGATTGATACCATTCTGACCCGTGTCGATGAGTCTGCCAGTCGCCTGACCAAACTCGCCTCCCAGGCCAATGACGCCGTGTCAGAAACTGACAGCGCCATTCACCGACAGCAGGAAGAACTAAGTTCAGTCTCATCGGCCGTGACTGAAATGTCATCCGCGATTAACGAAGTGGCCAGCAACACCGCCAATACCTCAAGCGCAGCCGAAGAAGCTGATCGTAGCGTTGCTCATGGCCACCAATCGATTCAGGAGAGTTTGTCTGCGACCACGCAACTTGCGCAGAACATTGATGACATCACCCATCTGATTAAAGGCTTGGGCAGCGACAGCGACGCCATTGGATCGGTTATCGAAGTGATCAATGGTATTGCGGAGCAAACCAACCTGCTGGCCCTCAACGCGGCCATCGAAGCCGCGCGCGCTGGCGAGCAGGGTCGTGGATTTGCGGTGGTGGCGGACGAAGTGCGCACATTGGCGCAACGTACACAAAACTCTACCGTTGAAATCAAGGCCATTATCAGCCGTATCCAGGCCAGCACGCGCAGCTGCGTGGACAGCATTGGCAACGCCCAGGAGAAGGCGCGCTTGTGTGTGAATTTCAATCAGGAGGCCGGTGAATCGTATATGCACATCAGCCAGGCGGTGTCGGATATCCGTAACATGACCTTCCAGGTGGCAACAGCGGTGGAAGAACAAAGTGCGGTCGCTGAAGAGGTCAACCGCAACGTGGTCAACATTCAGACACAGTCCGAGCGCACCAGCGATGCATCACGTATGACTGCTGAAAGCAGCAAGCATCTGGCCCACGATATCAAGGCCATGCGTGAGATGGCGCGGCAATTTGCCGTGTGATGTGAATCAGTTCACTTTTGGTTTAGAATCGGTCTCAACAACAATTTACGCTGTTCGAGACCGATGTTATGCCAGCTTCCCCTGCCCAGTATCCCCAGCTCAGTTTTGACTTTGATGACAGTCTGCAGATGTTGCAGGATCAGATCCAGCAATTTGCCGCGCGCGAAATTGCGCCGCGTGCAGCCGACATTGACCAGAGTAATAATTTTCCCGCCGACTTATGGCGAAAAATGGGCGACCTGGGCCTGTTGGGCATTACTGTTTCTGAAGAATATGGCGGCGCCGGCATGGGTTATCTGGCGCACGTGATCGCCACAGAAGAAATCAGCCGCGCCTCAGCCAGTGTTGGTCTCAGCTACGGCGCACACTCCAATCTGTGTGTGAACCAGATTTTCCGCAACGGCACCCATGAACAAAAAGCCCGTTATCTGCCCGGCCTGATCAGCGGCGAGCAGATTGGTGCATTGGCCATGAGTGAACACAGCGCGGGTTCTGATGTGGTGAGCATGAAGCTCAACGCCCGCCGCGAGGGGGATCATTTTGTGCTCAATGGCAGCAAAATGTGGATCACCAATGGCCCAGATGCGCATGTGTATGTGATTTACGCCAAAACTGATACCGCAGCGGGACCACAAGGCATCTCTGCGTTCCTGGTGGAGCGCGACAGCCCCGGATTCAGCCGCTCCCCCAAACTCGACAAACTCGGCATGCGCGGCTCCAACACTTGCGAACTGGTGTTTGAGGAGTGTGTGGTGCCGGCCGAGAACATTCTGGGCAAGGAAAATGGCGGTGTGCGCGTGTTGATGAGTGGCTTGGACTACGAACGGGTGGTGCTGTCCGGCGGGCCGCTGGGCATCATGCAAGCCTGCCTCGATGAGGTGCTGCCCTACATTCATGACCGCAAGCAGTTTGGTGAGGCCATCGGCAACTTCCAGTTTATCCAGGGCAAACTTGCCGACATGTACACCAGCCTGAATGCGGCACGCGCCTACGTGTATGCCGTGGCACGCGCCTGCGACCGTGGCGAAACCACGCGCAAAGATTCCGCTGGTGCCATTCTGTTCAGTTCTGACCTGGCCACCAAGCTGGCGCTGGAGGCCATTCAAATACTGGGCGGTAACGGCTACATTAACGAGTACGCCACCGGTCGGCTGTTGCGTGATGCCAAACTTTATGAGATTGGTGCGGGTACGCAGGAGATCCGGCGGATGTTGATTGGGCGTGAGTTGTTCCGCGAGACTACATAGTTCATGGCCTGCCCGGTCCCCATGCCGGGCGGGAGTCGGTCTCGGAACGATGGCTGCGCCATCTGATTGTTCCTCGACGGACATCCCACCCGACACGGTGACCGGGCTGCAAGTGTCAACGTAGCCGTGAGAGCGTTTCGCGTAACAGAGTTTGAGTACACACAAAAAGGGACCTGAGCATTGAGCAAAATACACACAAGCATCAACCGACAGGATCCCGGCTTCGCGCATAACTACCGCCATCACACTGCTTTGCGCGATGAACTGCAAAGCCTGCACAACACGCTGGCACTGGGCGGCGACCCAAAGTCCCGCGAGCGTCACACCGCGCGGGGCAAACTGCTGCCCAGAGAACGTGTGGAGGCCCTGCTGGATACTGGCTCACCGTTTCTTGAGTTGTCCGCGCTGGCCGCCTATCAGGTATACGACGAGGAGATCCCCGGCGCAGGGCTGATCAGCGGCATCGGCATGGTATCCGGGCAGGCCTGTGTGATTGTGGCCAACGATGCGACGGTTAAAGGCGGCACCTACTATCCTTTGAGTGTCAAAAAGCACTTGCGCGCGCAGCAGATTGCCGCTGAAAACCATTTGCCCTGTATTTATCTGGTGGACTCCGGTGGGGCCAACTTGCCGCATCAGGCTGAGGTGTTTCCGGATCGGGAACACTTTGGGCGTATCTTTTTTAATCAGGCGCGTTTGTCCGCAGCCGGTATTCCTCAAATTGCAGCGGTGATGGGCTCATGTACTGCCGGCGGCGCCTATGTGCCCGCGATGGCCGATGAATCGATTATTGTACGTAATCAAGGCACCATTTTTCTGGGCGGCCCGCCCTTGGTGAAAGCCGCTACTGGCGAGATTGTGAGCGCAGAAGAACTGGGCGGCGGGGAAGTACACGCACAAATTTCCGGTGTCGCCGATCAACTGGCCGACAACGACATGCACGCATTGGCACTGGTGCGGCGCAGCATTGCCCGGCTCAATCGCCCTGCTCACGCCCTGAACCTGATGGCCCCTGCTCCGGCTTATGACACCGACGAGATTTACGGCATTGTGCCCGCTGATGTGCGCCAGCCTTACGATGTGCGCGAGATTATTGCGCGCGTGGTCGATGCCTCGCAGTTTGATGAATTTAAACCGCTGTACGGCAGTACCTTGGTGTGTGGTTTTGCAGAGATTTTTGGACAGACGGTTGGTATTCTGGCGAATAACGGCATTCTGTTTTCAGAAAGCGCTTTAAAAGGCGCGCATTTTATACAGCTGTGTTGCCAACGGCAGATTCCTCTGTTGTTCCTGCAGAACATTACCGGGTTTATGGTTGGCCGCAAATACGAGCATGAAGGCATCGCCAAAAACGGCGCCAAACTCGTTAACGCAGTAGCCACCGCCAATGTGCCCAAAATCACCACACTGATTGGTGGCAGTTTTGGCGCGGGTAACTATGGCATGTGTGGCCGAGCCTATGATCCGCGGTTTTTATGGACCTGGCCCAATGCCCGCATTTCCGTGATGGGCGGAGCCCAGGCTGCCGGGGTCTTGTCACAGTTGCGTGGCGAGATGCTGGCCGCCAAAGGCCAGGCGTGGAGCCCGGAAGAAGAACAGGCGTTCCGCAAACCCATTGAAGATAAATATGAACATGAAGGCCATCCCTACTACGCCAGCGCGCGCCTGTGGGACGATGGCATCATTGCGCCGGCCGACACCCGCTCAGTGCTGGGTTTATCGCTGTACTTTGCCAGCCATGCACCACAGCAGGACACCCGTTTCGGCATATTCAGGATGTAAATGTTATGGATACCATTGTAGAAGTCACGCGTCCCGCCAACGGCATCACTGTGTTGTGGCTGAATCGCCCGGAAAAACACAATGCCTTTGATCCGGCTTTGATCGCCACCATTCACCGCTTGGTGGACACCCTGCGCAGCGATGCTGACACCCGCGTACTGATTCTGGCCGGGCGCGGTAAAAGTTTTTGCTCCGGCGCTGATCTGCACTACATGAAGTCGATGGTGAACTACTCACTGGAGGAAAATATTGCGGATGCCGGCCGTCTGGCGGCCATGTTGCAAGCGCTGCATCAATTCCCCAAACCCATTATCGCTGCCGTGCACGGGAATGTGTACGCTGGTGCCACTGGCATGGTGGCCTGTGCAGATATTATTCTGGCCGCAGACAATGCACGTTTTTGTATCAGCGAAGTCAAACTCGGTCTGGTCCCTGCCGTCATCAGCCCCTTCGTGATGGCGCGTATGGGCCCTCATTTTGCACGGCGCTATTTTTTGACCGCTGAAGTATTTGATGCCGCTGCTGCGCAACAGGCAGGACTGGTCCACGAATGCGTGGCACCCGACACCTTGATGGACAATGCCATGCGAGTGGCGACACAACTGTTAGCCAATGCCCCAGGCGCACTGGCGGCAACCAAAACCCTGATTCGCGAACTGGTCGCCGACCCCAATCGCGAGGTAATGACACAATATACCTGCGAGCTGATTGCCCGTGTGCGCGCGGGTGAAGAAGCCCAGTCAGGTCTGCAGGCGTTTTTCGATAAACAGCCGGCGCCGTGGCTGCTGCCCGACAGCGATGGCAGCACGGAGTTAAAGCCATGACACAAAGGCTGATCAAAACACTGTTGATCTGTAATCGCGGCGAAATTGCGTGCCGCATCATTCGTACTGCACGGCGTATGGGTGTTAAAACAATCGCAGTTTTTTCTCAGGCTGATCGCGGCGCGCTGCATACACAATTGGCAGATCAGGCGATTGCATTGACCGGCTACAGCGCTGCTGAGTCCTATCTGGATCAGGCACAGTTATTGGCGGCTGCCGCGCAGTGCGGCGCGGATGCCCTGCATCCCGGTTACGGTTTTTTGTCGGAGAATGCTGCGTTTGCACAGGCTGTTGTGGATGCTGGTTACCTGTTTGTAGGCCCTCGTGCAGATGCCATTGCGGCGATGGGTTCCAAAGCACGCGCCAAACAATTGATGAGCGCCGCCGGGGTTCCGATGTTGCCGGGTTATCATGGTGATAATCAGGATGCCGCATTTCTGCACACGCAGGCCGATCTGATGGCTTATCCGGTGTTAATCAAAGCCGTGGCGGGCGGTGGCGGGCGCGGTTTGCGGATTGTTGAACATTCCCATGAATTTATGGCGGCACTACAGGCTGTCAAACGCGAATCAAAAGCCGCGTTTGCCGATGACCGTGTTTTGCTTGAAAAGTATTTACCCCATGCCCGGCACATCGAAATTCAGGTATTTGCCGATCAGGCCGGCCATTGTGTCCACCTGCATGAACGTGATTGTTCCATTCAGCGCCGCCACCAAAAACTGATAGAAGAAGCGCCGGCACCGGGATTAAAAACAGAAACCCGACTCGCCATGGGTGAAGCTGCTGTGCGCGCTGCGCAGGCCATCGATTACACCGGTGCAGGGACTGTCGAATTTTTATATCAGAACGAGCAGTTCTATTTTCTGGAAATGAATACCCGCTTGCAGGTTGAACACCCGGTTACCGAAGCCATCACTGGGTTGGATCTGGTGGAATGGCAACTGCGTGTAGCACAAGGTGAAGACTTGCCCTTAACGCAATCGCAGATCAAACGCGATGGCTGGGCCATTGAAGCACGCATCAACGCGGAAGGACCTGCCCCGGATTTTTTGCCCGGCATAGGATTGATCGAGCAGTTGGTATGGCCACCGGTCAGCGAGCGGGCATTGCGTGTGGATGCAGGCTTCCGCGCCGGTGATCGCATCAGTGTGTATTACGACAGTCTGCTCGGCAAAGTGATTGCCTGGGCACCGTCTCGCGCACAGGCGGTCCGGCGTTTGTCGGCCGCATTGGCCTGCCTGCAGGTCGCTGGCATTCAACATAATGGTGCGTATCTTGGCGCCGTGCTGGATACCCAGGCATTTGCGGCCGGAGATGTGCATACCGGATTTCTGCTGGAGCATCAGGCAGCCATCGCCGCCGCGCAGGAGCACCGTCAGTGGCACCTGGAAACGCGCGGCAACAGCGCAGCCGCTGGCGTTGCTGCTGATGGTTTTAACACGTCTGGTTTTAAAAACAGCGCGATGGCCGCGTTTCGCAGCGGCGGTTTAAATCCATTCAGCCGACAGCATCACTTGCTACCGCTGTTTGCACAAGGCGAGGCCTCGCCGGCCAGCGATGCGGATACCTTGATTGCCAAGGCTGCCGCCTCTCACCATCAGAGCACTATCAAAGCCCCCTTACCTGGCCGGGTGATCAGCGTGTTTGTGAAGGCGGGTGATGCGGTGGTTGCGGGACAAGCCTTATTGATTATGGAAGCCATGAAAATGGAGCATACCCTGCGCGCCAGCAGTGATTCAGTGATCGCGGCGGTGCACTGTCAGGACGATCACATGGTGCAACCCGATCAGTTGCTGATTGAATTTGCACCGCCCGCCAGCGCACCCGGAGCCTGATCATGAGCCTGTTAACACACACAGCAAACGTATCTCAACAACACGTCAGCATTGTGGAAGTAGGCGCACGTGATGGTTTGCAGAATGAGGCGGCTCATGTGTCGTCTGCGATCAAAGCCGGCCTGGTTGATCGTCTGGCAGCAGCGGGCTTGTTGAGAATCGAAACCGGCAGTTTTGTGTCGCCACGCTGGGTGCCACAGATGGCGGACTCCGCTGAGGTTTTTGCCAGCATCACACGATTACCCGGTGTGCGTTACTCGGCATTGACCCCAAACTTGCAAGGGTTTGAGCGCGCCATGGCAGCCGGAGCGGATGAAGTTGCCGTATTTGCTGCCGCGTCCGAAGCCTTCAGCCAAAAAAATATCAATTGTGGTATTCGGGAAAGCATCCAGCGCTTTACGGACGTGTGTGCTGAAGCCCGCGCCCGGGGCATCGCAGTGCGCGGTTATGTATCCTGCGCCATGGGTTGCCCTTATCAGGGCGCGGTACCGGCAGAGGATGTGGCCATGGCGGTGCGCGAGTTGATGGCACTGGGTTGTTATGAAGTGTCCATCGGCGACACCATCGGTGTGGGCACACCGGTGCAGGTGCAACGCGTGTTGTCCACGTGCCTGCAAGAAGCGCGAGCTGATCAGCTTGCCATGCATTTTCATGACACTTACGGGCAGGCGCTGGCCAATCTGCTGGCGGGGCTGGAGCTGGGCGTGTTCACCATTGATGCGTCGATTGCCGGACTGGGTGGCTGCCCTTATGCGCAAGGCGCCAGCGGCAATGTATCCACCGAAGACGTGGTCTATATGCTGCACGGCATGGGTTTACACACTGGCATTGACCTTGAGCGTCTTGTTGATACCAGCCATTGGATTTGCCATGAATTAAATCGCAGCAATCAGTCGCGCGTGGCCTTGGCCATGGGCTCACCCTCCAAGTGTAATGTTTAGGTCTGTATTGATCAGGCCAGCATAAAAAAGACCAGAGACTGATGATGAACAACACGACTTTCACCCCACCTTCTATCATGCATGCACCGCGTTTTTCACTGACTGCAGATCAGCCCCATCGTATGGGTGCCTGCCAGCTGGTGGATTTTGCGCGCTGGTTAAATGCCACCCGGCAGCAGCGTTTTGACAGTTATGAAACCCTGCATCAATGGAGTGTGAATTCACGCGAAGCGTTCTGGCATGCCTGTCTGGATTTCAGCGGCATTCATCTGCAAAGTGAACTGCCATCGTTGTCGACTCCGGAATCTATTCTGAAAAAGGGTGAACACATCTGGCTGGATCGCTGGTTTCCCGGCACCCGCCTGAATTATGCACAAAACCTGTTGGGTTATGCGGATGAGCACACGGCGCTGATTTTTTGTGATGAATTCGGGCACCGCGATACGCTCAGTTATGCGGAGCTGACGCGCAAAGTCGCGCACCTGGCCGCCTGGTTGCGCGCTCAGGGCATCAAACCCGGCGATCGAATTGCCGGGTTTGCAGCCAATCGTATTGAAACCGTGATTGCCATGCTGGCTGCTACGTCGTTAGGTGCAATCTGGTCATCCTGCTCTCCTGACTTTGGGGTCGGCGGCATTCTGGATCGTTTTACACAGATTGAGCCTAAGGTGCTGTTTGCCGTATCCGCCCACGCCTATGCCGGTAAAGTCATTCAACATCAGGCGACACTCGAAAAGTTGATGGCAGGTCTGCCCACCTTACAGGCACTGGTGCTGATGCCCAACCTGTACGCCATGGCTTCTGCAGACACACAAGCTCTTGAAGCAGGAGCGCACTGTGAGGTGTATCACTGGACACGCGTGCCCGGATTAAGCGCTGGATTTAACAGCCCACCGATGGCAACACCCGCGCTGGAATTCCATGCAGCAGAATTTTCGGATCCGCTGTTTATCATGTATTCCTCGGGCACAACCGGTGTGCCCAAATGTATTGTGCACAGTGTGGGCGGCACCCTGCTGCAACACCGCAAAGAACACCAGCTGCATCTGAATTTAAAACGCGACGATGTGCTGTTTTACTTCACCACCTGTGGCTGGATGATGTGGAACTGGCTGGTCAGCGGCCTGGCATCGGGTGCCACGCTGGTGCTGTATGACGGTTCACCGTTTCATCCGCAGCCCGATATTCTGTTTCAGATCGCGGCAGAGACCGAGGTCAGTATTTTTGGAACCTCAGCCAAGTATCTGGCAGCCGCTGAAAAAGCCGGGGTCAAACTACAAAACCAATTTGCTGCCCCTAAGCTGCACACTGTGCTGTCAACCGGATCGCCGCTGAGCGCCGAAGGGTTTGACTATGTGTATCGCGACATCAAGGCCGATGTCATGCTGCAGTCGATTTCCGGCGGCACCGACATCATTTCCTGTTTTGTGCTGGGCAATCCCGTACAACCGATTTATCGCGGTGAAATCCAGTGTGCCGGGCTGGGCATGGATGTGGCGGTTTATAACGCGCAAGGGCAAGCGGTGAGTGGCGAAAAAGGCGAACTGGTATGTCGTCAGTCGTTCCCCAGTATGCCGGTTGGTTTCTGGCGTGACCCTGAGCATAAAAAATATCAGGCGGCTTACTTTGAACGGTTTGAGGAATGCTGGACACATGGCGACTATGCCGAGCTGACCGACCACAAGGGCTGGATCATCTATGGACGATCCGACACCGTGTTGAATCCGGGCGGCGTGCGCATTGGTACTGCAGAAATTTATCGCCAGGTTGAACAATTGCCGTGGGTGCTGGAAAGTGTTGCCATTGCTCAGGAATGGCAGGGTGATGTGCGAGTGGTGTTGTTTGTGCGCCTGCGTGGCGATCTCACATTGGACGACGGGCTGCGCGCCGACATCCGCCAGCAGATCCGCACCGGTGCCTCGCCGCGTCACGTGCCGGCGGTCATTGAACAGGTGCAGGATATCCCGCGTACGCTCAATGGCAAAATCGCCGAAATAGCGGTGCGCGAAACCATTCATAGCCGGACGGTCAACAACAAGGATGCGCTGGCCAATCCGCTGTCTTTGCTTGAGTATGAGGGGCTGGCCAGGCAGTTGCAGTGCTGACATTAATCAGTAGTGGTAACGCAACGATATATTCCAATACTGATAGTCAGCCCATGCATTCCCTGCAAACACCAAAATCATTCAACAAGCTCCTTCTCCTGCCCCATACCGCGCTCCAACTCAGACACTGATTCAATCAAGCGTCGCGCATTTTGCGGGCTTCGCAGCAGGTA
>JAUYSM010000053.1 GCA_030696315.1 Pseudohongiella sp. | reverse complement strand
CGAATACGATCAATCTCGGCAGCGGCCATACGGGCATTCACCACAACCGGCCAGGCGCCCAGTTCGCTGAGCGCTAAAATGCTGATCAGCAACGGCACGCTGTTTTCATTGATCAATAACACCCTGTCGCCAGGGTGAATTCCCATCAACTGCAATTGTTGCTGGGTCTGGCGTACAGACGCAGCCAATTCAGAGTAATTAAGATGCCGGCCAGTGTGGTCTCTGACCGCAGGTGACAGCGGTGCGCTGACGGCGCGCTCAAAAACAGGTGTACTGACTTTGGCAGGCAATGAAGCCAGCAGTGTTTCGGGCGATTGACCTAGCAGTAGTTCATCATTAGATTGCATAACGCTTGTTGAAGACCTCAATGTCCATGGTTCGTCTGTTTTAATAACTTTATTTCCGATAACTGTTTTTCCGGCAACAACATGACCGATCGCAGAATATTATTGCTCAGTGCCTACGATGCGGGGAGCCATCAACAGTGGCGACAGATCCTGTGCGATATGTTTCCACACTATCACTGGACTTGCCTGAGCCTGCCAGCACGACACTTTTCCTGGCGTGTGCGCGGAAACAGTCTGAGCTGGGCATTTAACCACCGGCGCGAGCTGACTGACAACTACGATCTGGTCATCGCCACCTCACTTACTGATCTGGCGAGCTTGCGCGGTTTTGTCCCAGAACTGACGCGTATTCCGACCCTGGTTTACTTCCACGAGAATCAGTTTGCTTATCCGGCGACTGCCCAGCAGCATGCTTCCATTGAACCAGCCATGGTCAACCTTTACAGCGCCTTGTGCGCCGATCATGTGGCATTTAACAGCGAATGGAATCGCAGCAGTTTTTTAAAGGGTGTGCAAAACCTGTTGGCCAAATTGCCAGATCATGTGCCCGCCGGGTTGGTGAACCAGATTCAAACACGATCATCGGTACTGCCTGTACCCTTGCCTGACCGACTGTTTGCGGGCCAGCATACACGCACGCCAAGGCCCGAGGGGCCTGTGCAGATTATCTGGAACCACCGCCACGAATATGACAAAGGGCCGGATCTTTTGTTGATGATCGTGACACAACTGATTGAGAGCGCATTACCGTTCAGACTGCATCTGCTTGGACAACGCTTTCGAAGCCGCCCCCCCGCGTTTGAGCAGATTGATGCACTGCTCTGCAACTATTACCGGGAGAATGCAATCGAAGCTGGCATCAACCACTTTGTTGAGGCGCGTCCTGACTACGAGCAATTGTTGTTGCAGGCCGACATTGTTTTGTCCACGGCCTTGCACGATTTCCAAGGCTTGTCCATGTTGGAAGCGGCCGCCCTGGGCTGTTACCCGGTTGCACCAAATGCGCTTGCTTACCCCGAGTATCTTAAGCATGCCGGCCTGTATCCTGTCGTGGGACTCACGTTGACCGAGCAGGCCAGCGGTGCGGCAGATTGTATTCTGGCCTACGCCAGGCAACGGGATCATTACCAGCATCAGCACGGCCTTGACGCATTAAGCGCCAGTGCATTGCTGACAAAATGGCAACAAACTTTCACAGCACTGTTCAAATCCTGATTTGTGACAGACAAGGCGGCCACACGACTGAAACTGCTTGTCCTTGCAACTGTCCAGCGGCTAAAGTTCCGCGCATGATTTTGGTTTTACCGACTTAATGGAGTAAGTATGCTCAATCAACCACCACGTCCTGCAGCAAATTGTTCTGTGCGGGCATCCATTCACAGAGTGCAGCGTGTGCTCGGCCGCTCGATTCTTGCAGGTGTACTCCTGCTGTCGTCGCAGTGTGTATTGCATGCTCAACAGACCACGCCTGACAGCAACACAGAGGCTGCCGAAACACAACAGCCCAACGACGCCGCGTTTGTCAGCTGGTTGGCTGAGTTCCGCACCGATGCGCTGGCACGGGGTATCAGCGCTGAAACACTGGACCGTGTCTTACCTACCATCAATCAGGAACGACAGGTGGTTCAAGCCGATCGCAATCAGGCTGAGTTTGTAAACACCTATGCCAACTATCTGCAACGGGTAAACACCGCCCGTATCGAAGCTGGCAAGCGCCTGATGCAGGAACATGGCAGCATGATCCGCGAGGTATCTGCCCATTATGGTGTGCAGCCGCGCTTTGTGGTTGCGATTATGGGTCTTGAAAGTAATTACGGCGCCTTTCCGATCACCCAGCCACTGTTCAGCGTGATTGCAACGCTGGCGTTTGACGGCCGCCGCGGTGAGTTATTCCGCAATGAGCTGTTTGCAGCGCTTGAAATTGTTGATCGCGGGCTGGCCACGCCGGACATGATGAAGAGCTCATGGGCGGGCGCACTTGGCATCATCCAGTTCACGCCCAGCAGTTTTTTACGTCTGGCGGTGGATCATGATCAGGACGGAAAAATTGATTTGTGGAGCATGGGGCCCGATGTTATTGCCTCAGTTGCCAATTACTTGAAGTCCCATGGCTGGCAGCAGGATCAAACTTGGGGCCGTGTGGTCAGTTTGCCATCTGGCGGAGAGCAATCTTTGCAGGCGCCGCAAGAAGCCGGGCTGACACCAGACGCAGCGTGTCGATCGTTTACCACCACCGGGGCATGGCGTTCCTTGAGTGATTGGCAGGACCTGGGCGTCAGACGCGCCAATGGCAGCAATTTGCCCACACGTAATTTGTCGGCGGCACTGTTGATTGGTGATGAAGGTGACGACAAGGGTTATCTGGTTTATCGCAACTTCTGCTCAATCATGCGCTACAACCCGGCATTCCGTTACGCGCTGTCAGTCAGTCTGCTGGCTGATGCCCTTGATGACATTCAGGATTGACATCAATTTGACGGCGCCGAACTCAGGCGCCGTCAACTCTCGCCACAATTGGAAATACAATGGTTTGACCAACACGCACACGCGTGAAGTCAAGATCGGGGTTGTATTGTCGCAGCAACCACAAAGGCACTGAGTAGCGCTGACGGGCGAGTACGTCAATGCTTTCGTTGGCGGCCAGCTGATGCCGGTTTACATCGGCAATACGATACTGGCGGAAAAAGCTCTCTTGCGCAGCCAGGTGAAACTGGCGACGACGCAATTCAAACTCATCACTTACCACCTGTGACGGCAATTTAAAACGCTGTCCAACAATCAGGGACTGGCTGGCACGCATATTATTCGCAGTCCTTAAGGCCTGCACACTGGTGCCGGCCCATTCAGAAAGATGCCCAAGGGTCTCAGAAGCCTGAATTTCGACAGTATTGTCAGCGGCGACTGCATAATCCGCTGGGTCAGTCGATAAGGCCTGGGCGGCCAGCTCATTACTGACACCCACATTTTCAACCATTTCAACGGCAATTTCAGTTGGGACAGTCTCCGGCACAGGCGTAGCCACCGGCACATCCACTGCGTCGCGATAGGCTGCAGCTAACACCCGGGCATCGCCCTCTGCAGGCAAACGCAATTGTTGCCCGACAGCCAGGCGATCTGGATTACTCAAACCGTTCACTCGCAGAATATCGGTCTCACTGACGCGATAACGCCGCGCGATTGAGGAAATGGTGTCCCCCGGCCGCACGGCATACGCGGCACCGGGTACCACTGGCGCTGGTTCTGCCGCCGCCAGTGTTTGGGTAATCATATTGGTATCATGTGGCAGCAACAACTGTTGGCCGACGCGAATACGGTGTGCATCGGTCAACTGATTGAGTGACACCAACTGGGCAACCGAGGTATTAAAACGGGTAGCAATGCCGGACAGACTGTCACCACGCTGAATGGTGTAATTCACATCAGGTGTCTGAAACGCATACAGTTGACCGCTTGGGATACGATTGACCAGTGACGCCAAAGTCCCATTGATTGAATGCTTCTGAATTTTGAGTTTGTAACCTTTAGGGATGCGTTTTCCGCCCTCCCACACCACTGGGCGCAGCGCTGGATTGTCAAACTTGAGCTGCTCCATGGTGACACCCAGACTACCTGCCAGCACGTCGGCCTCAACATACGCTTGCAGTTCCATTTCCTCATACTCAGGCGCAGGATCGAGGTGTAGCAGACCAAACAAGGCCTGCGCCTGACGCTCCAGATCCAGCACGGCCAGAAACTGCGGGTAAAAATTGCGTCCGGCGAAACCGAACGATGCGCCTTTGTAGCGCAGAATAATCTGCCCGATATCGTCAGTACCCAATTCGCGCTTGGCGCGTGCCAGACCGCCAGCACCGTGATTGTAGGCTGTTAATGCCAGTGGCCAACTGCCCAGCAGACTGTAGTTATATTCCAGCAGGCTCATGGCTGCGTAAGTCGCGGCGTAAGGATCCATACGTTCGTCAACAATATGATCAATACGCATAAATCGTTGACCGGTGGAACGGATAAATTGCCACATGCCGGCGGCATTGGCGTGTGAATACGCCCCCGGATGAAAAGATGACTCAACGTGCGGCAAAGCACCCAGTTCAACCGGCAGACCACGCTCACGGGCAACTCGTTCAATATGTTCACGGTAGGCGCCGGAACGAATCAGCCCCTCTACAAACCGATCAGACTGGCCGAGCTGGAAACGCACATTGGTAACGGCTGCCGCCAGACGGGTATTGCTGACACTCGGGCCACCCCAGGCATCGAGCACTTCCTGCTGCGTCAGCGTCAGCCCCGTGCGCTTGCCACTGGCCAGAATTTGCAGGTCTTCCTGTATACGTCGACGGAACCCCTCTATCTGCTCACGGTTAAAATCAACGCGCCGGTAAATCACCGACAAATCCTCGGCATCGTGCAAAAACCCGCTATCGGTATCAACTTCGGTATACACACGCGTCCAGAATTTGATAGCCGGTTCGATTTCTGGTGGGCGGGGAAATAAGGGATTACGATCAGTGTTGTATAACGAAGGCGTATCCTGAGCGATGGACCTTGAACCAAAAGAGAGGAAAAAAGCGAATAAAAACAGTATGATAAAGAAGAGACTGACACCACGTAGGCTTATTTTTACTGAGCTCATAGTCAGACTGATCCGGACAAACCAAAGGAGGAATAAAAAGTTGTGGAGTGATCTTGCCTTTGCTCTCCCGCAGTGTCAACTAGACTCGGGATTTCGCTTGTACAACATACAAAGACTTACTCTATACTGCGCTCCCCGTTTCCGGATGAGCATCTCTGATGAGCGAGAATAAAAAACTGGCGAAGGCCAGCCTCGAGTCTCTGTATCGCATTTTCACTGTACCAGAAGCTCCGGAATCCACTTTAGGACGCATTGACCAATCAATCTCCCAGAACCTGACCGGGTTTCTGCAGGAGCATATTGTTGCTGCCGAGCGCAGTCTGGCCGACATCGAGCGCGATTTTTCTGATCCGCATATCCCGGAACAACCCACGTTTGTCTCAGACCAGATTCAGTTTGTGCTGGACAAACTGGTCGCTCAGTCTGTGCACATCTCTGCGCCCAGTTTTGTTGGGCATATGGCATCGGCGCTGCCATATTTTATGTTACCGCTGTCGCGCATTATGATGGCCTTGAATCAGAATCTGGTTAAGGTAGAAACATCCAAGGCGTTTACGCCGATGGAGCGTCAGGTGATTGGCATGATCCACCACTTGATTTACCAGCAGGACGATGACTTTTACAGCAAATGGATGCATGACAGGGCCTATGCACTGGGCAGCTTCTGCTCGGGTGGCACCATCGCCAACCTCACCGCACTGTGGGCAGCGCGCAACAATGTCCTGGCCCCGCGCGAAGGATTTGCCGGCATCGGACAGGAAGGCCTGATGGCTGGCATGCAACACTACGGCTACAACGGACTTGCGGTGGTGGTGTCTGAGCGTGGTCATTACTCGCTGGGCAAAGCCGCGGATATTCTGGGTATTGGCCGGCGCTCGCTGATTCCGGTGGAAACTGACGCGCATAACAAGGTGCGCACAGATTTGCTGGCACGCAAATGTGACGAACTTGCCGCCAAAAATATCAAAGTGATGGCCCTGGTCGGCATCGTTGGCACCTCTGAAACGGGCAGTGTTGATCCACTGGATGTTATTGCTGACATTGCTCAGGAGCGCAACATTCACTTCCATGTCGACTCTGCATGGGGCGGACCCACTTTATTTTCAAATACTTACCGACCACTTTTAAAAGGCATCGAACGTGCGGACTCCGTTACGCTGGATGCTCATAAACAACTTTATGTGCCCATGGGTGCAGGCATCTGTGTGTTCAAGCGCCCTGAGACGCTGTCCAATGTTGAGCACCACGCGGAATACATTATTCGCAAAGGCTCCAAAGACCTGGGCAGTCATACGGTAGAGGGATCTCGCCCAGGCATGGCAATTCTGGTGCACTCCGGGTTGCATATCATTGGTCGTCAGGGTTACGAGTTATTGATTGATCAGGGCATTCAGAAAGCCCGTAGCTTTGCGGAAATGATCAAGGCCAATGCCGACTTTGAACTGATCAGCGAACCGGAACTGAACATTCTCACCTACCGCTATGTACCCGCGGATATTCAACGTGCCTTGCTCGATGCACCGCCAAGTTTGCGTAGTGAGGTCAACGACCAGTTGAATGTGCTGACCAAGCGCATTCAGAAAACGCAACGTGGTCATGGGCGTTCATTTGTGTCACGCACCAAGCTGAATCCGGTTAAATACGGGCGTGATCCGGTGATTGTGTTCAGAACCGTGCTGGCAAACCCGCTGACAACCATAGAGATTCTGCGCGACATGCTGATTGAGCAGCAGGAGATTGTGAAGGAGCCGCAGATTCAAGGTTTGATCAAGCAAATACGCAATACGTTTTGTGGTTGCTGACCACGGCGCTGGTGGGGCGTGTACCGGACAACCTATCAAAGTGAGAGTCTGAGACTGAGCACAGAATTTGCCTGTTGAGCGTCAAACATTGGAAAAGCCAAGCTTTTCTCAGTCTGCGAAAAAACATTTGTCGTCAAAAGCATTTCGGCATGCGCAGTGATTTGCCAGGCAAGCTCTACGTCCAATTCATAACGATCAATCAACAATGGAGCGTTCTGGAGCTTGGTCCGACTGTAACTTGGACCCATTCTCAGGTATAGATTCTGAAATAACGACCACGCACCACCCAAAAAGATATTCTCGTCAAAGATACCACCTGAAGCAGGTATATTGGTTTCGTGGAATCGTCGGTTGGCAGCAAACACCAGCGCAAGCTTGTCACTCACCGCATAATTTACGATAGCACTTCCGACCCAGGCGTTTTTGATATCCGGGATACTTGCACTTCTGAACCGTTGCGAAAACTGGAATACATCCACATCGCCGGAAAATTTGCCAACTTCATATTCGGCACCAATGCCATAACGGTTTTCGTCGGAATTTCGCTCTGCCAAAGACGGCATTGAACTGGATTCATAACGAACCGACTGCGTGCCACCAAACACAAACACCCTGCCCCAGCTCACAGTCTGGCCAGCCAGCACAATATAGTCCCGCTCCGATCTGTCGAGCGTGTCATTCTGGAAACCGGTCGAGCTGATGGATTCAATTTTGTCATTGCGAGCCATGACATTGGTAAAGAATCGGGTATTGTCAAATTCGAATATTGCTTCAGTTCTCAGGTTTTTTTCCAGACCACTGGTAAAGCTGTTGAGCTGTTCAGACTGCGTTTTGCCCAATATATCCTCTTCATCAATCAGCAATAAGCGCAGATTGGTGAGCTCAGAGGTAACAAACCGGCCAAAAACTGTTGCTCTGGTCGCATCCAGATCCATGTCCTGATAGGCATCGTCCCGAAAATCCTGTGAGTAATGCTCCAGAGTGCCAATCAACAGGTGACGTTCACCGCTCGAGGTCAATGTTGACGAGAGCGTCACTTGTGATGATTCCGACCCCAGATGACTTGCATCACGATAGACATTGTTTGTTGTCATCAAACCGGCGCTCACATCAGCGTCCAGATGCAGGGACCCAAGGGCCTTGCCTGAGGGCTGAGGAAAACCCTCAGGAACCGGGATGTCTTCGAATAACACATTTTGTGCAATCACACTTTGTGCGAGACAAGCCAGCAGTGGCACAACGACAACGTTGAGGGTTGTTTTCATGGATTGCGAAGTCTCTCGGGACAAATTAAGTTAAGGAAGGCAGGCCGTACTCGGCGCGGCAATGCCCACCGTGTAAAACAATATCATGCGCTTTTTTTAGGTGCGCTTGGGGCTGACACTAGCAGCACCAAGGCCACCAGAATGGGGGAGAGGATCAGTGAGAACGTGAACACGCCGGCAAAGCCCACCGAACGATTACGCCCCAAAAAGCCGACAAGTGCGCAGATAGGGACGTAGATCATGAGCAGAATCGGGTCGAACATCATCCTCTAACTCCAGACAAGCACAAAAGATTTACAACAGACTCTTGTTCACACGCGGCCGCGTGAGTTTCGAAACGCTAAATGAGCCGCGTGCTGTACTGTTAGCACGCGGCCCTGGCCAAACTTACGCCTTGGCTGATTTAGACGTAAACGCACTCTTCAGATCGTCTTTGATTTTGTCGACATCGAAGTTTGCCAGCGAGCCACCACCTTCGAAATGATTGACAAATACTTTTCCGACAGCGTATGTCGCGGCAGCACCCAAAGCGCCCAGGCTCAGTCCACCGGCAACAGCACCTAAACCAGGCACAACCTTCAATGTTGAAAAAGCAACTGGCGCGGCAAGACCCGCTGTCGCAAGTGTGCCTAACATCGCTGCAACGGTGGTCTTGATGGCTTCCTGTTGTACTGTTTTGCCATACAGCTGTGACAGATCACTGACCATCTTCACCTGAACAGCAGCAAGGCCAGCCAGATCAAGATAAGGGACAGGAATAAAACCTGCCGCAGCGCTCCACTTGCATTTATTCGAAATAATCGCTGAAGCTTTATCCAGTCGCTCAGACTTTTCAACATCCTGGATTTCTACCTGATTTTCGATAGAGGCTTCGCTGTTAGCTTGATTTTTAGTATCCATATTACACTCCTTGCAAAATAAGCTGCTGGTTAACTAGATTTAGCCGCCGTAGATGTTTTTACGGACGCTTTAGGAAAAATGGAGCAGGCCACAGAAAGAGTGTCCAGCATGAATTTCTTACTGCACTTAGTGCAAAGTCAATATCCCAAATTTAACCCTGTGATTCAAGTTCTTTCTCGGTACGCGTGCAGACTTGAAATTCACTCACGCCGTGAATGAAATCAACAATCATGCTGGTGCTGCTGACGGGATTGTCCAGCATAACCGCGTGCCCTGCCCTTGGAACAACCGAAAGCTTGCCACGCGTCCCCAACAATTTTGTCATTTTTACCGCAAGCGCATGTTCCAGAATTGATGATGCCTGACCACGCACGATGTGCACAGGCAGATTGAGCGAACCCAGTGCCTGCCAGATTTGCTCACTCAACTCTCCTTTGTCTTTGTGCTGATTACGGAATTCCGGGTTTTTGTGCCAGATACCAGGTGTGAACGCAGGATCTGTCTTGGGTACAAATTTACCTTGGTGAATCCGCAAACCAAAGCGCGCGATATGCGCCAATGCAGCGGTATCTGCCATCATGTAAATCCGCGCCAGACTCTTGTGGTAAGCCTCAGCATCCGCATAACAAGCAGGCAAATTCATCACATCATTGACCAGTCGCTCACCTGCTTCTGGACTGACCTCTGGACCAGCATCAACAATTGTCAGCGAGGCCACACCACATGGCTGTGCTGCGATCGCCAATACGGCCACTCTGGCACCTAGCGAATGCCCCACGATATGAATGCTTGCATCGCCAAAATCACGCAGAAAATCTTGCAAATCCTCTGCAAGTTGCCAATGAGAATACTTTTGCTCCGGATCCCAGTCCGAGTCCCCGTGCCCACGATGATCCAGACAAATCACGTGATACATATCTTGCAGAGCGCCGACCATTGCGTCCCACACATGGGCATCATTGGTAAAGCCATGCAGCAAAATGCAGTAGCTCGCAGCCTCTGCAAGCTTACCGGACTGGCTCAAACAAGGATGCCATAAATAGTGTAGCCGCACGCCATCCCTGGTTCGAAAAAAACGACTCTCCATAACCTATTCGCCGTACAGAATTTCAAGAATGCCCTCAAGCATCACTTCATTGACGTTGGAAATTATAAAATTGCCCTCGGCATCAAATTCCGTCAACAGCGTTCGATTCAGCAGCACAGCCATCGCTGTCCCGGTGCCGATCACATCATTGGCGTTGCGATAGTGGTACTGCCAGGAAGCGTCGTAACCCACTATCTGACCCCTGTGACCAAAGGCCTGTATGCCTAAATCCTGCACCACACCCTGTAGCATGTTGATGCCCTCGCCAAAGGCGTTGCCAACTTGAAAAGGTTCACGCATCAATGCCTGGGTGGCTGGGCTTAACAACTGCCCTTCCATCACGGCATTTGCCCACTTCACAAGATCAGCCGCAGTCGAGATCATGGCGCCTGAACCCATTGTGTATGACGGGTCAGTGTTTGACCTTTCCACATCGGTATATGGAAAGCCAAACAGGTCAGCTACAAACTCGCCCTGATTATCAGCCCAGTTGATGTAACCTCGCGCGTATGTGCCTTCCAGTTTGAGTTGACCGGGTGATGGCACAATAGTGTCTGTCAGCCCCAATGGCTGGACAAAGCGGGTTCGAATTTCATGTTCCCAGCTATTCTGAGTGAGCATTTCCGCAATTTCTTGCAGCAACACGTAATGCGTATTCGAGTAGTTCCATTGCTCACCCGGCTTGTTGATCAGGTAGGGACGCCCTTCAGTAGCATTGTTTTTTGCAAACGATGAATTGACTGCTGCGCCGATATTGGCCAGTTCGCCAGGGGCATAAACAAATCCTGGCATACCGATGTAACGCACAAACCAAAGATCGGTCATTTTCGGCTCAGCATCCATTGTGACGCCAAAGTACCACTCAAAATCCGGGAATTCGTCAGTGAAACTGAAAATACCAGCAGTGTGATTGAGCAGCATTTTGACAGTGGTGACATTGCCATTGGGAAACTTGCCCGGGAAAAATTCATCAAGCTTTTGATCCAGGCGCAGCTTACCCTCGTCCACCAATTGCATAATCAGCATTCCGGTAAACGACTTTGTGGCGCTCCCGATTCTGAATTGATGTGCGGGCGTCATCGCCTCGCCTGTGCTGGTATCTGCAACACCCGCCGCGGTGTGCCAGATTTGACCGTCAGGTAACTCAATCGACAGGCTTACCCCCGGGATAGATTTTTCGTGCAAACGTGAAATCATATAACTCTGAATTTCCAGTTTCTGGAAATTGATTTCAGCGGCATCGACGCTATAGCTGATTGCCCCAGCATTCACATTTTTTGCTGAAGCGGCAAGCGCCGGGTATTGGCTGCTGAAGCTGGCCGATGTCAGGCTTGTTCCTGCCAATGGCGCGGCAAGCGCCTGCTTCATTGAAGAGGTGATCTGAATGCCGTTGACACTATTGCTGTCGGCATCCAGCAATCCCAGCACCTGCAAAGAACGCTCGTAGGCAGGATCTTTTTCACCCAGTGTAAACAGTGATGCATACGCAGTTGCTGTTGCGCTTGCCGGGTCTTTTGTGATCGGATTACCCAGCTCAAGCGCCCCGATACCGAACGCAACTGCGCTACCGTCAACAGCATAGAATCTGCCTTGAGAGTCGGTTACAGCCCTTTTAGTCCCGGACACATAGTCAAGCCCAGCAATAGGCACAGACAGTTTTGCAGGCGTCACTGGCCATATATTCCTTAACTGAAACATGGGTGCCGACGCGGTTAATGAAAACAATGCGTCCATTTCTACCGCGTAATGCTCACCTTCCATTTCAAAAACCGGAATGGTCAAAGTATTACCTGCAAAACGCGCGGCATGATCATGGTAGCTGTCAGGTGCGGCGGCCTCACCTATGCGCCTGGAATCGGAGACTTGCAGAATTTCTGCGCCGGAGGAGGAAATCAGCGAAAGCTCAACGCGATACAGACTTCCCTCAAAAGCCATGACCGGCAGCACAATTTTGCCGTTGGCGTATATGGGTATTTCTCTACCGTCGATACTGCCAGCATTGGCGCTGTATGCAACACTGCTTGTCCATATTAACGACATAGCCAGTATCAGCGACTTGCCATTGAAATGCTGCGAGCGCAGCCAGCGGCCTGCAGTTGGCAAATGAATAGTCATGGGCATTCCTTTCTGAATTGATTAAGGATGATAAATCAGTAGCTAGCGAGTCTGCGCCGTACCCTTTGCCAGCAAGTGCGCATGGTCTCCGACTCAAACAAACCCGGTGGCCACGCAATGTGCATTTCCAGTGCGTAATCTACAACATAAAACTCCATATGCAGAGGAACATCGACGGGCGACGTCAACGCCATGGCCTTTTCAAATACTTTACCGGTCAGGCTGAATAACTGATTGGTGTCCAGATTATCAGAAAACTCACCAAGATAATTGAAACTCAACAGCGCTGGCAGCGCCCCACGCAAGGTGGGTTCAGCAGCCACACAGGCAAATATATCCGGCTGAAAACGGGTATCTGACTTTAGCATACGACTCGCCTGTAGCAGAGCATCAGAGCCCTTGAACACGTCGGTATCAACATTAAACAGACGTGCGCGAGTCAGCCAGGCTACCTGATGAGTCAGATCCAGATCACCATCGCGACCGTGACTTTCCACCATAATCGGTATTTCCTTAATAGGTAGCATGTCACCCAGTTCACTGAGAGCCGTTGCCAACAGCAGATCCTGCAGTTTGAAATCGGTGTGCAGCTGTTCTGACATTCTGCGCAAAGCTTCTCGCAGTCTCGTCAGCCCAGTAGCTTCAATCTGCAGATGCAGAGTTTCCAATTCACCATGCGTGCCGCAATCAAGCGCCAGTGTATCCATGGTGCACACCGCTCTTTGGTAACTATCTGACAGTGCTGGCGGTATTTCGACTTGTTCCGCCGAGCGCGCCGCTGTGATTTCTGCAAGCAAATGTTGTGGTCTGAGGTGCGATGACAAAAACTCCTCATTATCAAATGCACTGTCTTCAACTGCGCTTGCCAGCAAGGCCCGTGTCAGTGCATTGAGGTCTGCAATCAGAATACGCAGTGATACCCAATCGGCGATCAGGTGATGCAGTGACAGCACCAGCGACTCGCTGTCGCCATTTATTCCCTGTACCAGCACGCAGCGGAACAAAGGCCCTGTTGCCAGTGCAAAGGGGGAACAGGCGAGTTCTTCAATTGCCAGATCATCGGCTTGCTGCATGTTTGCACATGTGCGCTGATAACAAGTGAGCACTTCATCTACATCGAGCGATTCCCGTATTTGCTGTATCCAACTACCGTCCTGCTGGTAAAAACACGCGCGCAGGGAATCGTGATTTTGTATAAGCGCAGACAGGGCTTTCTTCAACAACTTGACTGAAACACCGCGTGGCATTTTCAGTTCAGTCACAATATTGAAATGCGCAGCTGTTTGCGTGTCGCGTGAACGTAAAAACCATTTTTGTATTGGCAGCAAAGCGATGTTGCCGACAAGTGGTTTGTGGTGTTCTTCAGGCGCACGCCAAGGCAATATCATCGTCGCCAACTCTGCTAACAGCGCAGAGGCAAAGAAGTCCTTTAATGTGCAGCTATAGCCTTTTGACCTGAGTGTATTGATGACTGCCAACGCTTTGATCGAATCGCCGCCCAAGGCAAAAAAATCATCATGGCGACCCACACGTTCGGTCTTGAGTACACGCTGCCAGGCTTGGGCAAGAATGTGTTCTGCGTCTGTAACAGGTGCCACAAATCCGGCGTTCGGGGATAGGGCATGTACGGAGGCAAATTCAAGCAATGCAGCGCGATCGATCTTTCCTGCAGAGGACAGCGGAAAGACATCCAGTAACAACAGAACACCGGGAACCATATGGCGCGGTAAGGTTCTACCAAGCTCTGCCTGAATCTTCGATTTTAATGGCGTGTCACCCACCGTCTGAGCTGATGGAACCAGGCAAACCAACATCAGCCCCAATTCCGGATGAACAAGCGCAATCGCATCGCTGACGCCGTCGACGCTACGCGCGGCATGTTCGATCTCACCAGGTTCAATACGATATCCCCGTATTTTGATTTGTGTATCCGTGCGACCAAGGTATTCCAGCAGACCGTCTTCACGCCAGCGCACCAGATCTCCGGAGCGATACCAACGGCTTTGTGCCGGCTCGCCGGGAATGGATTTAAATTTCTGTGCGCTGAGCTCGGGCGCCGCATAATATCCTGCAGCCAGCGTTGCACCACCAATGTACAACTCACCGGCACTGCCCACCGGAACACGCGCACCGGTGGCGTCGCGCACACTCAGCAATACCCCGGGCAGCGGTTTGCCGATAGGCACACCAAAAGGCCATTCATCCTGTTCCTTCACCACATAGGTGCTGGCGCACACCGACGTTTCAGTCGGGCCATAGGCATTTATCACCCGTAGCGACGCCGCGTAGTGCCGCATATCTGCAGCAATGGCCGCCTCCCCTGCGGTGATCAGTACACGAAGGTTGCAAAGTGGCCGTTTGTCGAGCGCGCGCAGGAATACGGGCGGCAGTGTGATCACGCTGATTTTTTTGTCACACAACCAACGCATAAACAGCTCAATGTCACTGCGTGTTTCATCCGGGGCGATTGCCAGCGACGCGCCGGTACCCAATGCGAGGAATATTTCCGACAGCGAGGCATCAAATGTCAGCGCAGCAAATTGTGCGCACACATCATCGTGTCTGACATCAAATGCAGGTATCTGTTGTTCTATCATTGCAGCAAATGCTGCATGGGAAATCTGCACACCTTTGGGTTTGCCGGTCGATCCCGACGTAAAAATCATGTAGGCGATATCGGCGTCGCTGCGCTTTACCAGATCGCAGCGTGTGTGGTCAGGCACATCGGTATAGTGCCGATGTTGTAACGCAGGAAGCTGAACATGGAGCTTTTGCGTCAATACGCTGGCAAGTTCTGCCCCCGGCTCGTCTGTACTCAGCAGAATATCAACTGCACCTTCGAGGATGATCATTTGCAACCTGTCTACCGGGTTGCCCATATCCAGTGGTATGTAGATTGCGCCTGCATTCATCACACCGAGCATCGCAGCAATACTGCGCGCGCTGCGCTTGCCAATCACGCCAATATGAGTCTGTTTATGGCTTGAGTCTGGTATCGCAGCAAAAAGCAGCGCACTTATGCGCTGCATTTCCGCATCGAGTTCAGCGTAAGACCAGTCAACCACGGTGTCGCTGATCCTGCCTGTCGCCGTCGCGGCCACATGGCTGAACAACGCGGGTAGCCACGTCTGTTTGCTGTCGACCACTTCTTTGTCAGGTTCAGAACCTTCAAAACTCTGAACGCGTGCAAGATCGCTCTCCTGCAGCCATGGCACTTGTACCAGTTTTTTACTTTGACTATCAGTAAGGCCTTTAATGACCCGATCAACACAACGCAGGATCAGATTGATATTTGCAGCCGAATAAATGACGCTGTCGTATTCTGCAATCAGCTTCAGTGTCCCGTCGGCTGCAGGGAAGGCACTCAGGGTAAGGTCGTACTGACTGGTAGTAGATGCCAGCTCATGCACCCCGGCGACATGTGCACCGAATCGCAGGTCTTCAATGTCTGTGTTCTGCAGCACTAACAGCACGTCAAACAAGGGCGTGCGACCAGGATCTCTGGCCAGGTTCAGACCAGAGACAATCCTGTCAAATGGCACACTCTGATGTGACAGGCAGTTTTTGACCTCTGTTGCCACAGACCGCAAAAAAGCGGCAACGTCATTATCCGGGTTCACGGTCGTTCTGAGCGGCAGTATGTTCACAAAAAAACCAATCACTGATTCCAACTGCTGATGCTGCCTGCCCGCCACCGCTGTGCCGATACAAAAATTCTGCTGTCCGGAAAGCCGGGAAAGCACAAGCTGCACTGCTGCAAACAAGCCAGCAAAATTACCGATGCCCAGCGTCGCCAGGGATTGTGTGAAGGGTGTCCAGACTGCTGCCTCAATATCAAGCTGGACCGAAGCGCCTTGACTCTGCATCAGCGCCGGCCTGGGTGCGGCAGCCGGTAGCTGCAGCGCTTCAAGCGGACGTGCAAAGTGTTCTTGCCAGAACTGTGCCGCGCGTGATCCCGCCTCCGAGTCCAGCCATTGCAACTGCCAACTGGCGAAATCCCGGAACTGCAGACGCTCGATGTGTGCCTGATCTTCAGTATGAACCGCAAGCTGGCCTTCGCTGGCTTTCAGGTAAAGATCGCTTAACTCACGGGAAAAAATACCGATCGACCAGCCATCACTGATGATGTGATGCATGGTGATAAAAAGCACCTGCCGACCTGACGTCAATTCACCGGCAGAAATGCGAATCAGAGGCGCTTTGCTCAGATCAAAGGCGATGGCGTTTTCTTGCTGTGCCATTGCATCCAGCTTGGTGTCGTCCAACACGCCTTGTATCCAACGCGCACTGGTTTTTATAGTTGAGACCGGCACAATCACCTGTCTGAGCGCACCGTCGGCGTTTTCCCGGAAGCAGGTGCGCAGAGCTTCGTGACCTTGATACAAATGTATGAGCGCCAGATTCAGAGCCTGCCGGTCTATCTGTCCTTCCACCGTCAGCGTGGCGTGCATATGAAACGGCGAAGGCCCTGCAGAGCGAATATTTTCCACCATCCACAAGCGCGATTGTCCGGGCGAAACTGGATAGCTGTCGGACATTGGCAAAACCTTCAGCACCGGCGCTTGCGCTGCTCCGTTGTCAATAACCCGATTGTCAGCAACAAACACATCGGCATCGATTCGCGCAGCCAGCCCGGCCAGCGACGGATGCGCCTGCAGATCCCGGAAGTCCAGGGTCAGCCCGTAGCGCGCGGCAATGCGCGAAAACAGCATCATCGCTTTAAGGCTGTGACCACCGAGATCATAGAATGTATCCTCCCTAGATATTTCCGCGTGCCCCAGCAGTTCAGTGAAAAAACCGGCAAGCGTCAACTCAGTGGGCGTGCCCGGCCTGGTTTTTTGTGCAGCATGGCCTTCGCCAGTCCCGGTCTTCTGAATAACGCCCTGCTGCTGCATTTGTTGCAATATCGCAGTACCACAGTTCAGAGTACCTGCAAGATGACGGTAGTAGCGTGATGTTCTGGCAGACAAGTGCAGGGTGTCGACAGCAACAGGCTTGGGTTCTTCAGTACCTATCGTACTTTCTGCATGAGACTCGTCACTGCCACTGTCATCTGTGCCTGGCAACCACCGGGATGACTCAGCGACCGGCAGACAGAATTGCCAGGCTGCAGCACCCGGCTGCCCGGCTGAAGATGTGGCTGTGATGCTTTGCAGAAATTGCAGCGCGGGGGCATTACGCGCGAGTCTGACAAAGTCCACGCGCAGCTCATCAACGCCACTTATTGCGGCTTCCTGTGCCAGCGCCCGCAGGATGGAATGCTCAACACCGCGACCCAGCACCCGGCAACTGAGCATCAGACCAAATACTGTCCATGCCTGCGGACCACGCCGGATGAATACACTGCCGGTCAGTCCATAATCGCCGTACTTGTCTGTCACACTGATGCAGCGGATATCGGTATCAGCATCCTGGAGCAGGCTGGTGAGTTCTGCTTCCAGGTAACGGATGCCGGTGGTATTGAACTGATTTGTGCGCTGGGACAATTGCGCCGTACGCGACAAATCATCCTGAGTCAGTTTGCGCATATCAACTTGGATATCGAGCGACAACAGGAACTCTTCATAGCTCGCGGTTGCCTTTTTTGCACTGGCTCGCTGCAGCTCCTCAGCATACATCTGCGCGCGCGCAGCATCCTCACGGGTTGCAGCACGGGCATCAAGCAGCCAGAGGTGATTCAGAAATACGTCGCGATCCTGCGCCGGCGGCAGCTGAATGGCCAGCACGCCCGGACAGGCAGCCAGCACCTGCTCGCACTCCAGCGGGCTGTCGTCAATAAACACAAAACTGTCCAGACCCAGCGACAGATCATCGGCAAGGGTCAGAATACTGGCAGACTTTGGACCCCAGCTGGCGCACACCCGCGTCAGGTGGTTCCAGCGTAAGGGCATGTCACGCTGCTCGAATACCGCACGCACATCGTCTTCATTGTTTTTGGTTGCCAGACATATGAGCGCACCAGCCGCGCGCGCAGCAAGTAACTGTTGTTGCAAGCGCATGTGTACGCGATCAAGTCTGATGCCATGCACACCCTCCTCGCCCACGATGCCACCCCACAGTGTGTCGTCTGCATCAACAACATACACTTTTACAGGTCTTCTGATTTGCAGATCGCGTTGTCTGACGAGCCTGTTTGCAACAGCGGCGAAAAATGCTTCTGTGTAAGGGATGTCACCAAAAACAAGCGCTGGCGGAAAACAGGGCTCCGCCAGCGCATAGGTATCGGCAAGGTCCTCAAGACCCAGCACGTCCGCGTTGTAAACGCCTGCAAGTGCGCCTCTGGCATACGCCAACAATTCACGGTACACGGTCCAATTGCAGTCCGACCAGGGACAGGGCACAAAAAACAGATGGCTGCGCGGACAGGCACGGACATAAACCGCCAGCGCAGCAGCAAGCTCCGTTAACTGTGCGGAGGCGGCGGACTCCATAATGCGGCCATGTTCGTCAGTCACCGGGCGCCACAACACAACATGATGCTGTGGTTGCAGGCGCCTGAGCCGTGAGTTCGGATTGATCAACTCCTGCACAGTCTGGTCGTAGGGCAACAACGTGACTGCGCCTGAATTGCCGCTGATGTATTCGTGATACTGCAGCAAGCCGACCATGCTGTCCGCAGTGAAATTGGCCGATACTGACCAAGCTCTGGCACCTGTGCTGGGCAGTGTATTGAGTGATTGCTGAGTATCCAGCAACCCGGCCAACAGCGCGCACAAATCCGCACCCATTTTTTCCAGCCTGTCCTGCAGATACAGACTGCCATCGGCTACAAAACGGAAACTGAGGTCCTTGCTTAAGGGTGCGACAATCAAGCCAAACTCAAAGTGCATGGGATCAAATATTTCCTGCGGCTGCCATTGCCAGCGTGAAACCGAGTCAGATGCAGGATAATTTTCAAATACCAGCGCGTGCGTGACGAGTCCGGCACGCGCCGGCGATAAGGTCTGGATTTCTGCCAGCGTCAGATGACCAAAGCTCATGCTTTCAGCAAATTGCTGCGCGGTATCACGCACCAGTTCAGCAAATACTGTTGCGTCTCCAACTCTGATGCGCACGGGCAAGGTGTTGATCAACATGCCTGCAATATTGCCGACACCTGGCAGGTCGATATCACGACCGGATACTGTGGCACCAAACACAATGTCGTCGCTGCCTGTCAGACGTCCAAGAAATACTCCCCACAAAGCCTGCACAACAGCATTGATGGTGAGGCCATGTTGCTCACACCAAATAATCAGGTCGCCATGCAGCGCAGCACCTGTGCGGACCTCTACAAACAACGGTGCGGGTTGTTCAGCAGGAATTCTTGGCAGGTGCGTGGGTATATCACTACGACCTTGATAATCCCCTAACAAGGTCTGCCAATAGTTTCTGGCACTCGCTTGCGGCTGCCGGCCCATCCATTCGAAATACGATCGCATCCCACGGCTGGTGTCTGCATTGCTTTCAAAAAAGTAAAGTGCTTCCAGCCTCTGCAACAACCGTGCGCTGGTCCAACCATCAATTGCCATATGATGGAAATCGATAACGAGTTCGAAGCAACTGTTGTTGATACGTACCAGAGTCAGGTTAAACAGCGGATCGCACAACAGGTCTCTGGCTTTACTGCGTAGCGATACGCGCAACCGGGCCAGGTCATGCTCAAACTCATTACTTGATGCCGTGCCGCTGTCGGAGCGATCAATGTAATAAAAGTTGCCCGTTCGCTCACGGAAAATAATCTGCAGCAGTTCGCCATGCGGTGTTTGTGCGAAACCGGTGCGAAGGGCCTGGGTTTCCGCCACCAGCGCACCTGCGGCTGCCTCAAAACGTGCTGCGTCAAGCGGCTGATGCAGGCGCAGCGCAACCTGATCCTGATACGCCGTCGGATGTGTCGCGCAGTGCAACCACATGCCCGACTGCATCCCGGTCAGAGGCAGAATTTCTTCAATACTTGCAGCTGGCAGACGCAGCGCAGCGAGCGTGGCATCGAGCTCTGCAAGTGAAGCAAAAGCCACCAGACTATCGGATAGTGACAACAGGTAGCCATCGGTGAACTGACCTGCGGCGGTTTCCTTCAGACGCGTCGCAAGTGTAGCAAGTTCTTGCAGCCACGCTGCGGCGAGGGCATCAAGCGCTACCATGTCGCCTGCAGTTGTTTTGCCAGGCTCCTGATCGCCGGCAATGCGGCGGCGCGGCTCATACCCACGCAATGTCAGTTCAAACTGACCGTCGGTGATGCGTGCGAGCACGTCGAGTTTAAACGGTTCGGCAACATCTACCCCATGGTCGTCACCGGCCGGCTCAAGCGCAGCACTCAGCCATGCGTCCTGATCGGCAACCGTTTCGCCGAGGTAATTAAAACTGAGTTGCGGCTTGAGCATCAGCGTGGTCCGCACCTGTTCACTGCTGTAATAACGCAGAGGCAGATAGGTAAAACCTTTGAATGGCAAACGTCTGACACAGTCTTTTACTTCGCGGTAGAGATCAAAAAACTGCGGAGTTGCTTTTTCAGAACTGCTGACAGAACTGCTGACAAAACTGCCGAGAGAAGCGCTGGAGAACACAAAGGGGTACAAGGAGGTGAACCAGCCCATGGTCGAGCTGCTATCACCCAGGCCTTCGAACGGTTCGCGTCCGTGGCCTTCCAGAGAAAAGACACAATCCGCCTCACCCAGTATGCGCTGCCATGCTCTGATAAAGGCCGACAGCAGCAACTCCTGCGGCGTTGTGCGCAGCTGCGCAGCGCCCAACTGTAGCAGTGTCTGCGTCTCGTCGCGCGACAGCGTTTGTTGTGCTGCGCCGCGTGTTGACTGCAGATTGCTGAACAGAAGTTGCTGTTGATCAAGCATTTTACGGCCGCGTGCGACAGCGTCCTGCCAGTAGGTAAGATCGCTATCCATCGCCCCGCGCTCTACCGTTGCCTTCAGCTGAGCAGCCCAGTTGATGAGGCCCAGTGCTTCCTGCACGGGCTGTTGCATGACATTACTTATGCTGCCAGGCTGGGCGGTCTGAAGCCTTTGTGTCAGGTGCTTGTGATAGAGCCGCTGCAAATTTTCCGCAAACAAGCGGCCGGAAACTTCATCTGCCGCAATATGGTGGACCACAATCGCCAGGTAGCTTACCTCCGCCTGCGAAGCCACACCCACGGCAAGCAGAACGCCCGATTCAAGGTCAATGGCGTGCTGCAGTTCCTGCCAGCATTGCTGTCGCGATTGCCCGGCGGCAAATTCACGCAGCACATAATGTCCCTTGTCCCGAATACTTTGCTGGTGCGTTTGCATGTCCAATGTCAGACGCAGCGCCGGATGCAGTGCCAGCAAGTCATCGAGCGCCGCGCGCAAAACAGTTACGTCAACAGGCTCTGCGACTCTGAACACGCTGGACAAATTAAAGTGGTTGGCAGGCGCGCCGGTCTGATCCAGCCACCATAACTGCGTGGGACTCATCGGTCCGGAACCCAGCACAAACTCAGTTGCAACGCGCGGCACAACGGTTGCCGCTGCGGCCAGGCCAGCCAGAGTTTCCGAAGCAAAGATATCCTTGAGCGTAAAGTGATAACCCTCAGACCGGGCCAGTGACACCAGTTGAATGGCACGGATGGAATCGCCGCCCAAAGAAAAGAAATTGGCGTCGCGATCGATGCAGTGTATGGCATTCCCCGCCAGACCAAGCACCGTGGCGTACAAACGTGCCAGATCTTGTTCTGGTTTTGTTTGCAATAGAGTGTGTTGTTGGCCAGCCGTTTGATCGTCCGCGTCTTCGGGCAGCGGCAGCGCACTGACATCAACTTTGCCGCTGGCATTCAACGGCAGTCGCTGCAGACACACAACTTTAGCCGGCAGCATATAATTCGGTACATTGCTTTTTAAAGCTTCGCGAACATCAGCAACACTGACAGCGCTTCCGGTTGGTACAACAAGCCAGGCGAGCAATTCACTGATACCCGCCTCTCCACGCGCCTGCACAAATGCGTCAGAAACACCGGGCAAAGTACGCAGGTGATATTCCACTTCACCCAGTTCAACACGGAAACCACGCACTTTTACTTGCCGGTCATTACGCCCAAGAAATATCAACTCGCGTTTTTGATTCCATTTGGCGAGATCACCGGTTCTGTACAAACGACCGGTACCGGCGTCCACAAACGGATCAGGCAGAAATGCCTCCCGCTGCCCGTTGAGGCCACCAGACTGTTGGTTGATGTAACCACGTGCAATGCCGTCACCGCCGCAATAAATCTCGCCGGGCACACCAATCGGTACCGGCTGCATATTCTGATCCAGCAAATAAATACGACTGTTGGCAATCGGCCTGCCAATCGGAATGGTAGCCTGCGCCAGGTCGTCCGCAGTAATGCGGTGCCAGGTTGAAAAAGTTGTGTTTTCGGTCGGGCCGTAGACATGCAGCACGTTTAAAGCGGGCTGCGCCTGCTTCAGTTTTCTGACGTGCTCGACAGAAATTTTTTCGCCGCCGGTGAGCACGGTTTGTAATCTGGAAAAAGCCGCCGCACTGTTGTCGACGAGCTGGTTAAACAGGCCCGTGGTGAGGAATGCAGTATCTATCTGGTAGTGATCTACCAGCGCCTGAAACTCATGCACTTCCAGCAAGGTGGTGCCGGCCGGAATACAAACACAACCGCCATTGAGTAAAGGGCCCCAGATTTCAAATGTGGCCGCATCAAAGGCAAGCGAACCGGTCAGCAATACGCGCTCTTCAGCCTGTACCTGATGGTAATCGGTATTACACACCAACCTGAGCACAGCATGCTGATCGATCAGTGTGCCCTTGGGTTTGCCCGTCGATCCGGACGTAAACATCAGGTATGCAGGTTCGGGCGGCGCAGGTGTAGTGCCAGCACTTTTGGGGGTGAACGGCCGCACATTACTCGCTTTACCAGTAGCAGCCGTTGAGATAGCGCGATCTGCTGCGCTACCACGTAACAGCGCATCCGTATCCATCAACACAATACCCAACGGGTGCAACTCTCTTATGCGGTTTGTTTCCGCAAACAGCAATCGCACTTCGCCTGCCTCAACAACATCTGCCACGCGTTCCAAAGGTGTGTTGGCGGCAAGTGGCACATAAACGCTACGTGTTTTCAGAATGGCGAGAATGACAATCAGCGCACGTTCGTCCTTCTCGAGCATCAATGCAATGCGGCAACCGGCCGTGTATGCAGGCTGATGCACAATGAGTTGAGCCAGTTCATCGGATAACTGATCAAGATGACCATAACTCAGCTGCACTTCGCCGGCATGAACGGCAATGGCGTCGGGTGCTCTCTGCACAGACTTGCGGAACTCTTCAACAAGGGTCGCGTGCTGTGGATAAGGCCGCGCTGTAGCATTTACCTGCTCCAGCAATAAACTGCGATCTTCAACGCTCTGCAACGCAAACTCACCCAGTTTACGCAAAGGCTGTTGTGGCAATTCAATAGTCAACAGGTGCCATGCTTCACACAAACGCTGCGCAGTTGCTTCGAGCAGGATGCCGCTGGCGTATTCCAGATCAAGGCGCAGGCTGCCGTCACTGCCCTTCTCGAAGTGGAACGTCAGATCGACCTTGCTGAATGCCAGCGGAATTCGCAACGCGCGGCCGACAATGTCACCCTCCCGAACGGCAGCACCCGTGCTTTCTGCGCCCGGAGTGCCACTGAAACTCAGACGCTGATCGTCGGCTGAGGTAAGCCCGAGCATCACATCATATAAAGGCGATCGGCTGGGATCTTTGGCAAAACCCAACTCAGTCACCACCTCATCAAATGCCAGCCCCTGGTTCTGAAAACCTTCCAGCACGCTGCGACGTACCTGCATCAGCAGTTCCGGAAAGGTTTTAGTGCGATCAATGGTCTGGCGCAAAGCAATGGTGTTTACAAAAGGACCGACTACCTTGTCGAACTGTGCGCCCGGCCTGCCGGCGACCGGTGTACCCAGTGTCACTTCGCCGACATTTGCAAAACGTGCCAGCAGCAGTTGTACCAGTGCCACAAGACCCATATACAAGGTGGCATTGTGCGCATGACAAAAACCTTCGAAGGCAGCAGCGTCTGCAGTGGGCAGCGTCAACGCAACCGAGCGGCCACTGAAATCTTTTAATACCGGTCTTGGCAGATCCGGCAGCGCATCCAGCGTCTCGGGCGGACTTGCGAAGATGTGTTTCCAGTAAGTTCTGGCTTTGCTGTTGTCAGCGCGGGTTTCGTATTCTACGTAGTCGCGGAATTGCAGGCGGCTGGGCAAGGCAGCAGCAGCTTCCAGGGCCCCGGCCTCTCCGTAGTACTGTGCCAGCTCGCGGATCATGCTGGTAATCGACAGACCATCACAGACGATGTGATGGATCACAACAACAAGACCCGCAGCTCCGGCAGCGCTCTCGCAGTAAATCACCCTGATCAACCAGTCCTGCTGCAGGTCGAAGGGTATGGCGGCTTCTTCGCTGGCCAATTGCAGCAATTGTGTGTCCACATCGTGTTCCGCCGCCAGCTTACGCGTGTGCATTTTCCAGTCATCGGCCGCGCGCGGCATCTGCAACAGCGCGTTGTCTTCGTGCGTAAACGCCGATCTGAGCACCTCATGGCTGGCAAGCAGCTTGCGCCATGCACGCTGAAGCCGCTCAGGCTCCAGAGCGTTATCAAAACAGAATGCGGCTGCAATGTTGTAGGCTGCGCTGGCGTCATTGCCCATCTGGGACAGCATCCACAGACGACGCTGCGCCAGACTCAGTGGATAAGGCGATCCAGCTGCGTGACTACCTTGTTGCCGCAGCGTTTGCGGATCTGTCTGTTGGCCCTGAGGCTGTGCTTGTTGCCCGATTGCCTGCGGAGCCTGTTGCCGCTCCTGTTGCTCACGCAAGCGGGAAATCTGCTGCAGCAGCGCTGCGCGCTGTTCAGGCGACAGATTTTCCAGACGCGCTCGCAAAGCCTCTTTGTTGTCCACGATCAGCTGTCCCGGCGCTTGTCTGACACATCGGCTAGCAGCGCTTCGATCGCGTCGAGTCCAAGATCATCAATAGCCATAGCGTTCAGCAACGCAGCAATGTCGTCATCTGCTGCGCTTGCCTGTGAGCCGGGTTTTGAACACAAGGCTGCTTGCTGACGTGGCGTCGGGAATTCAAAAACGTCCGCTACATTCACGCTAAAACCAAAACGTGTCTGCAGCACATCGACCAGCGTCAAGGCCTTCAGACTGTGTCCGCCGATCTCAAAGAAGTTGGTCAGCGGGCCAATCTGTTTATGTTCCAGCACGTGCTGCCAGGCATCGATGATCATGCATTCAATGTCAGTTGCTGGCTCTGCTGCAGGTGCTTGCACCAGATAAAATGGATCCGGCAGTGCCGCCCGATCGATTTTTCCGTTGTTGGTCATCGGCAGCGCATCCAGCCATACGGTATACGCAGGAATCATGTAGTCCGGCAACCGTGTCGACAGCCAAGGCCGCCACTGCGCGGGCGCAGCCGTTGCATCACCCACCAGATAAGCAATCAGCTCTGTACCATGCGTATTTTCGATCGGCATGACCAAGGCCTCTGCGACGCTCTGGTGATTTTCAAGACAGCGCGCGATTTCCTCACATTCAACGCGGAAACCACGCACCTGCACCTGATGGTCGTTGCGCCCCAGATACACCAGACCAAGCTCCGGGCTGATATAACCGACATCACCCGACCAATAACAGCGCTGATTGTCGGCGCCGTTTGTTACGGCAATGTTTTTCCCGGCGCTGGCAAGCAAAGCAAATTTGCGCGCGGTCAGTTCCGGCCGGTTCAGATAACCCATACCCACACCACTGCCACTGACTACAATCTCGCCGGCGATGCCCGGTGGTTGCAATTGGCCGCAGCGGTCGACAATCCATACTCCGGTTTCCGGCAAAGGCCGTCCTACCAGATTGAGATGGGAACCATTGAGCACATCCGCCTCGCTGACTTCGCGGTAACTGACGTGTACGGTGGTTTCTGTGATGCCATACATGTTCACCAGTTTCACACGGCTGACAGGAAACGCTGCCACCCATGGTGCCAGTCTGTTACAGGCAAGAGAATCACCGCCGAACACAACAAGGCGCAAGGCAGCAAGTTCGGTAGCAGGTTTTTTTAGAGCGGCCCTGATAAATTGATAAAACGCAGCCGGTGTCTGATTCAGTACCGTGACTTGATGGCGGGCCACGAGATCGACAAAGGTCTCGACGTTACGTACCTCGGCCGCCGATGGAATCACCAGCGTGCCACCGTTCAGCAACGCACCGTACATTTCCCACACAGAAAAATCGAAACAGAACGAGTGGGCAACTATCCAGACATCCTTGTGATCAAAATCAAAATCCAGATCCTGGTTGCGCAGCAGGCGCACGACATTACGATGTGATATTTCGCAACCCTTGGGCTGACCGGTGGAACCGGAGGTGTAAATCACATAGGCAGCCGATTCTTGCGGGAATCGGGGCAAGCTACCGGGGTCTGCGGCGTGATTCGCCAGGCTGTTGATATCAACTTGCTGAGCAGCAAGGTTCAGCGCTGGCATAGCATCAGCAGTCAATACCAATGCCGCCGCGCTGTCCTGTACGATAAAACGCAGTCGCTCTTCCGGGTAAACAGGATCAAGTGCGACATAACTGCCACCCGCCGCCAACACAGCCAACATACCTGTAATCATCTCGCGGTTGCGTGGCAGCCATAACGCCACCCGCCCGCCGGGTGCAAAATCTTCGCAGGCCAGCAAACCGGCCGCCACGGCTTGCACACGGGCATACAATTCAACATGCGTGATCGCGCCGTGTTCATCGCGCAGCGCAATACCTTCGCCATTACGGCGGGCGGCGTCACTGTACAAGTCGTATAGCGTAACTTCAGTGGGATACGCTGACTGGCGCTGATTCCACTGATCAAAAAGCCAGGAATTTTCTGCCGGTGTCAGCAGATCCAGCGAGGCCAGAGCCTGATCCGGGGCATGCACCAGTGCCTGTACAACATGAACAAAGTGCTCTGCCAGATGTTCAATCTGCCGGGAGGGATACACGGCAGCATCAAACAGGAAAGTAGCTTCGAGACCAGCAGACGTTGGCACCAGCACCAGATTCAGCGGCAAGTCGGTGCGCTCGTAGGCACGAATATCTGAAATGCTGACAGCCGCAGCATTATCCGCACCTGTACTGCTCTTCGCAGCGCTCTGATGAACATCGTTCTCTGGCGCATCCGTCCCGCGCAACGCTGCATCCATCGGATAATTTTCAAGCACCACCAGATGATCAAACAGAGGTTCGCGCGCTCGCAGATCCGGCGCAGCCGCCTGAATCTCCGCCAGGCTAAGATATTCATGATGACGACTGGTATTGGCCTGCTGCTGAACAAGCGTCAGCGCATCGTTTGCAGTGATGACGTCATCCAGAACAAACCGTACAGGTACCGTATTGATAAACAGCCCGACAGCGCTATCAATGCCGGCAACTTCGGCTGGCCGGCCGGAGACAACAGTGCCGTAAACAACGTCTGCACTGTTGGTGAATCTTGCCAACAACACAGCCCAGGCCAGCCTGATCACACTGCTCAAGGTTGCATTTTTTGATGCGCCAAAAGCCCGCATGCCCGCGGTCAGTGCCGGGGACAGCTGCACTGTGTGGCGCTGCAACTGGTAACCCTTGCGCTGATCAACAGGCTCTGTATCCAGACGTGGCCAGGGCAGCAAGCGCGTAGGAAGCTCCACACCGGTCAGCAGTGTTGACCAATAGCCGGCGCTAAGGCTCTTGTCGCGCGCCGCCAGCCAGCGGAAATAATCCAAGTTCAATCTGTTGTTGCCCACATCAACACGTTCGGCAGTGTTTGCGCCTGCAGTGTCCGCGCCTAAAGTGTCGCTGTCATAACAATGCATCAAGCGGTCGAACAATATGCCAACACACCAACCATCCATGATCAGATGATGATGTGTCCAGATAACATGCACGCGGCTGATCGGTACGTTTCTCAGCTTTTCCCCGGGCTTCTGTAAGGTGAACAGCTGAACCCGCATCAACGGTGCCTGCGAGATATCAAACTGTGTGAGCTGATCCGTTTCGCGCGCCTCGTCGAGCACGCGTTGTTGTTGCTGCGGGGTCAACCCGCTCAAATCGTGACATACAACAGGCAATGTCACCGAGTTTCTGATCAGCTGCGCCGTGCGACCATTGCTGCCGACCACAAACGCCGCGCGCAGAAGGGGAAATTCCTCAAGCAGGCGCTGGAACGCCAGCGCAAGTCTGTCTGCCTCCACACCATGCAGCGTGAAATCTACCTGTTCGAGGTACGCCAGATCATCAGGCCTGCTGCGGGCGTGAAAGATAAGTCCGCTCTGCATCGCGGTCACCGGCACGATATTGGCAACGTCGGCGCGGTTGATGCTGTTGGCATCCAGCAGACCCAAGTATTCACTCAGTGGCCAGTCGGTTTCCACAAAGTCCACCGGTGAGGGCAGAACCGGTTCTGTCAGAGCCTGACACGCAGCGGCAAGATCCAGCGTCTGGTGCCGGAATGTATCCAGTATCTGTTCAAATATTTCTGAGTCTACCAACGCGGCATCTGCCGACATCGACACATGCAGGCCGGCATCGTCTGCAAAACACACCAGCTCAAGCGCCGGCAGCAGACCCGATTCCCCCATGCGGTCACCCGCAGGTGTTTCGTCGAGCATTGCAAAATCAACATCGACATGGTGTTTAAACCGTCCCAGATAGTTGAAGGCAAACTCAGGTGCAGCATCAGCCAGCGCGTCGTGTTTTATGATATGCCTGAGCACACCATAACCAACACCCTGCTCTGGTACACGCATGGTCAGCTCACGGACACGTTCGACTTTTTCTGCCCAGTCTTTCGTGTGTTTGCCGGAACCCAGTGAATCAAAACGCAACGGGTAAGCCGACGTCATCCAACCCAAGGTTGTGGAGAAATCTGCGTCAGCATAAGTCTGCGCTCTGCCGTTAGATTCCATCAGTATGGTGACCGCATCAATTTTGCAGACGCTGGCGACCGCGTCGGTAAACGCGGCAAGCAAAAGATCACTGCCGCGGCTGCGGAATACGCGGTGACCTGTGGCTAGCAGGGTTTCGGCCACTTGCGTGTCAAAGAGTGTAGCAAGACGCAGACGTTGATGCGCTTGTTTTTGCCGATTGTTGTCAATCGCAAACACCGGTTTGCAAGCTGCCGCCATCGCTAGCCAGAACGGCGCTTCTGACAAGGCTTTGTGGCGCGCTTCTTCACTGTGCAAGACACTTGCAAACTGGCGCATGGTGGCGCCTTCAGGAAGCTCGCGCATGCGCTTGCCTTGTTCGATATCTGCCCAAAGTTGCGCCCATTGGCTTTGCAATAACTGCCAGGATACTGCGTCAACCATAAAATGGTGAAACACCACCAGTGCCCGCGTTTGTGCCCCGTTGCGCACCAGCACAAGCCTCATCAAGGGACCATGCTGCAAATTTATGTCGGCGTGTGCTGCCAGGGCAACGGCATCCGGATCTGCCCCGGATTCCTGCTCGGTACAGTGCACAAGTTTATCGATGGACAATGCACAGGTGTCCTGAAATACCGCATGCTGCTTAGCCCAGTGGCGGCAGAGCTCAGTAAGCTGTACCAGTGTGATGCCCGATGGCAAGCGCAGCCAGGCAGCTTGAGTAAAGGCATTGGGATCGCCTTTATTGGTCGAGGAAAACCACAGCTGCATGGGTGTTGGTAGCAGTACCGCCGACGATGGCAATACACGACCGGGTTTACTGCCCTTGAGTTTTATATTACGTGCAAGGTCGGACAATACCGGATTACGGAACAACTCGTTCACGTCCAGCAAATAACCTGCTTCATTCAGACGCGAGGCCAACACAATCGCCTGAATTGAATCTCCACCGGCGCTGAAATAGTTGTCACCGGGTTTCAGATCAGGCCGTCCCAGAATTTCCCGACAATAACTCAACAACAGCGCCAGGTTGTTATCAATTGGCAGAGACTCCACGATGTCGGCTGCAATACCCGTTGTTGCAAGGTCAGCGGGTGGCACCAGCGCGCGGCGATTCAGTTTGCCGCTTGGCAGCATCGGCAAGCTGGCAACTGAATGCAACGCGGCAGGCACCATCCACGCAGGCAATACTGTCAGCAGATCTTCGCGCCAGGCGACCGGCACAGCATCGGCCACGACCCAGGCATGCAGGCTCGCACTGTTGCCTTTATCGATAACACTGACTGCTACTTCGCTCAGCTTGAGCTGACTGCGCAGCGCCGTTTCAACGTCATCAAGTTCAATACGATAACCGTTAACTTTGACCTGGCCATCGTCTCTGCCTTTAAATTCCAGGGCGCCCGTGTCAAGCAGGCGGGCGACATCGCCGGTGTCGTAACAACGTATATTGCCGAGCGCAGGCAGGCAGCGGAATTTGTTATTTGTTGTCAGTTCATCGCCTGCATAAGCTTTGGCCAGACCAATACCACTGACCCACAAACGCCCCCAGACGCCAGTCGGAAGCGGATGCTCCTGTTCATCAAGGATGAACACCTGGGTATTGGGTATCGGCCAACCTATGGTGACGCGGTCCAGGTCCGGCGTGAGCCGGCCGCCACTGACCACGACGCTGCATTCGGTGGGTCCGTATTCGTTCCACAATTCAACCATCGGAACGCGGGCAAAATGCGCTTGCATCAGATCGGGCGCAAGCTTTTCGCCAGCCACAGTAACAAAACGCAAGGATGCTACTGATGCGGGTATCCGCTCGAGCAGGACACGGTACAAGGTCGGTGTCAACAGGATGGAAGTGACCTGGTGCTGTTCGATGTTTTCCCTGATGCGCTCAACCGAACGTTTGGAGGCGGTATCAATCATCACCAGGCGCCCGCCACTCAGCAGCGCACTCAGAATGTCGATCAGCGAGGCGTCAAACCCCGCGCTTGGCATCTGCAATGTGGTATCTGCGCGCTCAAGTCGATATTCCCGGATTCGCCAGGCAACCGAGTTGGTAATGCCTGAATGAAGAATTTCAACACCCTTGGGCACACCGGTACTGCCAGATGTGAAAATGACATAGGCGACATCCTCTGCTTGCGGCGCTTGCAGGGCCTGATGCCGTGTTGTTGCAATGGCACGTTTGTTTAGCACTTCTATCGCGATACATTCGACAGCCTTTGAGTCTGTCAGCTCAGGGACACAGGCATGTCCTGTCGCATGGATCAGATAGTGCGCATCACATTGCTGCAGGATCAAACGCACACGCGCCAGTGGCGTATCGGGAGTGACCGGTACATAGACTGCACCCATCGAAAACAAGGCGAACATCGCCGTGATGAGGTCAATCGACGAGTCGAGACTGACAAGCACTCTGTCACCGGCTCTGATGCCATACAGGTTAAACAGCGTGAATGCAGTTTCCGTGACCAGATTATCGACTTGCGCATAAGTGAGCTGACGATCGCCTTCGATCAACGCAATCGTGTGCGCGCCGCTGGCAACCTGCTTCTTCCACTGACTGTAAATTGTGTCGGGTACAACTCTGGCACTTGCTGTTTTTGAAACGTTTGCTGATTTTGCCGCTGATCTGGTCGCAGTCCTGGAGCCACTGTGCAACATTGCCACACGCGCGCCGACGTTCGCCTGCGGCGTAGGTTCCGGAACGGTAAATGCAGAATTCACCCAATCAACAACGGTTCCGGTGTCGCCCGCTACCAGGGTTTCAAGCAAGGTCAGGTACTCACCTATGCGTCTGGTCATGGTGGTTTCGCTGAACAGGCTCTCTGCATACGCGCAGTTGATCAACACGCTGTTCTCGGCCTCGATCAGATCGAGGCTGATGTCAAACATACCAGCGCCTTCATACTGAGTCAGCGTTTCTCCGTCAAAGCTGTTGGTTTTGATGGTGCGCGAGCCGGCATTCTCGTACGAGAACATGACGTCAAACAGCGGGTTACGATTGGCACGGTGACTGATATTGAGTGCGCCAAGCAAGGCGCTGAATGGATAATCACTGTGCGCCTGTACCTCAAACAGTTGGTCGCGAATCTGTTGCAGAAACTCGTTGACACTACTGTGCTCGTTGATGCTCGCCGGAAATGCAAGTGTGTTGACAAACATACCCACGGCATTGTCGGCTGCGGCATCAGGGCGACCTGAGCCGGGCAAACCGACAACAAACTGCCGCTGTCGCGCATAGCGCCAGGTCCAGGCCACAAACACTGCGAACAAAGCGCCGAACGTGGAAATACGCGACTTGGTGCAGAAACGATGTAACGCCGCCGTGGACTCCGTGTCCAGCTTGAGCGCAATACGCCTGCCAGCAAAACTTGTCACCGGCGGCCGGCTGAAGTCTGGCGAAAGATCAAAGGTCTCCTGTGTTGCAACAAAGGGCGTCAGTGTTTCCAGCCAGTAACGCGAATCTTCCCTGGCCCGGTCGCCTGCCAGATACTGCGTGATGGCATCCTGCACATGACGTGTCTGACTACGGACGGGCTCAAGTCGCTCCCCATCGTATAGCGCCAGAATTTCCTGTAACACCACATTCATCGACAGCCCATCGGCCACGATATGGTGCACATCCATCAGCAACAGGTGGGTGCCGTTATCTTCAGCGGCGAGAGCAACACGAATCAGCGGCGGCTCCAATAGATTGAAGGGCTGAATATAGGCGTCCAGCAGCTCATCAACCGCTTCCGGGCCTGCGTCAAACCGATCAAGAAAAAAGCGCGGCTCGGCTATTATGCGTTGATAAAACTCGCCGTCGACAACAACAAAAGCAGTGCGCAGTGATTCGTGGCGGATAATGACCTGATGGATACAATCTTCCAGACGCGCAGCATCCACCGTGCCTCTGAGGCGCCAGGCGCCGGCAAGGTGGTAAGGTTTCTCAGCGCCTTCACGTTGGGTTATGGCATAAAGCCGTTTCTGAACCGACGACATGGGCAGGTACTGGCGGCGCAGCCTGTCCGCGCGGAATACAAAACCGCCAGCGCGCAGTTGCTCTACTGCGTAGACGATTGCGGCTAATAATTGATCCGCGTCTTCTTGCGTATGTTCCGTGGACAAATTGGCGACATGCAATTCCCAGGTGTAAATACCTTTTTCCAGCAGCAGGTAGAAAAACAGCTCGACTTCAAACGCCGACGCAAAACTTTCGAACTTGAACTGCGTGCCAAAATACGTCAGTCGCAGCGGCACCGCGTTGCGCTCAAACCAGACATTGATCCGATCGGCCAGTTGATGCATGCGCATGCGGGCAGCGAGGAACAGCCCAGGATTATTCTCGATGTGGTCAAGCACAGCGGCGGCCGCAGCAAGCGCGACCGGGTGTTTGTTGTGTGTGCCACCAGTGGCTATGGAGTCCGTCAATGGCGCGCTGTTGTCGCCGTAATGCCATACGCCGCCATCTATCCACTGCATAAGTTCGGCATTGCCGGCAATCACGCTCAGTGGATAACCACCACCAATAATTTTGCCGTAGGTCGACATATCGGCCTTCACACCAAACCACTCCTGCATACCACCCGGCGCCTGACGGAAACCGTTAACCATTTCGTCAAAAATCAGCGGAATATTCAGTTCGGTACACAATGCTCGCAACTGGCGCAGGAAGCGTTGCGGTTGTAACGCCGGATTGCGGCTCTGCACCGGTTCCACCAGCACACCGGCAAGTTGATCAGCAAGTTCACGGATCCGGCCAAGGGATTCAGGGGCATCGTAGTCCAGCACAATGAGGTCATTAACGATACCGGTCGGCAAACCAGGCGACATCGGCACTGCGCCGCTTTCACCCTGCCCCGCCAGCACATCGCTGCAGATGCCATGATAGGCACCGGCGAACATCACCACTTTGTCGCGGGCGCGGGCGGCACGCACCAGACGCAATGCCAGCATAACGGCGTCGGAACCGGTGACAAAAAACGCCGCGCGTTGGTGACCGGTCAGCGCACATATCCGGCGTGCGACATCTGGCGCCAGACGGGACTGTGGTCCCAACGCAAGATTACTTTCGAGCTGCCTACGCACGGCATCGTCAATAAAGCGCGGGGAATGCCCGAAATAATGCACGCCCATGCCCATGGCGATGTCCACATACTCATTGCCATCGACATCGGTAAAACGCGAGCCTGAGGCAGTTTCGCACACCACAGGAAAACGTAACTCTTTAAGATCCTGTTTGAACTGCAGCGAGTATTTCCAGTCAGACAGATACTCTCTGCCCTCTTCCGCCATTTGTTTGCTGAGTCTGCATCGCGCAGACAGGCGCGCTGTCAGTTGGCCGATAAAGTCGCGCTGTTGGGTACTCAGTTCTTCTTTCTGCGTGACGATGCCGCTGAATTTTTTACGGGTTTCTACAGCATCGTTGTGATTACCGGTCTGCGGGGCAGGTGCTGGCCTGCTGATCGCGGTCGAAGCAACGTTTAAGCCCGGGCTTGCGGGAACTGTTGTATGTCTGCCAGCGGCTACGCCATCCAGATAACGCCGCATCAGTGCCATGTGTGCTGACATCACTGTGTTGACATCTGCAGCGGCGGCGCTGCCAGCAATTGGGGCTGCCTGCTGCGGTTGTTCTTGAGCGACGACCATGGGCGAACCGTTGGCAGCAAGGTGATCAGCCAGCGCACCCAGGTTGGAGAGTTCGTCGTAAAAACGCTTCATTGAAATCTCGACGCGGTATTGGCTCTCCAGCACACGACCGATACGCACAAACATCAGCGAATCAAGACCCAGATCCAATAGGTCGGTGTCCCGGTTCAGATCACTGACGCTGACACCGCTGATCGACTCGATAATCGCGACGACCGCATCGAGCGTTGACTGTTGCTGCGACATAATTTTGTTACCTGTTTCTTTCAGTCAGGGCGAGGTATTGTTCCACCACGGCCATGTGTTCGAGCATCACACGATGAATATCGGCGTCGGAACCTGAGGAGTATGTGGCGACGGGCGCCAGACTGGCAGCTGGATTGGCTGGCGTCGCGGCCGCAGCTATATGCTGCCCCCGCTCTGCCGCGGCTGACCAGCAGCGCTGCCTGTCAAAACGAACCGTTGGCAAGCGCACCAGAGCTTCGTGCTGCGTTACGCGAGCGGGATTAAGGCCAAGGCAATACAACTTGCCCAGCGATTCCAGCATTCGCACCTGATCGTCCGTACCGTTCCTGATGCTTGGCACCCACACACCTTTGGAACCCACGGCATCGCGGATTTCCTGAAAACACAGATCCAGTCCCATCATCACCGGTTCCGGACTAAGATCGATAAAGGCGTCATATTTTGCAGCGTGCAAAGCGTGCATGCCTTTCATAAATTGCACGGGCTCGCGCGAATGGCGCAACCAATAGTCAACGGTGGTGATACTGTGGTCTGCGACAGCGCCGGTCAGATTCGAGATCAGCGGGATTGTTGGCGCAGAAAATTGCACCTTCTCCAATACCTGACGGAAATACGGCAACACCGCATCCACCAGTGGCGAGTGAAATGCGCGGTCTATGGGCACACTAGTGGTACGTCCGCCGTCAGCATCGATGCGCCGGGCAATGTCGACGATGCTGCCGGCGTTGCCTGCTACCAGGATAATGCCGGGGCCATTCACCGCCGCAATACTGGCATCGGAGAAATCAGCAACTATAGTCTGCACCGCTGTTTCATCGTGGAATGCGGTGATCATTGCGCCTGGTGGTGTATAGGCATCCATCAAACGTGCACGTTCGGCAATCAGCATCACGGCGTCTTCCAGCGAAAACACCTCGGCCAGACAAGCCGCTGTGTATTCACCCAGACTGTGCCCCAACAATGCTTTTGGCTCTACGCCCCAGGCCTGCCATTGCTGGGCAAGGCCATACTGAACACAAAAGATTCCCAGTTGAGCGTGCAGGGTTTTGCCAAGTTCGCCCTGAACTGTATTGCCTTGCAGTAATTTCCCGGTATTTTTGCCGTCTGCTTCTGGCAACGCATGCAACAGGGTGCGCAAATCGCTGCCGCAGTACTGGCTGGCGATAGCGCTGGCACGATCAAACGCAGCTCTGAAAACGGGTTCTGCCTGATACAACACGGCTGACATACCGTGGTATTGCGCACCATGGCCACCACAGATCATGGCAACTGCCAGTCGTCCTGAACGGGTCTGGGCTGTGCCACTGGAGCAACCCTTTGCCTTGCCGGCTTCAGCAAAACGTCGCAGCCTGGTAATAGCTTCATCGCGGTCAGCTGAGACCAGTGCAAAGCGATTGACCTGACGCTTTCTGCGAGTTGCCCAGGTATGACAAACCTGTGCCAGAGAAACGTCGGGATGGCTTTGCATCCAGTCTGCCAGCGCAACAGCAGTTTCTTGCACTGACGCCGATGTAGCAGCGCTCAACATCAACAGCTGATGTTGTTCGGACGTTGCTGCAGCTGCTGCCACCTCAGGCGCTTCCGCAAGAATAACGTGGGCATTTGTGCCTGAGAAACCAAACCCACTCAGGCCTGCCACCCGTCTGCGGGGTGATCTGGGCCAAGGCCTGCCTTGCGCACACACTTCAATCGCTTCATTAGCCCAGTCCACATCAGGATGGCCTTCAGAATAATTCAGGTGCTGAGGTATATAGTCGTTACGCATTGCCAGCAGCAGTTTGATAAAACCAACGATACCGGCAGAGGCCTCCATGTGCCCGAAATTGGTTTTTACCGAACCAACCAACAGGGGCTGCGAACGGGGTGTTCTGCAGTAAACTTCGAGCAAGGCGTTTAACTCGGTGGGATCACCCAGCGCCGTGGCAGTGCCGTGCGCCTCTATAACATCGATGTTGTCTGAATCAATTGCAGCGGCTTTGAGCGCTGCCTGCATCACCGATTTCTGTGAATTGCCACTTGGCGCCATCAAACTTGAACTGGCACCGTCCTGACTGATGGCTGAACCCAAAATCACACCATCGATGCGATCGCCATCGCGCAGTGCTGCGTCCAGACGCTTGAGCACCACCATACCACCACCTTCGGCACGCACCACGCCGTGAGCATCTTTGTCGAAGGTTTTGACAACGCCGTCTTCACACAACATGCCAACTTTATCAAAGTTGATACTCATGCCCGGTGCCAGAATCAGGTTGGCAGCACCAACCAGCGCAAGTGTCGATTCACCCTGTCGCAGACTCTGGCAGGCGTTATGAAGCGCTACCAGCGATGACGAACAAGCGGTATCCACCACATACGATGGTCCCTTGAAGTCGAAAGTGTAAGAAATGCGACCAGCAGCCGGACTGGTTGCACAGCCGGTACCCACATATGGCGTGATCTCGTTCAGACTTTCTTCGGTCATGTGCTGCGCGGCAAAATCAAACCCGCTTTGCCCTATAAACACGCCGGTGGCGGAACCTTTGAGTGACTCCATGTTCATATTGGCATCTTCCAGCGCTTCCCACGCCATTTCCAGCAACAGGCGCTGCTGCGGATCCATGACACTGGCTTCAACGGGAGAGATACCAAATAGACGACAATCAAAATCTTCCACTCTGCCCAGAAACGACCCGTAACGACAACGCATCTTGCCGGGTGCATCCGGATTGGCATCATAGTATTGGTCAACCGGCCAACGGTAGGAAGGCACCTCGGTAATCGTGCACTGGCCTTGTTTCAGAATGTCCCAGAACGCTTCCGGGTTGTCGCCGGCACCAGGTGTGCGGCATGCAAAACCAATAACCGCAATGGGCTCTGGTACTGAATTTTTCTGCAGCGCTACACCGCCTGTATTGCTGGCGCGCAGCTGCGCATTCTCGGCCTTTAAACGGCGGATCTCGGCCAGTGCTTTGACAATGATATCGTCGTCACCACGGTTGTCTGGGCTGTTGTTCATTGACGCATTTACAGGTTCAGTCACAGCAATCTCCAGCCCATTGCGGACTCAAGGTCCAGTTGCATGTAATCCGGTAGCGCGGGAATTCTGGATAAATCGTTTACCAACAGCGCGCCATCCTCCTTGAAGCCTGCAAAGCGGTAAGTAACAAACATCATGCGGTTGCGTTCGGTTTCCCTGAACTGCGCCGCCAGCCTGATCTGTCGGTTGCGGCAGGTTGTCCGCAAGGCGGTGAGAATGGTGCCACCGACTCCGCGCGACATGACGCGGCAGGACATCAGGAAAAGATCAACACACCACAGGTCGGTTTCTTGCGAAATCAAGAGCAGTCCTATGGCCCCATAGGAACCATATTTGTCTTCCAGTTCTGCAACAATAAGCTGATGCTGCTCAGACTCGATCAGATCGCGCAACTGCTCAGCCGAATAGGTCACACCCGTGGTGTTGAGCTGATTGGTACGCACGGTGAGTTCCTCGGCGCGGTATAAATCCTCTTCTCTTGCAAGCTTCAGACGCAACTTCAGGCCAAGTGTGCGCAGAAACGCATCCTGCGGGCCTTTGAAGTCTTCTTCCGCCTGGGTGCGCAGCGCTTCTTTCTGATACATCTGACGTCGATTTTTTGAATCCTCAGTCAGGTGCAGCGGTATAAAATCTTCAATCCCAGGTAGCCGCTCAAGTTCTGTTTCGGTAAAAGTCCTGACCATTGAGTGCACTGACAGCACTTCGTCACGCTCAAAGGCCTGATCATCAATAAATGCAAAAGTATCGATGCCGATATTCAGCTTTTCCGCTATCTTGCTGATGGCTTGTGACTTTGAGTTCCAGCTGATCTGCGGATACAGGAAATAATGATCCAGCCCATGCGCTGCCAACGCGTCCATCGCCGGGCCGGGCTCATTCTTCGATGCCACTGACTGCAGGATGCCACGTTGATCAAATGATTCGATGATGTCACGCACATGCGGCCGCAATTGCGGCACGCTGGCGCTCTCCAACAACACGCCATCCCATACAGTATTGTCGAGATCCCAAACCACACATTTGATGCGGGTCTTGGCAGCACTGGTGTCACTCATGAATTGTCCGTTAACAGACGTTTGCGCCGCAGCGCGGATTGTACAAATTCACCCATGCCATTCTGCGCAATCATGATCTGCTGCATCTGATTACTGCCTTCTATCAGCTCAGTTATTTTCAGATCGCGATAAAACCGTTCGGTGCGGCTTTCTGCGGCACTGCAGCCCGCTGCGCCATGAATCTGTACGGCGTGATTGGCCACAGTGACAGCATGTGTGGATGCAAAATATTTGGCTGTTGCTGTTTCCACAGCCGCCATCGGATCACCCACGGTGCGCAGCTCCGCAGCATACACACACAGCCGCTCGGCCGCTTTGTATGAGGTGATCATGTCTGCCAGCATCTGTTGAATAAGTTGATGTTTGGACAGTGATTGGCCGAACTGTTTGCGTTGTCTGGCGTAGGTCACAGAATCTGTGACACACGCCTCCATCGCACCAAGGCTGCCAAACGCAATCGCAAGCCGGCCCAGATCAAGTGCACCCGCTGCAACATAATTGATGCCCGCGCCTTTGCGGCCGATCAGATTGGCAGCAGGGATCACGCAATCATTCATCTCGATTTCGGCGAGCATTGCCGCGCGAAAACCCAACAAGCCTTTCATCGGTGTGATACGCAAACCCGGCGCATCTGTCGGCAGCAGGCAGGCAACTGCACTGCCATCCTCCAGCTTGCCAAACACCAGCAATACATCTGCTCTGGCGGCGTACGAAATCCACTTCTTCCTGCCGCTCACGCGGTACCCTTCAGCGCATTCAACTAAGGAGGTCTGAATGCCGGTTGCGTCGCTGCCGAAATCAGGTTCGGTGAGGGCAAAAGCACCCATTTTTTTGCCTTGTGCCAGCACGGGTAGCCACTCGGCACGCTGCTGCTCGGTACCAGACAAACGGATGGCTTCCATCACCATGCTGTGTACAGTGACGATACTGAGTAAGGACAGGCTGCACTGCCCAAGCTCTGCGCACAACCAGCCAAAAGATACGGCATCCCAACCTCTGCCTGCATGCTCAGTACTGATAAAAGTGCCGAGCAATCCAGCGTGTGCCAGCACTGCAGGCACCGCGGCAGGCAATTTCTAAGCCTGATCCCAAGCGGTACTATCTGCAGATGCAAATCCTGCCAGCACTCGTGCTGCTTCCAAGCGATTCATTTGCGGAAGCAGCGCTTGC
>JAUYSM010000038.1 GCA_030696315.1 Pseudohongiella sp. | reverse complement strand
AATGGAACGAACTTGACGGTGCCCGGCTCACGGTGCCGGTATTATTGCTGCAGGCCGAGTTTGACCCGCTCGCCAATACGGATGCCCACGCCCGACTGTTTGTGAGCATCCCCAATGCCAACAAACAATGGATTGTGCTGGCAGGCGGTGCACATGCCGCGCTTCTGGAAACCCCCAGAGCGCGGCTGATCAAAGCCTCGGTTGATTTTATGCAATGGATAGATCATTAACTCAGAAGCTGTAATTCACACCGGCATAAATCGACCGCCCCATGCCTGGCACACCGATGCCAAACGGGATGCCATTAATGGACATGGTCATACCCTGGGCAACATAAGTACCGCCGGCGGGCAGGAAGTAAAACTCATCCAGCAGATTCTCTACGCCCAGATCCAGCCTGACGGACTCCCAGCTGTGACTCAAGCGCAGGTTCAGAAGCGAGTAGCTGTCCGTTGGCAGTTCATTGCGCACAGACGACAGATCGTCTTTTTTGCCTGCAAACACCCACTCCAGACTGTTATCCCAGCCGCCCAGTTCTTGCGATAGAGCCAATCGCCCCTGCATGGGCACAATGTTGTACAAGCCTGCGCCTGTGTCGGTATTCCTGGCATCGATGAAACTCAGGTTGCCGGCCAGTTTCCAATCACCACTGGCATTATTGGCCAGTTGTGACGCTAGTGTCAGGTCTACCCCTTTGAGCTCAGCCTGCTGATTCTGGTATTTGAGCACGTTGTATTGACCTGGACGCCATGTTGCATTCATCGCAACCGCGTCAATATAGTCATCCACCCGAGTGATATAAGGGTTCACGCTCAATTCATGGCGCGTATCCGCACTGCGCCAGTTCAGGCTACCCGACAGGGTATGCGCTTTCTCCGGATTCAAGGCCAGATTGCCAACATAGCCATTGCCATCACCCACCAGATTGTTCATGGAGGCGGCCATTGTCCACGAGGACCATGGGTAGGTTTCGTACAGGTTGGCAGAGCGCACTTTTTGCGCCACACCCAGCTCCAGATCGATCTGGCTGCTCAATTCATAACGGGTCAGCAAGGTCAGATCGACATTGGTATCGGTATTTTTGCGATTGGCCTGGTTAAAGGCGTTCGCTTCCATGGCCTGCATACCCATCGCATTCATGGCAGTTGAGTAGCCGTGCACGTCGTCGGCATCACGTACCACGCGCTCTACCCGTGCGCCGTACATCACCAGCCAATCATCTGCGAGATTCAGTTCGTGTTCGGCAAACACTGCCGTTCTGTCACGCTGCCCATTGTTGATGTTTTCAAAGGTGCCAGGACCCATCGCGCCGCCGGAGGCAGTCCAATAGTCTTCCAGACGGAACTGCTGGATTTCCGCACCGACACGCACCATGCCTCTGGCCGGTAAATCTATCTCTGCGGTCAGACTGAGCCCGGAATTTTTGGAATCAGAAAACATCGGCATACCGGATGCACAGGTACCTGCCGGATCTCCGTGGAAGGCCATGGGCGAACAGGCTGCGCCACCGACTGCTTTTGATCCGTACCAGAACTGGCGGTCTGGACCAAAGTCCATACCATGCTCAACCTGCTCTTGGTAAAAACGGCTCTGGATCTGTCCCCAACCGGTCTCGCGCTGCCAGTTCAAATTCACACGGGTCTGCTGATTGTCCAGTAAGTCCATACGCTGGTTCGGGTACAACTGACTGGGCATATTCTGATAACCGAGCTGCACATCAAAGGTATCTGCACCGGTTTTGTAAGCGACTCTCAGGTTATGGTTCTGTGTCTCATAGGCTGTCGAGGCAACCTCGTCCAGAGGCAAGGTGTGGCCTGGACGTCCGGTTTGCACAACGGTTTTAAAGTTTTTGGCGGCGGTATAGTTGTCGCCCTGGCTGTAACTGCCACTGTAACTGGTGAACAGGTTTTCACTGGTTCTGCTGAGCCGGACATTCATGCCGGTTGCGCTGTTGTTGCTGCGGCTGAAGCCGCCGGCCTCACCTTCAAATGTCGCGACATCCGAAAACTCTGGAGCTCTTGATTCGCTGATCACAGTGCCACCGATGCTGTCGCCGCCAACACTGACCGGCGTGATGCCTGCAAATACGGTCATCTGACCCACATCGCTGGGCGCCATGTAAGACAACGGCGGATTCATGTGATTGGGACAAGCAGCGATCATATCCATGCCATCCACCTTGATACGCAGACGGTCATCCGACAGGCCACGGATCATCGGCAAACTGGAGACTGCACCGGTCTGATTAACACTGACGCCAGCCAGTTGTGACAGCAGGCTGGCGGTATCGCTGGTTGCCGCTGATAACTTTCTGACATCAGAGTCATTAATACTTTGTAAATGCCCACCGCTGGTATGGCGCTGACCTTCGATGATGATTTCTTCAACGTGCGCGGGTGGTTCGGCTGCAGCGGCAGTGCCAGCTGACAGTGCCAATGCAACCGCCAGCGCTACTTCAGACAGACGAAAAGTATTAAGTTTAGTGTTTGTAGTCATACTTGCTCCGTTTAGCTCAGGATTCCCGGATTTGTTACCACAAGTAACAAGTTGCCGTCACACCTGCATAATGGAGCAAGTACCTTGATATGAAAATGCGACACAATGTCGCACCCTGTGCAACACGAAGCGACCGCTAAAAATTCAAGTGCGTGTTTTAGGCTTATTAAAAAGAATCCTGACGACACATATTTGCGTACAAGCAGACTAGGTGAGTCAACACCACAGGTGAATGCTGATGCTGCTTACAAAACACGAAGAATCAAGAATCATTGAAATGGCGTGGGAAGACCGCACGCCGTTTGAAGCCATTCAACTGCAATTCGGTTTGGATGAATCCGGGGTCATTCGCCTGATGCGCAGCTGCCTGAAGCCGGGCAGCTTCAGGCTATGGCGTGCACGTGTCAGCGGGCGGGCAACAAAACATCTAAAACTGCGCAGTCCGGATGTCAGCCGCGGATATTGCCCAACGCAGTATAAACATCGCTGATGTAGTAAGTTTCCGCGCCCGGTCCAACCGGCAGACCCAATGCAAAAACCCAGATATAAAACAAAATCACCCAGAAAATAAAAAAGAAGATGGAGTACGGCAACATCATCGCAATCAGAGTGCCAATGCCCAGATTGCGGTTGTAACGCGACGCCCACGCCAGAATCAGGCCGAAATAACTCATCATGGGCGTGATGATATTGGTGACTGAATCGCCAATTCGATACGCCGCCTGAATCAACTCCGGGGCATATCCGACCAGCATCAACATGGGTACAAAGATCGGCGCTGTCACTGCCCACTGCGCAGAGGCTGAGCCCAGCATCAGGTTCACAATGGCACACATGATGATAAAAAATACAAACACGATCGGCCCCGTGAGCTGTGCTTCAATCAGGAAATCCGCGCCGGTCACAGCGGTAATAATGCCGAGGTTACTCCAGCCAAAAAACGCCACAAACTGGGCAGCAAAGAACACCAAAACAATATACAAACCCAACGATGAGATGGCGGTCGACATGGCATCAATGACGTCGCGATCATTGCGCATGGACCCGGTCACCCGACCGTATGCAAACCCTGTCACTAAAAAGAACACAAAAATAAACGCCACGATACTACGGAAAAACGGATCTGCATTGCCGTTGACCGGGTCGCGCAGTGGGGCACCCTCTGGCAACGCCAGCATGGCCATCAACGCGAAAACGGCAAGCGCAGCCAACCCGGCTGCCGACAAACCTTTGCGCTCGATGGTTGAAATAGACGCCATCGTGCGATTGTCGAGCACCGCGGGATCCGCATCGGCGTCATCGTAGTGTCCCAGTTTGGGTTCCACGATATAGATGGTGACCAGTGATCCAACGGCGGTAATCACAAAGGTACTTGCCGCCATAAAGTACCAGTTGGCAGTGGCATACACTTCGTATGACGGATCAATCAGGCGAGCTGCCTCCTGGGTAATGCCAGCCAGCAGTGGATCGATGGTTCCAATCAACAGATTGGCGCTGTAACCGCCGGACACCCCAGAAAATGCTGCCGCCATTCCCGCCAACGGATGACGTCCAAGTGCAAGAAAAATGGCACCCGCCAACGGTATCAGCACCACGTATCCCATTTCTCCTGCGGTATTGGAAACAACACCGGCAAAGACAATCGCGACGGTCACCACATGTCGGGGTGCACCCAACACAATCCCGCGCACGACGGCAGAGAGCAATCCTGATTTTTCTGCAATCCCCACGCCCAACATGGCCACCAACACCACCCCCAAAGGCGCGAAGTTAACAAAATTGGGAACCAGATTTTCAAGGATGCGCCGCAGGCCGGCACCATTCAGCAGGCTCACCGCCTGAATGGTGGCGCCTTCTGCCGCTGACGGACGTGGATCAAGCACTGACACGCCCATGGCGCCAAACAAGCCTGATAACAGGACCATCAACAGCGCCAGCGCAGCAAACAGGGTAACCGGATGCGGCAACAGATTGCCCAACCATTCCACGGTATCCAGAAAGCGAGTAAACCAACCGCGTTTTATCGCGGCGCCGGGCATTCCCTTGTCCATCAGTTCCTCACTTGCGTAGCGCTTTTTTGTCGACCTTGCCCACCGGTGTCAGTGGAATCTGGGCAATGATGTGGATGTGTTTGGGTACTTTGAACGGCGCCATCTTTTCCCGACAGAACGCCAGAATTTTTTCGCGCACCGCATCGTCGCCAAGTTCTTTACCCGCTTTGGAAAGTTGCACATACAAGTTAACAACATCGTTGCCAGGCCTTTCGGTATCCGCTGTACCAATCACCGCAGACAATTCTATCTCTGGCACCTCTTTCAATTTGTTTTCAACTTCGACAGAAAACACTTTATAGCCGCCCACAATCAGCATGTCTTTGGCACGATCACAAATGGTGATGTAACCGTCTTTATCCATGCGCGCGACATCACCGGTATAAAAGTAGGTTCTGCCATCAAAACTGCGCAGTGCTTTATTGCTCTCTTGCGGCAAGCCCAGATAACCGCGGAACACCTGCGGGCCGCAGGCAATCAATTCACCGGGTTCGTCAAAGGGCATCTCTTTTGTGCCAGTTTCCGCATCCACAATGCGCAGGTCGGTGCCGGGCAAGGGCACACCAATCGTGCCGGGTCGCGCACGTCCGGGCGGATTGGTCGTCAGTGTGGGACTGGTTTCTGTCAAACCATATGCTTCGCAGAACTTGCCATGACCAATGATTTCTTCAACGCGCCGGATCAGTTCAACGGGTGCCGGAGCGGCACCTGACACTGCTATTTTTAATCTGGAAAAATCAACCTGCTTGAACAGAGGCTCGTCCAGCAACATCTGATAAAGCGTGGGCACATTGCCCAACACGGTTGGTGGATGTTTGAGCATCGCTTTGCAGTAGGTTTTGACATCGCGGGGATTGGGCACCACCAGCATCAGAGCACGTTTGCGCAATCCCATAAACAAGGCACTGAGCCCTGCGATATGAAACCACGGCAACACGCTGGCAAAGGTCTCACGCCCAACGTGGTACTCAACCATGGTTTCGTTCTGCACAACATTGCTGATAACGTTGCGCAGCGATAACTCGGCACCTTTGGGGTTACCGGTGGTGCCGCCGGTGTACTGGATCATAAACACATCTTCCATGCGGCACGGTTCAAACACGCGCGTGTTATCTGCCTTCAACAGATTCGGCAATAGCGCGCTCACGCGAACATGTTTCATGGTCGGCAGTGCCAACTTGGGGACTTTACCGGTCCAGGCAGCCAGCGTTTTTTTCCAGCCGGGTAAAAAATCAATTGGGCCGGTGACAATCACCGCCTTGATATCGGGAAGTCGCCCGTCAAGCGCAGGTGCCGCTGGCACAAACAACTGATCCAGTGAAATCAGGATGCGGATATTGGCGTTGCTGACCTGATAGACAATTTCATCGGGTTTTAACAGCGGGGATACCCCAGAGGCTGGGCAGCCAAGTTTGGCAGCCGCGAGCAATCCAATGACATACTGCGGCGAATTGGGCAGATGCAAACCGATCACATCACCCCGCTCCACACCGAGACCACGCAGCATGTTCGCCAAACGATTGGCCAGGTCATTGATCTGCCCAATGCTCATCTGCACGCCCAAATAATAAATAAACGGTGCGTCCGGCGCCTCACGGACATGTCGTTCAACTATTTCAGGAATGGATTCATCGGGAACTGCAGGCATCTGCCAGGAAATATGACCGAGTGAATCTGCCCAGGGTGGATTGCTGCGTGTTGTCATAGGCGTCCTTCTTTTTTTATGTTGTCAGGATTTATACGATGTTTGAGTGTACCTACACAAATTATTGTGCGCACCTGCATCATTGATGCCGGCTCGGTTACTACGGTTATCATCCAGAAAGAGACCTTTAAAAATTTAAAGTATTTCAGGGGAGTGTCGATAAAACCCCAATGAAACATGGCAAATAAAGCCATCGACAACAATCGAATACACGTTTATTCTCAGATTTTTGATAATAATCGCCGGGAAACGGCCGAGGGGACAACGCAGGTGCTGAGCAGGCTCTATCGCAAACGCATCCTGCTCATCGACGGTCAGGAAATGATGCGCCAGCAACTCCGACAGTCGATGAATAGCGTCGGCTGTAAGCGCGTGCTGGCCGTTGCCAATATTCAGTTTGCGCTCGAAGCCATCGCCACCGAGACCTTTGACCTTATCCTCTGTGACTACTATCTGGGCGAAAACACCAACGGCCAGCAGTTTCTGGAATATATCCGCACGCGCGACCTGATCAGTCGCAACACGCTTTTTATCATGATCACCTCTGAACAGGCTTACGAAAAAGTCATGCTGGTCGCCGAGTGCACCCCGGACGACTATCTGCTGAAACCGTTCACACCGGCACAGCTTAATGCCCGTGTCGATCGCCTGATGATGCGCAACGAAGAACTGGAGAGTGTGAATCGCGCCACTGACCTCAAACGCTGGGACCTGGTGATCGCAGAATGTGATCGGCTGCTCAATACGCACAGCAAGTACACTTTTGATATCCTGAAGATCAAGGGCTCAGCCATACTCAAAACCGGACGCGCAGCCGATGCCCACCAGTTCTACGAAATGGTTCTGTTGCAACGATCGCTCCCTTGGGCAAAGGTCGGGCTCGCTCAGGCCTTGGAAGGGGAAGGTGACATTGACAGGGCCATCGCGCTGCTGCGTGAAACCATCAGCGAGTCACCGATGGTGCTGCCTGCCTACGACCTGCTTGCCAAACTGCTTGCTCGCAGCAACAAGCACAATGAGGCCATGGAAATACTGCAAAAAGCCGGGGAAATCTCACCCGGCACCATGAGCCGCTTGCGCACAATAACATCGCTTGCAATCGGGCTTGGGCGCAACGATGTCGCTGAACAGGTCATGGGCAAAGCCCTTGACGTTAACAAGTACTCGCCAGTTCGTGACGTCAGCGACTACACCATGCTTTCCCGGTCCTTGGTCAATCAGAACAAGAGTGACGCCGCGCTGGGTATCGTCAAACAGGCGCGCAGGAGTTTTGCAGATGCTGCCAGCGACAGAGTGTTGTCGGCCTCTGAATGCCTTGCCTATCAGCGCGCCGGTGACACGGCAAAAGCTACCGAGGCACTGACCAAAGCGACAGCGGGCGACATGACAGGCATCTCGTCGGATGTTGCGATGGCACTTGCAGATGCTTGTATTACACTGGGACGCGAAAGTGATGCGCATAACCTGATCAAGCAGGCGATCCAGAATAATCCAGATGACGGCAACCTGATGCAGAAGGTGCTGGCAGTGCTGGGCGGTGAAGGTAAGGAAGAGCAGGCAGCAGCCATCATTCATTCCAGCCGACGCGAGATTATTCAGCTGAATAACGAAGGGGTGCGCAAAGCAGACGAAGGTCTGTTTGACGAAGCCGTAACACTGCTCTCGGCCGCTGCCGATCGTTTGCCCAACAACTTGCAGATCGTTGGAAACGCGGCGCTGGCATTGGCGCAGCATATGGTGCGCCACGGCGTTGATTCGGAGCGTCTCAGGCACTGCTTGCGCTATCGGCAGTCGCTGGCCGATCAGTCTTCCGGCGATCCCAAACTCAAGCAGATCGACACGCACCTGCAGAAACTGAAACGGTGAGTACACAAACGATCTAAGAGATCATGACAAATGAAACCGAAGCCTGCTCGGGTAAGGTCGCCAATCAAGTGGATGCGGATGTCCATCTCCAAGCTACAAATTGGTGTCAGCTTGATGTTCACGCTACTGATTGCTGGGGATATTGCCGGGTTTTGGCCAACTGGGATCATGACTCGTCTGGAACTCATCAGTTATGACTACCGCGTCCCAGCGTTGTTTGTAGAAGAACCGGATCCCTCGCTGGTGATTGTTGATATCGATGAACGCAGTCTGGCTGAGCTGGGCCAATGGCCTTGGCCGCGCCGGGTTGTCGCAGAGTTGATCGACACACTTTTTTCAACACATGGCATCGCAGTGCTGGGTGTTGATGTGGTTTTTTCGGAGCCTGAGTCTAATGTGCTTGCCAGCGAGTGGCAGCAGATTCGTGAACTTTACCCGGAACTCCCGGCAGACGTGCCTGTTCCGGGTGGGGACGAGCAGTTGGCGCAGGTGATCAGCAACTGGCCGGTGGTGTTGGGTTATTACTTTTCAGGTCTGGATATCGCCTATCCCCAGGTCGTTCAAAGTGTTGGCATGCTCCCGCCACCCTTGCAGGTAGTCAGTGATCCAGACTGGACTGCGCTTGATATTCCGTGGATTGAAGCAGATCGATTTAACGGAAATCTGGCCTTGCTCCAGGAAGCCGCCAATGAGTTTGGTGCAGGTGGCGGATTTTTTGACAATCCTGGTGTGGATGTTGATGGCGTATTCAGGCGCGCACCGCTGATTCAAAAAGCGCCGGATGGCCAATTGTACGCATCGCTGCCGCTGGCAGTGTTGTCTGAGTTACTTGGCAACCCTCCGGTAGCACTGAACATTGCAGTCGCGGGGGGCTCCTACCAACTCGAAGGCATAGATGTGGGTGGTTTCAGCATTCCGACTGACTCACGCGGTATGGCATTGGTGCCGTGGTACGGGCCAAATCGGCACTTTCGTTATATTTCTGCGGTGGATGTGCTTTCGGGAGCGTTGCCCGCTGATGCGATCGCAGGGGCTATCGTACTACTGGGCACATCGGCTCCGGGATTAAAAGATATACGGGCGACACCCGTCGCGCCGGTTTTCCCGGGAGTAGAAATCAATTTGACGCTGCTGGCCGGCATGTTGCATCAGCGTTTTCTAGCCGAACCTGATTATGCACGCGCTGCCAGCCTGATCATTTTGATGATGCTCGGGATAGCGGGCGCCTTCACCATGCCTTGGCTGAATTCCCTGTTTATCATTGTGGCCAGTGCAACACTGTTACTGCTCCACACTCTGTTCAATTTGTGGATTTGGCAACAAGGACTGCTGCTGGCGTTTGCGCCATCCGCTTTGCTGATAGTGCTGCTGACTGGCTGGAATCTGCTGTGCAATTACCTACGCGAAAGCCGGCGGGTGAATCTGGTGCGATCCCGTTTTGGGCAATACGTCCCACCGGAATTGGTCACCGATATTATCCGGTCAGACAAAGACATTTCGCTTGATGGCGAGGAGCGTGAGATGACCGTGCTGTTCTCCGACGTCAGAGAATTCACATCATTCTCTGAACAACTCAGCCCCGCACAACTCACCGATATCATGAATCGACTGTTGTCACCGCTCACACAGGCGATACACCTGCACCGGGGGACCATCGATAAATACATGGGGGATGCTGTCATGGCGTTTTGGGGCGCGCCGCTGGCCGACGATCAACACGCCAGACACGCGCTTGAAAGTGCGTTTGCCATGCAGAGCGCGCTGGAAGAAATCAACCGCGAGTTTGCCAATGAAGGTTTGCGCGAACTCAAAATGGGCATTGGCATTCATTCCGGCTTGATGAATGTCGGCAACATGGGCTCGTCGTTTCGTATGGCATACACCGTGCTGGGCGACAACGTAAACCTGGGATCACGCGTCGAGGGGCTGACCAAAAACTATGGCGTCGACATTCTGGTAACTGAACACACACAAGCCCTGGTGCCCGATTGGGCTTTCAGACCCATCGATAAAGTACGTGTCAAAGGTCGTGATCAATCGGTCATGTTGCTGACACCGATCGCCCACCGTGATGTCATCACTGACTTGCAAAAGCACGTTATCGCGTCGAGTAGCCACGCACTGGACGCTTACTGGCAACGCGACTTTGAGCGTGCGCTGACCTTGTTCACAGCAATGGCCCATACACACGCTGAAGACGATGTTGCACACATATTTGTGCAGCGTTGCCAGTTTTATCTTGGTAACCCGCCTGCGCCTGACTGGGACGGTATTTGGTCGCACACTTCCAAATAGCGTCCTTACTCAGGCGCAACCAGACTGTTGTCCTGCCAGGTCACACTGCCCTGAAAATACTCATCAAGATTATTGCGGGCATTAATCAGGCTCATGATGGCGCGCGCCGACTCTTCAACAAATGCACCGGTGAACTCACCGCCATGCACGCTGAAGTCTTCTGTACCCTGCAGTACGACCGGTTGCGATTGCCAGAAGCTGATCAGGTCCACGTGGCTTGCAGACAAGTCACCGCTGGCGCGTAAACTTTCCAGCGACAGCTTGATATCGATGGTCTCGCGCACAAAATCGACCCTGACGTGGGAGTTACCTGTGAGATTGAGCATGGATCCGTCGGATGTTGAGCTGAGGATTGAGCCGTCCACAATCTGGAAGGTGCGCACTTCGTCCGGCAACATGGGCGCTTGTGGCTGGGATGTATTGCCAGCCAGTTCAAGGTCAGCCATCACATTTGCATCAAGAACTGCAAGCTGATTGTTTTCCGCATGTTCTGTGTATCCGCTGTCTTGTGCCCAATAGCCCCACATAGGCGATGGTGATGATTCCTGGAGAAACTCAGAAACAGTCTCTGCCTGAAATACCGGCTCAGGTAAATGCACAAGCCCGGATTCTGGCGGTGCAGGCGGTGTTTCCGGAGGCGTTTCCGGAGGTTCAGGCGGTGTTTCCGGAGGCGGCGGCTCTTCCGGTGGTGGAGGTGGCTCTTCCGGCGGTGGCGGTGGCTCTTCCGGCGGTGGTGGTGGTTCCTCCGGCGGTGGCGGTGGCTCTTCCGGCGGTGGTGGTGACTCTTCCGGTGGCGGCGCGGGCGGTGTTTCCGGCGGCGGCGCGGGTGGTGTCTCCGGCGGAGGCGCGGGTGGTGTTTCCGGCGGCGGCGGTGGTGTCTCCGGCGGCGGCGCGGGCGGTGTCTCCGGCGGCGGCGCGGGCGGTGTTTCCGGCGGTGGCGCAGGTGGTGTTTCCGGCGGCGGCGCGGGTGGTGTCTCCGGCGGAGGCGCAGGCGGTGTTTCCGGCGGCGGCGCGGGTGGTGTCTCCGGCGGCGGCGCGGGCGGTGTTTCCGGCGGAGGCGCTGGTGGTGTTTCCGGCGGCGGCGCGGGTGGTGTTTCCGGCGGCGGCGCAGGTGGTGTTTCCGGCGGCGGCGCAGGTGGTGTTTCCGGCGGCGGCGGCGCGGGCGGTGTATCCGTCGGGGGCTCGGGTGGTGTTTCCGGCGGCGGCGCGGGGGGTGTTTCCGGCGGCGGCG
>JAUYSM010000050.1 GCA_030696315.1 Pseudohongiella sp. | reverse complement strand
GGCGGCGGCGCGGGTGGTGTTTCCGGCGGCGGCGCAGGTCGTGTTACCGGCGGCGGCGCAGGAGGTGTGTCCGGAGGCGGCGCAGGTGGTGTGTCCGGCGGCGGCGCCGGCGGTGTGTCCGGCGGCGGCGCAGGTGGTGTCTCCGGCGGCGGCGCAGGTGGTGTCTCCGGCGGTGGCGCGGGCGGTGTTTCCGGCGGCGGCGCAGGTGGTGTTTCCGGCGGTGGCGCAGGTGGTGTCTCCGGCGGCGGCGCGGGCGGCGTCTCCGGCGGTGGCACAGGTGGTGTCTCCGGCGGCGGCGCGGGTGGTGTTTCCGGCGGCGGCGCGGGTGGTGTCTCCGGCGGTGGCGCGGGCGGTGTTTCCGGCGGCGGCGCAGGCGGTGTTTCCGGCGGCGGCGGTGGTGGTGTTTCCGGCGGCGCGGGGGGATCAGGATCAGGTACAGGCTGCTGAGCCAGAACATCGTCCACGATGGTGGCAACTACATTACTCGCCTGTTCCTGTTGCACCTGCTGGTCAACAATCCCGGAAAGAGTAAAGGAGACCTGCAACAGCAGGTCAGATAAATCAGGCGGAGAACTTACATCGGGGGCAGGCACTGGTAACGCAGGCGCCAATGTATCAGTGTCAGTATCACTTTGATTCTGTTGTGCAGGCGCCGTTGTGCCGTCGCCTGCCGGCGGTGCCATGACATTGAGGTCAGCCGGGGTCAGCGCGCGCGGGAAATCCAGCGGTGCGCTGACAAAAAAGAATTCTCCAGGGCCAACCAATTGCTCGCCCGCATCGGTGATCATGGCGACCTGCCCACTCTCTACAAGCAGGTAAGTACCGACACTGGCAGCAGGAAGCTGTTGGCCAGGGTTAAGATGCAGGATCTGCAGGCCGGTTCCCCGAATCCCCATGGTTGCAACCGGCGTGCTGAAATTGACTTTTTCTGGCGTTGCACGCCCAAGCGCCCCCGACACCGCGCGCAATCCGCCTCGTATCAGATCGGTTTCCTGAGCGTTATCATCACTGCCCGCAGAATAGCGGTATTGCGCGATCACCAGCTCTGTTTCAGGCCGCAAAGCGAGAAGGCTTCCATCTGTGAAACGAAGTTGAGCACTGGACGCTGCATAGGTGGTGATGCGGTCATCACCCGTCACGTTGTCACCACGGCGTGCGGGGATAATATCTGCGTTGCGAGTGATCTCAACCCGGCCGTGAACAAACAGCACAACAGCGCTGTCTGCCTGGCTGCTGTTCTGCGCCATCGCCAATGTTGAGAACGCTGGCAAGCTGAGTGCAGCAATCGCCAGTCGCAGTTTATATCGCATCGTCCGAACTATCCTCGCCGTCAGAACATGTAATTAATGCTGATTTGAGCAAGCGCCTGGTCCATATCAAAAAACGCCAGACTGGATGATTGCTCCCTGTGTTGTATACGACTGGAGAAACGCCAACGTTCAGTTGCCTGAAACACCCATTCCACATGTCCGGTTGTACTGTAATCACGTCGCTTTTCCGCGACGCCTCGGTTTAATACGGCAAAGCCCGGAGACTCATATTTAAGGTGCTGATAGTTCACACCCAGCACAAATCGATTGCGGGCCTGCGGTTGGCCGAAGGTAATTTGCGCATCGAGTCGTTGACGGATACCGTCACCACCTTGCCGGGTCAACTGCCCCGAAGTGTCTTCGGATTCCACAAACGCCGCCACACGTAGTCGGTTATCGGCAGTGATATTTTTTTGATAAACAAGTTCGCCAGATAATGCGTTATTGTCATTGCGCGAGTCTGTAAAGCGATTTTTGCCCATCCGGAGGGTGCCGGACCATTCCGACTGATTGTCGAACACTTGGCGCAGCTGGACACTTGAACTGAGTCCGGTGCGGTAATTGTCACCATCAAGCCAAAGCTGATTGATACCTGCTGCGACGCGCAACTCAAGATCATTAAAGAATGTCCCGACGGCGGTGAGCGTGGTTTGTGCGGACGTTGTGTCAAACGCGCGCGCATTGTGGTTTTCATTTTGACGGGTTTGAATGCTTGTCAGCCACTCGTTGCGTTCAAATGGCCCCCAGCCTGCAAACTCACGAAAATGCAGACCTCTCAACTGGGAAAATTGAGTGCTGTCGCTGGCCAGCAACGCGATACCCTGCAAGGGGGTGTTCGCAAACAAATCGAAACTGTCTGGATAACTCAGATAGTTGCTGTCGTAGCCCAGATCAACACCAATCATGCTGAGTTTGTTGTATTGATCAGTACTCTGCTCCAATTGCGCTATCGTCTGACGATAGCGTTCAATTGCAAGTCTGGCCGACTCGGGCGGATTCATCTGCTCAACAATGTCGAGTTGCGTGGATGCTTCCGTTGTCCGATTCTGCAGAATGAACGTACCTGCAAGCTCCAGCCGGGCGCCCGCGTGCGCCGGTTGCACCATAATCGCACGTTCCAGCGCCGTGATCGCCTGGTCCAATTCCCCGGCACGCACCGCCACCACACCTAACCAATAATCAAAACCCAGATCACCAGATCCGTCTAGTTCCAGCTGAATCAGCAAGGCAAAAGCCTCAGCGGCGCGCTGCTGATCCAGCAACTGCCGCGCGTCGGTGATGGCTTGTTCAAGCGCTGAGTTTTGGGCAATGACAGGAAGATGCAGTCCCCAGCCGCAAAGCAGAAGCACACGCAGCAATACGCTGTGTTGTTTTACCGGCGGCTGATCATCAATGCCCTTGTTTGTCATTTTGGGTCCAAATCGATGTGGCAGTTGCTGATACGGCGTCATTTGGCGCGGTTTTCAGCTATCGATTGTCCATTACACACAGTGCTTCAGGCAATAGCAAAGTGTGGTGACGCCTGGATTTAAACGACTGCCCGTTGCTGGTGTCCGTCGCGCAGATGCACCAAAGATTCACCTGCCAGCGTTTCGCCCTCCAGATCGTACGCGCGACCGAAGCCTTTGACATAACGGCCGCGCTCGGGTTTTAGACGGAACATTTTAAAGTCACTGTGTTCGCCCAAATTGCGGGAACGCTCGCCATGTCGCCCCGCCAGACTTTCCATGCCCTGAAGCCATGCCTCACTCTGATACTCGAGCAACTCGGCCTTGACACTGTAGTTGACGCGTTTGCGGGCAAACAACTCGGTAGCGCTGTCTTCATCTTCGATGATCAACACGGACGCTTGCGGATGGTGACGCAGGTTCACGGCATGCAAGGCGATGTCGCTGAGCAGCACATACAGGCATTCTTCGCCAATCGCGAAGGGTGCATACGACGCATAGGGATGGCCCTCAGGCGAGAGGGTTGCAAGCTGCAGACTTTTGCGCCCCCCTATCAGATCGAGCACCTCATCGTTGAGCCGCACTTCCATGGATTTGTTTTTCATGCTGTTGGATTCCTCATGCAGAGATGACGCCGAGTGCGTCACGAATTTGATTAAAGGCTGCCAGTTGCGCGGCAATGATTTGACCGTGTGGGTCGCGACCCAGAAATACTTTGAACACCGTTTGGCCATCGCTGTTTTCGAATACAAAGGCGTAACTGTCGCGGCCGCGGTGTGGGCGATCCTGCAGACGGACACGCTGCATGGCAGCAAGACGCAAATGTCCATGCAGCCCCGGCACCGGTCCATCCAGATTGTAATAATCATCCCCCAAATCCCCGGCGGGAAACGGCCCCTTGAACTCAAACACACAACCCGTGCTGAATACGATGGTTGTCATATCGCCCCAACCGGGCAGGGCTTGCAGCAAGGGCAACACCTGTTCTCGGGGTAGAACAAACTCGGCCATATTTTTCTCCTGATCGCTTAAAAACTGATGCACAAAGTAGCAGCAGAATCTTTAGTTGTAAATACGAATGGTTCTCGTTTATATTTGCATTTAGAAATTAGTCAGCCAAAAACATTATCGAGGATCTTATGAAGAGCCACCGACCCGCCCGCCTACAACCGCTGCTGATGGTCTTGTTGATGGCTGTCACTGCAACCTCCGTCGCTGCCGATGCGCCTGAACGCATCATCAGTACGGATGCGGGCGCGACGGAAATCTTGATTGCGCTGGGCGCAGGCCAGACCGTGATCGGCCTGGATGACAGCAGCCGTCACTTAGCGCGTTCTGATGTGCCGAGGCTGGGCTATCACCGTGCGCTGGCGGCCGAAGGCATGATCGCCTTGGCACCCGATCTGGTCATAGGTTCTACTCAAATGGGACCACCGCATGTACTGGAAGCCTTAAAGCACAGCAACATCGCGGTCATCCAACTGACACCACCACTGTCTACCGCAGAATTGCGCGCCAACATTGTTCAACTGACCGATGCCGTGCACAGCGACAAGGGCCAATCTTTGTTAGCGCAGTTCGACGAGAAACTGGCGGCATTACCAGCACCGGCGGATGCATCGGCATTGACGGCAGCGTTTGTATTACGCGCGCAAGGCGGCATGCTGCGTATGGCGGGCATCGATACCGCAGGTCATGCATTTGTTCAGTTGATCGCAGCCAACAATCTGGCTGACTACGATGGCTATCGCAGCTTGTCTCCCGAAGCGCTGCTGACCTTGCAACCAGATATCCTGTTGTTTGCAGACACAGAAGGCCGCGATGCGGCGGGGTTGCTGGGCGATATGCCGCTGCTGCGATTCAGCAAGGCTCACCAGAACCAGCGTTTGCTGATGGTTGATCCAACAGCCTTGGTTTCTGGCCTGAGTCTGGCTGCGCTGGACGAGGCGCTGCGCGTTTACCGCGCAATGCAGCCATGATGATGAGAGACGCAACGTGCTGAGACTTCCGCTTCCCTCATCCATCGTAATACTGGCGCTGATTTTGTTGCTGACCATGTTGGCGTCAGTGGTAACCGGGGCGCTGCCACTACCTTGGATGGACTCTTTGAGTTTTCTTGGCCAGCGCTTGACCGGGATCGGGGGCAGCACCCTGGAGCCGCACGAACAAGCCGTGATTTGGGAGTTGCGCGTGCCGCGCACTTTGTTGGCGATGTTGGTGGGCGCGATACTGGCGCAATGCGGTGCGGTGATGCAGGGGGTGTTTCGAAACCCATTGGCAGATCCTGGCATCATTGGTGTGTCTGCCGGCGCAGCAGTTGGCGCGGTGCTGGCAATTTATTTTTCACCGCCCGCCATCAGTCAGTGGACCATACCGCTCGGGGCATTCCTGGCTGGGCTCGGTTGTGCAATGTTGGTGTATCAACTTGCACGCAGCCAATTTGGCACGTCGGTACTTGTGTTGTTGTTGGCCGGCATTGCACTGTCTGCCCTGGCTGGCAGCCTGATTGGGCTGATCAGTTACCTGGCCGATGATGCGCGCCTGAGGGATGTGAGCTTGTGGCAGATGGGCTCTTTGGCGGCGGCAGACCGTTGGCGTCTGTGGCTTTTGGCAGCCGCCGCAGTTTTGTTGACCGTGCGATTTAATCAACATGCACCCGCACTTAACGCTTTACTGCTGGGCGAAGCTGAAGCACGGCATCTGGGCATCAACGTCGAGGCGTTAAAACGCGAACTGATTCTGCTGGTCGCGCTGGGCGTTGGTCTGTGTGTTGCTGCTGCCGGGGTCATTGGTTTTGTCGGTCTGGTGGTGCCACATCTGATCAGAACGTTTACTGGCCCGGATCATCGCGCCTTGTTGCCACTCTCTGCACTGGGCGGTGCCTTGTTATTGCTGCTGGCCGATCTGATATCACGCGTCATGATTGCCCCTGCCGAGCTGCCTGTGGGCATTGTCACTGGCCTGATCGGTGCGCCGTTTTTTGTATTGCTGTTGTTACAGATGAAAGGCAGGTTCTGACATGCTGACACTGCGCGATGTGCACATCCATCAAGGGCAGTTTGATCTGGCCATCGATCATTGGCAGAGTTTGCCGGGGGAACTCCACGCGTTGTTGGGTTGCAACGGCGCGGGCAAGTCCACACTGCTGCGCTGTCTTGGCGGTGAGTTATCTCACCATGGCAGTATCTGCCTGCATGGCCGCGAGCTATCGCTGTGGCCGTCGTCACAACGTGCCCGTCATCTGGGCGTGCTGCCACAATCGAGTCGACTTGATTTTGCATTTTCTGCGGCTGAAGTGGTGGCGTTGGGTGCCACTCCCTTACGCTTGAGCTGGCGGCATTTGCCATCGGCAATTCGCACGATGATGGAATTGACTGACTGCGCAAACCTGGCTGAGCAAGCGTTTCCAAGCCTGTCTGGTGGCGAAAAACAGCGGGTACAACTGGCGCGCGTCCTCTTGCAACTCAGTCAGGCAGAACAAGCGCCTTTTCTGTTGCTGGATGAACCAACCTCCGCGCAGGATCTGCATCAACAACACCACCTGCTCAGTCTGGTACGCGATCTGTGTATCCGGCGCGCTTACGGGGTTGTTGCAATTCTGCATGACCTCAACCATGCCTTGCGCTACGCGCACACCTGCAGCGTGCTGCATCAGGGCCAACTCTCGTGTCAAGGGCAGCCGGACAACATTCTGACCCCTGATACCGTGGCACAGCACTGGCGTTATCATGCCTGTTCGCTTGCCTACGGTGACGGCTTGCGGGTGCTGGTGTGAGTCAACAAATGCCGCAAAAGGCGCGCCGGGGTATGCGATGGCAAGGAGCAGCCCGGCGCAAGAATGAACTTTTGCGGACCAGCCACCACCAAGGCCTGATCAATACAGGCTTGTAATCCGGCAAGCGAAAGCCCCGTAAAACTGGCTTCATTGATGCCACCCATCACACATTTGTCAGTCCACTGCCTCAGCGCGGACAAGGTGGGATTGCCTTCCAACTCGGTAGAAACATGCAGCACATCAAACTCATAATCGCGTATGCGTTCCATCTGCAGCCCTTGCCCGTGAGCATGCAAAATACGCGTCATACCCGATGCCGCGATCAGCAATTGTTTGTCAAACGGTTGAATCCAGCGCTCTACAATCTCGTCACGCCGTTCGCGCGCAAGACCTTTGTAGCGCTCGGCTGCAATAGCGCCGTGGGTGGCAAAAAAGCAGGTGTTTAAACCTTGTGACTGCAGCCAGCGCACATGCTCACAGCTGGCCTCCGTGATATAGGCCAGCGTATCCAGTGTTTGTTGAGGGTGTTTCATCAACAGGGGCAATTGATCTGCACCCACATTGCGCAGCAAATTCTGGAACGGTGAAAACAAGGTGTCCATCACCACGCAGTGGTGCTGAGCGGATTCGATGACAGCAGAGACACACTGCTTTTGCTGCACAAAACACGGCGATTTTTTAGCAGTGCGGCCTATCTGAAGAATGTCGTCGGCATCGCGCAAATCATGTGAGTCACTGACACTCAGTCGATAATCCGCATGAATTTTTAGCAGATCAGGTGAATACGTTTGTGCAAATGCGAGGTGCAACGCCGCGGTTTGCTCCGGGAGCAGATGCTCTGATCCAAAATGTATCCATGCGGTCACCGGCACCCTGTCAGTCTGTTGTCCGGCGATCGCTGCTACAACACGTTGCTGCGCTGACATCTGAGCTGGCGTACGTGATGAAAACTGAGGTGACCCCTGTGCAGAAGACACGTTCAATGTGTTGGTATCGCTCATGGTGTGTGCTGCTCAAGGCGCTGGCGTATTTCGGTACTTGAAATGCCCTCCGTGTAAGGTAACCACTCGCACACAATGCCGCGCGCCAGCAATGCCGGCTCCAGTCGCTTAAACCGCTCGCTGCCTGCCCAGTCTTCGCTCACAAAAAACACATCGATAGGCCAGGCACACAAGAATTCCACGGCAGCGTTGGTGTTATCCAGACCAATGTCAAACAACACTACCTCATCAACACAGGCCAGTGCACGCAACATCTCGCAGCGTTGCTGTTCATGAATGACGGGGCTCAGTCGCTTGGATTTTTGCAACAAGCGATCAGCACCCACTCCCACTTTAAGGCGATCACACCGACTGCGCGCCAATTGCAGAAAACGCACATGGCCGACATGCAACATATCAAAGGCCCCAATCGTGCCTCCAATGCGCAAGCTGTGATTGTCTTCAGCTCGAGTCATGTCAACTCACCTTGTTGTTGCGTTGATCGACTTTTGTGCTGCACACCCGCAAACATCCCGGCCAACGGGTCAGTCGGATCTCTTTTTTGTATCACGGTCAAAATACGCTGCATTCGGGGCTGATGGCCTTGGGTCCAGGCTTCCAACAATTTGAGCGCAGCCCATACCCGTGTATACAAAGTCCAATTGCTTAACGCAGGTGTTTCCAGTGTGGAATCAAACAAGGGGTCTGCTACCCGCCAGTGCGCGCCATATAATTCTGCCAGTACGGACTCGGGATGTTTGATGCGCCAAAAACGACCATCAGCCTGAGTCAGCAACTCTGGCGCAAACGGCGAAAACCTCAGCACGCGCCCCTGTTCCCGATCCAGACCCCGCGGCCACCATCCGCCTATGACCTCGATATGCTGACGGTCGAAAGCATAGGCAAACACATCCAGCGTGATACCGGTGTCTGCATCCAGAAAGCAGGCAAAGTTGTCAGCCTGTACCGGCACCCAGCTGCGTTTCCAGCCGTCGTTTTTCAACAACTGGCAAACTCGATTGAAGTAATTCAACGGCACAACAACGTCCAGATCTTTGTCGAAGGGCAGTAAACAGCCATCGCGTGTCAGCCCGAGTAACACCCCGCCAAAAGCAAACGCCACACAGTCGCGCTCGGCCAGCCCCGCAAGTGTGCGATTCATCAGCATCAGGGCTTTGTCGGGGTCATACGCGCCTTTGATCGCAGGCTTTGCGTCAGGAACAGGCAGTGTGTTGGCAAGCGCCAAGGCATCGTGCAGAGTCCCCAGCGCTCTGTTCAACAGAGGGATTGTTGCGAATGGGCTCGCAAACTGGGCAAGGCCCAGAGACAATCCGAGACTGATGCGTTGTTGAGGCGACAAACGTAAGTGCTCAGCGTCAGCCAGCACGCGGGCAAACTGCAGGGCTGCAGACGTGGCATCTTTGTTGATCAATTGCTGAGCCTGCCGCAACAGCGCTTCAACAGAGCCAGCTTGGTTCATGGACAAATATTCCGACTCTGCTTAAATAAATCAAAGGCTTATAGGGTAATCTTATGGCTTGGGTAACAGTTTAAGCTGACATTCTCGCCCCGTGCAACCGCTAACATGACTTGATTATCAGACGGTTGTGGGGTGGCTTCACCGATTGTTGTCTGGCGACATACCCTGCCGCGCGCTACAATCGGGCACATGACATCTTTTACACAACGGGTAATTACCATGCTGAAATCCTTGCGCCTGCGCTTGACCTTGCGTGCCGTGCTGATCACCTTGTTGCTGTCTACCGGGATGGTTCGTCCTGCGTTCGCGTATGACGTACAGATCGGCCTGAAAGCCTTTGAGGAACAGGATTATCAAGCAGCCATGGCCAACTTTACAGAAGGTGCGATGCTCGGGCATGCACTGGCACAGTTCAACCTGGCGTTAATGTTCCATCAGGGTATCGGCACTCAACAGGATTTTGAACAGGCCATGCAGCTGTATGGTCTTTCTGCACAACAAGGCATTACACAAGCGCAGTTTAACCTGGGGCTGATGTACGACCGCGGTGAAGGCGTCGCTCAGGACTATCGGGAAGCCTATTATTGGTATCTTCAAGCAGCCGAGGCTGGCAGCCCAGACGGCCAGTACGCAGTAGGTACCATGCACTTTTACGGGCAAGGCCGGCGGGAAAATTTTGAGGAAGCCCTGCGCTGGTATCAGGAGGCGGCCCGTCAAGGACACCGCGACTCGCAATACAATCTGGGCGTGATGTATCTGAATGGTCTGGGCGCGGAAGCCAACCTCACCGTCGCACTGACCTGGTTCTCGATGGCGGCAGACAGTGGCAGCGCAGATGCTCAATACAATGCTGCCGTGATGTACGCCACGGGTCGCGGCGCCGAGCGCGACCTTGTGAAGGCTCGCGACTACTTCACCATGGCCGCCGAATCAGGCATGCGTGATGCGCAAACACAACTGGGCATGCTCTACGCCTCCGGTAATGAAAGTGAGCTGCCACGTAACTATGAACAAGCGCTGTTCTGGTTCAACCGCTCCGCGCATCGCGGCGACTCAACCGCCCAGTTTTTCCTGGGTCGAATTTACTCGGAAGGTCTGGGCACTGAACAGAATTTGCCGATGGCACATATGTGGTATGAAATCTCCTATCGCTTTGGCTATGAGCAGGCAGTCCGTGCTATGAACCGATTACGCGGCGAAATGAATCCCGAACAACTGAGTCAGTCACAATTGATGGGCTTGCGCTGGATGACTCAATACGCGATTCGCTATCCCAGCTCACTGCGCAACACCCGTGAAGCACCCACGGATGCGACGGTAGAGGCATCTCCGCCCGTTCGCCCGGTGATCTGAGACGACATAGCAGCCGTATAGAGAACACATTTTAATCGCGCACCTCAGCGTGCGTTTTTGATAACGGAGCAAAGTATGTCCCTTGAAGTAATTGACTTTGGATCAAACGATATCGACAACCGTCTGGCCAAGATGAGCAGTGCGCAGATCGATCAACTTACCTTTGGTGCCATTCAGTTAGACCCAAATGGCACTATTATCCAGTACAACGAAACTGAAGGCGCTATCACCGGTCGTTCGCCCGGTCAGGTAATCGGCAAAAACTTTTTCAAAGATGTTGCTCCCTGTACTAACACCCCCAAATTCAAAGGCGCATTTGACAAAGTGGTCAAAGACCGCGGCAGCGTGATGCTGGAATACACCTTCGACTACCAGATGGCGCCCACTAAAGTAAAAGTGCATATGAAGCCCGCACTGGTTGGCGGCAATTTCTGGATTTTTGTTAAACGCCTTTGATGACAAATAGCGGCAACAGCTGGTGGCAACAGCCAGGCGCGCTTGAACGGTGGCTTGAGGACTTTTTCAGCGACGCGTTACGTCGACGCGGAAAAAGCGAGTTACTGCAAGATGAGCAAGCCTTGCCGTCGCAGCTTCTGAGCCGTTACAAAGAGCTTGGTTTTTCATCGTTGGACATGCTGACGCTGGCCAGTCGCTTTGCAGCCTGTCTTGGCTTGAATCGCACCGGGCTTTCAGATTTGCTACTGGCTCGGCGTTCGGCTGCTCAATGGTGCGAGCTGGCACGTCGCAGTCTGGAAATAGACAACAGCCATCTGGGCTTTTACTCATCAGGTTCAAGCAGCAGTCCGACTCTCAGCGTGCATACGCTTGCAAAATTGCAGGTCGAGGCGGATTTTTTTGCTCAACAACTGACATCCTGCAGGCGCGTGGTGTGCACGGTGCCGCAGCATCATATCTATGGGTTTATCTGGGGCAGCCTGGTGCCTCTTGCACTCAATGTTCCCTGCATATCTCTCAATCCGCTGAACAGTCTGCCCGTCAGTTGGAGCGCGCAACTGCTTGAACACGATGTGATTGTTGCGACGCCGGACATCTGGCAACTCATACTGGATCTGGATGTCAGTTTGCCCGAACAATTTGTGGCAATCAGTTCCACTGCCCCGCTTGCGCCCAGCGTCGCCAGGCAGTTGTGCGCCCGCTACCCCGCTTCCACACAAATTGCCGTGTACGGCAGCACAGAAACCGCGGGACTGGCCTGGCGGTATTGGGCGCAGGCTGACTACCAGCTACTGCCTTGGTGGAGCTTGTCCCTCCGATCCGGACACGCGTCTGTGAGCTGCGAACAGTTTGGGGAACACCATGCGCTGGATGATCAAATACAGCTAAGCAGCGATGGTCGCTTTCAGCTGCAAGGGCGACTGGACAACGTTGTTCAAATAGCAGGACATAACATCAACCTGTCGACGCTGGCCTCTCAGCTACGGCAGCACCCGGACGTTCTCGACGCTAACACACTTTACCGGTTTAACAAGGATCACCACGAACTGCATTACTTTCTGTCGTTGCGTGAGCACCCGCCAAATCTGCAAGCGTGGTGCCTGCAGTTCAGCGTATGGTTGACTCAGCACATGGGCGATGTGCCACCGCCAGCCACGGTAACGGTGTCTGAAACACTACCTACAAACACACTCAATAAACCACTGTATTGGGACGCGCACGATTATCCAACTGTGACAGGCATCTTTAAAAACGCCTTCAATGTCTGAAAATGATACCGGGTATCGACAAAATCACTTTGTTGCGTTAGTTTGGCGCCCGAACAAAGTATCGGACACCCAGGCGGGTGTAGCTCAATGGTAGAGCTCTTGGTTCCCAACCAAGTGACGAGGGTTCGATTCCCTTCACCCGCTCCAGCTTTTCAGTATGCCGCGTAACTTTTTTCTTCTACCAGCGCCGACCCACAGAGCTCATTGATGCGACGTTTGATACGTGCGCGTTCGTCATTTTGAATATAGACGCTGCGGGCGAGCTGGATAAATGTGTCCGAGAAATCGTTTGCCCGCTCACAAGCACGAATGTCGTCTTCAATGTCCCAAAGTGTTTGATTCACGTCCAGCAAGGCCTCAATCTCGGCAGGCAAGCCCTCCTGCGCCGGAATCGACGCGGCAGCACGTTCTAACACCTGCAGCTCATGGTTCACATTGGCAAGTTTGGCTTGATCCGTAATGCGACGGGATTTGATGCGCAGAATCGTGATTTTGTCGAACAATTCACCTACTGAAAGCGGTGCCACCAGCGTTGTATTGTGTGTTGTGGTCATCCGTGTTTACTCCTGACAAGGCGCTGCAATTGCATCAAAATTCTCTGAACAGGTTCTGACCAGTCATCAGCGCGAGTCTGCTGGAACACCTGTAATTGGCCATTATCCCGCGTCGGGTGCACCGCCCATCGCCATTCACCGGCAAACTGCAGCACCAGGAATGTGGGTTTGCCCAGTGCTGCGCTCAAATGTGCAATGGACGTGTCGCTGGTCACCACAACATCCAGTGCGCTGATCAGGGCAGCAGTTTCTTCAAAAGGCGGCACACCCGCATCAATCTCATGTCCGATATCAACACCGGCCTCACCTGCCCAGGGTAAAAACTCATCGCGAGTTTGCGGTAGCAAGGTATACAGTTTTACTTGCTCCAGTGTGCGCAAAGGATCGTACACAGACAGACTGAATGAGCGCTTCAGATCGCCGGTATAGTTTTTGGACCCCTTCCAGCACAATCCCACATGCAGATGTTGAGGGAACGCAAGATCAGGGATCAAGGCATCATCGGCATGTATCCAGGCGTCATTATCAAAGCGTTGCGCATCCAGCACGGCTGTTGCGTACGGCAAGCTCATGGTGCATGTCCAATAGTCACACCACGGAATTGCGTCAGCTTCCACCGCCACTACATCCACATACGGTATGCGTAAAAATAAAGACTTCAATGCGGGCGAGCAAACCACGACAATGTGCGCCAAGCCCGCGAGTTGCTTTAACTGCCGCACAAACCCCACACACATAATCTGGTCACCCAGCCCTTGCTCGGGCCAGACTAACAAACGCTTTCCGGCTAGCGATTGGCCTTGCCAGCGCGGAAAGGGATAAGCCGGTGGTTTGATTTTGGTTCTGTTCGCGTCAAAATCGTAACGTGCCTCATAGTTGAGGCCGCCCTCCAACATCTTTGCCTGAGACAGTTGGCACATGCCCAGATTGAATCGCGCTTCGGTGTAGTCGGGCTCAAGGCTCAAGGCTTCTTTGTAGGACAATTCAGCCTCTGCATAGCGCCCCAGGCCCATCAATGCGCTGCCCAGGTTAAGTCGCGCCGACTTGAATGTTGCTTGCAAAGCAATAACTTTTTTAAAGCCAGCCACCGCATCGGCATATCTGAAATTATCTTGCAGAAACACTGCATAATTATTCAGGCATTCCAGAAAATCCGGCTTTATTGTCAGAGCACGCAGGTAATGGTGCTCCGCGCCTTTGATGTCCTTTTTTTCGTGCAGCAAGGTGGCAGCATTGTTGTGCGCCGGCGCATGAAACGGGTCCAACTCGAGCACGCGATTAAAACAGCGCAAGGCATCGGCTTTACGACCCTGCTGCTGTTGCACCACGCCGGCCTGCATAAACAGCCCAGCACCTTGCAAGTTATTGTTGATACCAGTTTGCAGGGTCTGCAGCGCGGCATCGTGCATGTCGGCCTTTTGCTGCAATGATGCAAGACGTATCACATAGCGCTCGGCTTGTGGCCCCATCTTGAGCGCATGCAGGCAGGTAATGACCAACTCAAGACAGGCCATTTCCCTGGCTTGATCCGCAGGCTCTCGCGGCCGTTTGTCATCAAACTCTTTTAGCAATTCGTTACCCAGTTGCAGCGCATCAAAGTAGCGTTGCCTGGCTAACAAAACGTTAATTTCCGGCGTCATATCAATGGCCTTTGGTCACATACAGTCGCCACATCGCACGCATCGCCTGCTCAAAATGGGTGGCAAAATCGTCGGCATCAAACAGTGGGGATGCCAATACCTGTTCGCGCTGGTGTTTGCGCAGGGACGCCAGTTTAACGGGATCTGACGCGAAGTTAACCGCACGCCGCACAAAATCATCTTCCGAGTCTGCCACCCAATCTGACAAACCACAGGCTTTTACAAAACAACCGCCCATGCGCCAGACCATGCTGTTGCCTTCCAGAGCCAGCACCGGTACACCCGCCCACAGTGCTTCAGCCGTTGTGGTGATACCGCTGTACGGAAACGGGTCCAGCGCGATATCTATGCGCGAATAAATATCCAGAAACTTGTCACGTGGCGCCATACGCTCAATAGTGACACGCTTAGAATCAATACCCACACGCTGCAAACGCTCAACAAACCGTTTGCGGTAACCGGTCTGGTTAAATCCACCGCCACGCATCACTAATCGGGAGTCTGGCACCGCTGTCATGACACGAGACCAGAGGGCGAGCACCTTGTCATTGATTTTGTGAGGATTGTTCATGCAGCCGAAGGTGATATAACCGTTGTTCAACACCGGTGGCGGTACTGGCTCATAATGACTGTCAGGCGCGGAAAAACACATGGATAAACGGGGTAACCGCCACACTGTCTCAGTAAACTCTGAGTGTTGCAGGTCGGTCACACTGTAGATATCTGCCAGCGCATAATCAATTTCCCGCAAACCAGAGGTACCCTGATAACCCAGCCAGGTGACTTGTACCGGAGCAGGTTTCATGGCCATCACCGCCATACGGTTACCTGTAGTGTAACCGTGCAGATCAAACAGAATATCAATCTGATCGTCGCGAATGCTGTGCGACAGTTGTTTATCCGTCATTGACTTTACCAGGCGCCAATGTTGAACTAAGGGTTTGAATTGTTCGGTGATGACGTCGGATTTGTCCAATGCGTCATAGATGAACACTTCCAGCGAGCGTTTCTGTAAGGCCTGCAGGAATGACAACATAAAAAACGCCACGGGATGCCGGCGCAAATCACCACAGATGAATCCAATACGCAAATTGCGATCCGGGTCTTTGTTGTTGTGCCATTCATCATAGGCGGTCACTTTGCTGCGGACCACGGCAGCAAAGCGTTCGGCCTGCAGTCGACGTTTTTCGACGGGCACATCGGGAAAATACTGGAGATTAAATCCAATGGCGGTCAGTGCGTCGGTATGCTCAGGATCGTCACGTAGTATCTGCTCGGCAAGCGCAACACCTGTGTGGATTTCGCCCATGCTGAGCAGCGCCTCAACACGTGTCATTGCCAGAGCAACTCTCTGCTTGAGATTGGCTTGCGCATGGGGCAGGATTTTCAGTGCCTCTTCTGGCAAACCAGCATCGAGCAAAGTGCGCGCCAACAAGGGTTTGACATCGACATCGTCTGGGAACTCCAGGACACACTGTCGACAGGCGGCCAGCGCTTGCACAGGTTTGCCGAGTGCCAACAAGGCCTGCGCGGCCTCACGTAATCCGTCGTAACGCAGGGCAGGAGATTGCACCATCAGCTGTTGCGCAAGCTCAAACTGTCGCTGCGCGTTACCTAGATAATGCGCATTTCGTGCAGCATTACGCAAGGTTTCCGGAAACGTGCACCCCAGGCGGAAACACTGGTTGTAGGCCTCATCAGCCTCTTCGTGTCTGTCCAGCAGCATCAGCGCAGCAGCCAGGTGATCCCAGCTATCCAGGTGATCCGGATACACGGCAAGAATTTGTCGCAGCACGGTGATTGCTTGTTCGGGCTTGTTGTCATTGAGCAAAGCCTGCGCCTGCAGGCTGTAGGTCAGCACATCGTCATGCATTTTTTGAGACAGCCGGGTTACAGGGATCCAGTTCAGATACGCGGGCCAGGCATCGTGCAGCATCCGCCGGCCGCGCCAATTGCTGCATCAGTTCGCCGGCAAACACATACAACGCAACACCGTCGGCATGGTGTTTAAATGCGTCATTCATCGTTATCAGCGCCTGCTCTGTGTCACCGCGTTGATGCAACAAGGTGGCCAATCTGATCACATAAGCATCCGCCACCATGCCCATATTCAAGGCATACAGGCATCGCAGCATGAGCGCCAGACAGTCCGCCTCTTCGGCTTGTAGCGTAGCGCTTGCGCGCATATCTTCCACTCGCGGCGCAAGCTGGAGCAACGCATCAAAGTAACGCTGTTGCTCCAGCAGGTCGGTTAACTCCTTGTTCAAGGATGGGGTTCCTCACGGTATCGGCATATTAAAAACGATGTCGCCGTTATTGACGCCAACGCCTTCGGTAGTGCCGATGATTTTGATGACCAGATCCTCAGTTGTAATGAGGCCGTCGCTGTTTAAATCAACAACAAGGAAATTGCCGCCTGAGCTTTCTATAATCATGGCATCGCCAGCCTTTACTCCGTTAGGGTTCCCGTACTCTGGGTGGGCATTGTTCTGCACCATGTTCGCAAACGGATTTGCCAAGGCGGTCAATAGTTCATCGCCCGTTTTGTTTGCCAGACTGTTGACACCAAAGCGCTGCACTGCAGATACAGCATGGTTGGTAAACCGGAATATATCACTGGTATCAAAAGTAACTGAATCAAATCCGGCAGCAAGCTCAGTCGTCGTGTTCACCAAAGAATCGGTGTTGGTCACGTAAATATAGGTATCCGTGCCATTACCGCCATCGATGATATCCGCGCCCGCACCACCGGTGATGGTGTCGTTGCCGCCCATTCCATAAAGGGTGTCAGCATCCGGTCCGCCTACCATCACATTATCAAGCTCATTGCCGGTAGCCGTATGTTCATACTCAGCAATTATTGTGACGTTTTCGATGTTGTCACCCATCGGATCAAGAAATCCATTATTAGCTCTGGCATATTCATCTATACCTTCATCTGCCAGCTCAAAGATTTTGTCGCTACCGTTGTCGACAATGTAGTAATCGTTTCCGGTGCCGCCATACATGAAATCGACATAATCGCCATCACTTTCAAAGCGATCATTGCCAGCACCACCATGCAGATAATCCTTGGTTCCTTGCAGTTCTCGACCGCCGGTCAAAACATCATTGCCATCAAAACCAAAAATGATGTTCATGGTGTCGTTAATCCCGGTAATCGTATCTGCACCGTCAGTTCCGAGTTTGACACGGATATCTGCAGTAATCGGGTCGCTTGTTTCCTGAATATTGCCAGTCACTGTCGCCTTGCTTGAATTGCCAGACCCATCAGTAATTTTGATGTACGCATCGGTGACCGTGTCCTGTGCAGCCACCGTAATCGCGCCGATGGTATTGGCCGCGAGGGCGCTGGTTGATCCAATCAAGGTGTTATCCGAGACACGATATAACCCAGCTGTGACTGCTTCATTGGACTTCACGCTGATTGTTGTTGCTGATGCAATCACCGGTGTAGCTGTAAACAATGGCGCCGTGGAATCCGCATTCAAGGTAAACGTCAACACATCCGGTACCGAAGCATTACCCGCAACATCCAGCTGGCGGATGTACACGGTTTTCTCACCATTGCCGGAGGTTTCCAGGCTGCTGCCGGAACCATTTGACCAACTGCCATTGGCATCACTGCTGGTAAAGTTGTACTGCCACGACGCACCGGATTCCAAACCGGACACGATGACGGTGCCATCCGCGGTGACGAAATCATTGCTGACATCGGTGTCATTTTCCAGTGAGATATCCGGAGCGGAGGGCGCGGTAGTGTCCAGCGTGAAACTGTACGATCCAGTGGCGGATACATTTCCAGCAACATCAATTTGACGGACTCTCAGGGTATAGCTGCCATCAACAGTCGCGGTATAGCTGGAGCCCATTCCCTCTGTCCAAGTGCTGCCATCCAAGCTGTATTCCCACGTTGCATCGGATTCGAGGTAACTGATGTTAACTGTGCCGTTGCTGGTGATATTGTCAGATGAAATGTTGGTGTCACTTGCGAGTGATATTCCCACACCTTCTGGCGCGGTAGTATCCAAGGTAAACGACAACGAGGCTTCATTGGAGACATTGCCTGCCAGATCTATCTGACGCACTTGAATGACTTTGCCAACACCATCGCCTTCAACGGAGACACTACTGCCACTGCCATCGGTCCACGTGCTGCCATCGAGGCTGTATTCCCAGGTGGCGTCAGACTCAAGTCCACTGACATTGATCGTGGCACTGCTGGTGATGTTGTCAGAGTCAATATTGCTGTCAGTCGCCAGCGACAAGGACGGAACGTCAGGCGCAGCGGTGTCCAACATAAAGGTTATCGACGTTGTATTGGATGCATTGCCTGCAACGTCCACTTGGCGAATCAATATATTCTGCTCACCCTCTTCAGTGGGATCAAACCGTCCATACGCCAATCCAAGGGAACCGTAGTAATAATTTGTTGTAATCCCTGTTTCCCAGGTAGACCCGCCGTCCTGGCTGAATTCCAGCGAAGCGTTAAATTCAAGGTCATTTACGTAGACTGTACGTGCATTGGTAATATTGTCTGACGGGGTACCACTATCGGTGAAATAGGTGTAGCCAACCGTCGATGGCTTCGTAGTATCCAGTGTAAATGACAGGCTGCCCTCACCTGAGCTGTTACCTGCCAGATCGGTCTGGCGGACACGAATGTCGTAACTGGCATCCGTTGTCACTTCAAACGTGCTGCCTGAACCCGTTGTCCAACTTGACCCACCGTTCACACTGAACTGCCAGCTGGCATCACTTTCCAGGCCAACGACATTGACTCGTCCATCATTGCTGATGCGGTCTGAGCCTGAGGTGCCGCTGTCACTGACCAAGCTGACCGTTGGCGCTACTACCGTGTTATCCAGCGTGAAGCTGAATGACTCAACATCAGAGACATTGCCGCCCTTGTCTGTCTGGCGAACCAGTAAGTTGTAGCTATCCTCTTCGGTCACGTTAAGCGTCGTGCTGCTGCCTTCGGTCCACTCTGAGCTATCGCCAAACTTGTATTCCCATCTTGCTTCCGATTCCAGGCCCGAAATGATGATCGTGGCGCTGCTGCTAACCCCGTCGCTGCCTGAACTACCGCTGTCGTAACCCATCGAAATTGATGGGTTTGCCGGTGCAGCAGTGTCCAGCGTGAAGCTCAGTGCCCGCTCGGTCGAGACGTTACCGGCCACGTCGGTTTGGCGAACGTACACCAGTTTTGCACCATCACTACCACCGTTGTCGTCGCCACTCACTTCAAAGCTGTTGCCCGAACCCGACACCCACTGCGCGCCGCTGTCATTGCCGATGCGGTATTCCCAGGTGGCATCCGACTCGATGCCGGTGACTGTGACACGACCGTCATTGGTGTAGCGATCCGACGCGCTCGTGCCGCTGTCATTGGTCAGTGCCGGGAACCCTTCTGCAGCGGTGACATCCAACGTGAAGTTGAGACTGGCTGGACTGGACGTGTTGCCAGCCAGATCGGTTTGACGAACGCGTATGTCGTAGGTAGCCGCTGTTGTCACCGTGAACGAACTGCCTGAGCCGATTGTCCAGCTGGAGCCTGCGTTCAGGCTGTATTCCCAGCTCGCATCGCTTTCAAGGCCAGCAACACTGATCCGTCCGTCATTGGTGATGCGGTCGGAATCTGAGGCACCACTGTCATTAATCAGTGCCAACGATGGCGTTACTGCCGAGGTGTCCAGCGTGAAGCTGAAGGATTCTGTATCTGAGTCATTGCCGGCCAGATCAGTCTGGCGCACTTGCAGGGTGTAACTGCCGTCCTCATCGATAAGCAGACTGCTGCCAGAGCCTGACACCCAACCGCTTTCTTCGCCAGTCAGGTTATATTCCCAGGTCGCGCCAGACTCAAGGTAATCGATGTTGATAGTGGCACTGCTGGTGATGCCGTCGGAGCTGATGCCACTGTCATTGGACAAAGCCGGCACCGGGCCTTCCGGCGCTGTTAGATCCAGCGTGAAACTCAAACTACCAATACTCGATACGTTACCCGCCACATCTGTTTGGCGAACCTGCACGGCGGTGATGTTTTCATCAGTGACGGTGAACGATGAACCTGATCCGGATGTCCAGACTGAACCGCCGTTTGTGCTGTATTGCCAAGTCGCGCCAGATTCAAGACCATCCACGCTGATCACACCATTGTTGGTGATACGATCGGTGCTGGATGAACCGCTGTCACTCAGAATAACTTGCGGC
>JAUYSM010000034.1 GCA_030696315.1 Pseudohongiella sp. | reverse complement strand
GCTGATGATTATGCCGACCAGCAACGGTTCCAGAATATTGATGATGAGGTATTCGGTCTGCACACACAGGCTGGTCAACCAGCCGTTTCGGGAACTGTCGTGGCGTCGCACAAACAATTCGCTGATCGTGGTCAGCCGTAGGCGTCGGTAAGGCACGGCAAAAAACAAACCGACCAATGCCAGCGCCAGGAATGAGTTCACGCCGTACCACATATTCCAGACACCCGTGTTCATGGTGTCACCTGCCACACCATAGGTGCCTGCGCCGCCTATTCGCGTACCGGCAATACCGGCAGCAATCAGCCACAGGCCCATACCGCCGCCGCCGATGGCCCAGTCGTCAGAGCTTTTGTTGCGTTTGGTCAGCCAGACGCTCACCAGTGTGATAAGTGCCAGATAAACGATAATTGTGATGCCTGACAGATTCATGGGAATCCCCCCCGGAATTTCCTTGTTTTTTTGATGTGTTTTTTGATCTTGTTTGGATCAGAGGCCGCGCGCGGCGGCCGATTGTATCGACCAGCCGCTCGGTTGTTAACAGTTATTTTGGTTCTGCGGGAAGTATGTTCAGCTGTGACAGGATTTCGCGAGTTATGCCAAGACGTTTAGGGACAAATGAATCATCCGGATTCTGGGCCAGTAGCAAGGTGGCAAAAAAGTACACGTTATCGTTCTTCTCAACCCAGCCTACCCACCATCCGGTGTTTTCGCCATCACCTACCTGGGCAAGACCGGTTTTAGCACGCAGTTTGTATGACTCCGTGTCTTCCATCAGCGCGATATCTTTGACCGTGCGGATCACCTCGGGCCGGAACGGTAATTCATTGTTGTACAGACGCAGCATAAACTCGATCTGTTGACGGGGGGTAATACGCAGATCACCGCTCAGCCAGAAAGTCTCAAGACCACCGTCCATATGCATGTTGCCGTATCCAGCTTCACGCAGCAGCACACCCATGCGGCCGGAGCCGATTTCACGTACCAGGTGTTGATAATGCGGCACGGATGAAATCCTGAACGCATCACGCAAACTCATGTCAGTATTGGTTTCCAGACGACCGCGGGTCACGCCATCCCAGGGGATAATTTCATCCGCCGCATGGATCACCCGTGTCTCCAGTGCGACCAATGAACTGAACAGCTTGAAGGTGGATGCCGGCAGCACCTCCGTATCCACCAGTTCTGCATGTCCTGCCATCCAACGCTGATTATTCAGATCATAAATCAGCGTTGTGCCTTTGAAACCACTCGCATCCAGCACTGCCCGCGCCGCCGGCAACTCCTCAACCTCAGGTTGGGCATGCAATAAGCTTGCAGCAGAAAGCAAAAGAAAAGCGGTAAAACACACACGACGCAACATCAGCAACCTCCAGACAGGATCAAAGAACCGATTTAATATACGCATCTACCGCCCGCTCCAATACCGGCAACGGAACCACGCCCAAGCCCAGCACCACGTTGTGAAACTGCGCAATTTCAAACTTGTCACCCAACGCCGCCCGTGCTTTCTCCCGCAGCTCAGTGATACGCAGTTGGCCCACCATGTAGGAGGTTGCCTGCCCCGGCATCACCACATAACGTTCAATTTCGCTGGCTTCAATGCCAAAGTCGATGGCTTGTTCACGTGTCCAGCCCTTGGCATGCAACCCGGTATCAACCACCAGTCGGCGCGCGCGAAACAATGCTGAATCCAGCTGTCCTAACAAACCTTCAATGTCACCCTCGTACCAGCCATATTCGTTTGCCAGTTGCTCCGCGTACAAAGCCCAGCCCTCACTGCTGGCTGCACTGCCACCAAAAGCGCGTGTCTGCATGAACTTGGGCAGATTGGGATCTTCACCCACCAGCGCAATCTGGAAGTGATGGCCAGGCACGGTCTCGTGGTAAACCAACGAGCGCAGTGCAAAGTTGGTCAAACGACTCGGACGCAGGGGCATCTGGAAAATGCCTGGGCGTGAGCCATCCAGAGGTGGCGCCGTATAGGAGGCTGCTGCGTTATCCCAGCGAAAGCGCGGGTATGGCTGGGCGATCACATCCGCTTTGGGCATGCGATCAAACAATCCACTTGCTGAGCGCACCAGCGCGTCCGCCAGCATCACATCAATGTCACGCATGATCTGTTCACGGCCAGCATCATCATTGCTATAAGCCAGACGTTCACGCAAGGTCGCAACGCGGTCCTGAATGCTGCCGTCCGTCAAACCGAGTTGACGCAACAAACCATCCATCTCGGCTTCAATACGTGCCACTTCGCGCAGGCCGATTTCATGAATCTCATCGGCGGTGTAATCCGTTGTTGTGTAGCGGCGCAGCTGGTAGGCATAAATGGCCTCGCCATTAGGGAAGCGCCACAATCCAGCATCAGCCGTGGCGCGGGCCTGTTGTGCCTGCAAGGTGTCAATGGCTGATTGCCAGGCGGGGTAGATCTCCTGCTGGACAATCGCCGCGGCGCGATTGGCGTACTCGGTGCGTTGTGCATCAGTGATATCGGGAAGATTGGCAGTTTTACTGACCAGCGTAGTCGTCAGCGGGTTGTCCTGCGCGCTGCCGACCACAAAACGCGACATTTGTTCGAGTGTGGCGTTCAGGATAAAAGAGGGAGGAATCACTCCGCGCTCAGCCATCAACCGGGATTGGGCTAATGCTTCCGCCATACGGTCATCAACCTGCTGTAACCGCAGCAGATAGTTATCCATGTCACTGAGTGAGCGCAGCGGGTGAACCACGGTCAGTTGATTGATCAGATTGACGTTTGCGCCGCTCATTTGCTGCAACGGAAAGTCGAAGTCTTCAAAGGGTTCGCCCTCAACAATCATCTGCAGCTGCCATTGCATAACTTCGGCAGAAATTCGCAATGAGTCCGGCAAGGAGTTCAAGTCAAATTGCGCCAGTTCTTGCAAACCGCGTCTGGCGCGCTCGAGCTGCGCCTGTCGCTGGGCAGGGCCCATGGGTGTCAGTTGTTGTTCCAGCAGTCGTTGTTCTTCGCCAGTGAAATAGCCGGTGCTGATCGCCAGATTGGGGTTGGCACGAACCCATTCAGCAGTAAAACTCTCAAAAAACTCCTCGATGGGTAACGGCTGCGCATGTGCCAGAGAGACGGCCAGCGGGATGGCGCACATGGTTTGTGCGAATGATCGTAAGGAGGATCGTACAGACTTGTTCATGCCTTGCTCCGAAAAATGAGGGCCACTCAACATAAGGAGATATTTAACAAACAGTGAGTGAGCCAGAGTTGACGTCAAGAACGGAGTTGATCAAAAAATGATCCCTCCGTCCCCATGCCGCACCATGCCGCATGATACAACGAGATGCTAGGCTTTGAACCTTACATTCTGCTGCACCAGTCTGAGATGTGCATCTACCGCCTGCCACAGAGACAGGGGTTGCAAGATGCTGATTTGAAA